>JBBAPK010000005.1:9958-106677 GCA_040400875.1 Burkholderiaceae bacterium | reverse complement strand
CGCCAGGCAATGACAGCTACGCCTACTACCAAGGCACCTCAATGGCCACGCCGCATGTGTCGGCCGTGGTCGCGCTGATGCTGGCGAAGAACCCGGGGATGACACCCGATCAAGTGAAAAGCGCGCTCATGAACACCGCGCGGCCGTTCCCGGCCGCCTGCTCCCAGTGCGGCGCAGGCATCGTGGATGCGACTGCGGCGGTGAACGCTGCGCTGGCCGCCGGGGGAAGCGCTACGCCTGCGGCCCCTTCCGTCACAACCACGGCAACGTCCAGGATCACGGCCTCCGCCGCCACCCTCAACAGCACCATCACCGCCAACGGCTCGAGCACCGCAGTGACCTTTGACCTTGGCTCCGCCAGCGGTGTTTATTCATCCACCGGGCTGGCCGCCACCAGCGGAACTCCGGTGAGCAGCTTTGGCTCAGCCTCCCTGGCGATTTCGGGCTTGAGCTGCAACACCCGCTACTACTTCCGTGCCACAGGCGCCAACAGCACCGGCACGGCCGTTGGCAACGAGGCCAACTTTCTGACAGCGGCCTGCGCGCCCACGGTGACCACCGGCGCTGCCACCAGCATCAGCATCGCCAGCGCCACGCTCAACAGCACGATCACGGCCAACGGCGGCAGCACCACGGTGACCTTCGAGTACGGCACCGTGAGCGGCAGTTACAGCACCACCGGTCTGGCGGCCACCCCGAGCGCCGTGACCACCACCGGCAGCGCCACCCGCGCCCTGTCGGGGCTCGCGTGCAGCAGCACCTACTACCTCCGCGCCAAAGGCGTGAGCAGCGGTGGCACCGTTTATGGCAAAGAGAGCAGTTTCAGCACCCTGGCCTGCGGCTCGGTGACCGCAGTGACCGAAACAACCAGCAGCAACAACAGCGCCACCAGCGCTCAGGTGATCAGCGCCAACCCGGTCAGCATCAATGGCAGCATCAGCAGCAGCACCGACACCGATTACTACCGGCTGACGGTCGGTGCGGGTAAGACCCTGACAGCTTCGCTCACGATGGCTTCCAACGTCGACTTCGACCTGTACCTTTACAACTCCACTGGCAGCACCCAGATCACTCGGAGCATCCTGGGCACCGGTCTGACCGATCAGCTCTCGTACACCAACACCGGCTCCGCAGCGGTCACGGTCTACCTGCGCGTGACGAGGTACACCGGCACCGGCAACTACACACTGTCGGCATCGCAGTAATCAACCCGCGAACCCGGTCCATGGACAGCGGACCGGGTCCGGCCCAAGGCATCGAGCAGCTGGCACCCAGCCTGGCCGATGCGACGGCCAGCGAGCTGCTCGATGCCTTCCGATCGGGCGCGGCCTCGCCCGTTGAGGCCACCCGCGCGGTGCTTGAGCGCATCGCGCGGCTTGAGCCCCAAGTCAACGCCTTCGTGCTGGTCGCGGCCGAAGACGCCCTGGCTGCGGCACGTCGCAGCGAAGCCCGCTGGCAAGCCTGGCGACGCGATGGCACCGCCTGCGGCGAACTCGAAGGCGTGCCGGTCTCCGTCAAGGACCTGATCCTCACGCGCGGCTGGCCGACACGTCGCGGCAGCCGCACCGTCGATGCGGCGCAGGCCTGGGACGTCGATGCGCCAGCCACCGCCCGGCTGCGCGAAGCCGGCGCGGTGCTGCTGGGCAAGACCACCACGCCCGAGTTTGGCTGCAAGGCCGAAACCAATTCGCCGCTCACCGGGCTGACGCGCAACCCCTGGCGGCTCGATCGCACGCCCGGCGGCTCATCGGGCGGCTCGGCGGTGGCGGTGGCTGCTGGCATGGGGCCGCTGTCGGTGGGCACCGACGGGGCTGGCAGCGTGCGCATTCCGGCGGCGCTGTGCGGCACCTTCGGCTTCAAGCCTAGCTTCGGTCGGGTGCCGGCGTATCCGCCATCTCCCTTCGGCAGCGTGGCCCACATCGGCCCCATCACCATGAGCGTGCGCGATGCCGCGCTGATGATGAACGTGCTGGCGCGCCCCGATGCGCGCGACTGGAGTTCGCTGCCACCCGACGGGCGCGACCACACCGCAGGCCTCGACGATGGCGTGAACGGCCTGCGCGTGGCCTGGTCGCCCCAGCTCGGCTACGCCAAACAGGTTCACCCCGAAGTGGCGGCCGCGTGCGAGCGCGCGGTCTTCGAGCTGCAATCGCTGGGCGCCCAGGTCGAGGCGATCGACCCGGGGTTCGAAGACCCGCTTGAGATCACCACCGGCCTGTGGTTTGCGACCGTGTGGTCGCTGTGGAGCCGGTTGGCGCCAGCGCAGCGCAGCGTGGCCGACCCCGATTTTGCGGCTCAAGCGCACATCGGCTCGACCCTTGGCGTGCTCGAGCTGCAAAGCCTGCACCAGCGGCGCGTCGAACTGGGCTCGCACATGCGGCAGTTCATGCAACGCTTCGATGTGCTGGTGACCCCCAGCGTGGCGGTGCCCGCGTTCGACGCCCTACCCGCCGGACAGCGGCCCATGTCTGCCGAGACCATGCTGGGCTGGACGCCCTTCTGCCACCCGTTCAACCTGACGCAGCAGCCCGCCTGTAGCATCCCGTGCGGCTTGACCGCTGACGGCTTGCCGATCGGGCTGCAGATCGTGGGGCCGATGTTCGGCGATGCGCTGGTGCTGCGAGCGGCGCGGGCATTCGAGCGCACAAGGCCTTTGGCACGCCCCGGACGATGATGACTGAAAGACCTGCACCTTGACCTATTGCGCCGGCTGGAAATACAAGAGCTCGGTCTTGCTGCTGTCGGACGCCGGGTCACACGGGGCAGCGTCGCCCTTGAAGCTGGTGGAGATCGCTGCCGGCGTGGCTATGGCCTGTTCAGGCGATGCCGAAACGGCCGCGCAAATCATCACCTTCCTGCGCGATCACTGCGCGCAGGCGGGCAGCGTCACAGAGCTGCTTGATATGTTGACGAACCGAGTCGGCCCCTTCGATACCGAACGGCCGGTGGCGCTGCTGCTGGCGTCGTCGAGCATGCACGGCGACGCCGAGTTGCTGCGCTGGACCACCGAAGATGGCCTGGATGCCAACGCATCGGACCACCACCAGCTCGGCAGCCACACGCCGCATCACGCCGCGCTCACGCCCGAGCTGCGCGAAGGCCTGCTGGCCGCCGACCTGGCGCCGCAGCGGCTGCTGCCCATCGTCATGGCCATCGTGCAGGCACAGGGCATCAACGAGCTGGCCAAGGGCCTGGGCGCGCATGAACTGGTCTTCGGCTTGCGCACCGAAGGCGGCGCAGTCATCTGGCAGGACGACACCCACGTGGTCGTCTACGACCAGGACTTCGCGTCGTGCGCCCACGCCTCGGCGCAAGCACGCGACGGCGCCATCGCGGCGCACTGCTCGCTCAGCCCCGAGGCGAGCGTGCTTGTCCCTGCGGCCACCACGCCGGCCGAGCAGTTGCGCGCCGAAGATTGGCGCCGCAGTTGCAGGATCGAACGCGACGCCCACCGATTCGGCTGCTGGGTGTTCGTCAGGGCGAGCGAGCGGGTCGTCACACTGGTCATTCGCAGCGAAGTGGCCAGGCAAAGCCGCCTGGTTCGCGTGGCCGGCGTGAACCACGGCAAGATGGATCTGTCCTTCAGCCCCGAGCTGATGGCGCTGCTGCTGCAGCCACCGCGCGATCGCGCCCACGGTGCCATGCCGCTGCAACTGAGCGTGCGCGAGGACTGAGCGCTGGCAGACTCGCCGACGACAGAACCCCCCCCAATTCAAGGAGTTTTTCAATGCAGACCCCATGGAAGATGGCAGCGCTGGGCGCCCTGGCCTTCATCGCCTCATCGGCTGGCGCGCAGGAACTGAGCGTGCGCATCGGCCATGTGGCCGCGACCAGCGGCAACTGGACCTACATGGGTCGCGACAACGAAATGGGCGCGCGCATGGCCATCGACGAACTCAATGCGCAGGGGCTGCTGATCGGCGGCAAGAAGGCCCGCTTCGAACTGCTGGCCGAAGACGATGCCGGCGACCCGAGACAGGCCACCGCGGTGGCGCAAAAGCTGGTTGACTCGGGCGTCAACGGCGTGGTGGGGCATTTGAACTCGGGCACCTCGATTCCCGCAGCGCGCATCTACAGCGATGCCGGCATCGCGCAGATTTCCCCGTCGGCCACCGACCCGAAGTACACGCGGCTGGGCTACAAGACCACCTTCCGGCTGTTGGCCAACGACCTGCAAATGGGCTCGGTGCTGGCCCGCTACGCGGTCAACACGCTGCAAGCACGGACCATCGCCATCGTGGACGACCGAACGGCTTATGGCCAGGGTCTGGCACAGGAGTTCGACAGCGACGCCGTCGTCGCCGGCGCCAAGGTGGTCACGCGCCAGTACACCTCGGACAAGGCCACCGACTTCACCGCCATCCTCACCGCCATCAAGGCCACCAAGCCCGACATCCTCTTCTTTGCCGGCGGCTCAGCCCAGGCCGGGCCGATGCTCAGGCAGATGGTGCAACTGGGCATCAAGACGAAGTTCATGGGTGGCGACGGGGTGTGCACCAACGACCTGCCCGCACTCGCAGGCGGCGCGATCGCTCAGATTCAGGTGTTTTGCACGCTGGGCGGGGGTGTCGAAGGCGCGCAGAAAAAGCGCAACGACGACTTCCGCGCGGCCTTCAAGAAAAAAATGGGCGCCGAGGTGATGGCCTACGCGCCGAATGCCTACGACGCGGTCAAGTTGATGGCCGCGGCCATGGCCAAGGCTGGCTCATCCGATCCGGCCAAGTACCTGCCGGTGCTGGCCGCCACAGACAGCTACCCCGGAGTGAGCGGCGACATTTCCTTCGACAGCAAGGGCGACCTGAAAAACGGCGCGCTCACGCTCTTCGTGTTCAAGGGGGCAGTGCGCGAGGTCCTGGCCATCATGCACTGACCCGCGGCGAGGCGGTGCTGGCGGGCAGGCTGCTAGCGGGGCTTGTCGGCACGGCCGACGCGGCCTCGCGCGCGGCGCAAAAACCACCATACGAGCAGCACCACAGGCACCACGGCCGCGCCGGTGGCCAGCTCGTAGCGGACAGGCAGACCTGCCTCGTCGGCTGCCTTGAATAGATACGCGCACAGCCCGGTGGCGTAGTACGCAATGGCCGCCACCGACAGGCCTTCGACGGTTTGCTGCAGGTGCAATTGGGCGGCGGCTCGCTCGTTGATCGCACCCAGCAATTCCTGGTTCTGACGCTCGCGGTCGATCTCGACCCGTGTGCTCAGCAGGCCGCTGGCACGGCTCACGCGCGCCGACACCGACTCAAGACGCACATTGACGGCCTCGCAGAAATTCATCGCCGGGTCGAATCGGCGCTTGAGAAATTCGCTCGGCGTTTGTTGCCATCCCAGCCGCACCTCGCGAAGGTCGTCCAGGCTTTGCCGCACCAGGCCTCGGTAGGCGTTGGCGGCATCCAGCCTGTAGGCGCTGTAGGTGGACAACTGCTCAATTTCGGCCGACAAGCGGGTCAAGTCCTGCAGGATCTCGGGCTCTTCGCTGGCCTCGGCCAAATCGAGCCGAGTCACCAAGCCCGAAAGCCGGGGTTCGATCGCTCGCAGCGAGCTGGCGAGCTCACGCGCCTCCGGGTAGGCCAACATGGCCATCATCCGGTAGACCTCCATGTCGATGATGGACTGAACCACCCTGCCCAACTGACGCGGGCGTGATTCACGTTCGATCAGCAAGAAGCGGCCGAACCCGGCTTGATCCAGACGAAAGTCCGAATACATGTCGACGCACCTGTCGCACACGCTGGCTGCAACCAACTCGTCACCATCGAACACGCAAGCGGCCAGTGTGTTGCCGTCTTCGCACCCATCGGCAGCCAGCACCGTCAGCCGCAAGGCGGCGATCAATTGTCCCTCTTCAAGTTTCAGCAGTTGTTCAAGACAGCGGTCCGCGTTGTTGGGTGCAAAAGGCTCTTTCGCGGCGCACTCGGTGTCGTAGAAGGTGTAGTCATGAAACTCGCCGTGCAACTCCCAACGCAGGCGCGTCGTGCCCACCGCCGCCGTGAAGTGGAACTGCCCTGGCGCCGGGGGTTCGATGCCGTGGCTTGCACACCAATCAAGCAGCACCTTCGGGTAAGACGAGAACTGACTCGGGTGAATGACCGAGGCGTGCGCGATCACATGGGGCACCGTGATCGCCGGTCTCGGTCGTGTGTGGAGCTCGTCGTGCAGCTCGGTGCGAAGCGGGTGCGAAATCAGCATGGAGTGATCCATCCAGAACGTCGAGTGGTGAGCGACCCCAACTCGGCGCGGCCCCTGTAGACCTGCGGATTTTCAGCCCATTCGCGCTCAACTTCGGCACGTCGGCTGAAAACAGTCCGCTGCCTCGCCGCTGCCCTCACCCCTGCCCTCTCCCGCGAGCGGGAGAGGGAGTCAATGCAAGTTGCATCGCCGGCCACCAGCACCAGCGGCTGCGCCACCCTCACCCCTGCCCTCTCCCGCGGACGGGAGAGGGAGAGGGAGCCAATGCAAGTTGCCTCTCCGGCCACCAGCACCAGCGGCTGCGCCACCCTGACCCCTGCCCTCTCCCGCGAGCGGGAGAGGGGGTAACGCAAGCTCTCCCGCGCGCGGAAGAGGGAGAGGGAGTCAAGACACCGTCGCCCGTTGGCGGGAGATGGCTGTTCAAATCCCCACAGGGAGAGCCAGCTTCATGTCCCCTCTCCCCGTGGGAGAGGGCCAGGGTGAGGGTGGTCCTGTCGCTCAAGATCCCGCCCAAAGGCAAATCTGGCGGCGCCTACCCGTTTGCTTCAAAGAAGCACGACGAGCGGGCTTAGAAAGTCCAACCCCCGACGCCCACCTAGAACAACTGGCCCTGGCCATCTGGGGCGGCCGGGGTGCGGCGCTTCGGCTTCGTGGTGGGCGGCAGGCCACTCTTGCGTGAGCCATGCTTGTTCTGGATGGCTTTGGCCTCTGCGTGCGCCTGGCCTGACTTGCGCAGACCGTAAAGCCGGTCCTTGGCTGCAGCCACGGCCTCGCGCTCGTTGACGATGGGTGGCGGATAGGCCGCGGTGCCGATTTCAGGCACCCACTGCCGGATGTAGCGCCCTTCGGCGTCGTGGTCGAGCGCCTGCTTGGCCGGCGAATAAATGCGCAGCGTGTTGATGCCGGTGGTGCCCGACTGCATCTGCATCTGGCTCCAGTGAATGCCGGGCTCGAAATCGAGAAACTGGCGCGCCAGAAACAGCCCCGGCTCGCGCCAGTGCAGCCACAGGTGATAGGCCGCAAAGCTGACCAGCATCGCACGCATGCGGAAGTTCAACCAGCCGGTCGCGCGCAGTTGCCGCATGCAGGCATCGACCATCGGGTAGCCGGTGCGGCCTTCGCACCAGGCCTGCAGTCGCTCTTGGTCGATCGGACCCTCGTGCACGCCGTCGCCCGCTCGCAGCCCGTCGACTGTTCGCGCCACGTTGCGCCACTCGATGGCGGGTTCGTCTTCGAGCTTTTGCATGAAGTGACAGTGCCAGCGCAACCGGCTGGCGAAGCCGCGCAAGGCGTAAGCCAGCTCACGATCGGACGTGCTGGCAATGCGCGCCTCGGTGGTCTGATGCACGCAGCGCATCGAGATCGTGCCGAAGGCCAGGTGCGCGCTCAGGCGGCTGCAGCCCTCGGCAGCGGTGAGTGGGCTGGACATCGCGCGGCGGTAGCCGCGGCCACGGCCGCCAAGAAAGCTGTCCAGCACATCCCACGCGGCACGCTCGCCGCCCAGTGGCAAGGGCGCGCAAGGCTCAGCAAGACCTAATTCACGCAGCGTGGGCACGGCCGCAGACTGCACACCCGTCACCGACCTGAAGCCGATTGCCCCGGGTGCCTCAGGTGCATTCATGCGGCCCGCCCATCGGCCGGCCCAACCGGTGCGCGAACGCAGGCGCCGCACCACGCCCGTTTGCTGCGACTCGACCCATTCAACACCCTGAGCGCGGCACCACTCGGCCACCGCCAAGTCGCGCGTAAAGCTCCATCCAGAGCCCGTTTCCTCGTGGCTCAGCAGATGCGTGAACGCAAACTCGCGGCGCAGATCCTGCAGCACCTGCGGCATGGCGCCACACCGAACCAGCAGCGGCAGCCCGCGCTGCGCCAGATCGACCTTGAGTTGCGCCACACAGTCCAGCAAGAAGGCGACGTGACGCGGATCGCATTCAGGGCTGGCCAGCCATTGCGGCTCAATGACCACCAGACCCAGCGCGTTTTCAAAGCGCATCGCCTCGGCAAGCGGGGCATGGTCACGAACGCGCAGGTCGCGCTTGAACCAGACCAGCGCCGCCGGAGACGTCATGGCGCATCCTGCGTGCGGCAGGGCATCGGATTGGAGAGCGGTGGGCGGGACGGGTCTTTGCAGATCACGGCTCGGTTGCCGTTGGCGGGCGCGGCTGGTCGGCTACAGCCGCAGCGGCGGGCGCGCCAGCCGGCGACAGCGGCGCGTGGCACATCTTCTGGCCATCCCACTGCTGGCCGCACCAGCAGCGGCCTTCGGCGTCGATGATGCAGGTACCGCTGCCACAGCAGCGTGGGTCTTCGCTCATGCCTGACTCCTCTTACTCTTGATGAATTCGAAACTTGGGGCTCGGGGCATTTTGAGCCAGATGCCGATCAGTGACTTAGGGGAGTTGCTGCCGGTGCTGCAGCGGGATTTGTGGTGGCGGGTTTGCATGCGAATGATTAAACTGCATGCAATTTGCCGATCAAAGGAAATGACGATGGCCATGCTGACCGTGCGCAACATCACCGATGAAGTCCACCGCGCCTTGCGCGCGCGAGCGGTGGAGCACGGCCACAGCATGGAGGCCGAGGTGCGTGAAATCCTTGAGGCTGCGGTCAACCCGCAAGAACGGGTCAAGCTGGGCTCGCTGTTGGCCGAAGTGGGCAAGCGAGCCAAGCTGAGCGATGAAGAATTCGCCGTCTTCGACCAGGTGCGCAACAAGGTACCGGCCCGCCCGGTCAGCTTCGAATGATCCTTCTGGACACCAACGTGGTGTCGGAGCCTTTGCGCCGGGCACCCGATCCCCGTGTGACCGAATGGATCGACGCCCAGGCCATCGAAACGCTGTTTCTGTCAGCCATCACCGTGGCCGAACTGCGCGCCGGCATGGCGCTGCTGCCTGCCGGCAAGCGGCGCTCGGGCTTGCAGGAAAGTCTGGAGACGCGGGTATTGCCGCTGTTTGCCGGTCGCGTACTGCCGTTCGACCTGGGTTGCACCCAGTCCTATGCCGAGTTGATGGCCAAAGCGCGTGCGACGGGGCTGGCCATTTCCAGTGCAGATGGATACATCGCCGCCATTGCCACGGCCAAAGGGTTGACCGTGGCCACCCGAGACACAGGCCCTTTCAAGGCCGCCGGTGCGAAGGTGATCAACCCTTGGCAGCCTTAAAAAAGCCCTTCGCCATCAGTGTGGGAAGGGCTCTGTCTGCCTGGAGGAGCGGGAGGGATTCGAACCCTCGGAACCTTACGATTCGCCTGATTTCGAGTCAGGTACATTCGACCACTCTGCCACCGCTCCAGCATTTTTGATGCTGCCGGTTGGTCAAAACCGGAGCTTTAGATCATATCGCAGGGCTCTCGCAAAACCCCCCGCCAAATCGCCTCGTGATCGCGCTTTCAGGTCGCCGACACCACGATAAAACTCACTCCACCTTGTCCTTGGCCTTGGCGGCCTGCTTGGTTTGCCACTGCATGTTTTGCGGCACGTCGGCACCGCCACGCTTGAGCGCGACCTTGTGGTCGACCACGTAGCCAAGGCACGATCCTGTGGACTTGCCGGTCGACGGGCAGGGGTGCGATTTCTTGAACACGTTCTTCTGCTGGGTCGAGCGAGACGGTTTGCCGTGCGCATCGCGCTTGGCGCCGGCTGTGGCCTTGCGGGTGGCGTGCTGGCTGTGGGCGCTTGAGTGCTTGCTGGCCGTGTGTGTAGTGGGTTTGGCAGCCGCTGTCGCAGCAGGCTTGGATGCCTTGACGGCCTTGGTGGACTTGGCTGCCTTGGCTTTAGGCTTGGCCTTCTTGGCCACAGCCTTGTGGATGTTGCCGTCGTGCGCCGCCATGTGCGACGGCTCCACGCTGTAGTGGATGGGCTGCACCGGCTGCTCGGCCACCGCGGGCTGCGCGACCAGCAAGGCCGCGGCCGCCATCACGATGGAAAAGCCGCCGGCAAATCGGGACAAAAGGGGCATGGGATGGCTCAAGTTGGGGGCCACGTCGATTGTCCACACGCCACGCGCCGCGACAGCGCCTTGTTCACGAGTCCAGCGCCTCATTGAGCGCACGCAGCGCGTTGAGCATGCGCGGGTAGCCGATGTAAGGCAGCAGTTGCGTCAACACATCGACGAGCCGCGCGCGGTCGTTGCCCACACGCAGGTTGGCCGCCACGTGCAGCTTGATCTGCGGCTCGCAGCCGCCCAGGGTGACCAGCATGCTCAAGCTGATCAGCTCGCGCGTGCGCACATCCAGGCCGCTGCGCGACAGGGTGTCGCCAAAGGCATGGGCCGCCACATGCTGCTGTAAATGCAGCTGATCGGCCGGCGCCGAGGCAAAGAAGTTGTCGACCGTCTCGCGGCCAAAGATCTGCCGCTCGAGCGCCAGACCGGCGTCGGCACGGTCTGCCGGCGTGGTCGTCGACTGGCCCGGCAGCGGCAGCGCCAGGCCGCGCTCGGTGAGCACGTCGTTGGTGGCGTGGATGAAGTCGAGCGCGCGCGGCATGCCCACGTACAGCGCTGCCTGGTACACGACCTCTTTCGCCTGAACCGGCGTGATCCCGTTATCCAGCGCCACACACAGCATCGCGCGGTACTCGCGCAGCGCCGGCAAGGCGACCAACACCGCCAGCTGCACGATCAGCCGCGTGGGCGTGTCCAGATCGCCATGCCCCAGCACCTCGCGGCAGGCGAACTGCTCGAACGTCTCGACCAGCTCCGGATCGCTCAGCGCCAGCGCGGCCAGTTGCCCAGGGAAAAACTCATCGCGACGCGTGCGCGCCAGGTCGTCGGGGGTCATCGGGTTCTCCTTGGGGCGGGGGGGCCCGGCGGGCATTGTGGGTGGGGGCGTTTCGGCTTGGCTGCCGAGCCAACGGCTACTCCCCTTCGCGAACTTTCCAAGTCCAACCAGGCAAGGCTTCGAGGCGGGCTTTTCTGTCTGCTGACATCGTCGTCTGCTGCCAGCGTTGAGTGATCACCCACCCACCGAGCCGATAGCCGTCTGCAAGCTTGTGCTTTTGCGGAATCCTGCAGTCACCATTCTTGGCAGCGTAGTCGCGCAAGTACTGGAAGGCAGTTTCCCAAGAATAATCGTGCCGCTTCGTCGACCAAACCCAACCGGGCAAGGCTTAAAGACGAGCCTTTCTGGCGGGCGGGATCTTCGCGTGTGCCATTCGCTGAACGCGGGCCCATCGGCCAAGTAGGTAGCCGTCCTCGAGG
Organism: Burkholderiaceae bacterium; assembly: GCA_040400875.1. Taxonomy (GTDB): domain Bacteria; phylum Pseudomonadota; class Gammaproteobacteria; order Burkholderiales; family Burkholderiaceae_C; genus PBB1. The sequence goes on along the minus strand of JBBAPK010000005.1, from coordinate 95,293 downwards.
CGGTGCCGGGAGGGCACCACGCAATCGCCAGCCTCGGCAGCGTAGTCGGACAAATGGCGGAAGCCAGTCTCCCAAGACTCGTCATGCTGGTTCGTTGCCCAGGTCCAGCCCGGCAAAGCTTCAAGACGGGCCTTTCTATCGGGCGCCACATGCGACCGCTGTCGGCTTTGTTTGCTCACCCATTGCCCGAGCAGATACCCGTCCGAAAGAATGTGCTCCTCTGGCACTAGGCAACCACCTGTCTTTGCAGCGTAGTCGGACAAGTGCTCGAAGCCTAGCTCCCATGCTTTGACAGATTTGCCCCAAGCCCAGCCCGGCAAGGCTTCAAGTCGAGTCCTCCGATCCGGTGACATCCGCTGCGCGAAGCGCTGAGCGTTCACCCAACTACCGAGGCGATAGCCGTTCGCGAGGGTGTGCCTTTGGGGAACCGCACTGTCGCCAGTCTTTGCAGCGTAGTCGCACAAGTACTGGAAGCCGGTTTCCCAAGCATCGTCAAACGGGTTCCAAATCCAGCCCGGCAAGGCTTCAAGACGAGCCTTTCTGTCGGGGGGCATCCGCGCTTGCGCTTGGCGCTGAACCAAGACCCATTGTCCAAGTGGATAGCCGTCTGCTAACTTATGTTTGTGCGGAACCCCGCAGTCACCATTCAAGTCAGCGTAGTCGCACAAGTAGCGGAACCCAGTTTCCCATGCATCGTCAAACGGGTTCTAACTCCAGCCCGGCAAGGCTTCAAGACGGGCTTTGCTGTCGGGGAGCATCTTCCCCTTGGCCAAGCGCTGAGTACCCACCCACCTGCCGAGCCGATAGCCATCTGCCAGAGCGAGATCGAATGGAACCAAGCAGTCGCCAGTCTCGGCCGCGTAGATGGACAAATGTTGGAAGCCAATTTCCCACGAGTCCTCAGACCGCCGCTTCGTCGCCCAACGCCAGCCGGGCAAGGCCTCAAGACGGGCTGCCCGCTCGGGTGACGGCCGCCGTTCTTCGGCCCGCTGACTGCCCACCCACCTGCCGAGCTGATACCCATCTGCAAGCTTGTATGCGTCTGGCACCAAGCAATCCCCATGCTCCTGCGCATAAGCCTGTAACGCCCCGAACCCGAACTCCCACGAATCGGTCACCCGCTCGACCAGATACGTTCTGAGCGCCTCGCCAAAGCTGGCGTCCACCGACGCCGGCAGGTCGAACTGGATTCGCGACAAGTCCTGCGGCCCGACCGCTGAACCGGGCCGTTTGCCCAGCCCGGTACGGATCTGATCGAGCTGCGCTGACAGCACGTCGTCGTGCGCCTTAAGGGCGTTCAGCACGTCCCAGATGGGTTTGAAGTTGCTGGCCTCGATGGAGGCCACCGGGTCGGCGCCGTCTTCGATGAAGACAGGCAGCACGATGGTGCCGGCGGTCTTGCTGGGGCTCAGGCGGATGGCGCGGCCCACGGCCTGAATGATGTCGATCTGGCTGGAGCGCGGGTCGATGAAGGCCACGCCGTCGAGCGACGGCACGTCGACGCCTTCGGACAGGCAGCGTGCGTTGGCCAGCAAGGCGCGCTCATCGCTCGCCAGCGTCTTGAGCTGCGAGAGCTTGATGCGGCGCCGGTCGGTGGGCATGGCGCCCGAGACGAAGTCGGTCTTGAGCGTGCCGGCAGCGCGGTGTTCGGGGCCCACCCAGCCGGCGACTTGCAACAGGTCCTGGGCGAACTGCTCGGCGCGGCTGACGCGGCTGTGAAAGCTGATGACCCGGCGCAAGTCGTAGTCTTTGTAGGCCTTGAGCAGGCCGATCTGCGCGGCGAGTGATTCGGCGTCGGTCTCGATGCCGGAGGCGGTCTGGAGCAGCTCGCGGTTGTCGATCCACGCGGCGATGGTGGGGTTGTCCACGCCGATGATGACCACGCGGTAGTCGGTGAGCAGCTCGCGCCGGATGGCCTCGCCAAACGGCAGTGCATAGGCCACGTGGCCGAACACGGCGGGGTCGTCCATGCCGACCATCTCGGTGCCGCGCTCGCCGGCAGCCTTCTTGACGCTGGTGGAATAGGTGCGCGGTGTGGCCGTGGCAAACAAGCGCTTGGCGGCGCGAATGCGCTGGGCATCGAGCACCGCAGAAAAATCGCTGCCCGCCTTGCCGGCGCAGCGGTGGGCTTCGTCGGCAACGGCCAGATCAAACGGCGGCACGGCGGCATCAAGTTGCACCTGCGCGATCAGCGGCGACGACTGGTAGGTCGAGAACACCACCTTGGGCCCGGGGCGCAGCAAGAACTCGCGGATGTCGCCGGTGGCCGAGGTGACCGGAAACGCCACATCGGCCACCAACTGCACGGCCTCGTCGCCGCCGCGCTTGGCCACGGTGTCGTCTGAGCACACGCACAGCACGTCGAACGGCTCGTTGGCCGCGAGCGTCCATTCGTGCAGCGTTTGCGCGAGCAGGCCGAGCGACGGCAGCAGCACCAGCGTGGAAGCCGAGGCAAGCCGCTCCTTGATCCACAGCGTGGTGAAGGTCTTGCCGGTGCCGCAGGCCATGATGAGCTGACCGCGGTCTGCGGCGCCAAAGGCGGTGGCCACGGCGGCGATGGCTTCGGCCTGGTGCTCGCGTGGCTGCGGTTTGGCCTTGCGCTTGGCGACCGGCAGCTCGGCCATCGAAGCCGGGTAGTCGACGCTGGCGCCCTCGAAGTGGGCCAGCAGATAGCGCACCACGGGCTTGTCTTGCGCTTCGCAGACCTGGCGGGCGTTGGCGCCGATGCGGTCGGTGGTGGCGATCAGCAGCCGCTTGGCGATGCCCGCGCGGTTGGACTCGCTCAGGAACTTGTCGACGTCGTGCTTGGTGATGTCGTGGTGCTGCGCGTAGCACTTGGCCTGCACGGCCCAGATCTCGCCGTTCTTGTGCCGAAAGACCAGATCAATGCCGCAATCGACGCCCCAGCGGCCGGGGTACTCGTGCCACAGCCAGACCTGATCGACCTGCGTGGCCCACTCGGGATCGTTTTGCAAGAACTACTTGACGAAGACCTCGAACTGCTTGCCACGCCGCAGGGGATCGGCGTCGAGGCTGGAAATGAAGTCGGCGAAAGCGGCCATGGGTGGGGTGTCAGGCCGCCAGTGGCGACAGCGGTTTCATCCGGCCGAGTTCGTCGTGAAGCTTGGCCTCGGCCTGCCAAAGGTCGTGCTGGGTTTGCATGTCCAGCCAGAGCTGCGCGCCATTGCCCAGCAGCGTTCCCAGCCGCAGCGCCATTTCGGCCGACACCCCGCTGCGCTCGGCCAGCACCGAATGCAGCGTCTGGCGGGAAACACCCAGACTGCGCGCAAACGCACTCACGGACATGCCCTTCAGGCTGGGCAGCACGTCTTCGCGCAGGATGGCGCCCGGGTGGGTTGGTGCACGTTTACGCATCAGTGGCTCCTAGTGGTAGTTCTCAAGGTCAAGCCGCACCGCGTTTTCACCGTGCCACTCAAAAGTGATGCACCAAGGGCCGTTGACGTGCACGCTGTAGCGCTCTGGTTTTTCCTGCAGACCATGAAAATCAAAACCCGGCACGTTCAAGGCCTCAGGGGTCTTCGCGATGTCGATCGCGTCCAGCCGACGCAATGCCCTTTGTGCCAGGGCTTTTTGCACCTTCGCACTGAAGCCGTTCTCAAAAAGCTCTTGCAGGCCCTTGTGCTTGCACGACTCGATCATCGCTCAAAGTGTAAAGAATACATTTACACACCACAAGCCATGGTCGGTGTTGCGGCCGTCACGATGTCGCCAGGGACAAACGTCGCGTGCCTACGGCAGCGAACTGATCCGTGTTGAGCTGGAAGCGCTCACAGCCCTTCCAGAAGTTCGATCTCGACACCGCTTTTCAGTCGCTTCAAACCCAGGGATCGCACTTTCAAAGTGGTTCTGGCTGTCATCCAGGCATCGCTGGAAATCAGCACCTGGTTGCTCTCGGACATGTCACAAATATCAAAGGCGATGTTGACCGACTTGCCCAAGATGTCGAACTGCAAAGTCTTGTTGCCGACCGTTCCAGCGACCAGCGAACCCATGTGAACGCCCACATGCAAACCGAATGGCTGCCTGAATCCGTTGGAAATCTCGCGCATCAACTTTCCACAGTCGACGCAGGATTGAACCGGATCTGCATTTCCATACGACAACCCGGCCACGGCCACGATGGCATCGCCCACGGTTTTGATCTTTTCCAGGCCAAATTGCTCGAAGACCACCTCAAACTTTTCAACCAATTCCTGCAGCGCAGAAATCACTTCTTCGGGATTGTTGTTTTCGCAAAAAGAAGTGAACCCTACCAAGTCGCAAATCAGTATGGCCACATCGTCATAGCGGCGAGATCTGATGAAACCAGATGATTGCAACTCACTGGCAACAGCCGCTGGAAGCACTGTTTTCAGAAACTTCTGAGATTTCTTTTTTTCAGCCTCGACACGCCGAAGATAGTCAGCCTCAATATCGCGAAGCCGCTTTTTTTCCAGACTGGCCGAAACTCTGGCCTTAAGCAAGATGGCGTTGAATGGTTTGGTTATAAAGTCGTCTGCCCCGCTCAAAATGCAATCGGCCACCTTTTCGATCTCATCCAAGGCCGTCACCATAATGATGGGAATATGCCTGAGATTGGGGTCGCCTTTGATTTTTCTCAAAACATCAAGGCCGCTGACATCGGGCATCATGTAATCAAGCAAAATCAGATCGAAATCCATTTTTTGCATGCTTTCCAGCGCTGCCTGCCCACCATCAACCATAACGATATTTTTATACCCGTCTTGCTTGAGCCTGCGCTCCAGTATCAGCCGATTATCCTCAGAGTCATCAGCGACCAGTATCTTTGCATTTTCTTTATTAAACATACTTCCATCCCAATATCTTGAAGCAAGGTCTGACCCATGGCCGATGCGGCCGAGCCTGAATTGACGGCATGTCGAATTCGCGCCCAACTTCCTGAATTTTGCGGGTGTTCGACCTTGGCGCGTCCTAAGCGCAACTTCATTTGGCAAAAACACAATGGGCGAGAGCCATCAGTCGCCGACTGCCGCGCCCACATGACACCCACGGCAGCTCGTCACGCGTCGATCAAGCCTGATCGACGCCGCCCCATGCATTTCGTCCGGAGACACCGCATGCCCATCCATTCCATCGCGAAAAAGCGCCCTGCCCTGACCGGGGTCATGAGCGCGCTGCTCGTGATCACGACCGCGGGTTACAGGCAACACAGCCATGCCGAAGACGCCAGGCCGCAGACCACGGCGAGCCGCCCGGCTGCCTCGGTGAACTCGGCGTTTCCCGATGTCGCCAGCATCGCTGCGATGCTCACACCCACGGTGGTGAACATCAGCGTGAGCGGTACGCACAAGGTATCGACCGGCGGCAACGATGCGCTCGCTGGCGAGGGCGGCTCCAACGATCCGTCGGGCTCACCCGAGAGCGATGACATGCGCGAGTTCCTGCGCCACTTTCAGCAGCGCTTCGGGGGCTTGCCGCCCGAGCTGAACATGCCCATGCGCGGTGAGGGTTCTGGCGTGATCGTGCGCGCTGACGGCGTGATCCTGACCAATGCCCACGTGGTCAACGATGCCGATGAGGTGGTGGTCAAGCTCAACGACCGGCGCGAGTTCCGCGCCAAGGTGCTGGGCAGCGACAAGCTCACCGACATCGCGGTGCTGAAGATCGAGGCCGACCACCTACCGGTGGCCGCGCTGGCGCCCACGCAGTCGCTGCATGCTGGTGAATGGGTGGTTGCCATCGGCTCGCCATTCGGCTTCGAAAGCACGGTGACCGCTGGCGTGGTCAGCGCCACCAAGCGTTCGTTGCCCGGCAACGGTCTGGTGTCGTTCATTCAGACCGACGCAGCCATCAACCCCGGCAACTCGGGCGGTCCGCTGATCAACCTGCGCGGCGAGGTGGTGGGCATCAATTCGCAGATCTACTCGCGCACGGGTGGCTACCAGGGCCTGTCGTTCGCGATCCCCATCGAAGTGGCTCAGCGCGTTGAACAGCAGATCATCAAGAGCGGCAAGGTTCGCCATGCCCGACTCGGTGTCGGCATTCAGGAAGTCGATCAGTCGCTGGCCGAGGCCTTCAAGCTCGACAAGCCGGCCGGCGCGCTGATCGAAAGCGTGGACCAGGGCGGCGCTGCTGACAGGGCCGGCATCGAGATCGGCGACGTGGTGCTGGCCGTCAACGGTCAGGCCATTGACGTTTCGGGCGATCTGCCCAGCCTGGTGGGTTTGGCACAACCCGGCGATGCGCTGGCCATCGACCTGTGGCGCCACGGCGCGCGCATGACGGTGCATGCCCGGCTCGACAGCGTCAAGGCGCCCGCAGTCCACACCGAGCCAGCCGCCAGCCCCGCGGCGGGTGGCCGCTTCGGCATGGCGTTGCGTCCGCTGCAGCCTGAAGAACTGCGCTCAGCGGGTGTGGCCGGCGGCTTGCTGATCGAGGCGGTCAGCGGCCCAGCCGCTCGCGCAGGCATCAAGCCGGGCGATCTGCTGATCGCCATCGGCAACGAGAAGGTGTCCTCGCTGGCACAGGCGAGTGCTGCCGCGGGCCGATCGGACAAGACCGCCGCCATCCTGGTGCAGCGCGGCGGCATGACGCTGTATGTGCCGCTGCGTCTGGGGTGACATGCGTGGGTCAGCGGCGATCCAGCGCATGACCGCAGGCACGAGCAAACCAGTCTCGGCACTCGGCCTGTCAACAGCAAATATCAGCAAATGTGGGACACCGCCGGCTGCAGCACGTGGGCTACCACTTGTTTGGAAGGCGCCGCGATGTATGAAAAACCCGCAGCACTTCGACCGTGCCACCACGCACCCTGTAGGGCACCAGATACCTTGTCTTCGCGACGATCAATTCGCGTGTTTCAGGCACTCGACCAGGACGGCCGAGCCCAGGCTGCTCGGCCAGCATGGCCACCGCCGCAAGCACTCGCTCGACAACGACACGCGCCGCGCTGGCGTCGTCTTGTGCAATGAAGGTGGCTTCGTCGTCGAGGTTTTGCAGCGCAGTGCGCAGCCACTTAACCTGCATTGGTCTGCCACTTCTTGGCCAGGGCTTGAACATCGTGCTCGCTGGCGAAATCGCCTGCGTCTGCCTCGACCAGCGCTGCCTGAATCTCGCCGACTTGCCACTCGTTGGACTCGACAAACTGCCGGATGGCCTCAGATGCCAGGAATGACTTGCTGCGGTGGGTGGCTTGCGCCAATTGGTCGAGCCGATCTTTCACGTCATCTTCGAGGCGGACTGTCATCGTGGTGGACATGGTGTAGTGACCTGTAATGTGATGTACACAGAATAACACCGCCCCCCTGAGTGAGCAGATTGGGACGCCCCAGAGGGCGGCTGGGTGACTTACCCGAAACGCAGAACGGGGAAATACCGGGGAATTCGTGAGTTAATCAAAACCACCTCGCCCCCACCGGACACAAAAATGCCCAACTCACTGCGTTTCGTGATCGTTCCCAAGGTCGCGCACCCCTGGTGCGACGAGGTTCACAAGGGCGCCCGGATGCAGGCCGCAGCCTTGAGCGCACGGCTTGGCGTTGACATCACCGTCGAGTACCTGCCGCCCACCCACGCCGATGCCCATGAGCAAAACGAGATCCTCGAGCGTGCGGCTCGCAGCCGCCCGACAGGCATCGCTGTGGATCCGGTGGATGCGATCGGCAACATGGCGGCGATCAGCCGCCTACGCGAGCAGGGAACGCCGCTGGTGGTCTTCGATTCGCCCGCGCCGGATGCGGGCATCACCAGCGTTGGCAATGACTTTTCGCAGCAGGGCGCGATTGCCGCCGAGCGGCTCGCCGCGCTGATCGGGCACGCCGGCAAGGTGGCTGTGATGCAAGGCTTTCCAACGGCGCCCAACCACAAGGAACGCTACGACGCCCAGCTTGCTGTGCTGGCGAGGTATCCGGGCATCACGGTGGTCGATGGCGGCTGCGACAACGACGACATCGACACGGCCCGTGAGCAGGCTTCGGCCGTGCTCGAGCGGCACGCCGATCTGCGCGGCTACCTGTGCTGCGATGCCTCCGGCCCCATCGGTATTGCGGCGGCCATCCAACGCGCGGGCAAGGCCGGCGCGGTGAAGGTGGTCGGCATGGACTCGATACGGCCCATCCTCGAAGCCATCAAGGAAGGCTTGATCGACTCGTCCTCGGCGACCATTCCGCTCATGCAAGGATCGATGTCGGTGCTGATGCTGTGGCAGGCCTCGATCGGCGTGAAGACCCCGCAGGCCATCGACACGGGCATCGAGGTCATCACGCAAGACGACGTGGATCGCTACTTGTCCGCGGCCGGCTGAGGCTGCGGCAGCTCGGCTCGGCTCAGCCCGGGTGGCCGATTTGCGATTGCACCCAGCTCACCAACTCACCGGCTGGCATGGCGCCGGACTGCCGCGCCACCTCTTTGCCGCCGCGATACAGGATCAGCGTGGGAATGCTTCGGATCTGGTGGCGCTCACTGGCTTGCGGATTGGCCTCGGTGTCGACCTTGACGAATCGCACCAGCGGCAATTGCACGGCCGCCTTGGCAAAGTGCGGCGCCATCAACTTGCACGGTGCGCACCAGTCGGCCCAGAAATCGACCAGTACGGGCAACTCGGTTGCGGCGATGAAGCCGCCCAGCTGCGCATCGTCAAGTTCCACCGGCTGAGTGGCCATCAGCGCGCCCTTGCAGCGGCCGCACACCGGCGCGTCGTGCAGCCGTTCATCAGGCACTCGGTTGGTGGCGCCACAGGCGGGGCAGACGATGTTCATGGGCACAGGCTCCTTTGGCTTCGGTGGGTCGATTGGAGCGCAATTACTGCGGCCAGCCTCAGCAGGCACGACCACCCCGACAGCGCAAGGCCTGCGCTGTGCGGTGCGTCTGGCGAACGCAACACGCATGCGACCATGCCCGCGTGAACAGCCCACCAACCCTGCGCCGCGCGGTCTGCCTGCGCTGCCAGCGCCCTCAGGTGACCTGCTTGTGCGCGCTGGCGCGGCCGACCGCCCATCGCACCGAGGTGCTGGTGCTGCAGCACCCGCAGGAACAGCACCAGGCGAAAAACAGCGTGGCGTTGCTGCGTTTGTCCTTGGCGCACTGCGAGGTGGTGGTCGGCGATCACTTCGCGCCAGACGTGCTGGCCGCACTGCTGCAGCGCCCCGGGCGCCACACCCGACTGCTCTACCCCGACGTGCCTGCCGCACCCGCGCCGTCGGCCCCGAAGGTGACGGCGGGCGCGCCCGCGCGTCTGGTGGTCATCGACGCGACGTGGCGCAAGAGCCTGCGCATGCTTGTGGAGCACCCGGGCCTGGCTGCCCTGCCGCGGCTGTCGCTGCACGCGCCGGCGCCGAGCTGCTACGGCGCGATCCGCGTGGCTCGGCGAGCCGATCAGATCTCGACGCTGGAAGCCACCGTGCAGGCGCTGGCGATGCTGGAAGGCAGCTCCTTCAATGCGGCCCCGCTGCTCGACGCCTTCGGCCGCTTCGTCGCTGGCGTGGCCTTCAGGGTTTCAACACCGCCAGCCCACCCAGATACGGCCTGAGCGCTTGGGGCACGTTGATCGTGCCGTCGGCGTTCTGGTGGTTCTCGAGCACCGCCACCAGCGCGCGGCCGACCGCCACGCCCGAGCCGTTGAGGGTGTGCAGCAGCTCGTTCTTGCCCTGCGCGATCTTGTAGCGCGACTGCATGCGGCGCGCCTGGAAGGCGTCGCAGGTGGAGCATGAGCTGATCTCGCGGTAGGTTTCCTGCGCGGGCACCCACACTTCCAGGTCATAGGTCTTGCTCGACGCGAACCCCATGTCGCCGCTGCACAGCAGCAGCACGCGGTAAGGCAGCTCAAGCCGCTGCAGCACGGTCTCGGCATGGCGCACCATGTCTTCGAGCGCGGCCTCGCTGTCGTCGGGGTGCACGATCTGCACCATCTCGACCTTGTCGAACTGGTGCTGGCGGATCAGCCCGCGCGTGTCACGCCCGGCGCTGCCGGCTTCAGACCGAAAGCACGGGCTGTGCGCGGTGAGCTTGATGGGCAGCTGGTCTAGGCTGAGCACTTGGCCGCGCACGCTGTTGGTCAGCGAAATTTCTGAGGTGGAAATCAGGTACTGCTCGGGCTGGTTGGCGTCGCCGCCGCGCGTGACCCAGAACATGTCTTCCTTGAACTTGGGCAACTGGCCGGTGCCTTCGAGCACCTCGCGGTTGACGATGTACGGCGTGTAGCACTCGGTGTAGCCGTGCTCTTCGGTGTGCAGGTCGATCATGAACTGAGCCAGCGCCCGGTGCAGTCGGGCCACCGGCCCGCGCAGAAAGCTAAAGCGCGAGCCCGACAAGGTCGCACCCAGATCGAAGTCGAGGCCGAGCGGCGCGCCCAGATCGACGTGATCGCGCGGCTTGAAATCGAAGCTCGGCAGCGTGCCCCAGCGACGCACCTCGGCGTTGGCGGTCTCGTCGGCACCCACCGGCACGCTGTCGTGCGGCAAGTTGGGCAGCGCCATCAGCATGGTCGACAGCTCGGCCTGAATGGCTTCAAGCCGATCGCCCGAGGCCTTGAGCTGTTCGCCCAAGCCGCCCACCTGCACCATCACCTCGGTGGTGTCTTGGCCCTTGCCCTTGAGCATGCCGATCTGCTTGGACAGGCTGTTGCGCTGGGCCTGCATTTCCTCGGTGCGCGTTTGCAGCGTCTTGCGCTCGGTCTCCAGCGACTGGAATCGCTCGACGTCCAGAAAAGTCTGCGGCGACTTGCGCTTTTCAAGGCTGGCGATGACGCTGGCAAGGTCCTTGCGCAGCAGGCTGATATCGAGCATGTTGAGGCGGCCGATGCGTATCGGCGCGTGTGATGTCAGGGGGTGGAAAGAATTGTAGGCAGCGGGTCTTGTGCCACTGCCCCTGGCGCCCGAGGGTCAGCCCGTTTGCTGCATTGACTTGTCGCCCAGCCCCATGGGCAGCGGAAAGTGAACCGTCTCGCGGTCTCCGGGCATGGTGCGCACCGACACAGCGCCCAGCGCACGCAAGCGCTCGACCACCTGCGTGACCAGGATTTCCGGCGCCGAAGCACCGGCGGTCAGGCCGACACGGCTCTTGCCAACGAACCATTCGGGCTTCAGATCGTCGGGCGAGTCGACCATGTAGGCGTCGGTGCCCAAACGCTCGGCCACTTCGCGCAGGCGGTTGCTGTTGGAGCTGGTGTGGCTGCCCACCACCACGACCACATCGACGCTGGGCGCCATGACCTTGACCGCGTCTTGGCGGTTCTGGGTGGCGTAGCAGATGTCTTGCTGCTTGGGCTCGCGCACCTGCGGAAAGCGGCGCTTGACCGCGCTCAGGATCTCGGTCGCGTCATCGACCGACAAGGTGGTTTGCGTGACCACCGCCAGCGGCCTGCCGCCGGTCACGTGCAAACGCTCGACGTCTTGCACGTCTTCGACCAGATAGATGCCTTCGGTGAGCTGGCCCACGGTGCCCTCGACTTCCGGGTGGCCCTTGTGGCCGATCATGATGAAGTCATAGCCTTCCTTGCGCAACTTGGCCATCTCGACGTGCACCTTGGTGACCAGCGGGCAGGTCGCGTCAAACACGGTGAAGCCCCTTTCGGCCGCCTCCTGGCGGATGGCCTTGGACACGCCGTGCGCGCTGAAGATCAGCGTGGCGCCGGGCGGCACGTCGGCAAGGTCTTCGATGAAGATGGCGCCCTTGGTCTTCAGGTCGTTGACGACGTAGGTGTTGTGCACGATCTCGTGGCGCACGTAGATGGGCGCGCCGAACTTGGTGAGCGCGCGCTCGACGATCTCGATGGCGCGGTCCACGCCAGCGCAAAAGCCGCGCGGCTTGGCCAGCAACACATCTTCCAGTTGAACATCGGCGGACATCACAAAACCCCTATGAGCTGAACTTCGAAGGTCACTGACTGGCCCGCCAGCGGATGGTTGAAATCGAAAAGTACCCAGTCGGCCGCCACCTCGCGCACCACACCGGCATACGAGCTTTGGCCGTCGGGCGTGGGGAACTGCACCACGTCACCCTCGCGATAAGGCTCGTCGGGGGTGCCCAGCTCGTCGAGCAGGCGGTGCTTGACGCGCTGAACCAGATCGGGATTGCGCGGGCCGAAGGCCTCGCCGGCAGCCAACTCGAAGCTGGCGCGCGTGCCTTCGCTCAGGCCCATCAGGCAGGCTTCCATGGCGCCGGCCAACTCGCCAGCGCCGATGGACAGCGTGGCCGGCTTGTCGCTGAAGGTGTTGATGATGTCCGCGCCGTCGGGTCCGGCCAGCCGGTAATGCAGCGTGAGGAAAGACCCGCCTTGGACTGTGTTCAATGGGATGACCGGTTGGATAGACTGAGCCCAATTTTACGAGCCGGCACGCACGCCCCACCCCTGATGGTGTTCAAGGACATCCCTGCCGAAGCCCGCCCGCGCGAGAAGCTGCAGTCGCTGGGCGCACAGGCGCTCGCCGATGCCGAGTTGATCGCGCTGCTGCTGCGCACCGGCCTGCCGGGTGTTTCGGTGCTGCAGCTCGCGCAGCAGTTGCTCGATGACTTCAACGGTCTGGGCGGCTTACTGCACGCCAGCACCAACGATCTCAAGCGCATCAAAGGCTTGGGGCCGGCCAAGCGCGCCGAGATCACCGCGGTGATGGAGCTCGCGCGGCGCTCGCTGACGCAAGAGCTGCAACAGCGCGCGGTGCTGACGTCGCCACAGCAGGTCAAGGACTTGCTGAGCCTGAAGCTGGCCCACCTCGGTCATGAGACGTTTGTCGTGCTGTTTGTGAATGCGCAGCACCAGTTGCTGGAGTTCAATGAGATGTTTCGCGGCACGCTCACGCAAGCCAGCGTCTACCCGCGTGAGGTGGTCAAGCGCGCACTCGAGCTGCAAGCCAGCGCGGTGATCTTTGCGCACAACCACCCGTCGGGCGTGGCCGAACCGTCACGCGCCGATGAGTACCTGACGCAAACGCTCAAGGCCGCGCTGCAGTTGATCGATGTGCGCGTGCTCGATCACTTGGTGGTGGGCCGCTCGGGCGTGGTGTCCTTCGCCGAGCGGGGGTTGCTGTGATGGCGCGCGCAGCGGTGCGCAGCCTGCAGGAGCTGCAATCCATCAAAAAGGCGCTGGCCGATCAGGCCGCCGCTGTCGCGCGACAGGCGGCCGAAGCGCGTGCAGCCGCGGCGCGCGAAAAGCGCGAGGCCGAGCTCTTCGTGCACACCGTGGGCGTGGTGCTGCCGCTGCGAACACCGGCCACCGAGCCGCTGATCCGATCGCTTCCCGAGCCCTTGCCCAGACAACGGCAACAAGACGACGCGGCCGTGCTGGTCGAGTCGATCTCCGATGAGTTCGATGTGGAATCGCTGCTCGAGACCGACGACAGCCTGTCGTACCGACGCGATGGCATCGCACCCGAGGTGGTGCGCAAGCTGCGCCGCGGCGTGTGGTCAATACAAGCCCAGCTCGATCTGCACGGCCTGCGCCGAGAGCAAGCGCGCGAGCAGCTCGGCGCGTTCGTGCGCGAGGCGGTGCGTCAGGGGCTGCGCTGCGTGCGCGTGATTCACGGCAAGGGCAATGGCTCGCCGGGGCGCGAGCCGGTGCTCAAGTCCAAGGTGAAGACGTGGCTGGTGCAAAAAGACGAGGTGATCGCGTTCGCCCAGGCGCGCGCAGCCGATGGTGGCCATGGTGCCTTGCTGGTGTTGCTGCGCCCGAGCGAGCCGCATACGGACGCTGCGACCTCGGTGGCCGAGGCGCATCGCAAGCCCCGGCGCAAACCGGCCTGACGCAACCGCGCTCCAATCAGTTCAGGCGAGCAGCCGCACAGCCAGCGCACCGATGGCCACCGAGGCCGGGCAGCCCGGCATGGCTTCGACGATCAGCTGGCGCTTGAGCACAGCTTCGCGAACCGCGGTGTCGGACAGCACCTCGCCGAGCAGTTCGAGCTTGAGCGTGGCGCCGGTGGGCAGTGCAGGCAATACATAACGGTCGATCACCTGCTGCAACTGGCCGCGAATGGCACGGCCTTCGCCGGTGCGCGCGGTCTGGTTGACGATCAGCTTGATGTGGCGCCTGCCTTGCTGTGTGGCCAGCACCTTGATGGTGGCGTAAGCGTCGGTGAGTGAGGTCGGCTCGGGCGTGGCCACCACCAGCACCTCGCTGGCCAGCGAGACCGCAAACAGCACCACGTCGGAGATGCCGGCGCCGGTGTCGAGCAAGATGAAATCGAAGTGGGGCTTGAGCTTTTCAACGATGCCCATCAACTGCTCGCGCACATCGTTGGTCAGGCGCGAATACTCGACCAAACCCGAGCCGGCCAGTAGCACCGAAAAGCCGCCGGGTGCGCTCAGGATGGCCGATTCAAGTTCAGCCTTGCCGTTGAACACATCGTGCAGCGTGACCTTGGGCTGCAAATTCAGCACCACGTCGAGGTTGGCCAGACCCAGATCGGCATCGAGCACCAGCACGCGTTGGCCCCGACGCGCCAGCGAAGCGGCCAGATTGGCCGAAACCAGCGTCTTGCCCACGCCGCCCTTGCCGCTGGTCACGGCCAAGGTGCGTGCCAGCCGAGGCGGTGCGGACCGTGTGCCGGGGTCTTTGCGGGCGGTCATTCGAGATCCTGCGAATCGTGAAGGCCAAACAGCATGCTTTTTTCCTCGGCGCTGACCTGATAGACCTCGGCGTGCTCGAGGCACACGCGGTTGCGGCCTGAGGTCTTGGCGCGGTAAAGCTGCCGGTCGGCGCGCTCGACCCAGATCAGGGGCGATGAACGCACCCACGGGGGCGCAAAAGCACCGCCGATGCTGATGGTCGTCCACACGTGCTGGCCGGGAGCGACGCCGACCGACAGCCGCTCGATCTGGGCACGAATGCGCTCGGCCACCACCTGCCCGAAGGCCGGCGGACAGTTGGGCAGAATGATCATGAATTCCTCGCCGCCAAACCGCGCCACGGTGTCCATGGGTCGCACGCACTCGAGCAGCGTGGCCGCCACCGACTTGATCACCTGATCGCCCGCCGGGTGGCCGTGCTTGTCGTTGACGACCTTGAAGTTGTCGATGTCGGCCATCAGCACCAAAGCCGGCTCGCCCGAGCGTGCCACCCGGTCGACCTCGCGCGACAGGGTCGCCTCGAACTGGCGTCGATTGGCCAGCCCGGTGAGCGCGTCCCGGCTCGACATGTCGCACAAGGCGTCGATCAAGGCCTGCATCCACTGAACCGACCCCGGCTCGGCATCGGCGGGCAACTCGCGGCCGGCCTGAGCCAGCAGCTGCAAGGCGGTGTGCAGCTCAAAGGCATCTGTGGGGGCGGGGGCGGGGGCGACCATGTTGTGGCGTGTTGCTTGGGCGCTTTGAGTCTAGCGGTGGCGCGCCGGTGCGAAGCCGCGGAAAAGGCATGGACGAGCGCCCCAGTTGCGGCCTTGCGGCCGCGCGGTCATCGCTCAAGCAGGCCGCCAAACACCCGATAAGAACAGGTACCCCGCACGGTTTTGGCCCCGGCCTCGGTCCACTGTGCTGCTGCCCTGTCTGGAGAAACGTCGATGTCTGCCGTGATGTATGCCGGTTCTTCCCAGCCCGTGGTCACCAAATCGCTCCACACTGACCATGACCTGGCGTTCGAACGGGTCGATTTCGACCGCGTGCGCGCCCTGATCTACGAGCGCGCCGGCATCAGCCTGGGCGATGGCAAGCAAGCCATGGTCTACAGCCGGCTGTCACGACGGCTGCGCGACACGGGTCACACCTCATTTGCCAGCTACTTGCAGTGGCTGGAGCACAGGGCGGGCGATTCAGCGGCCGCCGAATGGCAGGAGTTCGTCAACTGCCTGACGACCAACCTCACGTCGTTCTTTCGCGAGGACCACCACTTCGTCGCGCTGGTCGATGACCTGATGGCTCGCGCCAGAACGGCCCCGCGCATCTGGTGCAGCGCGGCGTCCACTGGCGAAGAGCCTTATTCGATCGCAATGACGGTCGCAGAAACACTGGGGGCCAGCCACGGTGCCAAGCTGATCGCCAGCGACATCGACACGCAAGTGCTTGAAAAAGCCAGGTGCGGCGTGTATCCGCAAGACTCGCGCGGCCTGTCGCAGCAACGACTGCATCAGCACTTCCTGCGCGGCAAGGGTGCGCAAGAAGGGTTCATCCGCATCAAGCCAGAGCTGGCGCGGATGATCGACTTTCGCGCGCTCAACCTGATGGATGCGCACTGGTCGCTAGGCGAGCCGTTTGACATCGTGTTCTGTCGCAACGTGATGATCTATTTCGACGCCGCCACCCAACTCAAGGTGCTGCACAAGATGCACGCCTGCATGAAGCCCAACAGCCTGCTGTACGTGGGCCATTCGGAAAATTTCACCGAGGCGAGACATCTGTTTCGCCTGCGTGGCAAGACGATCTACGAGCGAGTTTGACGCGATCAGCCGAGTCTTTTTCTGCCCCGACCCTAACCACCCACGGCTGCGACACGACATGACTTTCACCAGCGCCATACGCGACACCGGCTGGTGCGCACTGTCCCGGCCAGCGCCACTGCCCGACAGCTTTGTCGCCACGCCATTGAGCACCGTGGCCCCCGGCTCGCGGCTGGCCAAGCTGCGTGCGCAGTCACCCAAGCCCGGTCAGGCCTCGTTTTTCTTCTACGACACGCACTTCAAGAGCGAGGCGGTCAAGGTGCTGCCGGGCGAGTACTACGTTGACAACCAAGACCTGCTGATCCTGACCACGCTGGGCTCGTGCATCGCAGCGTGCCTGTGGGATCGCAACGCCCGTGTCGGAGGCATGAACCACTTCATGCTGCCTGAGGGCGTGGGCGACTCGGGTCGCTATGGCTCGTACGCCATGGAGTTGCTGATCAACGAAATGCTCAAGCGCGGCGCGAGCCGCTCGGGCATGGAAGCCAAGGTGTTTGGCGGCGGCCAGGTGGTCAGCGGCATGACCACGATGAACGTGGGTGAGCGCAACACCAGCTTCGTGCTTGACTACCTGAGGACCGAACGCATCCCGGTGGTGTCCAAGGACGTGCTCGACATCTACCCGCGCAAGGTGTGCTTCTTGCCGGCCAGCGGCAAGGCCATGGTCAAGCGGTTGGCCGCGGCCAGCACCGATGCGGTGGTGGCACAAGACCGGGTGGCTGTCGAACGCGCCATCAAATCCAGCAGCGCCGGCGGATCGGTGGATCTGTTTTGATGCTGCGCACGCCGACATTCATTTTTAGATTACCTGAATGAACAACATGACCAAGACACGTGTGGTGGTGGTGGACGACTCGGCCCTGGTGCGCAGCTTGCTCGCCGAAATCATCAACCGGCAACCCGACATGGAATGCGTGGGGGCGGCGCCCGACCCGCTTGTTGCACGCGAAATGATCCGCGAGCTGAACCCCGATGTGATCACCCTCGACGTCGAGATGCCGCGCATGGACGGCATCGACTTTCTGGCCAAGCTGATGCGGCTGCGGCCGATGCCGGTGGTGATGGTGTCAACGCTGACCGAGCGCGGTGCCGATGTCACCCTGCGCGCGCTGGAACTCGGTGCGGTGGACTTCGTGGCCAAGCCCAAGATCGGCGTGGCCGATGGGTTGAAGCTGCTCGCCCAGGACATCACCGACAAAGTGCGCATCGCCTCGAAGGCACGCATGCACCGCGCCGCGCCGCTGGCCGCGGCCAACCCGTCGGCCAAGCCGGCAGCCGGCACCGAGCCGCCTCGGCCGGTGGCCAGCATCGGGCGGCTGTCCACCGAAAAGATCATCTTCATCGGCGCGAGCACCGGCGGCACCGAAGCCACCAAGGAAGTGCTGATGAACCTGCCGGCCGATAGCCCGGCTGTGGTCATCACCCAGCACATGCCGCCCGGATTCACCAAGAGTTACGCAGCGCGGCTCGATGGCATGTGCAAGGTGCGCGTGGCCGAAGCGTGTGACGGCGAGCGCATCCTGCCTGGCCATGCCTACATTGCGCCGGGCGGCTTTCACCTGAGCGTGGAGCGCAGCGGCGCCAACTACATCGCCCGCGTGGTCGATGGCGATCCGGTCAATCGCCACAAGCCGTCGGTCGAGGTGCTGTTCAAGTCGGCCGCGCGCGTGGTCGGCCCCAACGCCTTGGGCCTGATGCTCACCGGCATGGGTGCCGATGGCGCGTCAGCCATGAAGGAAATGCGCGACGCCGGCAGCTACAACCTGGCGCAAGACGAAGCCAGTTGTGTGGTGTTCGGCATGCCGCGCGAGGCGATTGCCGCCGGCGCCGTCCACGAGGTGTTGCCGCTCACGCAAATCGCCGCCAAGCTGATCGAGCGGCTGCGCAGCACCAACGCGATGTCACTCAGCCGGGTGTGAACTGACACGCGTTCAGTTGGCGGGCAAGAACAGCTCGAGCACGTCGTTGAGCAAGTCGTAGCCCCGCACGGTGGGCCGGACCCATTCCCCATCGCGCTGCAGCCAGCCCTTGGCCACGGCCTCGTCGATAGGCGCGTGAATGCTGCTGAGCGGCAGCCCGGTGCGCTCGGTGTAGCGCGCCAGTTCGATGCCGTCTTTCAGCCGCAGTCCGTTGAGCATGAACTCAAACGGCAACTGCTTGCGCGAGACTTCTTCTTGCTGCGCCACGGCGTGGCCACCCAGTGCCTTTTGCATGTAGCCAGCCGGATCGCGAAAACGCACCTGGCGCACCACGCGGTGGGGATAGCTGAGCTTGCTGTGCGCGCCCGCGCCGATGCCCAGGTAATCACCGAACTGCCAGTAGTTCAGGTTGTGAGCGCAGGCGTGGCCGGGCCGCGCAAAGGCCGACACCTCGTAGCGCGCCAGACCCGCGGCCTCGGTGGCCTGCGCCAGGTGGTCGAGCATGTCGAAGGCGGTGTCCTCGTCGGGCAGCGCCAGCGCGCCGGACGGCGGGTGCTTGGCGAACAGCGTGTTGGGCTCGAGCGTGAGGTGATAGATCGACAGGTGCGGCGGCGAAAACGACAGCGCCGTGTCCAGATCGCGCTGCAACTCGGCCAGCGTTTGCCCCGGCAGCGCGTACATCAAGTCGAGGTTGAAGGTGTCGAACGCCTCGCTCGCCTCGGCCAGCGCAGCGCGCGCCTGAGCCGCATCGTGAACACGCCCGAGTGCTGCGAGCTTGGCATCGTCGAAGCTTTGCACGCCCACCGACAAGCGCGTGACGCCGGCCGCGCGATAGCCGCGAAAGCGGTCGCGCTCGAAGGTGCCGGGGTTGGCCTCGAGCGTGATCTCGCAGCCGGGCTCGAGCGGCAGCAGCGCGCGAATGTCGGCCAGCAACTGCTCGATGGCCGCGGGCGAAAACAGGCTGGGCGTGCCGCCGCCGATGAACACCGAATGCACGCGCCGGCCCCAGATGAAGGGCAACGCGGCTTCCAGATCGCAACGCAAGGCTTGCAGGTAGCGCGCTTCGGGCAGCTCGTTGCCTGATGTGCCGCGGTGCTCATGCGAATTGAAATCGCAATAGGGGCACTTCTTCAGACACCACGGCAGGTGCACGTACAAAGACAAGGGCGGCATGGCCTCCAGGCTCAGCGTGCCAGGCCGCAGGTAGCGCGAAAGCAGCTGCTGCAAGTCGATGGGCGCGGTGTCGCTTTCGTTGCCGGCGACTGCCGTGATGGGTGTGATCGCCATGTCAGCCAAGGCGCCAGACCTCGCGCATTTGCTGCAGCATGTCGCGCGATGCCAGCCCGCGGTGGCTGCGTGCGTTCTTGTCGGCCGCGCTCATCTCGGCGACCGCGCACTGCAGTTCGGCAATGAACATCAGCGGGTCGTAGCCAAAGCCCGCATGACCGCGCGGCTCGTCGAGGATCACGCCGGACCAGCGCCCGAGCGCGACCAGCGGCTGCGGATCGTCGGCCGAGCGCACTGCCACCAAGGCGCAGACAAAACTTGCCACGCGCTGTGCCGGCTCGCTCACCCCGGCCAGTTGTTCAAGCAGCACCCGGTTGTTGGACGCATCACCCTTGGGCTGGCCGACATCCTGGGCGTAGCGCGCCGAGCGCACCCCGGGTGCACCGCCCAGCGCGTCAACGCACAGGCCGGAATCGTCGGCAATCGCCGCTGCGCCCGCGTGGTGAGCGGCATGGCGCGCCTTGGCCAGCGCGTTTTCGATGAAGGTCAGGTGCGGCTCGTCGGCTTCGGCGATGCCCAGCTCGCCCTGGCACACGAGCGACAAACCCAGCGGCGAAAACAGGGATTGCAACTCGGCGAGCTTGCCCGCGTTGTTCGAGGCCAGCACCAGCCGCATGCTGTTACAGCCCGAGGGCTTGGCGCTGCGCGGCCACCAGCTGGCGGATGCCCAGATCGGCGAGCTGCAGCAAGCTGGCCATCTCGTCGCGCGAGAAGGATGCGCCTTCGGCCGTGCCCTGCACCTCGACAAAACCACCCGCGCCCGTCATCACCACGTTCATGTCGGTGTCGCAGGCCGAGTCCTCGACGTATTCCAGATCAAGCAAAGGCACGCCGTGGATGATGCCCACCGACACGGCCGCCACGAAATCGCGAATGGGCGATGCGCCGAGCTTGCCGTTGGACAGCAGCACACCGACCGCATCGTGCGCAGCCACAAAAGCACCCGTGATGGCCGCCGTGCGCGTGCCGCCGTCGGCCTGGATCACATCGCAATCGAGCGAGATGGTGCGCTCACCGAGTTGCTTCAGATCGAACACGCAACGCAGCGAGCGGCCGATCAGACGCTGGATTTCTTGCGTGCGCCCGCTTTGCTTGCCCTTGGCCGCCTCGCGGTCGCTGCGGGTGTGCGTCGCGCGCGGCAGCATGCCGTACTCGGCGGTGACCCAACCGCGTCCGGTGCCGCGTTGGTGCGGTGGCACTTTTTCTTCAACCGACGCAGTGCACAGCACCTTGGTGTCGCCGAATTCAACGAGCACCGAGCCCTCGGCGTGCTTGGTGTAGGCGCGAGTGATGCGAACAGGTCGCAGCGCATCGACGCCGCGAGATTGCGTGCGTTCAAAACCCATGGTGGGCTCCTTCAGGTGATTTGTTTGTGGGACGAACGCCGGATGGCGTCGTTGATTTCCTTGATGGAGCGTTCGATCTCGGCATCGTCGAGATCATCGCTGGCGTCATCGCCGAGCACGCCGGCCTGTATGGTGGAGGTGTAGGCCTCTTCGCCCAATGCCAGCGTCGACACGCCGGTGGCGCCGGCGGGTTCTTCGGCGCCTTCCCACTCGAGCGCCATCACCGAGACGTTGTCGCAGGTGGGGCCCCCATTGCGCAGCGCCTGCTCCACCAACTCGGGCACGGCTTCGCCAATGGAGCGGCTCGACAACTGCTCGGTGATGGTGTCATCGCTGACCGTGTCCCACAAACCGTCGGAGCACAGCAAGAGGCGGTCGGCGCTCTGAAGGACAAAAGGCCCCGAGCTGTCGATGAGCGGCTTGCCAGGGCTGCCCAGACAGGTGAACAGCAAGTTGCGATTGAAAGGCCCGTTCGTGGGCATGAACGAGTTCAAGGACTGCTGCAACTCGCTGTAGGAATGGTCGCGGGTGCGGGCGATCAATTTGCCGCCGCGCACGAGGTACAGCCGCGAATCACCGCAATGCGCCCAATAAGCCGAATCGCCTTGCAGCACGCACGCCACCACCGTTGTGCGCGGCGAGTCGGCCAGACCGCGCCGCGCGGCATAGCGCAACAGTTGCTGGTGCCCTGAATGGATCGCCATTTGAAGGAACTCGGCCGGATCGGCCAGCGTGGGCTTGGCTTGACGCTGGAACAGCGCCGACATGGCCTGCAGCGCCAGTTGCGACGCCACCTCTCCCTCGGGATGCCCGCCCATGCCGTCGGCCAGAGCGAACAGACCCGAGTCACGGGTGTAGGTATAGCCCATGCGGTCTTCGTTCTTTTCGCGTCCACCCTTTCGGGTGACCTGATACACGGAAAAGCGCACGACGGATCAGGCCTTGCTGCCGGTCGCGAGGTTTTCAAGCTGCAGCTTGAGCCGCTCTCCGAAGGACAGCTTGGTGTAGTTCCTTTCGGTTTCGCGAGAGAGTTCCTTTTGCAAGGCAAACACGCTTTGCGGACGCGCGAACGGATCGAGCGACATGCACCACTCGGTGACCTCGAGCAGGTTGTCCGAATACACATTGCGCAAACGCGACAGGCTCAGCGCCAGGCGGTCTTTCTCGATGCGCTGCGGGGTGTCGTTGGGCGGATAGCCCTGCATGCAGGCATAAAGGCACGCGCCGATGGCGTAGATGTCCGTCCACGGGCCCAGCGTGCCGTCACGCTTGTACATCTCGGGGGCCGCGAAGCCGGGGGTGTACATCGGACGGATGAAGTTGCCTTCCTTGCTCAGCACTTCACGCGCCGCGCCGAAGTCGAGCATCACGGCCTTGTTGTCGTTGGTGATGAAGACGTTGGCCGGCTTGATGTCCAGATGCAACATCTTGTGCTGGTGCACGATGCGCAAGCCGCGCAGGACTTCGTCGAACAAAGACCGGATGGTCGACTCGCGAAACACCTTGTCGCGCTTGAGATCGCGCGCGGTGACGATGAAGTCCTGCAGGGTTTCGCCCTGCAGATAGTTCATCACCATGTAGACGGTCTCGTTCTCGCGAAAGAAGTTGAGCACCGACACCACGCTCGGGTGCGAGATCTGGGCGAGGGCGCGGCCCTCTTCAAAGAAGCTCTTGAGCCCGAGCCGATACAGCGGTTGTTTTTCAGGCTTGACCCGAGGGGTCAATTCGCCTGGTGCGCGTTCGGCCAGCGACGAAGGCATGTACTCCTTCACGGCCACCAGATGCTGCTTGGAGTCCTCTGCCAGATAGACAACGCCGAACCCGCCTGCGGCCAGTTTCTTGACGATTTGATATCCGCCAACCACGGTCCCTGGGGGCAAAGGAGCGGGCCTGAGCTTTGACATAATCGGCGGTTTGCAGAGGGTAAAACTCAATGTCAGTCTACAGCATGACCGGCTACGCGAGCACCTCGGCAAACCGCGCGGAAACTCATTCCCAGCCTGCGGTTCCAGATGCTCCAACCCCACGATCCACCCCTGATTCAAGCGCCAGCGTCACGGTTGAGTTGCGATCAGTCAACGGCCGTTTTCTCGATCTCAGCCTGCGTCTTCCGGACGAGTTGCGCTCGCTCGAGCCTGCGCTTCGCGAGCTGGTGGGTTCGTCGTTTCGGCGCGGCAAGATCGAACTGCGGCTGAGTACGCAAACCAGCAGCAGCACGCCGTGGCCGCAACCGCAGCCCGAGCAGCTCAATCGGCTGTCGCACCTGCAAGGCACGGTTCGCGGCTGGCTGCCACAAGCGCGCGAACTCTCGGTGCATGAGGTGCTGCAGTGGTGCAAAGATGCCTCGGGGCCGGAGCAGCTCGACGAGGTCGCTATGGACGCCGCGCGTGGCGCGGTGGCTGGCTTGCAGCAAGCAAGGGCTCGCGAAGGACAACGCATGGCCGATGCGCTGCTCGAGCGGGTGGCCCGCTTGCGCGCGCTGGCCGCACAAGCTGAACCGCTGGTGCCTGCGGCGGTGGCGCGCCAGCAGCACAAGTTCCTGGAACGCTGGAACGAAGCGCTGGCCATCACGGGTGCGGCTCAAACCCTTCCTGAGCAAGCCTTGGCAGAGCGCGCTATCAACGAAGCAGCCGCATTCGCCATCCGCATCGATGTGGCCGAAGAGCTCGCACGGCTGCGTTCGCACTTCGACGAAATGGCTCGCATCCTTAAGACGGGTGGCGAAGTCGGCAAGCGCCTGGACTTTCTCATTCAGGAGCTGCTGCGCGAAGCCAACACCCTGGGTTCGAAGTCATCGTCGCTCGATCTCACCAACATCTCGCTTGAGATGAAGGTGCTGATCGAGCAGTTGCGCGAGCTGGTTCAAAACATCGAGTGAGCTCGGCGATGCAAAGCACTGGCAGTCTTTTCGTGGTGTCGGCTCCGAGCGGAGCGGGCAAGTCCAGCATGGTGAAGGCCCTGCTGGCGGCGGATCCGAGCCTGGGCATCTCGGTGTCTCACACCACCCGCGCACCGCGCGGCCAGGAGCAAGACGGCCGCGAGTACCACTTCGTGGACCGGGCCACCTTCCAAAAGATGGTGGCGGCCGGCGACTTTCTGGAGTGGGCCGAGGTTCACGGCAATCTTTACGGGACTTCGCGCTCGGCGATCGAGACGCAAGTCGCGCAGGGTCACGACGTGGTGCTGGAAATCGACTGGCAAGGTGCGCTGCAGCTCAAGGCGCTGATGAGTCACGCGGTGCTGATCTTCATCCTGCCGCCAAGCTGGGAAGAACTCGCTCGCCGCTTGAACCAGCGCGCGGAAGACACGCCAGAGGTCATCGCCCAGCGATTGGTCAATGCGCGGCTTGAAGTGGCGCAGGCTCGGCACTTTGACTTTGTTATCATCAACCTCATCTTTGAGACGGCTGTTTTCGATCTGAAAACCATCGTTCAAGCACAGCGCCTGAGGTATTCGGTGCTGATGCAAAACCAGCCTGCCGTCTTTCAGGCCCTGAACCTCGTTTGAGGTCGCCAACGTCACACCCCTGGAGCACCAAATGGCCCGTATCACCGTGGAAGATTGCCTCGTGAAGATTCCCAACCGCTTTCAGCTGGTTCTTGCAGCCACCTATCGCGCGCGCATGCTGAGCCAAGGACACGCCCCCAAGATCGAAACGAAGAACAAGCCCGGCGTGACTGCGTTGCGCGAAATCGCCGCCGGAGAAGTCGGCATTGAGATGCTGCGCAAGGTGCCGGTCTGACTTCGATCGCCACAGCTTGCCTGATCCAACGGCCCTTCGGGGCCGTTTTTCATGGCCGCTCGCCTGGTCCGGGGCGGCGTTCGTGCGAACGGCGCTGTCGATAAGCGATAAATTCGCACCATGGGCACCCCGTCTGGCAATTCTGTGAAGGAGCACTCCGCGGCAGCGCGGCGGCATCAGCCGCCTGTGGCGCCGATTGCCACCAATGCGGCGGCCGCATCCTTCGATTCGCTGACGCACAAGCTTGACTATCTGGATGCGAGCGAGATCCGTCGCGTTCGTGATGCCTACCGCTTTGCCGACGAAGCCCACCTTGGGCAGTACCGCGCAAGCGGCGAGCCCTACATCACGCACCCCATCGCCGTGGCCGGCTTGTGCGCCGAATGGAAGCTCGATGCGCAGGCCATCATGGCCGCGCTGATGCACGATGCGATGGAGGACTGCGGCACCACCAAGGCCGAGTTGATCGAGCGCTTCGGCGCGCCCACGGCCGAACTGGTCGACGGGCTGACCAAGCTAGACAAGCTGCAGTTTTCGACCCGTGAGGAGTCGCAGGCCGAGTCATTTCGCAAGATGCTGCTCGCGATGGCGCGCGATGTGCGGGTGATCCTTATCAAGCTGGCCGACCGGATGCACAACATGTGCACCATGGATTCGATAGCGGCGGACAAACGACTGCGAATCGCACGAGAAACGCTGGACATCTACGCGCCCATCGCCCACCGGCTCGGACTCAACCAGACCTACCGTCAGCTGCAAGAGCTGTCGTTCCAGCACCTTCGGCCGTGGCGCCAACGGGCTTTGGTCAAGGCCGTCAGCAAGGCGCGCGGCAATCGCCGAGACGTGGTCGAACGAATCCAGCGTGATGTCGAGCGCTCGTTCACGCAGGCCGAGCTGAAAGTTCAGGTCTTCGGCCGCGAGAAGACCGTGTTCTCCATCTACCGAAAGATGAGCGAAAAGCACCTGAGCTTCGCGCAGGTCAATGACATCTTCGGCTTTCGCATCGTGGTGTCCAGCCTGCCAGAGTGCTATTTGGCCTTGGGTGTGCTGCACCAACTCTACAAACCGCTGCCGGGCCGCTTCAAGGACTACATCGCCATCCCGAAAGCCAATGGCTATCAATCGCTGCACACCACGCTGGTGAGCCCGCTGGGCACGGCGGTGGAGTTTCAGATTCGAACAGAACCCATGCACGCGGTGGCTGAAAAGGGCATCGCGGCGCACTGGATGTACAAGTCCAAGACCACCGCCACGGCATCGCACGCACAAGAAGCGCAGCGGCTCGGCGCGATGTGGCTGCAATCGCTCATCGACATCCAGGATGAGACGCGTGACGCCAACGAATTTCTCGAGCACGTCAAGATCGACTTGTTTCCCGATGCGGTCTATGTGTTCACGCCCAAGTCCAAGATCCTCGCGCTGCCGCGCGGCGCCACCGCCGTGGACTTTGCCTACGCCATTCACTCCGACGTCGGGGACCACTGCGTCGCAGCCAAGGTCAATGCGGAGCCTGTGGCACTGAGGACCGAGTTGCGCAGCGGCGACGTGGTGGAGATCGTCACCTCACCCGGCGCCAAGCCGAATCCGGGCTGGCTGAACTTCGTGCGCACAGGCCGCGCACGCTCGAAGATCCGGCATCACCTGAAGACCATGGAGCTTGAAGAGTCCCAAGACCTCGGCGCCAAGATGCTGGCCCAAGCGCTGCGCGCTGAGGGCATGTCCATGCCGTCGGATGACGCGACCCCTTCGCAGCAGTCGGTGTGGTCACAGTTGCTGCGCTGGAGCGGCAACCGCAACCGCGAAGAGTTGCTGGCCGACATCGGGCTCGGCAAAAAGATCGCGTCGATCGTGGCCAAGCGCCTGACACGACTGCTGGCCGAGCGCGGCGTGCGGCCTGATGCGGTGACGCTGACGATGGGCCGCTATGGCGCGGACGATGCCTCGCCCACCCAGGGCATGGTTCTGATCGACGGCAGCGAGGGCCTTTCGGTGCAGTTGGCCCGCTGCTGCCGGCCTGTTCCGGGCGACGAGATCCTGGGCTATCTGGGCCGCGGCGAAGGCCTGCTGATCCACACGGCCGACTGCTCGACGGGAAAACGCCTTTTCGCGCGTGACAGCGAAGGCTGGCTGGCCGTAGGTTGGGCCGAACAACCCACCCGGGCCTTCGAAACCGCCATCTCCTTGCTGCTGAGCAACGGCAAAGGTGTACTCGCCGAGGTGGCCACCGCCGTGGCCGAAGCCGAAGCCGACATCACCCACATCGAAATGGGCGACCAGCCGGTGTCTGAAACCGCCGAGCTGAAATTGCTGCTGTCGGTGCGCGATCGACTGCACCTCGATGAGGTCATGCGCGGCTTGAAGCGGTTGGCCGCGGTGCTCAGTGTCGGTCGGTTCAAGCCCTGAGCGGCTTGGGCGTCAACCGCTCGCGCAAGACGCTGCCGGGTATTGCACCTGCAGCACCTCGAGCATGTCGACACCGGCCGGTGTCTGAACCCTGATCTCGTCGCCCACACGGGTTCCAAGCAAGGCACGTGCGATGGGAGCAACCCAGCTGATCTCGCCAGCCGCGCTGTCGAATTCATCGACGCCCTTGATGGTGATGGTGTGTTCTTCATCACGCGCGTTCAGGTAGCGCACCGTGGCGCCAAAAAACACCTGATCGCTGCCGTGGTGAACCGATGGATCGACGACCTCGGCGATGTCCAGCCGCTTGGACAGGAAACGGATGCGGCGATCGATCTCCCTCAGGCGCTTTTTGCCGTAGAGGTAATCGCCGTTCTCGGAACGGTCGCCATTCTTGGCCGCCCATGACACCACGTCGACCACTTTCGGGCGTTCCACGTCGAGCAAGCTGATCAGCTCCGAGCGCAGCCGGGCATAGCCCGCCGGTGTCAGGTAGTTGCGCGTGCCTGCTGGAATCGATGCTGAACCGACCTCGTCCTCGTCGTCGTCTTCAGACTCATTGGTGAACGCTTTGCTCATGGAGCGGACTGTCGGCCCTCAATGGCGCGGCCCGCCAATGACCATGGGGACTGGGGCCGAACGTTGTCACGAACGATCACCAATCCCATGGTCCCCGCGACCAGCAAGCCGAAGCCCCAGATGAGCCAGTTCACCGGCACGTCGAGCGCCAACAGCCCCGAGTAGATCGAGACCATGGCCAGCACGCTCAGGTTTTCATTGAAACCCTGCACGGCGATCGATCTGCCTGCGCTGAGCACGCGACAGCCTCGGTCTTGCAGCAATGCATTCATGGGCACCACGAAAAAGCCGGCCGTCGCGCCAATCAAGATCAGCAGCGGCACCGCCCACAGTAGGCTGTGAACCAAGGTCATGCACGGAGTGAGCAGGCCCATGACCAAGCCGATCAGCAAGACCCGCTTGGCATGTTCGATTCGAACCCACCTGCCGGCAAGAGCCGCACCGACCACCACGCCAATGGCCACCACGCCCTGAAGGTAGGCCGCCTTGTCGAGCCCCAACTGCAATGCCTGCTGGGCCCAGTAGAGCACGATGAACTGCAGCGTGGCTCCCGCGCCCCAGAACAGCGTGGTAACCGCCAACGACAAGCCGCCATCGCGGTCGCGCCACAAAACGAGGTTGGACTGACGAAAGGTGCGCATCATTCGAAGCGGATTTTCCCAGACCACCGCCGCGCCACCCGCCGCCGCAGGAATGCCGAGATTGAGCACTGAGGCAAGTGCATACAAAAGCGCGATCAACACTAGGCCGGGCGCCCAGGCGGTGGGCGCGGCCAGCCACATCAAGGCCACTTCATGGATCCACTGCGCCACACCAGACGCGGCCAGTTGGGGGCTGATCAAGGCACCGCCGGTCACCGCACCCAGCAACACCGCGCAGACGATGGACACCTCGATCCAGCCATTGGCTGCCACCAGCAAGGACGACGGAACGCGCTCGGTCACGATGCCGTACTTGGCGGGGGCATAGGCGGCAGCGGCCAGACCCACCACCCCGTAGGCCAGCAGCGGATGGGTGCCACACAGCATCAACACCGCGCCGACGACCTTCAGCACGTTCATCAACGCCATCAGGCGCTCCTTGGGCACGGCGTCTGCCAGCGCACCCACCCAAGGTGCCAGCGCCACATACGACACGGTGAAGGTCAGCTTCAACAAGGGCGCCAGCCACACGGACAGCCCCATTTCCTGCATGCGGGCCATGGCCACCAGCAGCAGCGCGTTGTCAGCCAAGGCAGAGATGAACTGCGAGGCGATGATCAGATAGAAGCCCTTGGGCATGTGGGCGCGGCGGCGTTCGGGCAGGAAGTGCTGGCGCGACGGATTCGACGGGCCTAGGCCTCGACGATCGCCACCGGTTTGGATGGGACTGCATCACCGTCGCTGCAGTCTCCACCTCGCGCCACATGGGCAAAAAGCGCCTCGATCTTGTCGAGCACGCTGGCCCAGTCGAGCCGCTCAGCGGCCGTGCGCGCAGCCGCGCCCATCAACGCGGCTCGTGCGGGGTCAGCGGCGAGTTGTTCGGCCAACTGGTCAAAGCGCTGCGCGTCCTTGCACGGCGCGAGCAGACCACTTTCGCCACTGTGGATCAGCTGCCCTGCAGCGGCGTAGTCATAGGCGAGCACCGCCAGGCCGCTGGCCATGGCTTCAGGCGTGACATTGCCGAAGGTCTCGGTCAGGCTGGGGAAGACAAAGATATCGGCCGACGCGTAGTGCACGGCCAGGTCATCGCCGGTCTTCGAGCCAACCAGCAGCGCTTCGGGGCAGGTGCTCTGCAGTTGCGCGCGCGCCGGGCCGTCGCCGACCAGCACCAGCCTGACGCAGGAGTTGACGCGTTGCATCGCCCGGTAGGCCGACACCAGTGCGTCCAGATTTTTCTCGGCTGCCAGGCGACCCACGCACATCACGACCATGTCGTCGCTCGCCACGCCCCACTGACTGCGCAGTGCTTCGCTGCGCTTGTTCGGATTGAAGCGGGTGACATCAACGCCGCGCGCCACCACGCTGAGCTTGCCAAAGCCCAGTGCGCTCAGCTTCCGACGCAGCGACTCGGTAGGCACCATCGTGCAAGCGGTGCGCTGATGGAACCAGCGCAAATACGCCAGCACCGGTCGCGTGAACAGACTCAGCCCGTAATGCGATGCGTAGGCATGAAAGTTGGTGCGGAAATCTGATGTCACCGGCAGGCCGAGCTTTTGTGCCGCGCGCAAGGCAGCCCAGCCCAGCGGCCCTTCGGTGGCGATGTGAACCAGATCAGGCCGATGAGCCGACCACAGCCGAACCAGCGCTGCCACCTTGGGCCGCCCCATCTTCAAGTCGGGGTAGCGCGGGATGGGCAGGCCGGGCACCAGCACTTCCTGATATCCATCCAGCCGCAGCGGCGCGTCGGTCTTGCTTTGTCTGGGGCGAATCAGTTGCACCCGGTGCTGACGCGCTCGCATGCCTTCGACCACTCGGGCCACGGTCATGGCCACGCCATTGACTTCTGGCGGATAGGTCTCGGTGACGAACGCAATGTGCAGCGCACCGCCGCGGCTGTGCGGCTCTTTGGTCAATGTCATCGGCACCCCCGGAAGCTTGGAACCGATTTTGGGGATGAAGTGCAACAAACAGATGACGCAAAAAGTCTGTCATCCCGAATCTTCAGGGTCGTCGGGATTTAACTTCTTTGACATGAATACGTCACCTTGGCGCCTGCGTCACGAATTTTTCACTCGAGGGCGTCATATTTCGAATCGGCAGCGCCCGCAAAGCGTTGTCAAACCGCCTACCAATGAGGAGCCAGCGTGCGCGAATTCTTTCGTACCCTTGAAGTTCAGCGATATGACGACCATCGCTACTACCACCACAGCCGGATCAACCAGTCGCTGCATTTGCTGAGCGCCACCAGCTTCGTTTGCGCTTATGCGTTGATGTTCACCGACCCGGTGGCCGCAGCGCTGGTGGCATGGCTGGTGTCCATGACCAGCCGTCAGGCGGGTCATTTCTTCTTCGAGCCGAAAGACTATGACGAAGTGAACAAGGCCACCCACGAGTACAAGGAAGCCATCAAGGTGGGCTACAACCTGCGCCGCAAGGTGGTGTTGATGGTCGTGTGGGCAGCCTCACCGGTGCTGCTGTGGATCGATCCGACCCTGATGGGCGTCTTCGAGCCAGCCGCTACCACCACCGAATTCATCCGCCACGTGGGCGCGATGTGGCTGGTGGTCGGCGTGGGCGGGTTGCTGTTTCGCACCATCCACCTGTTCTTCCTGCAAGGCTTGATGGCCGGTCTGGCTTGGATGACCAAGATCCTGACGGATCCCTTCCACGACATCAAGCTGTACTACAAGGCACCGTTCCACCTGCTGCGCGGAGAGCTCATCGATCCGATGATCAGCCACCGCCAGGCTTGACACCTGTTTGGCAAGACGCTGCCCGGCCGACGCATCGCGACGGCCGGGCAGCCTTACTAGAAGCGGATCGCCAGCATTTCCTTGAGGATGCCGCGCTTGATGGCCTTGTTGGTCAGCCCGGGCACCTCCCACCACCAGCCATCGGCCTGCATGGCCTGGCACGCAGCCACAAAGCGTTGAACCACGGCGTCAAAGTCGGCCTCGGTGTAGTTCAGGCTGAAGATGAAGCGCCCGGTGCCCACCCAGCTCAAGGCCAGACCTGCTTCTCGCAAGTAGTACTGCAGCATCCAGTTGTAGCGCGAGGGTTGCGTGTAACGCACCGTCCAGATGGTCGACAAATTGACCACCTGAACCGGCAAACCCACCTCGGCCAGCCGCTGATTCATCCGGTTGGCGCGGCGGTTCCAGGTGGCTTCAAGATCCGTGTAGATCGCTTGAACTTCCTGGGTCTGCAGCCGCTCGAGAAACACCTGCATCGCGCCCATCACATAAGGATGCGAATTGAAGGTGCCGCGGGCAAAGCAGATGTCGGCCGGCCGGTCATCACGAAAACGCTTCATGAGGTCGTTGCGGCCGCACACCACGCCAACCGGGAAACCACCGCCCAGCGTCTTGCCGTAGGTGACCATGTCGGCCTTGACGCCAAAGTACTCTTGCGCGCCGCCCGGTGCGAGCCGAAAGCCCACGAACACCTCGTCAAAGATCAGCACGATGCCGCGTTCGGTGCAGACCTCACGCAGTTGCTGCAACCAGCGCGTGTAGGCCTCGCGGTCGAAGCGAGCGCCGCGGCCGCTGTCGACCAAAGAGGAGTCTCCCGGCGCGCTGGCGTTAGGGTGCAGCGCCTGCAGCGGATTTATCAGCACGCAGGCGATGTCCTTGCGCCCGCGCAGCACCTGCAGCGAGCGCTCGGACATGTCGGCCAGCGTGTAGGTCTTGTTGGGGGCCGACGGGTTGCCGATGCCGGGTTGCACGTCTTCCCACCAGCCGTGATACGCGCCGCAAAAACGAACCAGATGAGAGCGACGCGTGTGATAGCGGGCCAGCCGCACCGCCTGCATCACCGCCTCGGTGCCCGACATGTGGAACGACACCTCGTCCAGACCCGAAATCTCGCGCAGCCGAGCCACGTTGTAGGCAACGCTGGGGTGGTAGGCGCCGAGCACCGGACCGAGCTTGTGCGCCCTGGCGCTGCCCTCGGCCATGCACTCCTTGTAGAAGTCGTAGCCGAACACGTTCACGCCGTACGAGCCGGTGAGGTCGAAGTAGTCGTTGCCGTCGAGGTCGGTGATGGTCACGCCCGAAGACGACTCGACGAAGCTGCCCGTCTTCACATACTGGCGCAGCAGTCCCGAGTACTGATACGGCACGCGGTAGCTGCTGGTGAACTGCATGTCGGACACGCCGACCTGAGCCTCGGCCGTCATCGCGATCGACTTGGGCGCACGCTCGCGCAAGGTGTCGCCCAGACGCTTCAGACCTGCGCGACGGCGTTCGGCGACTTCGGGCGGAGCACCGTCCGAGTTGAAGAAGCGGTCTTCGCCGTAGGCATAGAAGGGGATCATCTTGGAGATCCGCTTGGCCATGCGGGAGTGACCGCTGAGGGATCGGTGTTTGGCCCTCGACAATTCGAGCCGGCGTTTCAGCGCGGGCACCAGCGGCGTGATCACCGCAGCACCCAAAACATACATCCACAAGTTTTCGTCCATGGTCACTCGACAGTTGCGAAGTTCCGTTGATAACCCACTAGCATGACACCCCCATGAAACCAACCCCCACACGATCCCTGAAAGACCGCCTGCTGCAGCAAGAAGACCTCAACTTCCTGCTGACCAACCGCGTGCCTCGCATCGCGCTCACGCGCTTCATCGGCTGGTTCAGCCAGATCGAGATTCCGCTGGTGCGCGATGTGTCGATCGCCATCTGGCGCGCGTTTTCCGACCTCGATCTGAGCGAAGCGCGCAAGACGCACTTTAAGAGCATGCACGACTGCTTCATCCGCGAGTTGAAACCCGGCCTGCGCCCGATCGACACCGAAGCGCAGGTGCTGAGCAGCCCGTGCGATGCCATCGTCGGCGAAAGCGGGTCCATCGATGGCGTCACGGTGTTCCAGGCCAAGGGCTTTCCGTACACGCTGCTCGACCTGCTCGGTGACGAAGCCACCGCCGAGCGCTACCGCGATGGTTGCTACGCCACCTTGCGGCTGACCTCAACGATGTACCACCGCTTCCATGCGCCGGCCGACTGCCATGTCGACCGCGTCAACTACATCTCGGGCGACACCTGGAACGTGAACCCGGTCGCGCTCAAGCGCGTCGAGCGGCTTTACTGCAAAAACGAACGCGCGGTGATCCGCACCCGCATGCGCGCCACGGGCGACGAGATCACGCTGGTTCCGGTGGCGGCCATTCTGGTGGCCAGCATCCGGCTGCACTTTCTCGATGTGCTGCTGCATGTGAAGTACCGCGGGCCCAACGAGCTGAGCTGCGACGCCGACTTCGACAAGGGTGCCGAGATGGGCTGGTTCCAGCACGGCTCGACCATCATCGTCTTCGCGCCCAAGGGCTACTCGATGTGCGAGGGCCTGCCACCGGGCACCCGCATCAAGATGGGCCAGCGGCTGATGCAGTTCTAGCCACGGCCGGCCGGCCTCAGTAGTCGTCGGCCGTCGGGTGCTCGTAGACCACGCGAGCGCTGCGCCCGTCGGTAGCCAGCCGCCAGCGCTCAAGCGCCTCGTCGCAGGGATAAAAGCGGGCCTGCTCGCCCAGATCGAGATCGCCGCGAACCT
The DNA here is from genome assembly GCA_040400875.1 of Burkholderiaceae bacterium. GTDB lineage: Bacteria > Pseudomonadota > Gammaproteobacteria > Burkholderiales > Burkholderiaceae_C > PBB1. The sequence continues at coordinate 61,495 of JBBAPK010000005.1, read as the reverse complement.
GACCCTGTGCGCTTTGGCGGTGGATTTTCAGCCGCACCGGCAAGCCTTGCAGCAGTTCGCCATGCTCGCTGTCCACCCGACGTGGCGGAAAGTCGCGCAGCAGCTCATCGATCGGCGGCAAGCTGCCGTTGACCTGCACGCTCAGGTAGTGGCCAAAGCGACAGCGCGCTGAAGCCAGGTCCCACACCTGCTGCACGTTGAGCCGCAGCCCGCCTGAAAAGCGATCGGGCTGCACTTTGCCCTGCACGATCACCAGTTCGTCGTCCTTGAGCAGCTCGCGGTTGGCGTTGAGCAGTTCCTCGTTGGCCACCGCCTCGATGACCTCGGTCTTGTCGTCAAGCTTGAAGATCGCCACCCGACCGCGCTGCCCGTTGACCACGCGCAGATCGCCCACGATGCCGGCCAGCATCTGCGGCTCGCGGCTGTCGAGCACATCGGCGTTGCTGCGGCGTGCGAACTGCCGCACCTCATCGACGCTCTGGTCGAACAGATGCCCCGACAGGTAAAAACCCAGCGCCGTCTTTTCGAGCATCAGACGCTCGCGAATGCCCCAGGGCTCGGCTTCAACAAGGGCCGGCTCCTGCGTCGATGAACCGTGCGCATCGTCGAAGTCGAACAGCCCGCCCTGATCGGCATGCGCTGCCTGCGAATCGGCAAATTCAAGCGCCAGGCCCACGCTGGCCAGCAGTCGGGCGCGCTCGGCGCCCCAGCGGTCGAAGGCGCCGGCCTTGATCAGCGCCTCGACGGTGCGCTTGTTGATGCGGGCGCGGTCAACCCGCGCGCAAAAGTCGAACAAGCTGGAAAACGCCCCGCCTGAGGTGCGCGCGGCCACGATGGCCTCGATGGCGCCTTGCCCGGTGCCCTTGATGGCGCCCAGCCCGTAGCGCACCCGGCCACGCTCGCCCTGGCGCCGATCGGCATCGGCCGGCGTGATGGGCTCGAAGCGGTAGCCTCCCGCGTTGACATCGGGCGGCTCGAACACGATGCCCAGCGCCACCGCGTCGTCGTGAAAGATCTTGAGCTTGTCGGTGTCGTCGATCGCCACGCTCATGTTGGCGGCGGTGAACTCGGCCAGGTAGTGCACCTTGGCCCAGGCGGTGTGATACGCCAGCAGCGCATAGGCCGCGGCGTGCGACTTGTTGAAGCCGTAGCCCGCGAACTTCTCCATCAGGTCGAAGATCTCGTTGGCCTTGAGTTCACCAATGCCCTTCTTGGCCGCACCCTCGGCAAAGATGGCGCGGTGCGTCATCATTTCCTCGAGCTTCTTCTTGCCCATGGCGCGGCGCAGCAGGTCGGCGCCGCCCAGCGTGTAGCCGCCCACGATCTGGGCCACCTGCATCACCTGTTCCTGGTAGACCATGATCCCGTAGGTCTCCTCGAGCACCTCGCGCATCAGCGCGTGCGGGTACGCGACTTCTTCGCGGCCGTGCTTGCGGGCGCAAAAGCTCGGGATCAGGTCCATCGGGCCGGGGCGGTACAGCGCCACCAGCGCGATCACGTCTTCGAACACGCTGGGCTTGGCGTCGCGCAGCATGCGCTGCATCCCCGAGCTTTCCAGCTGGAACACCGCGACCGTCTTGCCCTCGCTCATCAGCCGGTAGGCGCCGGGATCGTTGAGCGCCAGCGCCTCGAACGAAAAATCGCGCTTATCGGCGTGGCGCGCGCGGATGAAGTCCTTGGCCAGCTCGAGCACGGTCAGCGTGGCCAGCCCCAGAAAGTCGAACTTGACCAGGCCGATGGCCTCGACGTCGTCCTTGTCGAACTGGCTGACCGCGCTGTCGCTGCCCGGCTGCATGTACAGCGGACAGAAGTCGGTGATCTTGCCCGGCGCGATCAGCACGCCACCGGCGTGCATGCCGACATTGCGCACGATGCCTTCGACGCGCTCGGCCAGCGCCAGCAGTTCGGCGACCTCTTCTTCCTTGCCTTCGCGCTCCTCGATCTCGGGCGCCTCGCGCCGCGCGTAGATCATGCTGGTGTCGGGCTTGCCGTCGACATCGGGCGGAGGGCGACGCAGCGTCACCACCTTGCCCGGCGGCGCGGGCACCAGCTTGGCGATCGCATCCACGTGGCCGTAACCCATGCCCAGCACGCGGCCCACGTCGCGCAGTGCGGCCTTGGCGGCCATGGTGCCGAAGGTGACGATCTGGCTGACCGCATCGCGGCCGTACTTGTCCTTGACGTAGTCGATGACGCGGTCGCGGTTGGCTTGGCAAAAATCGATGTCGAAGTCGGGCATCGACACGCGGTCGGGGTTCAAGAACCGCTCGAACAGCAGGTTGTAGCGAAGCGGATCGAGGTCGGTGATCTTCAGCGAATAGGCCACCAGCGAGCCCGCACCCGAGCCGCGCCCCGGGCCCACCGGGCAGCCGTGCGACTTGGCCCAGTTGATGAAGTCGGCCACGATCAAAAAGTAACCCGCAAAGCCCATCTTCAAGATGGTGGCGATCTCGAAGTCGAGCCGCTCGACATAGCGCGCGCGCTCGCGTTCGCGCTCGGCGTCGTCGGGGTAGAGCTGCAGCAGTCGCGCGATCAGACCCTCGTGCGAGGTCTGTCGAAAGTAGGCCTCGGGCGCCATGCGCACGCCGTCGACCTCGGGGGTCGGAAACAGCGGCAGTTGCGGCTTGCCCAGCACCAGCTTCAGGCTGCAGCGCCGGGCGATCTCGACCGAGTTGGCCAGCGCGCTGGGCACGTCGTCGAACAGCGCTTCCATCTCGGCTTGCGACTTCAAATATTGCTCGGCGTTGAAGCGCTTGACGCGGCGCGGATTGGTCAGCGTGTCACCTTCGGCCACACAGACCCGGGCCTCATGGGCCTCGAAGTCGTCGGCCTTCAGGAACTGCACCGGATGCGTGGCCACCACCGGCAATCCCAGCTCGGCCGCCAACGGCACCGCAGCTTGCACATGCGCCTCGTGGGCCGGCAGCCCGCCACGCTGCAGCTCAATGTAGAAGCGGCCGGCAAAAAAACTGGCAAAGCGCTGAGCGACGTCCCGTGCGCGGGGGGTGTCGCCCGCCAGCAGCGCCTGACCCACTGCGCCCAGATCGGCGCCCGACAGGGCCACCAAGCCTTCGTTGAACTCGCTCAATGCGGCCCAGGTCGTCCAGGGCTGAGACTGCGAAGGCGGACCGGACCAGCACCGAGTGAGGATTTCGCACAGGTTGAGGTAGCCGGTGTGGTTTTGCACTAGCAGCAGCAAGCGGGTGGGCTGGCGGTCTGTGGCTTCGGGCTCCAGCCACACATCGGCGCCGATCAATGGCTTGACGCCGGCCTTGAGCGCGGCGCTGTAGAACTTGATCGCACCAAACAGATTGCTCAGATCGGTGATGGCCATGGCCACCTGCCGGTCGGCTGCGGCGGTCGCCACCGCCTCGTCGATCCGCAGCGTGCCGTCAACGACGGAGTACTCGGTGTGCGTGCGCAGGTGGACGAAAGGCATTGGATTGATTTTACGGACGCCCCCCGCGCCGGCCGACCTTCGCTCACGCTCACGGCCCGTCCTTACACTGCCGCCCGTGTCTTCGATCCTGAACATCTCTGCCTACCACTTCGTCGTGCTCGATGACGCTGACGCATTGCGCGTGCAGATCCAGCATCACGCCGCTGCGCGGGCGCTCAAGGGCACGGTGCTGCTGGCGCAAGAAGGAATCAACCTGTTTCTGGCCGGCCGCCCCGTCAGCGTGCGTGGCTTTGTCGATTGGCTGCGCGGCGATGCGCGCTTCGCCACGCTCGTGGTCAAGGAAAGCCCGTCCGATGCCGTGCCTTTCGGCAAGCTGATGGTCAAGGTCAAGCACGAGATCATCCGCATGAACCACCCGGCGATCCGCCCGCAGTCCGAACGCGCACCGGCGGTCAGTCCGGCCACGCTGGCGCGCTGGCTGGCCCAGGGCCACGACGATGAAGGCCGCGAGGTGGTCACGCTCGACACGCGCAACGCCTTCGAGGTCGACGAGGGCCGCTTTCACAACGCGATCGACTGGCGCATCGACAAGTTCAGCGACTTTCCCGCCGCCGCGATCGCGCACCGCGAGGCGTTGCGCGGCAAGACCGTAGTGAGCTACTGCACCGGCGGCATCCGCTGCGAGAAGGCCGCACTGTTCATGGCCGATGCCGGCATCGAGCGCGTCATGCAACTCGATGGCGGCATCCTCAAGTACTTCGAGGAAACCGGGGGCGCGCACTTCGACGGGCGCTGCTTCGTTTTCGACGAGCGACGCACCGTGGGCGCCGACCTGTGTCCGGCCGGTCCCGATGCGGCCAGTGCGTCACAGGCTGCCGACAGCCCCGTGCCATGACCCTGCCCGAGCCGCAGCAAGAAACGCTCGCTCGAGCACATCCGCCTCAGGCGTCCAGCACCGCCAGCACGTCCGAGTGGAACTCGCGCTGGTAGAGCACGTAGATGACGCCGCCGGTGGCCACGGCGAACAGCACGGGCGAGACGAACCAGGCCAGGGCGGCAAAGGCAAAGTAGCACGCGCGCAGGCCGTCGTTGAAGGTCTCGGCGGCCAGCCCGACGACGCGGCCGGCACGCTCGGCGAATGCTTCGCGCGACAGTTGCTGCTCGGCGAACTGCGAGGCCTCGGGTGCCGACGCCACCATCAGCGCGCCGAAGGTGTACTGGCGCATCGACCAGGTGAAGCGAAAGAAGGCATAGACAAAGATGGACAGCATCAGCGCCACCTTCATGTCAAACACCAGCGACGAGGTGCGCACGGCAAACGGAATCTCGCTCACCACCTGGCTGGCGCTGCTCGATCCCAGCACCGCCAGCAAGCCGCCAATGATCAGGATGGTGGTCGACGCGAAAAACGACGGGCTGCTCGACATGTTTTGCAGCAACACGCCATCGACCACGCGCACCTCGCGATGGGTGACCTGCAGCATCCAGTCGCGGCGGAATCGGTTGGTCGACGCCAGCAACGAAGGCCGCTGGTCTGTCAGATGGCGTGCAAACCAGACATAACCGCCCCAGCCCGCGAAGAACAGCAGCAGCGCGGCCCAGTCCACCCAGGGCAGCAGTCGAATCACGCTTTGTGCAGTGTCCATGGGCGAATGTAGCAAGCGTGCCGGCTTTGTAGACTCGCAGCCCCATCAGCCTGATCCCGCCCCTTGTCGATGACTCCCACAGGCCGTTTCGCGCCCTCGCCCACCGGGCCGCTGCATGCAGGCTCGCTGGTCGCCGCACTGGCCAGCTGGCTGGATGCGCGCGCCCATGGCGGGCGCTGGCTGGTGCGCATCGAGGACATCGACACGCCGCGCAGCGTGGTCGGAGCCGATCGCATCATGCTGGCGCAGCTGATCAACTGCGGCTTGCTGCCCGACAAGCCGCCGCTGTGGCAGTCCCGACGCAGCGACACCTACGCCCGTGCCCTGCAGTCGCTGCGCGATCAGCTGTGCGTATATGCCTGCGGCTGCTCGCGGCGCGACATCGAGCTGGCCTGGGAAGCCACCGGCCAGGTGCGCATGCGCCACGGCGAGCTGGTGTACCCGGGCACCTGCCGCCACGGGCTCAAGGGCAAGCACGCGCGGGCCTGGCGGCTGCGCTGCACCCACGATGACGACAGCGACCTGCTGATCGATTGGTTCGACCGCCGGCTCGGTGCGCAATCGCAAAACGTGACGCAGACCATCGGCGACATCGTGCTGCAGCGCAGCGACGGCCTGTGGGCTTATCAGTTGGCGGTGGTGGTCGATGACGCCGACCAGGGCGTGACTCATGTGGTGCGCGGCGGCGACATGACCGAGAGCACACCACGCCAGATCCACCTGCAGCGCGTGCTCGGCCTGCTCACACCGCACTATCTGCACACGCCGGTGGTGATGGCCGCCGACGGGCAAAAACTGTCCAAGCAAAACGGCGCCGAGGCCATCGATGTGAGCCAGCCGCTGGCCGCGCTGCGAGCCGCCGGTGCGGTGCTCGGCGTGAGCGCCAGCGGCACCATGGTGGCCGACTGGCTGGCCAACGCGGTGCAGGCGTGGGCGGCGTTGTATCCGCCGACCTCACGCTGACAGCGCTGGCACCGCCGCAATCAGCGTCAGTGCGCTTCGTCCCAGTTGTGGCCCACGCCCACTTCGGCAAGCAGCGGCACCTTGAGCGCGGCCACTGAGGCCATGGCCGCAGGCACCTCGACGCGCGCCCAGTCGAGTTCGGCCTCGGGCACTTCGAGCACCAGTTCGTCGTGCACCTGCATCACGATGCGGCTGGCGCGGCCCTGTTCATCGAGCACGCGCTGCACCGCCAGCATCGCCAGCTTGATGAGGTCGGCCGCGGTGCCCTGCATGGGCGCGTTGATGGCCTGACGCTCGGCGCCGGCCTTGCGCGGGCCGTTGCCGCCGTTGATCTCGGGCAGGTAGACGCGGCGGCCGAACAGCGTCTCGACATAGCCCTTGTCGCGCGCTGACTCGCGCGTGTTGTCCATGTAGCGCTTGACGCCGGCAAAGCGCTCGAAGTAGCGCTCGATGTAGGCCACCGCGGCGCTGCGCTCGATGCCCAGGCTTTGCGACAGCCCGAACGCGCCCATGCCGTAGATCAGCCCGAAGTTGATGGTCTTGGCGTAGCGCCGCTGCTCAGTGGTGACCGCCGCCGGCTCGATGCCGAATACCTCGCTGGCGGTCGCGCGGTGCACGTCCATGCCCTCGGAAAACGCCTTGAGCAGGCCCGGGTCCTCGCTGATGTGGGCCATGATGCGCAGCTCGATTTGCGAATAGTCGGCGCTCAGGATCAGATGCCTTGGCGGCGCGATGAAGGCCTCGCGCACCTTGCGGCCTTCGGCGGTGCGAATCGGGATGTTTTGCAGGTTGGGCTCGTTGCTGGCCAGCCGCCCCGTCACCGCCACCGCTTGCGCGTAATGCGTGTGCACGCGGCCGGTCGCCGGGTTGATCATCAGCGGCAGCTTGTCGGTGTAAGTGCCCTTGAGCTTGGCCAGCGAGCGGTGCTCGAGCAGCCGCGCGGGCAGCGGGTAGTCGGCGGCCAGCTCGGTCAGCACCTCCTCGTCGGTGCTCGGTGCGCCCGAGGCGGTCTTTTTCTTGACCGGCAGCCCGAGCTTGTCGAACAGGATCTCGCCGACCTGCTTGGGGCTGCCCATGTTGAAGGGCTGACCGGCCAGCTCATAGGCCTCGCGCTCAAGCGCCACCATGCGCTCGCCCAACTGCTGGCTTTGCGCGGCCAGGATGGCCGGTGCGATCAGCACGCCGGTGCGCTCGATGCTTTGCAGCAGCAAGGCCGTGGGCAGCTCGATGCGGCGGTACACGTCGAGCAGCCCGCTCTCGCATTCGATCTGCGGCCACAGCACGCGGTGCACGGCCAGCGTCATGTCGGTGTCTTCGCACGAGTAGCGCGAGGCGCGTTCCACATCGACCTGGCCGAACGGGATCTGGTGCACGCCCTTGCCGCACAGGTCTTCGTAGCTCAGACCGCTGCGCCCCAGGTGGCGCTGCGCCAGGCTCTCGAGGCCGTGCGGCTTGTGGGCTTCGAGCACATAGCTTTGCAGCATGGTGTCGTGCACAAAGCCGCGCACGGTGATGCCGGCGTTTTGCAGCACGTGGGCGTCGTACTTGATGTTCTGGCCGAGCTTGGGCGCAGCGGCGTCTTCCAGCCACGGGCGCAGCGCGGCCAGCACCTCATCCACAGGCAACTGCTCGGGCGCGCCGGCGTACTCGTGGCGCAGCGGGATGTAGGCGGCATCGCCGGGAACCACGCTGAGCGAGATGCCGACCAGCCGGGCGACCATCTCGTCGAGCGAGTCGGTTTCCGTGTCGATGGCCACCACCTGGCCGGCCTTCGCGGCGGCTTCGATCTTCGTCACCCAGGCGGCCAGCGATTCGCGGCTGAGCACGGTCTCGCATTGCAAGTTAGCGTCGTCGACGTGGGGCGGCGTGTCGTCGGGCAGGTCGAACAACGGACCGTCCGAGTGAGGCTTGGGCGCAGGCGGCGGCGCGGCCGGCTTGAGCACCGCGTCCACCTCGCGCAGCCAGGTCTTGAAGCCGTAGCGCGCATAAAAACCATGCAGCGCCGGCAGGTCGGCCGATCGCAGCGCCAGCGCATCCAAATTCGGCCAGCCGGGGACGTGATCGGCCAGATCGCAGTCCAGCCGCACCGTGACCAGCCGCTGCGCCTGCGGCAGCCAGTCGAGCGCGCGGCGCAGGTTCTCGCCGGCAGTGCCCTTGATGGTGTCGGCCGCGGCGATCACGCCTTGCAGCGAGCCGTGCTCGGCGATCCACTTGGCCGCGGTCTTCGGGCCCACTTTCTCGACGCCGGGCACGTTGTCGACCACGTCGCCCACCAGCGTCAGGTAGTCGACGATGCGCTCGGGCGGCACGCCGAACTTGGCGACCACGCCGGGCGCATCGAGCCGCTCGTTGCTCATGGTGTTGATCAGCGTCACCCGATCGTTGACCAGTTGCGCCAGGTCCTTGTCGCCGGTGGAAATGATCACCTGATGACCCGCCGCAGCAGCCACGCGCGCCAACGTGCCGATGGCGTCGTCGGCCTCGATGCCCGGCACCATCAGCACCGGCCAGCCCAGCAGCTTGACAACCTCGTGGATGGGCTCGATTTGCTGCACCAGCGGCTCGGGCATCGGGCTGCGGTTGGCCTTGTACTCGGCGTACCACTCGTCGCGAAAGGTTGGGCCGTGCGCGTCGAACACGCACACCGCGTGCTCGGGTTTCACGTCCTTGAGCGCGCGCTGCAGCATGGCCACCATGCCGTGCAAGGCACCGGTGGGCGCGCCGTCGGGGCTGCGCAGATCGGGCAGCGCGTGGTAGGCGCGGTAGAGGTAGCTGGAGCCGTCAACCAGCAGCATCACGGGCAGGGGCGTGGCATTCATCGGCGCATTGTGCGCGGCGCAACCGCAGCCACCGCGCCTAAAATCGGTCACATGAACACCAGCGCCTGCCCCATTCGCGTCCTGTGCGGTCTTTGCATTGCGGCGGGCCTGATCGGCAGCGCATCGGCACAGCCAGCCCCCGCTTCAGCCGCAGCCTCGGCCCCTGCGCCGGCGCCGGCGCTGGCGGCATCGTCGGTGCCGCCCGGCACGGCCGAGTCCGGCAAGCTCGAACCCGGCGAGCCGGTGGTTCGCCTCACGATCATCGATGACGACAACGTGCGAATCGAAGAGCTGAAAGTGCGCGGGCGCTCGCAGCGCATCGTGGTCACGCCCAAGAACGGCAGCAAACCCTACGAGATCATCACCGACAACGGCTCTCGCGACCTGAGCGAAGGCCCCAACGGCTTCAACGGCGCGGTGGGCAAGCGGGTGTGGCCGGTGCTGTCGTTTTGACCGTCACGCGCGTTTCGGCAGGCTGAAGCCGTGGCTGTCTATACCGAAGTGCCTTTTGAGGCGGCTGCCGCGCTGGTGTCACGCCTGAACATCGGCACCTTGCAATCGCTCGAGGGCTGCAAGGGCGGCATCGAAAACACCAACTACTTTGCCGACACCAGCCAGGGCCGCTTCGTGCTCACGCTGTTCGAGCGTCTGGGCGCCGAGCAGTTGCCGTTTTATCTGCGGCTGATGCAGCACTTGGCCGCGCGCGGCATCCCGGTGCCCGACCCGCAGGCCGATGCCCAAGGCGACATCCTGCACACGCTTGGCGGCAAGCCCGCCACCGTGGTCAACCGGCTGCGCGGCGGCAACCGTCTGGCACCCGACGCGCATCACTGCGCGCAGCTGGGCGACATGCTGGCCCGCATGCACCTGGCCGGGCGCGATTTCACGATGCATCAGCCCAACCTGCGCGCTCTGGCCTGGTGGACCGAGACGGTGCCGGTGGTCTCGCCATTTCTTTCTCACCCGCAGCGCGTGCTGATCGAAGGCGAACTCGCCTTTGCGCAGCATGTGGCTGCATCGGCCGCTTACGCCGGGTTGCCGCGCGGGCCGGTGCATGCCGACTTGTTTCGAGACAACGTGATGTTCGATGACGGAGCCGACGGCGATCGCCTGAGCGGGCTGTTCGACTTTTACTTTGCCGGCGTCGACAGCTTCTTGTTCGACATCGCCGTGTGCCTCAACGACTGGTGCATCGACCTGGCCTCGGGCCGGCTCGAAGAAGACCGTGCCATGGCACTGGTCGGTGCGTACCACGCGGTGCGGCCGCTCAGCGCCGATGAACACCGGCTGCTGCCTGCCATGCTGCGCGCTGCTGCGCTGCGTTTTTGGATCTCGCGGCTGTGGGACTTGCACCTGCCACGCGACGCCACCATGCTGACCCCCCACGACCCCAGCCATTTCGAACGCGTGCTGCGCCAGCGCGTGGAATGGCCCTGGCACCCTGCACTCACTGAACTGGGTGCCCAGCCGCCCCACATCCCATGAAACTGTTGAACGTTCCAGCCAGCCGTGGCGTACTTTGGGTGCGCAACGGCTTTCGCATCTTTTCCAGCAAGCCGCTGGGCTTTGCCGGGCTGTTCGCCACCTTCATGCTCGCATCCATGATGCTGCTGCTGGTGCCGGGCATCGGCGGGCTGCTGCTGTTGATCGCGCTGCCGCTGATTTCGCAAGGCTTCATGATCGGCACACATCAAGCGCTGGCCGGCCGCATGCCCATGCCCGAGCTGTTCGCGCTGCCCTTGCGGGTGTCGCGATCACGCACCTTCGAGCTGCTGAAGATCGGGCTCATCTATGCGGCGTGCAGCTTCGTGATCATGTGGATCAGCAGCGTGGTCGATGGTGGACGCTTTGAGACGCTGCTCGACGCCATGTCTGAAGAATCACCCGATGCCGCCCGCATCTCGTTCTTGCTGCAAGACCCGGCGCTGATCAGCGGCATGCTGTTGCGCATGGTGCTGGCGTCGTTGCTGTCGGTGCCGTTCTGGCACGCGCCGGCCCTGGTGCACTGGGACGGCCAGAGCGTGGCGCAGTCACTGTTTTCGAGCACCGTGGGTTGCTGGCGCAACAAGGGCGCGTTTGCCGTGTTCGGCCTGACCTGGGTGGCCGTGATCCTGGCTTTCGGGGTACTGCTCAACACCGTCTTCGCGCTGCTGCTCGACTCGCCGCAACTCGTTCCGATGGCCGCGCTGCCGGCCGGACTGCTGTTTTCGACGGTGTTCTACGCCTCGCTTTATTTCACCTTCGCCGACTGCTTTGGCGAGCCTGCGGCCACGCCCGACGCCAAGCGGTAACAAAGCCGTGGTGACATAGCCGGCTTCGTGCAGCGCTGCGCATCGAGCGCGCCGGCACCCAATCCAACATGAGCACCCACCGTGGACGAAGTCACCGGGCTGTTTCCCACGCCCTTTTTGCGCGCCCCCGGCGCACTGCCCAAACCGTTGGTCGACGCCTTGGTGGCCCACTTCAGCGGCATGGACATCAACGAGAACAACTCGTCGGCCAAGCTGTCGCACACCGCCGTGCTCAAGCCATCCGACAGTGCGCTGTTCATTGAGGCTGCAGGCTTCATCACGCCCAAGCTGGTCGATTTCGGCGCGCTGATCTTTGGCGAGCGCATGGGCTGGTCGGTCAAGGAGATGTGGGTCAACTTTCTTGACGCCGGCGGTCGCCAGGCCATGCACAACCACGCCAACAGCTTCGCCTCGGGCGTGGTCTACCTCACGCCCACGCACCCCGATTCGCGCACGGTGTTCATGAAATCGCCCGGCGGTTCTGACTTCGCCTTCAAGAACGACCATGCCCGCATGACGCCGGGCCCCTACAACGCCGACAAGTGGATCAGCCCGCAGCCCGAACCCGGTGATCTGGTGCTGTTTCCCAGCTACCTGATGCACGCGGTGCCGCCCAATCCGGGCGAGCGGCGCATCACCATGGCCTTTAACGCCATCCCGAGCCGGCTTGAATCCTGGGGCTATGGCATCTCGTTCGCCGGCTGAGCGCGGCTTGTCCCTCCTTCACCCCTCCCATGCGTCCTCGGCGACGCCCCGAGCCGCACTCGTCGTGATGGTGGCCTCCGGCTTTGCCGGGCTGGGCTATCAGATCGTCTGGACGCAGCAGTTCGCGCTGTGGCTGGGCCATGAAGCCGCCGCGGTGCTGGCCGTGGTCACCGCGTTTTTTGCCGGTCTGGGCGTGGGCGCGCTGGTGCTGGGGCGGCGCATCGAAGCCAGCGCGCGACCCGAGCGCTGGTACGCCGGCTGCGAGTTGCTGATTGCCCTGTGGAGCCTGGCGCTGGCGCTGCTGATGGCGCCCATCAGCGAATGGATGCTGGGCTTGACCGGCGCGCAGCCGGATGCCCTGTGGCAATGGTCGGTGGCATTTTTCGGCAGCTTCTTGCTGCTGCTGCCGGCCACCGCCGCCATGGGTGCGACGCTGCCAGCCATGGAGCGCGTCACCGCGCGGCTGGGCCAGGCGGGTCGCTCGATCGCGCCGCTGTATGCCTGCAACACGCTGGGTGCGGTGATCGGCGTGCTGGCCACCGCGTTCTGGCTGATTCCCGAGTCGGGCCTGCTGCGCACCGCCGCCGTGTGCGCCGGACTCAACTTGCTGTGTGCGGCCGCGGCCTTGAAGCTGGCTTCCGGCAACACCGCCGCAACGCCTGCGAGCCGCACCGCGCAGTCTTCAGACGGCCTGGCCACGCTGGCGCTCACCGGGCTGCTGGGCATCGGCTACGAGGTGCTCGTGGTGCGGGTGATCAGCCAGGTGGCAGAAGACACGGTCTACACCTTCGCGATGCTGCTGGCGGTGTATCTGGTGGGCACAGCGCTGGGCGCGGCGGCCTGGCAGCGCTGGCTGGCGCGCCAGCCCGACTGCGCTGCCATGCGCGAGCGGTTGCTGTGCGCGCTGGCCGCCGCTTGCTTGCTGGGCACGATCAGCCTGTGGGGCGCTGAGCAGGTCAAAGCCTGGGCGCTCGCCACCTTGCCCGCAGGCATGAGCGCGGCCATCGCTGCCGAGGCCGTGCTGGCGCTGACGGCCTTTGGGGTGCCCACGCTGGTGATGGGCGCGCTGTTCAGCCAGCTCAGCACGCAGGCGCGCGCGGCGGGCATCGGCTTTGGCCGCTCCCTGGGCGCAAACACCCTGGGCGCGGCCGCCGCGCCGCTGCTGTTTGGCGTGGTGCTGGTGCCGCAACTGGGGCCGAAGCTCTCGCTGCTGCTGGTGGCCGCGGGCTACCTGGCGCTGGCGTGGCGCGGCTGGAAGCGGCCGATCTTCTGGGCGCCGGCCGCCGCTGCGCTCGCCTTGGCCGCGCTGGCACCGCCGCTGGCCTTCATCGACCTGCCCGAGGGCGCTCGAGTGGTGAGCTACCGCGAAGGCGCGATGGCTGCGGTCAGCGTGGTGGAAGACGCCGAGGGTGTGTCGCGCCTGCGCATCAACAACCGACAGCAAGAAGGCAGCAGCTCGTCGCTGCTGTTCGATGCGCGTCAGGGCCTGCTGCCGGTGCTGCTGCACCCGGCACCGCACCAAGCGCTGTTTCTCGGCCTGGGCACCGGGCTCACGTCGTATTCGGCGGCTGAGGACCCGGCACTTGAAGTCGATGCGGTCGAACTGCTGCCCGAGGTCATCGACGCCTCGGCGCATTTCACCCGCGTGTTTCAAGGCGGCCAGCCCAACGCGCGGCTGCATCTGATCGCCGCCGATGCCAGGCGCTTCGTGCGCACCGCCGATCGCCAGTACGACGTCATCGTGGCCGACAACTTCCATCCGGCGCGCAGCGGCTCGGGCTCGCTCTACACCGTCGAGCACTTTCGAGCGGTGCAGGCGCGGCTGGCCGACGGCGGCGTGTTTTGCCAGTGGCTGCCGCTGCACCAGCTCGATCTGGACACCTTGCGCAGCATCGTGCGCGCCTTCATCGCGGTGTACCCCGACGGCATGGCCATGCTGGCCACCAACAGCCTGCAAACGCCCACCCTCGGGCTGGTGGCGCGCGCTGGCGAGGGCCGCTTCGATGTCGATCAAGTGCGCGCACGGCTGGCCGTCAACACGCTGCCGCAGCGGCTGGCCGATTACGGCATCACCGACGAATGGTCGGTGCTCGGCGGCTTCGTGGCCGGCCCGAGCGCCCTGGCACGTTTTGCAGGCGACGCGCCGGTGAACACCGACGACCACCCGGTGGTGGCCTACCGCGCGCCGCGCATCACCTACGCGAGCGACTCGCTGCCGGGCGATCGCCTGCTCGCGCTGCTGGCGCAACTGCAGGTGAGCCCCGCCGAGGTGATCGGCCCACGCGCCGACGCCGCCACAGCAAACCGCCTTGCGGCCTATACGGCTGCGCGCGATCGCTTCATCGTCGCCGGCCAGCACATTCGCCCCTCGCCTGATCTGCAGCAAATGCTCTCGCAGGTGCGCGAGCCGTTGCTGTCGGTGCTGCGCATCAGCCCCGACTTTCGCCCGGCCTACGACCCACTGCTGCGCATGGCTGGCGCGCTCGCGCAAAGCGATCCGGCGGCCGCACTCGAATTGCTGGGTGAGCTGCAGCAACTGCAGCCGGCACGGGCCGAAGCCGGCGATCTGGCCGCTCGCATCAAGGCTTCCGGGCCCTGATTTCACCGGCCTTCACGTGCCCACGAAGCGGCGCGCATAGCCCGTTCGGATGAACTCATCGTCGTGAAGATTTAACGGCTGGCGCGCACACTGGTCGGCAAGCCATCGGCGCAGTGCAGCGGGTCTCCAGCCTAGCCCGAGGCAGATCCCTTTCGCGCAGCGATGCCGGCACCGCAGTCATGATTTCCACGCCCTTTCAAAGCCGCCACGTCATCCTTGTCAATGCCATCGTGCTGGCGATGCTGAGCGGCTGCGGCGGCGGCGAGCCGGTGCCTGTCAACCCCACGAATGAAGCATCGGCTCGAAGCGCTGCCAGCTTTGATCGCACCCTGGACCAAGCTCCGACCTCTGCGGGCACGGTGTCCGCGCTGGCCGCACCGCGCGGTGCCGGCTTGACCGCGCCGGGCGCTGTGAGCGCATCGACGCCTGCCGCCGCAGCCACGGCTGGGGTGCTGCTCGAAGGCGCTGCCGGCATGAAGGCGATGGCCGCGCTGCGCGACTACACGGCGCCGGCATCGAGCGCATCCACCGGGCTGGCCAAGCCGCGTGTTGAAGCCATCTTGAGCGCCGATGCGCTGGTCGGTCAGGTCAACTCAGCACTCACGCTGGTGGGCGCTCGCATCGTGGTCATGCAGCCAGGCAACAACCGCCTCATGCTCGAGCTGACCAGCGCGGGGGCTTCGACCACACCCGAGGCGCTGTCGCAGCGCCTGGCCTACTCCCGAGCCTTCGAGCCCTACCAGCCAACCTTGCCCCAGGTTGAAGACCATCAACCCCTGCCGGACGAGCCCGACGTTCACTGAGCCATCTCATCAACGGCCGTTCGCGGCCATCCCATCGGAGCCATTGCCATCATGAAGATCATGCTCAAACGCCGTCAGTTCATTCGTGCGGGGGTCGCCTGCGGCGTGTCGATGGCATGGCCAACGGCACACAGTTGCCAGCTCACCATGGGCAATTTCGTCCTCGTTCACCCCTGGGCACGGGCGACGACGCCTGATGCCACCGAGGCATCGGTGTGCATGGACTTTGAAGAGGTCAATACCGAAGATTGGCTGATCGGCGCTTCGTCACCCGTGGCCGAATCGGCCGAGATGGGCGGAGAAAGTCAGAACAAGGCCGTGAAGTTCCGCATCGTCAAGGGCCAGAGCTCAGGCCTGAGCGAGACGGGCACCTACCTGAAGCTGGTCGGCCTGAAATTTCAGCTGGAGGTGGGGAGGAGTTTCCCCCTCACCCTCGTCTTCGAAAAGGCTGGTGCGACCACCACCAGCTTTTCCATCGACTACCCTCGATTCGGCTGAACCGATCAGGCCTGCTTGCGCTTGCGGCGGGCCGACAGGCCCAAAGCGGCAGCACCCATCGGGAACAGCAGTGCAGCCGCTGGCAGCGGAACGGCATTGACCGTCACGTCGTCATAAGCAATCTGGCCGTCGTTGCCGCCGAACGAGATCGAGTAGCCCACGCCGCTGAAGCTTTGCGATGCCAGCGAGAACATCTCGTACGCGGTCGAGTTGGAAGCCAGCGTGAAGGCGCTCAGCACGGTGCCGGTGGCGTTCAGGCCGTCAAACACGCTGACCGTGGTCGAACCGGTGATGGACGAGTACCAGAACGACACATCGCCCACGAAGCCGTCGGCCACGTTCATGACGGTGGCGCTGGAGGGCGAGAACATGGCGTTGGTGCCAGAGTGCGCCGTGAAGGGCGTCTCCAGCGTCAGGTCGGTGCCGTCAACGGCGATCGCTTCGGCGTCAAACACCAAACCGGAAGCCGAATAGGCCGAACCAACAGCCGAAAAGCTGGCCACAGTGTCGAAATTGGCGGTTACATAAGCGGCCGAAGCCGACGAGGCGGCAAAGATACTTGCCGCAGCGGCAAGAATAGGGATCAGTTTCATAGAAAGCTCCTGGGTTTATGAGAGTGCCGGATATTTCCGGTCTTTGAGAAATCTCCCGAACAGTGTCGAGTTTTGAAACCCCGGCAACAAGCCCCCGAACGGATCACTTTTGATGAAGTTTGTGCGACACATTCCTCGCCTTCAGGCATCAAAGACCATTTGATGACACCGGAAATAGCCCCAACGGTTCATTAATAGCCAGCCCAAAATAGCTAGTCTGTTTGGGCCTGATCCTAAAGGGTCACCAAAACGGATCATGCGCACGCAGATTAACGTCATGCCGTAGTCACCAGCGGCGAATACAGTTTCTGGGCAAAACTCATCATCCTTGGACCCAATACCTTGGTGGTAGCAGTTTGGCCCCAAAAAAGATATTCACAACCCACCCTGGAGCAGCTTCAATGAAATTCGCGTTCAACAAGAGCCAGATCGCCCTGGCGGCCATCGCGGCCATCGGCATGGTCGGTCTGGCCACCGCCCCCACCACCGCCAGCGCCGCCAAGGTTGCAGGCACCTATGTGACCGGCGACATCCACAACCACACCACCTGCTCGGACGGCTCGACCTCGATGCAAAAGCTGGTGAAGAAGTCCACCGGCACCGGCACCGACGGCTGGGGCCTGGATTGGTTCGTGCAGGCCGGCCACGGCGGCTCGGGCGCCAAGAACTGCACGCTGACCGAAGACGCCACGTTCGACACGCCGGCCTACCCGTTTGTGGCAGGTACCTCGCCCTCCACCACCTGGACGCTCACGCCTGCCGGTGCCGCTGGCGCGGTCACCCCCAAGGGCAACACCACTGACGGCAAGATGTGGCGCTGGCAGTCGCTGCAAGAGTTCCAGTACCCCGTCATGGAGTACCTGGCCACCCTGCGTGACAAGCCGCTGTTCCTGGGCCTGGAGTCGGTGGTCGCCGGTCACGAGCACTCGACGTTGGGCATCATCAACGGCCAGCTGCCTTCGTCGCTGACCCTTGCCGGCCTGCCCAGCACCCCCAACACCACCGCAGGCGCGAGCCGCTACACCGCGGTCGGTAACGCCAACCTGCTGGCCCAGTGGTCGTACTGCTTCGACCGCGGCGACACCGACACCAGCCGTGGCAACACCACCACCACCAGCGGCACCGGCAACAACTGGGATTGCTCGTTCACCGGCGGTCTGAACTCCACCAGCGCCTACTGGAATGCCACGGCCAAGAAGCTGGGCCAAGGCAGCGGCACCGGCACCGGCAACAACGGCCACACCAAGACCATCGAGGCCTTGAAGTGGATGAAGGTGAACGCACCCGACGGCAGCTACTACATCCCTGCCCACCTCGAGCGCGCCGGCCCGTTCAATGCCAACGGCAACAACGGCTTCAACGTCGAGCACCTGCGCAACATGAACAACGCAGCGCCAAAAATCGCGTTCGCCATGGAAACCCAGCCAGGCCATGGCGCATCCAGCGACCGTGGTGAGTACAGGCCGCTGCGCCAGACCATCAACGGCGTGTCGACCGACTCGGTGGGCGGCACGACCTACGGCGGTACCGGTGTGTATGGCGCTCAGGTCGGCGGCGTGTGGGATGCGTTGCTGGGTGAAGGCCGCAACTTCTGGTTCTCGGCCAGCTCCGACTGGCACAACCGCGGCAGCTTCGGCGTCGATGACGTGCGCTCGAGCCAAGACTTCTACCCAGGCGAATACCAGCGCATGTACGTGATGGTGCGCAACGGCAGCGCCAAGGTGACGCCGCAGATGATCGTTGACGGCATGCGCACGGGCAACAAGTTCGCCGCGTCGGGTCAGTTGATCGACCGCATGGGCTTCATCGCCTGCTCTTCCTACCCTGGCGTCGGTGCCCGTTCCAACGCTGCAGTTCAGGCTCTGGCCGTCGCTGCAGCCACGGGCAACACCGACATCGACAAGGCTGGCTGCGCCACCATGGGCGAAAAGCTGGTCATGCCCAAGGCCGGTGGCGAAGTCGTGGTGTCGATCGTGGTGCGTGACCCATCGGGCACGAACTACTCGCCTTACACCTTCAACAACCCATCGCTGGCCCAGATCAGCGTGAACCAGCCCCTGAACGCTCCGGTGCTGGACCACGTGGACGTGATCCGCGGCATGGTCACCGGCTACAAGACGCCGGGTGCGGCTGACTACTCCGGTCAGTGGCCTTCCAACACCAACTGGCTCAGCACCGATGGCGTCACGGCCGGTCTGTCTGCGGTGCCTGCTGCAGCCAAGAACACCAGCGCGGCGGTGATCAAGACGTTCGCCGCCACGGGCGGCAGTGCATGGACCTCGGTCTCGGGCAACACCGAGTACAAGGCCATGACGTTCCGCATCTCGGCCGTCAACGCTTCGCAGTACGTGCGCCTGCGTGGTACCAACCTGCCTGCCTCGGTGCCTTACGAGACCGATGCCAGCGGCAACCCACTGGCTGATCTGTTCACCAACTCAGCCGATCCGACCAAGCTGAAAATCCCTTGCACCGGGACTGCGACGAACGAGACCACTGTTGTGCTTGCTGGTCAGACCATCAACGGCTGCCCGGCGCACATGGGAACGGCCACCACCCCATCGCCCATCGCGGGCCAGAAGGCTGTGTCGTTAGACGTGGCTGCCTGGGCTGACCTGTGGTTCTACAGCAACCCGATCTACATCGAGGTGACGGGTTCAACGGCTGTGGCCGGCGTTCAGTAATCCAGAACGCGGCTTGACCCCCTGAAACGCCGCGCGGCAAAACCGCGCGGCGTTTTTTTGCCTCTCCAAAGGGTGCTGTCAACCGGGTTTCGTCTTACTCCTGTCGTTGACGCTGCCTACGATTTGTGGCCCTCCTCACGTTGAATCTGACCATGTCCACGCCGATGTCTGAATCGCTGCCTCACCCGTCCGCATCGCCTGCCGCCACGCAAGCCGCAACCCCCTCAAGACCCCACTGGCTGCGCGAGCCGCTGCTGCATTTCGTGCTGCTTGGCGCACTGGTGTTTGCAGCCGACCATGTGTTGCTCGACAAGACCAACGACACCAAGACGATCGTGATGGGCGCTGCGGTCGACGCCGAGGCCCGCAAGGTCTTCAGCGACGCCCGGGGCCACGCGCCCAACGACAAGGAGCTGGCCGCCTTGCGCCAGATCTGGCTCGACAACGAGGTGCTCTACCGCGAAGGTCTGGCGCTGCGGCTCGACAAGGGCGACCCCGCCATCCGCGAGCGGGTGATCTTCAAGTCGCAAATGGCGATCGAACCCACGCTGCGGCTGCCGCCCATCGACGAGCCAAAGCTGCGCGAGTGGTTCGAGGCCCACCGCGACAAATACGACCAACCCCCACGCTATGACTTCGAAGAGGCCGTGCTGCCCGGCACGCCGACCGAAGCCGAACTCAATGCCCTGGTTCAAACGCTGAACGCCGGCCCCTCGGGATCGACGCAAGCGCAAACAGAAGCCAGCCTGCGGGTTTTCAAGGGTCGCCCGCTGGAAAACCTGCGCGCCAGCTACGGCGACGACTTCAGCAAAGCGCTGGCCGCCGGTGAACCGGGCATCTGGCGGGTGTTGCCGACAACCAGCGGCCCGCGAGCGATGCGGCTGGACGCCGTGACCGCCAAACAGCCCGCCGATTTCGACGTGGTTCGCAACGTCGTGCGCCAAGACTGGGTCGACACGACGATGGCCGAGCTGCGAACCCAGGCCGTGCGCGAGATGGCCAAGAAGTACACCCTTCAGGTTGAGGGCACCGCGAAATGAGCCGCGGCTGGCGATGGCTGGTGCTGGCCGCGCTGGCGCTGATCGGCGTGGCCGCCTCGGCGCACGAGATGAGCATGGCCGAGCTGGAAATGCGCGAGAACGCACCCGGTCAGTTCACCTGGCAATGGGCGGCGAGCGAACGCGTGGCTGAAAACTCGCTGACCCCCGTGTGGCCCGAAGGCTGTCGGGGCGACGCGCGTGAGGTGCATTGCGGCGAAGGCGGCCTCAAGGGCGAGCTGTCGGTCGACGGCGTGGGCCAGAAGTTCTCGGCGGCCATCGTCAAGATCACCTGGCTTGACGGCCAGATGCGCGCTTACACCCTGACCGGCGGGCAGCCCACGGTGCACCTGTACGGGACCGCCGACGACCAGCGCGGCATGGGCGAGGTGGCCTCGGCCTACACGGTGCTGGGCATCGAGCACATCCTGAGCGGGTTTGACCACCTGCTGTTCGTCATCGGGCTGCTGTTTCTGGTGGGCTTTCACAAGCGGCTGATCCTCACGATCACTGCCTTCACGGTGGCGCACAGCCTGACGCTGGCCAGCAGCGCGCTGGGCTGGCTGGTGCTGCGCTCGCCGCCAGTGGAAGCGACCATCGCGCTGTCGATCATGCTGGTGGCCAGCGAGGCGCTGCGCGATCGCGAGACGCTGGCACGGCGCTGGCCGGCGCTGGTGGCGTTCGGGTTCGGTCTGGTGCACGGCCTGGGCTTTGCCGGTGCCTTGCAGGAGATCGGCCTGCCTGACAGCCATTTCATGCTGGCGCTGCTGACCTTCAACGTGGGCGTCGAGATCGGTCAGTTGCTGACCGTGGGCGCGGCGTGGCTGGTGTACCGCGCGGTGCGGCAGCTTCCGGTGATGCCGCAGGCGCGGCTGGCCGCGCTGTATGCGATCGGCACCATGGCAGCGTACTGGACTGCCCTGCGCGTGTTTGCCATCGTTGCGGCCTGATCGCCACGGCGGCCGGGGCTGAGCCGCCCGGCGAGCAAAATCGGTGCGCCCGCCCACCGATTCAAAAACCCGCCCCATGCCCTCGCGCCGCAGCCCACCGTTCGCAAACCGCCCCATCGCCGCGTGCTCGGCAACGGCAGTGGTGTGCTTCAGCATCTGGATGACGGCGCCGTCGCAGGCCGCAGAGCCGGTGGTCAAGGGCCCGGAGTCGGTGGCCGACTGGAACCGCGCGGGCCAAGTCTTCATCGAAGCCGGCAAGCGACTGAGCCCCCACAACGCGCGGGCGAAAAACGTGATCCTGTTCGTGGGCGACGGCATGGGCATTTCCACCGTGACGGCCGCGCGCATTCTTGAAGGCCAGCTGGCCGGCCGCCCTGGCGAAGAAAACCGGCTGTCGTTCGAGAACATGCCGTACGCCGCGCTGTCCAAGACGTATTCGTGGGACCAGCAGACCGCGGACTCGGCGCCCACCATGACCGCCATGGCCACCGGCCACAAGGCACGCGAAGGCATGCTGTCGGTCGATCACCTGACGCCGCGTGGCGAATGCAGCGCCGAGGCCAACCGCGCCCATGCGCTCAAGACCATCCTTGAATACGCGGCCGAGTCGGGCAAATCCACCGGCATCGTGACCACCGCTCGGCTGACCCACGCCACGCCCGCAGCGCTGTACGCCCACATCGCATTTCGCGACTGGGAGGCCGATTCGAACCAGCCCGAACTCAGCAACGGCGCGCCCTGTCGCGGTGCTGAAGGCAGCGTCAAGGACATCGCGCGGCAGCTGATCGAGGTCTCGCCCACGGTGCGGCGCAGCCTGAAGGTGGCCATGGGCGGCGGGCGCATGAATTTCGTGCCGGCCAGCCGCGATGGCGTGGATGTGGTCGATGACGAATACCCCAAGGGCAAAGGCCGCCGCGCCGATGGCCGTGACCTGATCGCCGAATGGCTGACCACGCGCGGGGCGGGCGCGGCTTATGTGTGGAACCGCCAGCAGTTCGACGCCCTGGACACAGCGCGCACCACGCACCTGCTGGGGCTGTTCGAGCCTTCGCACATGCAGTACGAAGCCGATCGGGCCAAGGACGGCGCGGGCGAGCCCAGCCTGAGCGAGATGACGGCCAAGTCGCTGCAGCTGCTGCAAAAGGATGGCAAGGGCTACTTTTTGCACGTCGAGGGCGGGCGCATCGACCACGCCCACCACGCCGGCAATGCCAAGCGCGCGCTGCTCGAGACCATCGAGTTCGCACGGGCCGTGCGCTACGCGATGGACCACACCGATCCCAAGGACACGCTGATCATCGTCACCGCCGATCACAGCCACACCTTCACCATCGCCGGCTATCCGAGCCGGGGCAATGACATCCTGGGCCTGGTGCGTGAAGTGCCCGCCACCGATGGCGCGCCGCTGGCGCCCAGCAAGGACGCCAACGGCCTGCCGTTCACCACCCTCGGCTACGCCAACGGCCCCGGCCACCGCAGCGCAGGCCGCCCCGATCTGACCCGCGTGGACACCGCCGGCCTCGACTTCCTGCAGGAAGCCGCCGTGCCGCTGGGCTCGGAGACGCACGGCGGCGAGGACGTGGCCATCTACGCGCGCGGCCCCAAGGCCCATCTGGTGCACGGCTCGATGGAGCAGAACTGGATCTTTCACGTGATGCGCGATGCGTTCGGCTTCTGACGGGCTGCGCGGGGCGATCGCGATGTCGGCTTTGGCCTTGGCCTTGGCCTGCGGCGGTGTGCTGGCACAAACGCCTATGGGTGTGACCGAAGCTGAGGCTGGGGCTGCCGCACCGCTCGCGGCCAGGTACCGGGTGGTGGTGATCGCAGAATCCAACGCCAGCGGCAGCGTGGTGCGGCAGCAGGAATGGGTGTTGGTGCGCCAGACCGACACAGTGGCCATCAACAAGGGCAGCACCGAAGAGATCTGGCAGCGCGATGCGAACGGCCACATCACGCTGCAGCGGGTGCTGCACGCGCAGCGCACGGTGGTCGATTACAGCTCGGGCGAACTGGCGGCCCTGGGCATCGAGGTGGATTGGGCTGAGCTGTCTTGCTTCGGCAGCGCTGCCGGCACCGCCGGTGTCGAATGGGACGACAGCCTGAACCTGCCCAAGCGCTTCACGCAGGTCATCAACGACCGCACGCTGGTTCGCTTTGACTTGCTGGAATCCAGGCCGGGCGCACCAGCCGACTGGGATCTGCCGGGCCATCGCAGCGCCGGCTACGCCCGCATCGACGCCGCCGATTTCGGCGACATGGCCTACGACCCGGCGGTCAGGGCGGCCGAATCACTCGATGTGCGAGCCGGCTGGCGGCCGGCCGCGCATCGGCACTGAACCAGGAGCACCCGCGACCATGAGCCTGACCCGACGACGGTTTTTGCAGGTCTGCGGTGCCGCCGCACCAGTAGCGATGGCCGCACAAGGCGATCAGCCCCGGTTCGATCTGGGCATCGCCTCGGGCCACCCCACGGCCAGCAGCGTGGTGCTGTGGACGCGGCTGACCGGCGGCGATCTGCCCGAGCAAGTCGAGGTGCAATGGGAGCTGGCGCACGACGAAGGCTTCAAGCAGATCGCCGCGCGCGGCACGCACACCGCCGATGTCGACTGGGCGCACAGCGTGCACGCCGAGCCGCTCGGGCTCGCGCCGGCCCGCTGGTACTGGTACCGCTTCACCGCCCTGGGTGAGCGCAGCGCCAGCGGCCGCACCCGCACCGCGCCGGCACCCAACGCCGCCGCACCGCTGCGCTTTGCGATTGCCAGCTGCCAGCGGTTTGATGCCGGCCACTACGCCGCGTGGCGCGATGTGGCCGATCAATCGCTCGATCTGGTGATGTTTCTGGGCGACTACATCTATGAAACCGGCTCGCCTGCCGACGCGGTGCGCAGGCACGAAGGCGGCTACGTGAAGACGCTGCCGGGCTACCGTGAGCGCTACGCCACCTACAAGCGCGATGCGCTGCTGCAGGCGGCCCACGCCAGCGCGCCGTGGCTGATGGTGTGGGACGACCACGAGGTCGACAACGACTACGCCAACCTGCAGGGCCAGCACCTGCAGAGCGACTTCGCCGAGCAGCGCGCTGCGGCCTATCAGGCTTACTGGGAGCACATGCCGTTCCCGATGTCGGCGCGGCCGAAGCTCGATGTGCCGGGCGCTTCGATGCGCATCACGGGGCGGCTCGACTGGGGCACGCTGGCGCGCATCCACCTGCTCGACGACCGGCAGTACCGTGATCCCCAAGCCTGCCCGCGGCCGGACCGCGGCGGCTCCAACACCGTGGCCGCCAAGGATTGCCCGCAGCTGGGTGATGCCGCACGCAGCCTGCTCGGTGCCGATCAAGAGCGCTGGCTGGCGCAGGGCTGGAGCATGGACCGGCCCTGGAACCTGGTGGCACAGCAGACCCTGATGACCCGCCACAGCTGGAGCGACACCGCCAACGGCGGCGGCACCTACTGGACCGACGGCTGGGACGGCTACCCCGCCGCCCGCGCGCGGCTGCTCGGCGTGGTCGACAAAAAGCGCGTGCCCGGCGTGGTGGTGCTCGGCGGCGATGTGCACTCCAGCGTGGTGGCCGACCTGAAGACCGACTTTGACCGACCCGGCGCGCGCGTGGTGGCCACCGAGTTCTGCGGCACCTCGATCAGCAGCCACGGCCTGCCGGCGAGCCGCGTGGCAGCCGCCCTGCCCTTCAACCCGCACATTCACTACAGCCGGCCAGACCAGCGCGGCAGCATCGTGTTCACGCTAGACCGCAAGCAGTTGCGAGCCGATCTGCGGGCGGTGGCCGATCCGGCCGATGCGCAAAGTGCTGTTGGCACGGCGGCCAGTTTTGTGGTGGATGCCAAACGCCCGGGGGCTGTCAAAGCCTGACCGCCGCGAGGCAAACACACGCTGTGCGCGCGAAGATCCATCGCATTGATCCCAGCGCGCGAGAAAGGGCTAATTTCGAAGTCACAATCTCGTTCCCCTTGGACAGGTCGGCGGTAAAGCAGGTGGTATTGGGCGAGCCTCGGTGCGAGGCGGGGTTCGCCCAATCCCGTTTTTGTCTTTACCTTTGATTGGAGTTCCCATGAACCGTCCCGTGATGGAAGGGCCACGTCTGAACGTGCCCGCTTACCTGAAGCACCAGCGCCTCGTGGCCTGGGTGGCAGACGTCGCAGCGCTCACCGAAGCCGCCGACGTCTACTGGTGCGATGGCTCGCAATCCGAATACGAGCGGCTGTGCGACCTGCTGGTGGCCAACGGCACCATGAAAAAGCTCAACCCCAAGCTGCGCCCCAACAGCTTTCTGGCCATCAGCGACCCCAGCGATGTGGCGCGCGTTGAAGACCGCACCTACATCTGCAGCGAGCGCAAGGAAGATGCCGGCCCCACCAACAACTGGACGGCCCCGGCCGAAATGCGCGTGCTGCTGCAAACCGGCGACAAGGCCCTGTTCCGCGGCTGCATGCGCGGCCGCACCCTGTACGTAGTGCCGTTCTCGATGGGCCCGATCGGCTCGCACATCTCGCACATCGGCGTGGAGCTGTCTGACAGCCCGTATGTGGCCATCAGCATGCGCACCATGACCCGCATGGGTCGCGCTGCCATTGACGTGCTGGGCGACAACGGTGACTTCGTGCCCTGTGTGCACACCGTGGGCGCACCGCTCGAGGCCGGCCAGAAGGATGTGTCCTGGCCTTGCAACAGCACCAAGTACATCGTGCACTACCCCGAGACCCACGAGATCTGGAGCTACGGCTCGGGCTACGGCGGCAACGCGCTGCTGGGCAAGAAGTGCTTTGCGCTGCGCATCGCTTCGACCATGGGCCGCGATCAGGGCTGGCTGGCCGAGCACATGCTGGTGCTGGGCGTGACCTCACCCGCCGGCAAGAAGTACCACGTGGCCGGCGCCTTCCCGAGCGCTTGCGGCAAGACCAACTTCTCGATGCTGGTGCCGCCCGCTGGCTACGCAGGCTGGAAGGTCACCACCATCGGTGATGACATCGCCTGGATCAAGCCGGGTGCCGATGGCCGCATGTACGCCATCAACCCCGAAGCCGGCTATTTCGGCGTGGCTCCGGGCACCAACTACAAGACCAACCCGAACTGCATGGATTCGCTCAAGCACGACGTGGTGTTCACCAACGTGGCGCTCACCGATGACGGCGACGTGTGGTGGGAGAGCATGACCGACACGCCGCCTGCGCACCTGATCGACTGGCAGGGCAAGGACTGGACCCCGGCGATCGCCAAGGAAACCGGCGCCAAGGCCGCGCACCCGAATGCCCGCTTCACCGTGGCCGCCACCAACAACCCGGTGCTCGACCCCGAGTGGGACAGCGCCAGCGGCGTGGCGATCGATGCCTTCATCTTCGGCGGTCGCCGCTCGACCACCGTGCCACTGGTCACCCAGGCACGCAGCTGGACCGAAGGCGTCTACATGGCCGCCACCATGGGCAGCGAAACCACGGCGGCAGCCGCCGGCCAGCAAGGCATCGTGCGCCGCGACCCGTTCGCCATGCTGCCTTTCATCGGCTACAACATGTCCGACTACTTCCAGCACTGGCTGAACCTGGGCGACAAGATCGGCGCCACCGGTGCCAAGCTGCCGTCCATCTTCTGCGTGAACTGGTTCCGCAAGGGCGCCGATGGCAAGTTCGTCTGGCCCGGCTACGGCGAAAACATGCGCGCGATGGAGTGGATGCTCGGTCGCATCGAAGGCACGGCAGGCGGCAAGGACAACGTCTTTGGCGTGAGCCCGCAGTATGAAGACATGCACTGGGAGGGCCTGAACTTCTCGCAGGCGCAGTTCGACAGCGTGATCAGCATCGACACCGCCGCCTGGAAGCAGGAACTGACGCTGCATGCCGAGCTGTTCAAGCAACTCGAACACCATCTGCCCGGCGAGTTGCCTGCCACGATGGCGCGCATCGAAAACAGCCTGGGCGCGTGATGGCCTGAGCCTGCGGACAGCCTCGCAGCGAAAAGCCTCCGGTCGGGACACTGACCGGAAACTTTTTTGCGAGCAAGGCGGGGGGCATCGAGCCTGCGGGGTTCTGAGTTCACGCAGGGCGGTCAGGCGCTCGCAGGCCAGCGAGGCACTCGGGGTCGTCCGTGTCCCCCGCCATGGGCCAAAGGCCCATGGCTCCTCCTTGACCTACCGACCCTGAGCGCCTCGCTGGCCTGCTTGAGAGCGGCCCTCACCCTAACCCTCCCCCACACGTGGGAGAGGGAACTGAATGGCTCACCTTTTCCCACAAGTGGGAGAGGGGACTGGACTGGCCATCGCGGCGCACGGGTCACGGCCCTCACCCTAACCCTCTCCCACACGTGGGAGAGGGGACTTGAATGGCTCCCCTCTCCCACAAGTGGGAGAGGGGACTGGCCTGGCCCCTCTCCCGCCTAGCGGGAGAGGGCTTGACTTGAATGGCTCCCTCTCCCGCCTGGCGGGAGAGGGCAGGGGTGAGGGTCTTAGCGCCGCTCAGAAACGGTCTCGACCGCCCATCCCAGGCATCAAGGAATCGGCGTGAGCTTGGCCACCGACAGCGCCAGCCACTTCATGCCGTGGCGGCCGAAGTTGACCTGGGCGCGGGCATCGTCGCCGTGGCCCTCGAGGGTGACGATCACGCCCTCGCCGAACTTGGTGTGAAACACGCTCTGGCCTGATTTGAGACCGTGTGACGGCGACTTCGGCACCATGGGCGGCGGCGCGGACTCGACGCGCCCGGCGCCCACGATCGAGCCCAGGCCCGAACCTCGCGCCCAGGCCGACTGGTACTCGCGCCCAAAGCCCGAGCCAAAGGCCTGGTTGCGCGGCGTGATCCACTTCAGCGCGGCCTCGGGCAGCTCATCGAAGAAGCGGCTCTTGACGTTGTAACGGGTCTGGCCGTGCAGCATGCGCGTTTGGCTGCAGCTCAGGTACAGCCGCTTGCGCGCCCGCGTGATGGCCACGTACATCAGCCGGCGTTCTTCTTCCAGCCCGTCCAGATCGGAGGCGCTGTTCTCGTGCGGGAACAGGCCTTCTTCAAGGCCGGTGATGAACACCGCATCAAATTCGAGCCCCTTGGCCGCGTGCACCGTCATCAGCTGGATGGCGTCTTGGCCGGCTTGCGCCTGGTTGTCGCCGGCTTCAAGCGAGGCGTGCGTGAGGAAGGCGGCCAGCGGCGACATGATCTCGCCGGTTTCGGCGTCGGGCGTGGTGATCAGCGAGGCGATGCCGGTGGGGGCGGCGACCGGCTCCTGGCCCAGAGCGCCCAGCACTTTCGTCAGCTCGGCCTCGGCCGCATCAGACGGCGGCACCGGCGTCGAGAACTCATCGACCGGCAGCGCCACCGCGTCCTTGCCAAAGCCTTCTTGCGTGACGAAGGCCTCGGCGGCGTTGACCAGTTCGTCGAGGTTTTCGAGCCGGTCCTGGCCTTCCTTGTCGGTGCGATAGAACTGCAGCAGCCCTGAGGCCTCGAGCATGTGCTCGATGATTTCGCGCAGCGTGAGGCCGCGCGTGGCGTCGCGCATGGCGTCGACCAGCGCCACGAAGGCCTGCACGTTGCCGCCGCCTTTTCCGGCCACCGCACCCACGCTTTGGTACAGGCTGCGCCCGCTCGTGCGCGCTGCGTCTTGCAGCAGCTCGATGGTGCGCGCGCCGATGCCACGGGTCGGGAAGTTGACCACCCGCAAGAAGCTGGTGTCGTCGTTGGGGTTCTCGATCAGCCGCAAGTAGCCCAGCGCGTGCTTGACCTCGGCGCGCTCGAAAAAGCGCAGCCCGCCGTAGACCTTGTAGGGAATGGCGGCGTTGAACAGCGCGCTCTCAATCACCCGGCTTTGCGCATTGCTGCGGTAGAGCAGCGCGATGTCGCGACGCGGCGTGCCTTCGCGGTGCAGCTGCTGGGCTTCTTCGATGAACCACTGCGCCTCGGCGAAATCGCTGGTGGCTTCGAACACGCGCACCGGCTCGCCGGGGCCGGCCTCGGTGTGCAGGTTCTTGCCCAGGCGGCGCGAGTTGCGCGAGATCAGCTCGTTGGCCGCATCGAGGATGTGGCCGAAGCTGCGGTAGTTGCGCTCGAGCTTGATGACCTGCTGCACGCGGAACTCGCGCTCGAAGTCGGCCATATTGCCCACCTGCGCACCGCGAAAGGCGTAGATGCTCTGGTCGTCGTCGCCCACGGCCAGCACCGCGCAGCCATTGGGACCGGGCGGGCCGGCGAACATCTTGAGCCAGGCGTACTGCAGCCGGTTGGTGTCCTGGAACTCGTCGACCAGGATGTGCCGAAAGCGCCGCTGGTAGTGATCGCGCAAGCTGGGCTGGTCGCGCATCAGCTCGTAGGTGCGCAGCATCAGCTCGGCAAAGTCGACCACGCCTTCGCGCTGGCACTGGTCTTCATAGGCCTGGTAGATCTGCACCAGCACTCGGCTTTGCTCATCGCGCACTTCCACGTCTTTCGGGCGCAGGCCATCTTCTTTTTGCCCGGCGATGAACCAGGTGGTGGCCTTGGGCACGAAGCGCTCTTCGTCGAGCTTCATGCCCTTGATGACGCGCTTGACGGCCGAGAGCTGATCGGCCGAATCGAGGATCTGAAAGCCCTGCGGCAGCGCAGCGAGCTTCCAGTGCGCGCGCAAGAATCGGTTGCACAGCCCGTGGAAGGTGCCCACCCACATGCCGCGCACGGGGATGGGCAGCATGGCGCCCAGCCGCGTGAGCATTTCCTTGGCGGCCTTGTTGGTGAAAGTCACGGCCAGCACACCACCCGGCGCGAGCTGCCCGGTCTGGATCAGCCAAGCGATGCGGGTGGTCAGCACGCGCGTCTTGCCCGAGCCGGCACCGGCCAGGATCAGCGACGGGCGCGGCGGCAGCGTGACTGCGGCGAGCTGCTCGGGGTTGAGCCCGCGCAGCAGACCTTCGGCGGTGGGCAGCGCGGGACGCTCATCGATGGCGATCTCGCCCGTGGCCTCGAACGGCGAGGCGCTGGGGCCATCTTCTTCAAACAGGGGGATCGAGGGGTCGTCGTGTGGGGCGACGCCCGGGTGCTCTGAGGGGCTGGGCATCGGGGCATTCTAGGAGCCGCCTCCTACAATCTGCCCTCTGTTTTCGTGCTCTCAGGCGACCGTTTTCGCGGCGCTCTACCCGGTGTCCCCATGACCGAACTGGCCAAGTCTTTCGAACCCGCCGACATCGAAGCCCACTGGGGCCCGCTGTGGGAAAAAAGCGGTGTCTACGAACCCACGCTCGACGCGGCCAAGCCGTCGTTCTCGATCCAGCTGCCGCCGCCCAACGTGACCGGCACGCTGCACATGGGCCATGCGTTCAACCAGACGATCATGGACAGCCTCACGCGCTACCACCGCATGCGCGGCTTCAACACGCTGTGGGTACCGGGCACCGACCACGCCGGCATCGCCACGCAGATCGTGGTGGAGCGTCAGCTGCAAGAACAGGGACAAAGCCGCCACGACCTCGGCCGCAAGAACTTCGTCGCCCGCGTGTGGGACTGGAAGCAGCAGTCGGGCTCGACCATCACGCAGCAGATGCGCCGCATGGGCGACAGCGTGAGCTGGCCGCACGAGTACTTCACGATGGATGACAAGCTGTCCAAGGTGGTCACCGACACCTTCGTGCAGCTGCACGAGCAAGGCCTGATCTACCGCGGCAAGCGGCTGGTCAACTGGGACCCGGTGCTCAAGAGCGCGGTGTCCGACCTCGAAGTCGAAAGCGAGGAAGAAGACGGCTCGTTGTGGCACATCCGCTATCCCTTGGTGGATGACGACGGCAGCCTCGCGGCTTGCGGGGGCCCGGTCGATCTGGTGGTCGCCACCACCCGCCCCGAAACCCTGCTCGGCGACGTGGCGGTGATGGTGCATCCCGAAGACGAGCGCTACGCAGCGCTGATCGGCAAGCGGGTCGCGTTGCCGCTGTGCGGTCGCACCATCCCGGTCATCGCCGACGACTACGTCGATCGCGCCTTCGGCACCGGCGTGGTCAAGGTCACCCCCGCGCACGACGTGAACGACCATGCGGTGGGCCAGCGTCACGGCCTGCCCAACATCGGCGTGCTCACGCTCGATGCGGCGATCAACGACAACGCACCCGAGGTCTATCGCGGGCTTGACCGCTTCGTGGCTCGCAAGCGCATCGTGGCCGACCTCGACGCGCAGGGCTTTCTGGTCGAGGTCAAAAAGCACAAGCTGATGGTGCCGCGCTGCGCGCGCACCGGCCAGATCATCGAGCCCATGCTCACCGACCAGTGGTTCGTCGCCATGACCAAGGCCGGCCCCGACGGCAAGAGCATCGCGCAAAAGGCCATCGATGCGGTCGACAGCGGCGCGGTCAAGTTCGTGCCCGAGCAGTGGGTCAACACCTACGACCAGTGGATGAAGAACATCACCGACTGGTGCATCTCGCGCCAGCTGTGGTGGGGCCATCAGATCCCGGCCTGGTACGGCACCGACGGCGAGCTGTTCGTAGCGCGCAGCGAAGACGAAGCGCGTGCCAAGGCCACCGCCGCCGGCTACACGGGCGCTTTGACGCGCGACGAAGACGTGCTCGACACCTGGTACTCGTCGGCCATGGTGCCGTTCTCGTCGCTGGGCTGGCCCGAGAAGACCGAGGAAATGGACCTGTTCTTGCCGTCGAGCGTGCTGGTCACCGGCTACGACATCATCTTCTTCTGGGTCGCCCGGATGATCATGATGACCACGCACTTCACTGGGCGTGTGCCGTTCCACCACGTCTACATCCACGGCCTGGTGCGCGACGCGCAGGGCAAGAAGATGAGCAAGTCCGAAGGCAACGTGCTCGACCCGGTCGACCTGATCGATGGCATTGCGCTCGCACCGCTGCTCGACAAGCGCACCGTGGGTCTGCGCAAGCCCGAAACCGCACCGCGCGTGCGCAAGGACACCGAAAAGGAATTCCCCGACGGCATTCCGGCCTTCGGCGCCGATGCGCTGCGCTTCACCTTTGCGTCGCTGGCCAGCCTCGGGCGCAGCATCAACTTCGACAGCAAGCGCTGCGAGGGCTACCGCAACTTCTGCAACAAGCTGTGGAACGCCACGCGCTTCGTGCTGATGAACTGCGAAGGTCAGGACTGCGGGCTCGACCCCCACACCCCATCGCAATGCGGTACCAGCGATGGCACCACGACTGCGTACCTGAGCTTCTCGCAGGCCGACCGCTGGATCACCAGCGAGCTGCAGCGCGTCGAAGCGGCCGTGGCGCAGGGCTTTGCCGACTACCGGCTCGACAACGTGGCCGGCGCCATCTACTCGTTCGTGTGGGACGAGTACTGCGACTGGTACCTCGAGATCGCCAAGGTCCAGGTGCAAACCGGTGACGAGGCCGCACAGCGCGCCACCCGCCGCACGCTGATCCGCGTGCTCGAGACCGTGCTGCGGCTGCTGCACCCGATCACGCCGTTCATCACCGCCGAGCTGTGGGAGCGCGTGGCGGTGGTGGCGCACCGCAAGGTCGCCGGCTCGGCCGACAGCCTGGTCACCGCGCCCTACCCCGAGGCTCAACTCGACCGCATCGATGCGAACGCCGACGCCTGGGTCGCGCAACTCAAGGGCATGGTGGGCGCGTGCCGCCGCCTGCGCAGCGAGATGAGCCTGTCGCCCGACAAGCGCGTGCCGCTGATGGCGCTGGGGGATGCGGCCTTTGTGCAAGCCGCAGCCCCCTTGCTCAAGGCGCTGGCCAAGGTGTCCGACGTGCAGGTGCACACCAACGAGGCGGCCTATGCGCAGGCCACGCTGAACTCGCCGGTGGTTGAGTTCGGCGGCACGCGGCTCGCGCTGCACGTCGAGATCGACGTGGCGGCCGAGACCGAACGCCTGACCAAGGAGATCACCCGGCTCGACGGCGAGATCACCAAGGCCACTGCCAAGCTGGCCAACGAAGGCTTCGTGGCGCGCGCGCCGGCAGCGGTGGTGGCTCAAGAACGGCAGCGGATTGCCGAATTCACCGCCACACGCGATCGGCTGCAAGCTCAGGTGCTGCGGCTGGCGTCCACGACGTAGACCTTCGCTCGGGTTGCACATCGGGATCGGGGGCGCAGGCATTGCCGTTGGGCAATTTGACTGTCAAACCTGCGTGTGAGAATGAATCGAACACAAGGACTCCCGTGATAGCACCTCAGATGAAGATCAACAAAGCCGTGTTTCCCGTTGCCGGCATGGGCACGCGTTTCCTGCCTGCCACGAAGGCGCAGCCCAAGGAAATGCTGACCATCGTCGACAAGCCGCTGATCCAGTACGCCGTCGAAGAGGCCTACGAGGCGGGCATCCGCCAGATGATCTTCGTCAACGGCCGCAGCAAGCGCGCGATCGAAGACCACTTCGACACCGCCTATGAACTTGAGGCCGAACTCGAAGCCGCCGGCAAGAACGAACTGCTCGAGTTGGTTCACACCATCAAGCCGCACGACATGGAGTGCATCTACATCCGCCAGGCCAAGGCCTTCGGTCTGGGACACGCCGTGCTGTGCGCTCAAAGCGTGGTGGTCAACGAGCCCTTTGCGGTGCTGCTGGCCGACGACTTGATGGTGGGCGCACCGCCGGTGCTCAAGCAAATGGTCGAGCGCTTTGCCGACTGGCAGGCTTCGATCATCGCGGTGCAGGAAGTCCCCGAAGAACACACCAGCCGCTACGGCATCGTGGCCGGCACGCCGGTCAACGACCGCATGATGGACGTGACCCACATCGTCGAAAAACCCAAGCCCGAAAACGCGCCGTCACGTCTGGGTGTTGCCGGCCGCTACATCCTGACGCCGGGGGTTTTCCGCGAGATCGCCAACCAGCCACGCGGCGTGGGCGGCGAGATTCAGCTCACCGACGGCATCGCCGGGTTGATGCGCCGCGAAAAGGTGTTTGCCTTTCGCTACGAAGGCCGCCGCTACGACTGCGGCAGCAAAGAGGGTTTTCTGGAGGCTAACGTCGAACTGGCCTTGCAGCACCCGAAACTGGGCCCGGGCTTTCGCGATTACCTCAAGACGCTGGCGCTGTGAGCTGACGGCTCGACTTCAGCGCCTGCGCAGCACGTGCACGTATTCGTCCTGCCAGACAATTTGCTCGACCAGCTCGTTGCCCGTTTGCTTGGCAAAGGCTTGGAAATCGCGCATCGAATTCGGGTCGGTCGACACCACCTGAAGCAGCTCGCCACTGGCCATCTGAGCCAGCGCCTTCTTGGCCTTGAGGATGGGCAGCGGGCAGTGCATGCCGCGCGTGTCGACTTCGATGTGAGGGGGCTTCATGGGACGCGTACTTTACCGGCGGCAAGGCGGTCTTGGCATCGTGAAACACCCGGACATGGGCCGTGTGCACACCGCGCTCAGACCGGAAACACCCCGGTCGACAAATAGCGGTCTCCTCGATCGCACACGATGAACACGATGGTCGCGTTGTCGAGCTGGCGCGCCAAATCGAGCGCCACCCAGCAGGCACCGGCGGCCGAGATGCCGGCAAAGATGCCTTCTTCGCGAGCCAGACGCCGCGCCATTTCCTCGGCATCGGCCTGACTGACCTGCACGATCTCGTCGACATGGGTCGGGTCGTAGATCTTGGGCAGATAGGCCTCGGGCCATTTGCGTATGCCGGGAATGCGTGAACCTTCGCTGGGCTGCGCGCCGATGATGCGCACCGCAGGGTTCATTTCCTTCAGGTAGCGCGACACGCCGGTGATGGTGCCGGTGGTGCCCATGGCGCTCACGAAGTGCGTGACCTGGCCGGCGGTGTCGCGCCAGATCTCGGGGCCGGTGGTCTCGTAATGCACGCGCGGGTTGTCGGCGTTGGCGAACTGATCGAGCACCACGCCCTTGCCGTCGCGCTGCAGTTGATCGGCCAGATCGCGTGCGTGCTCCATGCCGCCCGAGCGCGGCGTGAGCATCAGCTCGGCGCCAAAGGCGCGCATCGTCTGCGCGCGCTCGATCGACAGGTCCTCGGGCATGATCAGCAGCATGCGGTAGCCGCGAATGGCTGCTGCCATGGCCAGCGCGATGCCGGTGTTGCCCGAAGT
This sequence comes from Burkholderiaceae bacterium, assembly GCA_040400875.1. GTDB lineage: Bacteria > Pseudomonadota > Gammaproteobacteria > Burkholderiales > Burkholderiaceae_C > PBB1. The sequence continues at coordinate 26,529 of JBBAPK010000005.1, read as the reverse complement.
GGCTTCGATCAGCGTGTCGCCCGGCTTGATCTGGCCGCGCTCTTCAGCGCACCGGATCATGCTGATGGCCGCACGGTCTTTCACCGAGCCGGCGGGGTTGTTGCCCTCGAGCTTGCCCAGGATCACATTGCCACGGCGCTGACCACCCACACCCGGCAAACGGGCCAGCCGCACCAACGGCGTTTGGCCAATCAGGTCTTCGAGAGAGCGATAAACGGGTTGCTTCTTGGCCATGCGGACTCGCAGCAAACGGGCGGGTGAAGTGCGGCTGGCACTGCGGCATTGCACCGCATCGGCAAACACTGAAAAACGTTGGGGTGGTGCCTCGGGTCGGAATCGAACCGACACTCCTTTCGGAACGGGATTTTGAGTCCCGCGCGTCTACCAATTTCACCACCGAGGCCCGGAGCGAGCGGCGATTATGCCGCCGTCTTTGAGGTTACCCTCACGGCTCGCTTTACAAAGATGAGGCCTGCTGAATGCCACCCTTGCCACCCGTCACTCGCGCACTGTTGCTGATCAACGTTGCAGCGTTTTGCATCGGCCTTTTCATCGGCCCGTTGTTCACGCGTGTGTTTGGGCTGTGGCCGCTGGCCAGTGACTTGTTCCTGCCGTGGCAGGTGGTGACCTACGCCTTCTTACACGCCGGCTTGGGGCACCTGTTTTTCAACATGCTGGGGTTGTGGATGTTCGGCTCTGAGCTGGAACAGATCTGGGGTCGTCAGCGCTTCATCCGCTTCTACGCGGCCAGCGTGCTGAGCGCGGCGGCAGCGCAGTTGCTGGTGACCTGGTTGCTGGGCTCGATGTACCCAACGGTGGGTGCTTCGGGCGGCCTGTTCGGGCTGCTGCTGGCTTACGGCATGACCTTTCCCAACCGCACCATCGTGCCGCTGATCCCGCCGATCCCGATGAAGGCCAAGGTCTTCGTGGCCATCTACGGCGGACTCGAGCTGCTCATGGGCGTGACCGGCACGGCCTCGGGCGTGGCGCACTTCGCGCACCTGGGCGGCATGCTCGGCGGTTTCTTGATGCTGCGCTACTGGCGCGGCCAGTCGCCGTTTTCGGGGCGCCGGCGCTGATCGCCCGCGCGGCCTAGGCTCACAAGCCGTCGCGCGCCGTCGGGTAGCGCAGCCGCAATCGCAGTTCGCGCTTGAGCCGGTGGTTGTCGAGCCGACGCGATTCGCTCATGAAGCTCATGAGCATCGGAGACAGCCGCTCGGCGGCCTCGGCACGGCTGATGCGCGGCGGGCGTGGCAGCCCGCACACGTCGGCGGCCAGATCGAAGTAGTCGCCCATCTTCATATCGGTGTCGTCGCTCGCGTGCACCACGCGCTGCGGCAGCGCACGGGTGAGTGCAGCAACGCAGGCGCGGGCCAAATCGTCGGCGTGGATGTGGTTGGTGTGCACGTCGTCCTCGGCGCGCAGCACGGCGGTGCCACGCATCAGACGCTCGCGCGGGTGGCCGCCTTCGCGGTCGACGGCGTAAATGCCGGGGATGCGCAGGATGGCCACGCGCACGCCGTGGGCGCGGCCATACCAGCGCAGCTGCGCCTCGGCATCGACGCGGCGGCGTGCGCGGTCGGTGGTCGGGTTGACGGCGCGGGTCTCGTCGAAGCGTTCGCCACCGCAGTCGCCATAGACGCCACTGGTGCTGGCGTAGACGATGCGCCGCACCCGCTGGCTGCGGCCCAGCGCCTCGAGCAAGTGGCGTGTGCGCGGGTCAGTCGAGCCTTGCAGCGGCGGCGGCGCCAGATGCAGCACCGCATCGGCCACACTGGCCAGCCGCGCCAGCGTGGCGGGCTCATCCAGATTGCCCAGCAGCGGCACCGCGCCGGCCGCGCGCAGGGTGGCCGCGCGCTGCGGGCTGGAGGTGAGCGCGAGCAAGCGGTAACGCCCGCGCAGCAGCCGCAGCACGCGCATGCCGACATCACCACAGCCGACGATCAGCAAGGTGGGGCGTTGAAAGACCGAGGGCAAGGCGCGCATGGGCAAGGCGATGAATCAAGGCAAGCGGGGGTGCGGGGCAAAATCTCGGGTTAGTTTACGAGTCCGAGCACCATGAGCATCACCGTCACGCTGCAACCCAGCGGCCGCAGCTTTCCCGTCCAGCGCGATGAGCGCATCCTCGCCGCGGCCTTGCGCGCGGGCATCGGCCTGCCCTACGGCTGCAAGGACGGCGCGTGCGGCTCGTGCAAGTGCCGGCTGATCGAAGGAAGGGTGATCCACGGCGCGCACCAGCTCAAGGCGCTCAGCGCCAACGAAGAAGAACAGGGCTTTGTGCTGACGTGCTGCGCCGCGCCGCAAACCGACGTGGTGCTCGAAGCGCGCACCGTGGCCGGCGTCGGCGAGCTGCCGGTGCGCCGCATGCCCGCTCGCGTGAGCAGCCTCGTCAAACCCGCGGCCGACGTGGCCATCATCACCTTGCAGTTGCCGGCCAGCGACGGCCTGCGTTATCTCGCCGGCCAGTACGTCGACATCGTGCTGCCCGACGGCTCGCGCCGCAGCTATTCGATGGCCAACGCGCCGCACACGCAGGGCGACAAGCCGTGGATCGAGTTGCACATCCGCCACCTGGCCGGTGGCCTGTTCAGCGACCGCGTCTTCGGCTCCATGAAGGAAAAAGACATCCTGCGACTCGAAGGCCCGTTTGGCAGCTTCTTCCTGCGCGAAGACTCGACCAAGCCCATGGTGCTGGTGGCTTCGGGCACCGGCTTCGCGCCCATCAAGGCGCTGATCGAGCAGCTGCAAATCCAGCCCGACGAGCGGCCGGTGGTGCTGTACTGGGGCTGCCGCGCCCGCGCCGATCTGTACCTGCACGACTGGGCCGTGCAAGCCGCCGCGCAGATGCCGCAGCTGACCTACGTGCCGGTGCTCTCGGACCCGCTGGCCTCAGACAGCTGGACCGGGCGCACCGGGCTGGTCCATCAGGCAGTGATGCAAGACCTGAGCGATCTGAGCGGCCACCAGGTCTATGCCTGCGGCAACCCCCTGATGGTCGAAGCCGCCCAGCGCGATCTGATGACCCAGTGCGGCCTGCCCGAAGACGAGTTCTTTGCCGATGCGTTCTACAGCGCGGCGCAGTAGGAAGGGGTTGTGGCGGGGTAGTTACCCGAGTCCGCAGTTGGAGGAGCCAGATCAATAATTTCCCTGCAGTCACAGGGCCCAAAACCACCACACATCCCACCGGAGACTCCCATGAACAAGCCATTTCTCGCCGAACTCAGAGCGTCCACTGCCTACAGCATGCTGCGGCGATTGGCCACGTTCTTCGAGGTTGTGGGCTATGCGCTGGCTTTTGCCTTGCTGGTGCACGCCATCTCGACCGCCAGCAACGACAGCGCGGCAGACAGCCACAAGGCGCTGGTCTCGCTGCTCACCGCCTTAGCGGTGGCCATCGGCGCGCGCTATGTCAAGCTGAGTGCATTCATGTTTGTGGACATGGCAGACGCCTCTCTCGACATGGCCCGGATGATGCGCGAGCAGTGCGGCAAAGGCTCGACCCGATCCGACTGAGCGTCAACCGGCCCGATGGCCGGTTTTTTCATGCGCCCAGATAGGCTCGTCGCACCAATGAGTCGTCGAGCAGATCTGACGCCGCGCCACTCAGGGTGATACGCCCCGACTCCATCACATAGGCGCGGCTGGCGAGCTGCAAGGCGCGATGGGCGTTTTGCTCGACAAGCAGCACGCTCACGCCTTGGCGGTGGATGTCGGCCACCACCTCGAAGATCTTGTCGACCATCAGCGGCGCCAGCCCCATCGAGGGCTCGTCGAGCAGCAGCACCTTGGGGCGCGCCATCAGCGCACGGCCGATGGCCAGCATCTGCTGCTCACCGCCCGACAGAGTGCCGGCGAGCTGGCCGCGGCGATCCTTGAGGCGCGCGAAAAGATCGAACACGCGCTCCATGTCCGACTCGACCTCGCCGTCCTGACGGATGAACGCGCCCATCTGCAGGTTCTCGGTGATGGTCATGCGCGCAAAGATGCCACGACCCTCGGGCACCATCACCAGGCCCTGGCGCACCAGATCCCACGCGCCTTGGGCGCGGATGGGAACGCCGTGGAGCCGGATCTCGCCCGCCCTTGGCGGCAGCAATCCGGTGAGCGCCTTGAGCGTGGTGGTCTTGCCGGCACCGTTGGCTCCGATCAGGCACACGAGCTCGCCGGCGTGCACATCGAAACTGACGCCCGACACGGCTCGGATGGCGCCGTAATGGACCTCAAGATCACGCACCGAGAGCGTTGGCGCTGTCTGCTGCGATCGAGCGTGCTGAGGTGCTTGGGCGGCTGCGGTCATGTGTCGATGCGTCAACCCGCGACGTGGGCCGGGCCCAGATAGGCGTTGATCACCGCCACGTCGCTTTGCACCTCGGCCGGCGTGCCCGCGGCGATCTGCTGGCCGTGGTCGAGCACGGCGATGCGATCGCACAGGCCCATGACCAGCCGCACGTCGTGCTCGATCAGCAAGATGGTGTGGCCCTGCGCGCGGATGCGCTCGATCAGTTCGATCAGCACGCGCTTTTCGGTGGCGTTCATGCCGGCTGCGGGCTCGTCAAGGGCGATCAGCGTGGGCTCGGTGGCCAGCGCACGCGCGATCTCGAGCCTGCGCTGATCGCCGTAGCTCAAGGTGCGAGCGCGCGCATCAGCGTAGCGGCCGATGCCCACCTCGTCGAGCAACTCCCTGGCGCGCTGTGCGGTGGCGACTTCTTCGGCCTTGAAGGCGGCCGTGCGCAGCACCGCGTCGAACACGCCGCAGCGTGTGCGCGTGTGACGCGCGACCATCACGTTTTCGAGTGCGGTCATCTCGGCGAACAACCGGATGTTCTGGAAGGTTCGTGCAATGCCCGCGCGCGCCACCTCGTGTACCGCATGGGGTCGATAGGGCTTGCCGGCCAACTCGAAGTGGCCGGCGTCGGGCTTGTACAAGCCGGTGATCACGTTGAACAAGGTCGTCTTGCCCGCACCGTTGGGCCCGATGAGGCCGTGGACCATGCCCCGCTCGATGGTCAGGCTCACATCCAACAGCGCCTGCACGCCGCCAAAACGCTTGGAGGCGCGCTCCACTTTCAAGACGGTGTCAGCCATGCCGCAAGCCGATGTCAGCGAGCTTTGTCGGGCGCCGGCCACAGCCCGCGGGGGCGCGCCAGCATGATGCCGATCATGGCCAGCGCGATCAGCAATTGCCGCAGGATGGAGGCATCAAGGCGACCATCGGTGAGGTGTTGCAGCGGGTCGGCCACATAGCGCAGCGCCTCAGGCAGCGCGGCCAGCAGCAAGGCGCCGACGATCACCCCCGGCAGATGCCCCATGCCGCCCAGCACCACCATCGCCACGATCATCACCGACTCCTGCAGCGCAAACGACTCGGGCGACACGAAGCCCTGGAAGCCGGCAAACAGCACGCCCGACACGCCACCGAAAGTCGCCCCGATGCCGAACGCCAGCAGCTTCAGGTTGCGCGTGTGGATGCCCATGGCGCGCGCGGCGACCTCGTCTTCACGGATGGCCATCCAGGCGCGGCCGATGCGGCTTCGTTCGAGCCGCCGGCAGATCAGCACGGCGAGCAGCACCACCGCGAGGAACAGGTAGTAGTGGTTGGTGACAGACGGGATGTCAAGACCGAGCAGGTTCCACTTCTTGCCCAGGTCCCAGCCGAAGATCGTGATCGAGTCGATCGGCCCGATGCCGCGCGGGCCGTTGGTGATGTTGATCGGCTGCTCGAGGTTGTTGAGAAACACGCGAATGATTTCGCCGAAACCCAGCGTGACGATGGCCAGGTAATCACCACGCAACTTGAGCGTGGGCGCGCCCAGCACCAGGCCAGCCAGCCCCGCCAGCAGCGCGCCCAGCGGGATCACCAGCCACAGCGGCGCGTGCAGTCCGTCGGGATACATCGCCGCGATGGCGGGAAAGTTATCGGTCAGCTGCGTGCTGGCCAGCAGCGCAAACAGGTAGGCGCCCACGGCGTAGAACGCGACGTAGCCCAGATCGAGCAGGCCGGCGTAACCGACCACGATGTTCAGCCCGAGCGCCAGCAGCACGTACAGCAGCGCGATGTCGATGATGCGCACCCAGGCGTTGCCGAACTGCTGCGCCACCAACGGCATGACCAGCAGCGCCACGGCCGTCAGCAAGATCATGCCCAGTCGGATCGGAGTCGGTTTCGGCTTCATGATCGGTCAGCCACTCGCTCGCCGAGCAGGCCTTGAGGGCGCAGCGTGAGCACCAAAATCAGCACGATGAAGGCAAAGATGTCCTGATACTGGCTGCCGAGAAAGCCGCCCGTGAGGTCGCCGATGTAGCCCGCACCGAGCGACTCGATCAGCCCCAGCAGCACGCCGCCGAGCATGGCGCCACCAAGATTGCCGATGCCACCGAACACCGCTGCGGTGAAGGCCTTGAGGCCGGGCATAAAACCCATGCTGTGCTGCACCGAGCCGTAGTTGGCGGCGTACATCACGCCGGCCAGCGCGGCCAGCGCCGCACCGATGACGAAGGTGGCCGAGATCACGGTGTCCGGCCGCACGCCCATGAGTGCTGCGACCTGCGGGTTCTCGGCGGTGGCGCGCATGGCCCGCCCCAGCCGGGTGCGATTGATGAGAAACGCCAGCGCCGCCAGGCTCAGCGCGCTGACCACGATGATGAGGATCTGCGTGGTGTTGATGACCGCACCGCCGATGGCGTAAGGCTCGCTGGGCAGCAAGATGGGAAACGGCTTGGGATTGGGCTTCCAGATGATCATGGCCAGCGTTTGCAGCAGCAAGCTCACGCCCATGGCGGTGATCAAGGGCGCCAGGCGCGGTGCGTTGCGCAGCGGCCGGTAGGCCAGTTTCTCGATGGCGAAATTGAGCACGGCGCACACCACCATCGCGGCCAGCAGCGAGATCAGCAGCAGCAGCCAGCCGGGCCAGCCGGTGTCGGCCAGCGCCGTGACCACCGTCCAGCTGACCATCGCGCCGACCATCAGCACCTCGCCATGGGCGAAGTTGATGAGGTTGATGATCCCGTAGACCATGGTGTAGCCCAGTGCCACCAGCGCGTACACACAGCCCAACACCAGGCCGTTGATGATCTGCTGGATGAAGGTGTCCATCTCAGCGCGCCTTGCGGGCTTCGGCATCGAGGCGGCGCAGTTCCGCGAGCTTTTCGCCGATGCGGATTTCGAGGCCACGCGGCACCGGCTCGTAAAAGCGCGGGGTGGCCATGTCGTCAGGCCAGTAGCGTTCACCGGCCGCGAAGCCGCCCTCCTCGTCGTGGGCGTAGCGGTAGCCGCTGCCGTGGTCGAGGTCTTTCATCAGCCTCGTGGGCGCGTTGCGCAGGCGAAGCGGCACGGCGCGGGTGCCGTCTTGCTCGACAAACGCTCTTGCTGCCTTGTAGGCGCGGTAGACCGCATTCGACTTGGGCGCCATCGCCAGATAAACCACGGCTTGCGCCAGCGCCAGTTCACCCTCGGGAGAGCCAAGTCGCTCGTAGGTCTCGGCCGCATCGAGCGCCAGACGCAGCGCGCGCGGGTCGGCCAGACCGATGTCCTCGCTGGCCATGCGCACCAGCCGCCTTGAGGCATAGCGTGGATCCACCCCGCCATCGAGCATGCGCACGAACCAGTACAGCGAGGCGTCCGGGTCGCTGCCGCGCACCGATTTGTGCAGCGCCGAGATGGTGTCGTAGAACTGCTCGCCGCCCTTGTCGTAGCGACGCAGTTGCTCGCCGAGCGACTTTTCAAGCTGCGCCTCGTCAATCTCGGTCAGGCCGGCTTGGGTGACCATCTCGACCAGGTTCTCGTAGGCGTTGAGCAGCCGACGGGCGTCGCCATCGGCACAAGCCACCAGCCGATCGCGCGCCGCCTCTGACAGCGGTGGCGCGCCGAGCAGCGTCGTCGCACGGCCCAGCAGTTCGATCATGTCGGCAGCATCCAGGCTCTTGAGCACGTGCACCGTGGCACGCGACAGCAGCGCCGAGTTGACCTCGAACGACGGGTTCTCGGTGGTCGCGCCGATAAAGGTGAACAGGCCCGACTCGACGTGGGGCAAGAAGGCGTCTTGCTGCGCCTTGTTGAAACGGTGCACCTCGTCGACAAAGACCACCGTGCGCCGGCCCGAGGGCTGCATCACCTGGGCGCGCTCGACCGCTTCGCGGATGTCCTTCACGCCACCGAGCACCGCCGACATGGCGATGAACTGCGCATCGAAGGCGTTGGCCATGAGGCGCGCAAGCGTGGTCTTGCCCACCCCCGGCGGGCCCCACAGGATCATCGAATGCAGCCGACCGGAATCAAACGCCGAACGCAGCGGCTTGCCCGGACCCAGCAGGTGCTTCTGGCCGATGACCTCGGCCAGGGTGGCGGGCCGCAGGCGCTCGGCCAGCGGCGTGGCGGCTTGTGCTGCGGCCGGCTGGCTCACTGCTCGAGCACCTCGACGCCGGGCGGCACGACGAACTTGAAGCCCTGCGGCGGCAGCTCAACATTGGCCGCAAACTGCGTGAACTGCAACAGCGACCGCTGAGAAAAGCCGTCGACGATCTCGACCGCCGCCAACTGCTTGCCACGAAAGCCGATGCTCATCGACTGGAATGCGCCTTCAGCGTTCTTCGGTGTGGCTTGCGCCCAGTCGAGCCCGTTTTTCGACGGCAAGGCCACCAGATCAAAACCGCGCGTGAGATCGCCGCCGGTGAGCAGGGCCGCCGGAGATGCGCCCAGCGCCTCGGTGAGTTTGCGGCTGCTGGCCTGGTTGAGATCGGCGTCGTAGATCCAGATCTTCTGGCCATCGCTGACGATCACCTGCTCGAAAGGCTTGGAGTAATCAAAGCGGAAACGGTCGGGCCGGGAAAACTCGAAGCGGCCGCTGGAGGTTTTCTTCTTCTCGCCGTCGGGCGAAGTGACGGTCTGGGTGAAGGTCGCGCGGCCGGTCTTCACGTCGCGCACGAAGGCTTTCAGCGTGTCGACGGCATCGGCGCGGGCTGCCACCGGGAGGCCCAGCGCAAGCGCCAGCAAAAACCCCGCGAACCGCCTCATTCGTTGCGCGCCGGAACGATAATGTCGCGGTTTCCGTTGTTGCCCATGGCCGACACCAGGCCCGACTTTTCCATCTGCTCGAGCAGCCGCGCGGCGCGGTTGTAGCCGATGCGCAAGTGCCGCTGCACCAGCGAGATGGACGCCCGGCGATGCTGCAGCACGATGCCCACGGCCTGGTCGTACATCGGGTCGCTCTCGTTGCCCGGGCCGCCACCATCATTGACGGCGATGTCACCCGATTCGCCATCGACCGTGCCACCTTCGAGGATGCCTTCGATGTAGTTGGGCTGGCCCTGGGTCTTGAGATAAGCCACCACCCGGTGGACTTCCTCGTCGCTGACAAAAGCACCGTGCACGCGCATCGGCAAACCGGTGCCCGACGGCATGTAGAGCATGTCGCCCATGCCCAGCAGCGCTTCGGCCCCCATCTGGTCGAGGATGGTGCGGCTGTCGATCTTGCTGCTGACCTGAAAGCTCAGCCGCGTGGGGATGTTGGCCTTGATCAGGCCGGTGATTACGTCGACGCTGGGTCGCTGCGTGGCCAGGATCAGGTGGATGCCCGCAGCGCGCGCCTTTTGCGCCAGACGCGCAATGAGTTCTTCGATCTTCTTGCCGACCACCATCATCAGGTCGGCCAGCTCGTCGATCACGATCACCACATGGGGCAATCGTTCGAGCGGCTCGGGCATCTCGGGCGTGAGGCTGAACGGATTGGCGAGGCTTTCGCCGCGCTCGGTGGCCTCGTCGATCTTCTTGTTGTAGCCCATCAGGTTGCGCACGCCGAGCTTGCTCATCAGCTTGTAGCGGCGCTCCATCTCGCCCACGCCCCAGTTGAGCGCGTTGGCGGCTTGCTTCATGTCGGTGACCACCGGGCACAGCAGGTGCGGGATGCCTTCATAGACGCTCATCTCGAGCATCTTGGGGTCGATCAGGATCAGCCGCACATCGCGCGCTTCGGCCTTGTAGAGCAGGCTGAGGATCATCGCGTTGATGCCCACCGACTTGCCCGAACCGGTGGTGCCGGCCACCAGGCAGTGCGGCATCTTGGCCAGATCGGCCACCACCGGCGCGCCAATAATGTCCTTGCCCAGGCCCATGGTGAGCATCGAGGCCGCACTGTTGTAGACCTGCGAGCCGAGGATCTCAGACAGGTGGATGGTCTGGCGGCGGGCGTTGGGCAGCTCGAGCGCCATCGTCGTCTTGCCGGGGATGGTTTCGACCACGCGGATGCTGACCAGACTCAGGCTGCGCGCGAGATCCTTGGCCAGGTTGAGCACCTGCGAGCCCTTCACGCCGGTGGCCGGCTCGACCTCGTAGCGGGTGATCACCGGACCGGGCGACGCAGCCACCACACGAACTTCGACGCCGAAATCCCTGAGCTTCTTTTCGATCAGCCGCGAGGTCATCTCGAGGGTCTCGGGCGAGACCGACTCCATGCGAGCAGGTGCCGCGTCGAGCAGATCAACTTGCGGCAGTTTGGTGTCGGCCAGTTCGGTGAACAGCGGCTTTTGGCGCTCTTTCACCACGCGCTCGCTTTTGGGCACATTCACCAGCGGTGTTTCAATGACGATGGGGTCGTGGTCTTCGTGCAGCTGGTTCTCGACTTCGACCAGGTCTTCGCGCTCGCGCAGCGCCCGTTCGCCCAGGCGAAGGTCCTCAGCGATTTCGATGCGCTCGGCGCGGCGACCCCGCCAGGCATCGAGCCGCTCGCCGATCAGGTCGGCCAGATGAATCCAGGAAAACTGGAACGCCAGCGACACCCCGGCCAGCAGCAGCGCGATCCACAGCACGCCAGAGCCGGCAAAGCCCAGCAAATCCATGCTCGCAGGCCCCAGCAGATAACCTAGCACGCCGCCGGAATGCCCACCCGGCAACAGCGACTCCCAGCGGTACAGGCGCGTCCACTCCAGCGCCGCGCTGGACGCCAGCAACACAGCCAGGCCAACCAAAACCGCCCAGACCGGCCACACCGCCCGGGCATCGGTGATGGGCGCGGGCGCGGCTTCATCGGCGCCACGCAGCAGTTGCGCCAGCGCGCGCAACCATCGGTGCAAGCCCACCGCCATCGCCCACCACACAGAAAACCCGAAAACGAAAAATGCCAGATCGGAAAGCCAGGCACCCAGCACGCCGGCACGGTTGCGGACCGCCTCGCCGGCTCCTGATGTGGAAAATGCAGCGTCAGCGTGGTGATGGCTGAGCAAGGCGATCAAGGCCACCAGCCAGGCGACGCCGGCGAGCAACAGCAGCGCTTGCGTCTGCCAGTCGGTGGGTTGTGCCGATTCGGCTGACTTGGTTTCGCGCGGGGAAGAAGTTGGATCTGCGACTGCCGGACGCAGGGAGCCGAGCGGAAATGTCATCGGACCATTGTGGCCGAAGCCATGCCCTCCAAGCGCCGGGCCCCGCCTCAGTTGAGGTGCTGCTTGAGGACCACCCAGCCGTTTTCCTGTGTCTCGATCATGCCGCGCTCCTCGAGGTCTTTCATCACCCGGCTGACCATCTCGCGCGAGGCGCCGACCACCTTGGCCAGGTCCTGACGCGAGACCTTGCTGCGAATGATGCGAATTTCGTTGACGACTTCGGCCATCTCGAGCAGCGAACGCGCCACGCGGCCGTACACGTCGAGCAGCGCCAAGGATTCAATCTGCCGGTCGGCGTTACGCAAGCGCTGCACCAGGCCATGCATGATCGCGTAGGACAAGCTAGAGTTTTCTGGCAGGCAGCGCGCAAACTCGGCACGGCTGAGGATGAGCGCATCGGTCTGGACCTCGGCGCGCACCGTGGCCGAGTGGGGTTCGTTGTCGATCAAGCTCATCTCGCCCAAGTAGTCCCCGCAGTTGAGCACCGCCAAAATCACCTCGCGCCCCTTGGAACTCGACGTCAGCACCCGGGCGCGTCCGGTCAGCAAGATGTACAGCGCGTTTGACTTGCCCCCCTGCTCCACCAGAATCTCGCCCCGTCTGTAGCGACGCTTGACCACGTTGTCAGCGATGCCTTGGGCCTGCTCGTTGGAAAGAAGTGAAAACAGCGGCACTCGCCGAATGAGATCAAGGTTGGAAAGCATCGCCATCGAAAGACTCCTGGGATTTTTTCGAAGGCTGCTTGCGTTCGAATTTCGCTGACAGATCGAATCACTCTTATTGTCTTCATTGACAAGCGCGCCGTCATGCGTTTTCTTGCCGTGTCAAACTCTGGCGATCGTTGCCATCCGACTTCAACATGAGCACAACACCTTCGCACTCAACCCTTTTGATACTGGGCTCTGGCCCTGCCGGCTACACCGCAGCCGTCTACGCTGCCCGCGCCAATCTGAAGCCGCGGCTGATCACCGGCATGGCTCAAGGCGGTCAGTTGATGACCACCACCGACGTCGACAACTGGCCAGCCGACGTGGACGGCGTGATGGGCCCGGACTTGATGGAGCGTTTCCAGAAACACGCCGAGCGATTCAATACCGAGATCGTTTTCGATCACATCAACGAGGTCGATTTTTCGAAGCGCCCGTTCACGCTCAAGGGTGACTCCGCAACCTACAGCTGTGATGCGCTGATCATTTCGACCGGTGCCTCGGCCAAGTATCTGGGCTTGCCCAGCGAAGAGGCATTCATGGGTCGTGGCGTGAGCGGATGCGCCACCTGCGATGGCTTTTTCTACCGCAATCAAGAGGTCTGCGTGGTCGGCGGTGGCAACACCGCGGTGGAAGAGGCCTTGTATCTGTCAAACATTGCCAGCAAGGTTCACGTGATCCACCGCCGCGACAAGTTCAAGGCCGAGGCCATCCTGATCGACAAGTTGATGGACAAGGCCGCCTCGGGCAAGGTGCAACTGCACCTGTGGAACACGCTCGATGAAGTGCTGGGCGACGATTCTGGCGTCACCGGCGTGCGCATTCGCAACACGCAAGACAACTCGACCAGCGAATTGACGCTGCAGGGATGCTTCATCGCGATCGGCCACCAGCCAAACACGCAGATCTTTGCCGGCCAGCTCGACATGAAAGACGGCTACATCGTCACGAAAAGCGGCCTGAGCGGCATGGCCACCATGTCCAGCGTGCCGGGCGTGTTTGCGGCAGGTGATGTGCAAGACCACGTGTATCGCCAAGCCATCACCAGCGCGGGCACTGGCTGCATGGCCGCACTGGACGCGCAGCGTTTTCTCGAGAAATAGCCGCCGCCGGCACGAATCTGGGCAGGCCAGACCGCTATACTCGCGGGCTTCGCTGTGCGTATCTGGGGGTTTAACTCTTGGTCCGTTTGCAGCGGCCACGCCGGCGCAAGCCTCGAGGCGGTTCGGCCTCAGGGCAGTCCGCCTCAAAGATCTGAAACATCAAATAACAGGAGCAGCGTCATGGCACGCGTCTGTCAAGTCACGGGCAAGCGCCCGATGTCGGGAAACAATGTTTCCCACGCCAACAACAAGACCAAGCGGCGCTTTCTGCCGAACCTGCAGTACCGCAGGTTCTGGCTTGAAACCGAAAATCGCTGGGTGCGGCTGCGCATCTCGAATGCAGCGCTGCGTTTGATCGACAAGGTGGGCATCGAAAAGGTCGTGGCCGACCTGCGCGCTCGCGGCGAAATCTGATCAGGAGCAAATCATGGCAAAAGGTGGACGCGAAAAAATCAAGCTGGAATCGTCAGCCGGTACTGGTCACTTCTACACGACCGACAAGAACAAGAAGACGACGCCCGAAAAACTCGAGATCATGAAATTTGATCCGAAGGTTCGCAAGCACGTGATGTACAAGGAAACCAAGCTGCGCTAAGTTGGCTGGCTCCAACAAAAAACCCGCTCGGCGTCTCGCCCGGCGGGTTTTTTTTGGGCGCCTCATGGGCGCCCGGGCTGCGACTCAGGCTTGCGAGGCTCGCAGACGGATCGCAAACGACTGCAATGCGGCAATGCCGCTTTCCTCTGCCTTTTTGCACCAGGCTTGCAAATCGGTCACCAGTTGGTCAGCCGACACGTTGGTGCGTGTCCACAGCGAACGCAACTCTTCGCGCATGGCCACCAGCTTGGCCAGAACGGCATGCTGATCGCACACAGACTCCATGCGTTCTTTGACTGCCTGTGGGATCTTGTCCGCATCGCGGTGCAGCCAGCGCTGTGCCAGGTGCATGTCTTTCCAACGAGCGGTGTTCTGGGCACCTTCGGCCTTCAGCCGCGCCAACTCGCTGGTGCATTCCTCACGCAGGTGCTTGGCGTACTTGGCCATGACCTCGTAGCGGTGGGCGATCAGCGCTTCCAGCGTCTTTGAGTCGGCAACTGGCTTGATCGCGCCGAGCTTCAGGACCGGCGCGGTCTTGCGAACCTGTGCCAAACCAAGGATTTCAAGCGCCCGGATGTAGGCCCAGCCGAGATCGAACTCGTAGGGCTTGATCGACAGCTTGGCCGACGTCGGGTAAGTGTGATGGTTATTGTGCAACTCCTCACCACCGATGAAGATGCCCCACGGCGAGATGTTCGTCGATGCGTCTGGCGCCTCGAAGTTGCGGTAGCCCCACCAGTGGCCCAGGCCGTTGATGATGCCGGCTGCGGTCACCGGAATCCAGGCCATCTGAACCGCCCAAACCGTCAGGCCCGCAGCGCCAAACAGCGCCAGATTGATCACCAGCATCAGGCCAACGCCCATCCAGTTGTTGTGCCCGTAGATATTGCGCTCCATCCAGTCGTCGGGCGTGGCGTGGCCGTACTTCTGCAATGTTTCCCGATTCTTGGACTCAGTGCGATACAGCTCGGCGCCTTCCAGCAGCAGCTTCTTGATGCCGAAGACCTGGGGGCTGTGGGGGTCTTCAGCCGTTTCGCATTTCGCGTGGTGCTTGCGGTGAATCGACACCCACTCCTTGGTCACCTGGCCAGTACCGAGCCACAGCCAAAGGCGAAAGAAGTGCGAGGGAATCGCGTGCAGATCTACCGAACGGTGCGCCTGCGAGCGGTGCAAGAAGATGGTGACCGAGGCGATCGTGAAGTGCGTCGTCACCAGCGTGTAGATCACGATTTGCCACCAAGCGGCGTGCATCAGACCATGCGAGAGCCAGCCCACCAGGCCATCCGACAACATCGTGAATGTTTTCATGTATCCAGTTTTCCGAAACAAATCTGACTGTCAATTGTAGGTGGCGGTGCTGTGCATCAACAGCTCAAATCGCCAGCTGGGCCGTGAGTGGGGTCGCCACGCACCAAATCGTTCAGACACGCTGCCAGACAGCCGCAAAAAACCCGTCGGTGGCGTGTCGATGCGGCCACAGGCGCAGGCTGGATCCGTGCACCAGCGAGCCCGATTGCTCCACATGCGCATCGGCCAAAAGCTGCTCCGCAGGAACGCGCTTGAACTCTCGCGAATGCTCAGCGCAAAAGGCATCGGCGATGTCCTCGTTTTCAGCGCGCAGCAAGCTGCACGTGGCGTAGACCAGCCTGCCACCCGACTTCAACAAACGCGCCGCGCTGTTGAGGATGGCGGCCTGCTTGACGCGCAGTTCATCGACGGCCTCGGGCGACTGCCGCCACTTCATGTCGGGGTTGCGCCGCAGCGTGCCCAGACCCGAGCAGGGCGCATCAACCAGCACCCGATCGATCTTGCCTGCGAGCCGCTTGATGCGATCGTCACGCTCATGGGCGATCTGCACCGGGTGCACGTTGGACAAGCCGCTGCGTGCCAGTCGCGGCTTGAGCGCAGCGAGCCGATGGCCCGAGGTGTCAAAGGCATACAGACGCCCGGTGTTGCGCATCGACGCGCCGAGCGCCAAGGTCTTGCCGCCCGCCCCGGCACAGAAGTCGACCACCATCTCGCCGCGCTTGGCATCGGTCAACAGCGCGAGCAACTGGCTGCCCTCGTCCTGAACTTCGACATCGCCACGCATGAACACGTCGAGCTTGTGCAAGGCCGGCTTGCCTTCGGCGCGCAAGCCCCATGGCGAAAACGGAGTCGGCTTGACCTCGATACCGGCGGCCGCGAATTCGGCCATGACCTGCTCGCGCTTGGCTTTGAAGGTATTCACGCGCAAATCAAGCGGCGCGTTTTCATTCAGCGCGTTGACAAGCGGCCAGAAGTCCTCGGCCACCTCGGTCTTCAACCGCTCAGCCAGCCATTCGGGCAGGTTGTGACGCAAACGTTCGGGCAAGGCGGCGCGGTCGACAGCTTCGATCTTCTCGATCCACTGCGCCTCGCCTTCAACCAGCGCTGCGCGAAGAAAAGCCGCATTGCCCTGCCAGCCCAGCAGCACCAGACGACGCTCCATTTCGCCGCGGCCTGATTGCGCCAGGTGCTGATAAAGCAAGCGCTGGCGCAGCACCGTGTAGGTGGTCTCGGCCAGCGTATGGCGCTCGCGCATGCCCAAAGTGCGGTGCTGCCGGAAAAAGTCCGAGACCACCCGGTCAGCAGGGGACTCGAATTGCAGGACTCGGTGAAGAAGTTCGGTGGAAAGTTCGACCAGGGCGTTGGGATACATCCAATCGATTATCGGTGACGACCCTCGCGCCAGGCGGGTTCCCGCGCTAAACCAGCCACTGCGCGGCACCACTGCGATGGGCGATGCGCCCGGCCCCGTTGAAGTCCAGCTCGCCG
>JBBAPK010000005.1:2845-9858 GCA_040400875.1 Burkholderiaceae bacterium | reverse complement strand
GGCGCAGGCTTGGGCAATCGCCATCATGTTCGAGCCGCGACCGGATATCAGGATGACGATGTTTTTCATGGGGCCGGGATCCGCGCCGCAAGCCGCGGGCGCGCCGCAGTGTATGACCTCGCCGCCAGGGCCAAACCTACAATCGCGACCCTGACTTAAGAGCGCTCCCATGAAACAAAGAGTCTTGTCCGGCATGCGCCCCACAGGTGCCCTGCACCTCGGCCACTACCACGGTGCCTTGAAAAACTGGGTGCGCCTGCAGGCAGAGTACGAGTGCTTCTATTTCGTCGCGGACTGGCATGCGCTGACCACGCACTACGAGAACCGCGAAATCATCGAGCGCAATGTCTATGACATGGTGATCGACTGGCTGGCCGCCGGCGTCGACCCGGAGCGCGCCACGCTGTTCATTCAGAGCCGTCTGCCAGAGCATGCCGAGCTGTTCACGCTGCTGGCCATGGGCACGCCGCTGGCCTGGCTGGAACGCATGCCAACCTACAAGGACCAGATGGAAAAGCTCAAGGACCGCGATCTCGCGACCTACGGCTTTCTGGGCTACCCGCTGCTGCAGGCGGCTGACATCCTGATCTACAAGGCGGCGTTTGTGCCGGTGGGCGAAGACCAGGCGCCACACGTGGAGATCACCCGCGAGGTGGCTCGCCGCTTCAATCACCTTTATGGCCGCGAAGCCAATTCGGATGCGCTGGCCGAAGCGGTGGTCAAGAAAATGAGCAAGGCCAACGGCAAGGCCTTCAGCGCCGCGCGCAAGGCTTTCCAGGAGACCGGCAGCGAAGCAGCGCTGGAGCAGGCTCGCGCACTGATCGCCGAAGGAGGCGCGCTGAGCGCGGCCGATCGCGAGCGGCTCGACGCCTTTTTGCGAGGCACCGGCAAGACCATCCTTCACGAGCCGGCCGTGTTGCTCACCGAGGTCAGCAAACTGCCCGGGCTCGACGGCGCCAAGATGAGCAAGAGCTACGGCAATGCGATCGCGATGCGCGAGGAGCCGGCTGAAGTCGAACGCAAGATCAAGCGCATGCCGACCGATCCGCAACGCGTGCGCCGTACCGATGCGGGCGACCCCGACCGTTGCCCCGTGTGGCAGTTTCACCAGGTCTATTCAGACGCCCAGACCAAGGATTGGGTGGTCAGCGGGTGCAAGTCTGCCGGCATCGGCTGCCTCGAATGCAAGCAGCCCGTGATCGACGCCATCCTGCGCGAGCAGCAACCCTGGCGCGAGCGTGCCGAGACGTACCTGAGCAACCCCAAGCAGGTGCAGTGGATCGTCGACGTGGGCACCGAGCGCGCGCGCACGGTGGCACGGCAGACCATGGGCGATGTGCGCGAGGCGATGGGTATCAACTACTGACGCGCCTGAAGCGTCAGGCAGTGCTCACAGCGACAGAAAGTGCTCGCGGTAGTAGGCCAACTCTTCGATCGACTCGCGGATGTCGGCCATCGCGGTGTGGGCCTGGGCCTTCTTGAAGCCCGCCATGATGCCGGGCTTCCAGCGCTTGGCCAGTTCCTTGAGCGTGCTGACATCGAGATTGCGATAGTGGAAGAAGCTCTCCAGCGCCGGCATGTGGTTGGCCAGAAAGCGGCGGTCTTGGCAGATGCTGTTGCCGCACATCGGTGACTTGCCCGACGGCACGTAGTCCTTCAGGAAAGCGATGACCTGAGCTTCGGCCTGAGCCTCATCCAGGGTGGAAGACCTGACACGATCGATCAGCCCGCTGCGGCCGTGAGTGCCCTTGTTCCAGGCATCCATGGCGTCTAGCGCCGCGTTGCTCTGGTGGACGGCCAGCGTGGGACCTTCGACGCGCACGTTGAGTTGCGCGTCGGTGACGACCACGGCGATTTCGATGATGCGGTCCTTGTCCGGAAACAGCCCCGTCATCTCGAGGTCGATCCAGATCAGGTTTTGCTCGCTCTTGGTCAAAGTGGTGGTCATCGCTGTAGCTCCTTGCGAAGATTGTCTCAGCCCTACACTGCATGCCGATGCCACCCACTGATCTCTCCGTGAACCCCGCTGTTGTGCTTGCCTTGGTCTTTGCCAGTGTCCTGGTCTTGTCGCTGATGGTGAGATTCTGGCTGGCCAGCCGGCAGATGCGACACGTGGCGCGGCACAGCGATGCGGTGCCAGAGGCATTCGCCGGCACGGTGGCCCTCGAGTCCCATCGCAAGGCCGCCCGCTATGCCTTGACGAATGGCAGCTTCGGTCTGTGGTCCATGACCTTCAGCGCGGCAGTTCTAGTCGGCTGGACGCTGCTTGGCGGACTGGGATGGCTCAACGAGTCACTGCTTGACACCATTCGCCCCCGCTTCGGCGACATGGCCTACCAGTTGGTGCTGCTGTCAGCCTTTGTGCTCATCGGCTCGCTGCTGGAGCTGCCGTTCGATCTGTACAGCACCTTTCGCATCGAGCAGGCCTTTGGCTTCAATCGCATGACATGGAAGCTGTACCTGGCCGATGCGGCCAAGGGACTGCTGCTCGGTGCGCTGATCGGCTTGCCGCTGGCAGTGGGCATGCTGTGGATCATGGGCAGCACCGGGGCTTTGTGGTGGCTGTGGGCCTGGGCGGCGTGGGTGGGCTTCAACCTGCTCGCCATGGTGGTCTATCCAACGCTGATCGCGCCGCTTTTCAATACCTTCAAGCCGCTTTCAGACGGTGTGCTGGAGTCACGCGTCAAGGCGCTCATGGCGAAATGCGGCTTCACGGCAAAAGGCCTTTTCGTGATGGACGGCAGCCGGCGCTCGGCGCATGCCAACGCCTACTTCACTGGCTTCGGTGCCTCCAAGCGCGTGGTGTTCTTCGATACGCTGCTGGCCAAGTTGTCGCCAGGCGAAGTCGAGGCCGTACTCGCGCATGAGCTCGGACATTTCAAGCTCAAGCACATCCCCAAGCGTCTGGTGTCGATGTTCGCCATCAGCTTCGCAGCCTTTGCGATGCTGGGCTGGCTGTCGGGGCAGACCTGGTTCTACAGTGCCTTTGGGGTGCAGCCGTCGATGGCGGCATCCAACGATGCGGTGTCAGTGCTGCTGTTCATGCTCATCGTGCCGGTGTTCGGCTTCTTCGTGTCACCCGTGCTCGCGGGCTTGTCTCGCAGCCATGAGTTCGAAGCCGATGCCTATGCCTGCTCATATGCCGACGGCAGTGATCTCAAATCGGCCTTGCTCAAGCTCTACGAGGACAACGCATCGACCTTGACGCCCGACCCCGTGTACGCACGCTTTTATTACTCGCACCCGCCGGCTGCCGAGCGGCTGGCGGCGATGACCTTGCTGGCCCGCCCCACATGAGCGGGTCGCCGCCTTGAGCAAGGCCGATGACGGCAAGACGGCCTGCCTTTCCGGGCTGGTGGTTTCAGGGTTTGGACGCCATTACGTCGTCGAAGACAACTCAGGTCAGCGCGTCATCTGTCATCCACGTGGCAAGAAGAGCCTGTGCGTGGTGGGCGATCGAGTGCGCTGGCAAGTCAGCGGCGACGAAGGAGTGATCGAGGCATTGGAGCCGCGGCGCAACCTGCTGTTCCGGCAAGACGAATGGAAGACCAAGGCGTTTGCCGCGAACCTGGATCAGGTGCTGGTGATGGTGGCGGCCGAGCCCGTGTTCAGCGAGTCACAACTGGCCCGCGCGCTGATTGCCGCCGAGAGCGCCGGCATCGCTGCGAGCATCGTTCTCAACAAGACCGACCTGCCGCAGATCGCTGCGGCCCGAGCCCGTTTGCAGCCCTATGCGGACATGGGCTACAGCGTGCTGGAGGTGGCGCTGAAGACGAATCCGCAGGCCTCGCGCGCAGCGCTGGAGCCCCTGCTGGCACAGCGTGCCTCGCTCGTGCTCGGGCCCAGCGGCACGGGTAAGAGCACCCTCATCAACCTGCTGGCTCCCGATGCCCGTGCGCAGGTCGGTGAAATTTCGCAGGCCTTGAATTCGGGGCGCCACACGACCACCTCGACGCAGTGGTACTGGCTGGACGAAGCGCGGCGCAGTGGGCTGATCGACTCTCCGGGATTCCAGGAATTCGGCTTGAAGCAAATCGATGCGCAGGCTTTGCCAGCGTTGATGCCCGACTTTCGAGAGGCCTCGAAGCAGTGTCGTTTCTACAACTGCACGCACCGCCATGAACCCGGATGTGGCGTTCGGGATGCGCTGGCGCAAGGCGCGATCAGCGAGTCACGCTACCGGATCTATGGCGAGATAAGACACGAACTCGAAGGCACTCGCTGGTAGCTGTCGCAAGGGCAGATCGGTCGGTTCATCGCCCGAGGATCAGCCAATCAGATTGGCCAGCGTCAGCAAGGTCAGCAGCAGCATCCACAACACGACCGAGCGCCACACCAGACCCACGATGCTGCGCAAGTGAGAAGCTGCAGGCGGTGCACCAGCAGTCGATCCGTCAGCAGTCAGGTCATCGACTCCGGCACCCCGCGTGAAGGTCTTGGCGCGATCCGGTGTCACGCCGGGCGGGGCCTGGCCGCCCAACTGAACGCCCACAGCACCCGCTGCCGCTGCCAGGATGACGCCTTCGTTGTCATGTCGCCAGAGCTCGGCGTCGCGGCGCCAGCTGTTGATGGCTTCTTCGAAGTTACCCACCACCGCAAAGCCGAATGCGGTCAGGCGGGCCGGAAAGTGATCCATCATCCCGAACAGCCTTTGCGACAGGGCAAGCAAACGCTCATTGGTCGGCTCTCCGACCGTCTCGTTGCGATAGCCCCAGTACCGGCTGGCGAACTCTGCGGTGCGGTAGACAACCGCCCCGGCAGGGCCGAAGCCTATGGCGGACATCACCACAAACCAGAAAAACACGCCGAACACATGGCGATGAGCAGCCAGAAGCGAGTGCTCGATGACGTGGCGCAGGAGTTCGGTGCGTGGCAACTCGCTCATGTCCAGGTGACGCCACTCGGTCAGCAGGTTTCGCACAGTGAACTCATCGTCACGCTCGAGAGCATCACGGATGTCAGTGAAATAGTGGCTGAATTGGCGAAATCCCAAAGTCAGGTACAGCACCGCGACATTCCAAGCCAAGCCCAGCAGCAAGCTGTATTCCACCAAGGCCAGATAAACGGCCCACACGAGCGCCGCAGGCAGTACCACCGTGATCGCCCAGACCACCCAGGCGTGTCGTTCACGGCCCGCGTCAAAAGTGTGAGCGGCCCACTGCAGCCAAGACGTCAACGCGGCATGAACCGCCGTTCCGCGCTGCAGCGGCTTGACCTGCTCGAGCAGCAGCGCAAGAAGTACCGAAAAGAGACTCATCGCTTTTGATGATAGCGGTGTGCCTCGAGCCGAACTCAGGCCGAAAGGAAGCGATAAAGATTGCGCAACATGGCCGCCGTGGCGCCCCAGATGAAGCGGGTGAGTGGCGAGCCATCGGCTGCATGCGTCACCCAAGGCATCGATAACACCTCGCGAGCCTCGCTCCCCTCGCCCACCACGTGACGCCGGTGATGGGCTGGCGACATCAGGAAAGCCAATGGGACTTCGAAGATCTCGGACACCTCGAGCGGGTCGGGGCGCAGCGTCAGGCCGGGCTGGACGATGCCGATGACCGGCGTGACGATGTAGCTTGTGACGGTGGTGTAGGTCGGCAGCATGCCGAGGACCTGAACGCTTGCCGGTGACAAGCCGATTTCTTCCTCGGCTTCGCGCAAGGCCGTTTCAACCGCTGAGCTGTCGTGTGACTCGGCACGACCACCGGGAAAACTGATCTGCCCGGGATGATCGGTGAGATGCTCGGCGCGCTGCGTCAGCAACACCGTCAAACCGCCCTCACGCTCGAGCAGCGGCACCAGCACCGATGCGTGCACGGGCGATCTCGAACCCATGGGGCGTTCGGCCACCAATTCAGGAACCCAGATCAAGGGCCTGGAAAACTGCGCCCGCAAGGCGCCCGCAGACAACCGGTCGAGCGGCACGGCCGGCAAGTGATCGTCTACGGCGACCACCGGTAGCTGCTGCGGATCGAACTTCAACGGCATGGATGGCCTAATGAAAAAGCCGCCTCAAGGGCGGCTTTCATGGGAAGACTGCAGGACAAGCGCCCGACGATCAGCCCAGCTTTTCCTTGATGCGAGCCGACTTGCCCGAGCGCTGGCGCAGGTAGTACAGCTTGGCGCGGCGCACATCGCCACGACGCTTGACTTCGATCGATGCGATCAGCGGGCTGTAAAGCTGAAAGGTACGCTCGACGCCTTCGCCGCTGGAAATCTTGCGGGCGATGAAGCTGGAGTTGAGTCCGCGATTGCGCTTGGCAATGACCACGCCTTCGTAGGCCTGAACCCGCTTGCGCGTGCCTTCAACCACGTTGACGTTGACGATGACGGTGTCACCAGGGGAAAAGTCGGGAATCGTCTTGTTCAGACGGGTCATTTCCTCTTGCTCGAGGGTTTGGATCAGGTTCATGGTTTCTCCGTGCGATCTTGCCTGCGCGTGTTGGCGATATTGGGTCCGGACAAAGTGCACTCACTGATGAGCGGCCCAGTCCGGGCGGGGCAGAGGATCGAAAAGCCGATCAGTATAACCGCAGCGAACTCAAGAAAAGCTCATCTTTCTCGCTCAAACGGCCTGCCCGTCGCGCGATGTCGATGAGGTCAGGCCTGCGCTTGGCAGTCAGCGCAAGTGATTGCTCTCGTCGCCAGCGGGCGATGTGGGCATGGTTGCCCGACAGCAGCACCGCCGGGATCGGCAAGCCACCGGCTTCGGTATCCAGCAATCCGGGTCGGCTGTAGTGCGGGCCTTCGAGCAAACCGTCAGAAAAGCTGTCTTGCTGATGCGACTGCGCATCGCCCAACACGCCGTCCTGCAGCCGTGCGACCGCATCGAGCAAGGCCAGCGCAGCCAGCTCGCCGCCAGACAACACGAAGTCGCCGAGGCTGAGTTCAACGTCCACATGCCGATCGAGAAAGCGCTGATCGATGCCCTCATAGCGCCCACAGAGCAGCACGGCACCCGAGCCGCAGGCGAATTCGCTGACCACTTGCTGATCAATGCGTCGCCCGGTGGGCGTGAAATG
>JBBAPK010000005.1:0-2745 GCA_040400875.1 Burkholderiaceae bacterium | reverse complement strand
GTGCAAGACCCGAAGCACGCTGTGCGGGCCCGTGTCGATCAGCCCGACCACATCGCCAAGATGTTCACCATCTCGGTTGAAGACGGCCAAACCCAGCAGGTCGACCCAATAGAACTCATCCTGACCCGCTGTGGGGAAACTGCTGCGAGACACGAACAATCGAGCCCCGCGCAGTGCCTCGGCACCGGCCCGGTCGACCACGTCGTGAGCCTGAGCGACGACGCTGTCACCGTGATCCTTGACGGCCGTGATCCTGATCACGGGCGGCAAGTCGGGGAATCTGACCGCTCCCCGAGGCCCCGTGGACTCCGGGGGTTTTACAAACCAGCGCCGCGAGGAAAACAGCGCTTGAGGATCCGAAGAAAACGGTTTGACCTTGAACCAGCCCTTGACGCCCCAAGCGTCGGTGATGCAACCGACCTCGATAGCGTCTTCAGGCCAAGCCAGCGCATCGGTGCTGGCGTCATTCATGGCCGGTATCAGACCGCAGTGGCTTTGGCCTGCTCAACGAGGCGCGCCACCGTGGGAGACAGTTGGGCGCCATTGCCCTTCCAGAACTCGACGCGATCGAAGGCCACGCGCAACGGCTGCTCTGCACCCGAAGCGACCGGGTTGTAGAACCCGACACGCTCGATGAATCTGCCATCACGGCGTACTCGTGCGTCGGCCACGACGATGTTGAAGAAAGGGCGCTTTTTGGCGCCGCCGCGAGCAAGTCGAATCACAACCACGATGTTTCCTTGAATAAGGGTTGCCCGCCGCATCCGGGAGACACTCCCATCGAGCAGAACAGAAAGTCGGCAGGACGTTTACCCGTGCCGTCATGAGAACCCTCGATTGTAAACTCGGGTTCGCTCAAACAGCCAGCAACGTGACTTCGACAACGTCCCGTCCCGCCAGCGACCGGCGCTCTTCGCTCTTCAAAAGGTTGCCATGCAGATGAGAGACAGCAAGCCATCACCGACGCGTTCGAAAACTCTGGCCACCTGGCTGGCCATCATCGGCGGTAGCTTGGGAATTCACCGTTTCTACCTGCACGGATTTCGCGACTTGTCGGGCTGGCTGCACCCGCTGCCCACGGTGATCGGTTTTTTTGGCGTGCTGCGCATGCGCTCGTTGGGTCAGGACGACCAACTCGCCTGGCTGCTCATACCCTGGCTGGGTTGCTCGATTTCTGCAGCGATGCTGGCAGCGATCGTCTATGGCCTGATGCCTGACGAGAAATGGAACGCCCGCTTCAACGCCAACGCCCCCGAGTCCCGAAGCGGTTGGGGGGCGGTCGTGGGCGCCATGCTCGCCCTGCTGGTGGGCGCCTGCGTGCTGATGAGCACCATCGCATTCGTGGCTCAGCGCTATTTCGAGTACGAGGCCGAAAGTGAAGTCACAACAGCCGTTCGATCACCTGAGTCGACACCGCCGCCAGAAGATCGCTGACGGGCCCTCGGCCGGGAATGAAAAGTTTCGGGTCCAGCTCGGCCAGCGGCAACAACACAAAGGCCCGCTCATGCAAGCGAGGATGGGGAACGGTCAGCACAGGGCTGATCAAGCTCGCCTGTCCATGCAGCAACAAATCGAGATCCAGCGTGCGCGGCGCATTGCGCCAGCCACGTTCGCGACCATAGAGAAGTTCGATGCGCTGTAACTCGCTCAGGAGCACATGGGGCGACATCGACGTGCTGAAACAAGCAACAGCATTGAGGTAGTCAGGGCCCGTCGCGTCGACAGGCGCGCTGCGAAACCACGAAGAGCAGCGATGGTCGCTCGTGCCGGGCAACTGCTGCAATTCGGCCCAAGCGCCAGCCAAGGCCTTTCGAGTGTCGCCCAGGTTGGCGCCCAGACCCACG
Source organism: Burkholderiaceae bacterium (assembly GCA_040400875.1). Taxonomy (GTDB): domain Bacteria; phylum Pseudomonadota; class Gammaproteobacteria; order Burkholderiales; family Burkholderiaceae_C; genus PBB1. Next base: position 901 of record JBBAPK010000005.1, on the reverse strand, counting down.
TAAACGACAGGCTGGCTCACCCAGCGTCCGACTCGGCAGCCCCCTCGACAGCAGGCGCCCCATCGCCAGCCGGTTTGCGTCGCCGGCGACGGCGCTTTCTGGCGGGATCCGATTCGGTAGCGGGCAACTCGCCAGCAGGCACGCTGTGTCGGCGCGCCACATCCTGCTCTCTAGCCTTGCCCATCAGGCGAGTTCGCTCGGCCTCATCGGCCAAAGAAAATTCTTCCCACCAGCGCGCCAGTTCATCAGATGCCTCGCCCGCATCGGCACGCAGTCTCAGAAAGTCAAAGCCCGCACGGAAGCGCAGCTGCTCAACCAGCGTGAAAGGCGCACTGCCGACACGGCGATCGAAGCGTGGCTGCATCAGCCAGATCTCGCGCATGTCGCCGGCGAGTTTGCCGCGCCCGGAGATGTCGCCGATGCGGGCATCGAAAACCGCTTCGACCGCCTGCTGAAGCGCCGCAAAGGCCGGCTCTCCATCAGCTTTAAGTTGGTTCCAGCGCCGCTGCACCTCGTGCCACAACATGCACGCGAGCATGAAACTGGGCGCGACCGGCTTGCCCTCGGACACCCGGCGATCGGTGTCGGCCAGCGCGAGGCGAACGAATTCGCGATGCGACTCGGTGTCACGGGTCTCGTCGAGCAAGGTGTCAAGGATGGGGAAGGTGCCGCAGTGCAGGCCCTGTTTGCGCAATTCATCCAGGCTGGCCAGCGAGTGCCCGGTCTGCAGCAGTTTGATCATCTCGTCGAACAGCCGCGACTGCGGAACGTTCTCGAGCAAGGCCGACATGGCCTGAATCGGCGCGCGGGTCTTGGGCTCGATCTCGAAGCTCAGCTTGGCCGCAAAACGCACGGCTCGCACGATGCGCACCGGGTCTTCGCGGTAGCGCGTCTCGGGGTC
>JBBAPK010000004.1:0-110025 GCA_040400875.1 Burkholderiaceae bacterium | reverse complement strand
AAGGTGGTCTTGTAGCCTTGCCGGGTGAACTTTGGGTTGGTGGCCGCCGGCGAGATCTGCGCAATCCCCGCATCGCTGTAAATCCGGGACGCGGGAATGGACGTGCCTGAATTCAAGTGCCCCACGACGCCATTGACCCCAGAGTCCACCAGTTTTTGCGCCACTGCAGTCGCCTGTTTCGGGTCAGCGCCATCGTCTTCGGCGAGCAGGATGAACTTGACCTTCTTGCCGCCCATCATCAGGCCCTTGGCGTTGAGATCCTCAATCGCCATCCTTGCGCCCATCTCGTTGTCTTTGCCCAGGTGCGCAATGCTGCCGCTGGTGGGTGCAACATGTCCGATCTTGACGATCGTTTCTTGTGCAAATACGCCCAGAGGCAAGACCAAGGCGGCGAACACGGCTGCACGCCCGACGTTGATGCTCATAAAGACTCCAAGTGGACAAAACACGGGTGGATCACGAACTCATCAATCTGACGACATCGCAGCGCCACGATCTAGGCGCTGCGACAGTTCTTGCGACACGGCCTGGCTGACGATGCCAGGCAGCATCGAAGCGAGTTCATTTCTCGCGTGAGCGACCAGTTCCTCGACTGCCCGATCCAGCACGCCAAGCATCAGCGGCGACAGGCGCTCGCTGAGCAGGGTGTCGAGTTGTTGCTCGATCTGCTCGAGGATGCGCTGCGTGAGCTGCGCTTCGTCAATCGGGGTGAGCGGCTGGGGCTGCATGGGCGTGAGTGCAGGTGTGGTGCGCTCCACAAGCCAGGCCGCATCACACAAGACAGGCACCTCGCCATGAAGGGTCGGCACGGCATCAAGCGGCGGTGGTGGAACGGCCGGCGCCCACTCGACCACCTCGGTCAAGGTGGGCACGCTGACTGGCGGCAAGGGCGACTGGCTCAAACCGCTGCCTCGTGCTTGCGCGGGGTGTAGCCGCAGGCGACATATTGCTTCCAGCGCAGTCGGCCTGCCTCACGGTCGACCTCGGTATCGCCCACCAACTCGATCAGCCGGTCAAAGGATTCGAAGCTCTCGGACACGGACTCACCCAGATTCACCAGCACGGCAAGATCTGTGGCACGGCTGGCATCTTCGACCAGCCAGACCGCCGAATGCTCCAGCACCGATGCGGGCACGGGCTTGTCAGCCAGGCGAACATGGGGCAAAAACCCCTCAGGCTCCAAGGTCCAGAGCTGTCGGTCCATTTCAGTCAGCACCGCAGTCGAGCCAGTCACTGCGACACGCACTCCCTTGCGATAAGCCTTGCGCAACAAACGGCACGCGTACTGCACCCGGTCAGGCAGGTTGACATGAAACTCGACCTCGGTCATCAGTTGGTTATCACTTGACCTGCGAGAGCACGAAGTGAGTCAGAAGCGCAACCGGACGGCCGGTGGCGCCCTTGGCTGAACCCGACTTCCAGGCGGTGCCTGCGATGTCAAGGTGCGCCCAGCGGTACTTGCCCGCGAAGCGGCGCAGGAACATCGCGGCCGTGATCGACCCACCGGCACGCGGGCCGACATTGCCCATGTCGGCAAAATTGCTCTTCAGGCCCTCGTCGTATTCGTCGTCGAGCGGCATGCGCCAGCAAGGATCCAAAGCCGCATCGCCTGCGTTGAGCAGTTCGGCAGCCAGCGCGTCATCGGAGGTGAACAAGCCCGAGCGGTGGTGGCCGAGCGCGATCACGCAGGCACCGGTCAGGGTGGCGACGTCCACCACGACGGCAGGCTTGAAGCGTTCGGCGTAGGTCAGCGCATCGCAAAGAATCAGGCGGCCCTCGGCGTCCGTGTTGAGGATCTCGATCGTCTGCCCAGACAGACTGGTGACCACATCGCCCGGCTTGACCGCCTTGCCACTGGGCATGTTGTCGCAGGCGGGGATGATGCCGATGACGTTGAGTTTCGGCTTGATCTCAGCGACCGCCCACAGGGTGCCCAGCACGCTGGCCGCGCCACCCATATCGAACTTCATCTCGTCCATTTCGGCTGCTGGCTTGATCGAGATGCCGCCGGTGTCGAACGTGATGCCCTTGCCCACCAGCACCACCGGCGCACGCGACTTGGGTGCGCCCTCGTAGCGCGCCACGATGAAACGAAGTGGCTCATCGGAGCCTTGGGCCACGGCGAGAAATGCGCCCATGCCCAGCTTTTCGACGGCCTTGCGATCAAGAACCTCGACCTTCAGGCCATGGCTCTTCGCCATCTTCTTGGCCTGATCGGCCAGATAGGTCGGCGTGCAAAAGTTGCCGGGTCGGTTGGCCAGTTCACGCGCGAGGGTCACGCCGGCCGCGATCGCGGCACCGCGCTGCAAGCCGGCAGCCACATCTCGGGCCTGCGCCTTGGCGCACACCAGCGAACACAGCGCCAAAGCCGATGCAGCCGGTGCGCTGGGCTTGCTGTGGCGATAGAGATAGACCGCCTCGGCGGCCGATGTGGCCAGCACCTGCGCATGCAGCGACGTGAGCGCAGTGGGGTCACCCATTGCCACGGCAATGTGCCGTGCACCCGACGACTTCAGTTGGCCCAGACCCAGCGCCACAGCGGCCTTGAAGGCCTTGAGGCCACCGGTGGCAGCGGCTGCCACCACCATCAGGCGCGCCACTTTCATGGCTGGAGGGCGATGGACGTAGAGCGTTCGGCCGGACTTCAATTCGAAGTCTCCGGCTTTCACTGCGTCATCGATCAACGCCGCCAACGCGGCCTCGAGAGCGGCATCAAGCGCCGAACCCTGAACGATCAGGATCAAGGCATCAGCGTCGACTTTCGACAAGGATTCGGGCGATGCAACAAGGTGTCTGAAGTCCATAATCGGGCGCTCTCAAAGGGTGATCTGATGTTATTCGATACGACCTTTGCTGCCGCTCACAGAGCCCCATGAAAACCGTCAGGCGCCTCTTCTATGTCGACATCGTCTCGGCGGTCGCCTTCGTGGCATTGGCATTCCTGTCACTGTTTTTCTTTATCGACTTCGTCGACGCCATTTCCGAGGCGGCGCGCCGCGGCTACTCGAGCCTGATCGCGGCCGCATCGTGTGTGCTCGAAATTCCAACGCACCTGTACGAGTTGGCGCCGATCGCGGTGCTGATCGGCACGATCTACGCTTTGTCTCGTTTGTCGCAGTCTTCCGAATTCACCATCTTGCGCACCGGTGGCCTGGGCCCCGGGCGCGCCTTGCGGCTGCTGGCCACGTTGGGCATCGCGTTCGGGGTGTTCACCTTCGTGGTGGGCGACTATGTGGCACCACTGGCCGAAACCCAATTGGCCCAGTTGAAGTCGTTCGCGCGCGGCGGGACGTCTCTCGGGCGCTCCGGGGTCTGGCTCAAGGAACGCCATGCAACCGATGACGGGGACCGCTCCTATTCGGTCCATGTATCGGGCACCGGGGCGTCGGGCGAATTGCTGGGCGTCAAGATTTTCGAATTCGATGAGCAAGGCCTGATGACGCGAACCATCGCCGCGGAGTCGGGCGTGGTCGAAGGCGCCTCGCTCTGGAAGCTGTCCCATGCTCGCATCACGCAATGGGTGGCGGGCAGTGCCTTGCAGCAGCCCATGATGTCGACCGAGACCCGCAGTGAGTGGCTGTGGAACGGTGGCCTGTCGGCCGAAGTGGTGTCGTCGGCGCTGCTGCCTGTGGACAGCATGTCCACTTTCGAGCTCTGGCGCTACATCGCGCACCTCGACACCAATGCACAAGCCATCCAAGCCTATGAGATCCAGTTCTGGAAACGTGCTTTCTATCCCTTCGCCTGCCTGGTGATGGTGGGCCTCGCGCTGCCATTCGCCTACCTGCACGCTCGCTCAGGAGGCATCAGCCTGAAGGTGTTTGGCGGGATCATGCTGGGCATCAGCTTCGTCTTGCTCAACAACCTGTCGGGCCACCTTGGATTGCTGAAGAACTGGACGCCGTGGCTGGTGGCAGCAGCACCCGGGGTGCTGTTTCTGATGATGTCGATGCTGGCATTTACCTGGTTGGTTCGCTTTCGATGAAAACCGCTGTGCTGCTGTTTTGTCATGGGGCGCGCGACCCCAACTGGGCCAGGCCCTTCGAAGCCGTGCTGGCGCGCATTCGTGAACTCCACCCCGACATGCCCGTCGCGCTGGCCTTCCTCGAATTCATGTTGCCGAGCTTGATCGAGGCAGGCCACACACTTGCCGCTGCGGGTTGCGACAGCGTGGAGGTGGTACCGCTGTTTCTTGGTACCGGCGGCCATGTGCGAAAAGACCTGCCGGCCTTGCTGGACACCTTGCGGCTCGCACACCCGCAAGTGTCGTGGTCTGTTCAGCCTTCGATCGGCGAATCACCGCGCGTCATTGCTGCCATGGCCGATGCGGCACTGGCGGCCTCGCAAGGCGTGCGGGCATCAGCCTGACTGACACCGCAACGCATGAACCTTCATCAATTCAGATTCGTTCAGGAAGCGGTTCGGCAAAACCTCAACCTGACCGAAACCGCCAAAGCACTGTTCACGTCACAGCCTGGTGTGTCCAAGGCGATCCTGGAACTCGAAGGCGAGCTGGGGGTGGACATCTTCGCCCGTCATGGCAAGCGCTTGCGCCGGGTGACAGAACCCGGACTTGAGGTGCTCAAGGCGATCGAGATCATCATGCGAGAGGTCAACAACCTCAAGCGCATCGGCGACGAGTTCTCGAATCAAGACGCCGGCACACTGTCGATCGCCACGACCCACACGCAGGCTCGCTATGTGTTGCCCGAGCCGGTGGCCAGGCTGCGCAAGCGCTTTCCCAAGGTCAACGTGAGCTTGCATCAGGGCAACCCGCAGCAAGTGGCTCAGATGCTGATCGAGGAGGTGGCCGAGGTGGGGCTGGCAACCGAGTCGCTCGATCGTTTTGACGAACTGGTCACCCTACCTTGTTATGAGTGGCAGCACGTCGTGGTGATGCCGGCGGGTCATCCGCTGGCGCAACTCGAGCGCTTGACGCTGGAGCATCTGGCGCTCGAGCCGTTGATTTCCTATCACCCCACTTTCACCGGTCGCACTCGCATCGATCAGGCCTTCGAGTCGCGCAGGCTGAAGCCGAACATCGTGCTCGAAGCCATCGACTCCGATGTGATCAAGACCTACGTGAGGCTGGGCCTGGGCATCGGAATCGTGGCCGAAATGGCGGTGCGAGATGACCCGCCGGGCTCAGATCTGGTGTGGCGGCCTGCGGGGCAATTGTTCGGGCAAAACGTGGCACGCATCGCATTCAAACGCGGCGCCTACCTGCGCAACTTCGTCTACGTGTTCGCCGAGATGGTGTCCGATCGGCTGAGCCGCGCTCTGATCACGCGCAGCATCAACGGATCACCCGACGGCGAGTAACCCGCTGCATTGATAGGCGACATCCCACTCGGCCGATGTCAAGGGCTTCAGCTGCGCGATGCGGGATCTTGCGTCGGGGGCAGCAGCTCCAGGTTGAAGTCAACGGTCGAGTCCGCCGCACTCATGACCTGGTTTTCAGTCTGCAGGTAGCCCGCTTCTGATCCCACAGGCTCGAGCGGCAGCAAGAAGTCCACCGTGTCCACCTCAGACGGTTTCGAAGCCATCGAAGCGCGCGCCAGCAGGTACAAAGACTGCAGGTCAGCCATCGCAGTCAGATCGAAAACGCCTGATTCCTCATCGCCACGCACCATCAGCGATTCGATCAGCCGCATCGCCTGTGCAGGCTCAATCCATGCGCTTTCGATGCGCCTTGTCAGCTCGGGATAGGAGTCAAGTGGTCTGCCGGATGTGCGGCCATCGGTCCAACCGGTGGGCGACGGACCGAAGCGGCGATCGAGACCCTCGCGCACGCGCTCATACGAGTCGCGGTCATCAAGTCGGCGATAGATTTCGAGCAACTTGAGGTAGGGCCACGCACCGCCGCCACCCACGCCACACAGTCGCTGCTCGAGCAAGGACACGGCAGAGCCGTCCTGACCCAGCGCCACGAAAAACTCGGCCTGCTGCTCGAGATCGATGAGTTCATCTGCGCTCAGCCAGGGAAGTTCGGTCGCACTGACAAACGCAGCGGCCTTGGGCTTCAAATTGATGGCAGGCTCAGCGACCGGTTCGTCTGCATAGCCACGCATGCTGTCCGTGGCCGTGAGCACGTCCACGGCCGTGTCCTGAACAGATGCACTCGAAGGCCAAGCCCGCGAATCATCAGAGTTGGGCGGCATGCTGGCCGCCGATACCGCCTTGGCGCCGAACTGCGTCGATTCCGCCGAGCGCTGCGAATCGGCATTCCACCAACTTGAACTGGCCTTGTCCGCAGGGGCAGCCACCTTTTGTCTGAGCAACCAGAACACGCCGGCCAGCAAAGCGACAACGACGGCCCCGAGCACCCAGGCTGCAAGCAGCAAACGATCGCTCCACTCCTCGGACTCGCGCAGGCTCAGACGCATCTGGGCGATGTTCCTGTCTGCGGCTTCGGCCTGTGTCTTGAGCGAGTCCATCTGCTTTTGCATCGCCTGCAAAGCCTCGCGCTGCTGCTGCGCGGCGGCTTGGGCCTCGGATGCGGCCAAATCGACCGCGCTCGCGACCGAGGCGGCCAATTCAGCGGCAGAGGCTGCCGCCTGCTCCGCAGCAGCCACCTCAGCAGACCGATCGGCGGGCTCCAGCCGCAAACGGGCGGAGCGCTTCGCCTGACCCGAGGCGCTCGCGTTGCTGATCTTCGGCCGGGCAACCTCCGGTGACCCGGCGGCCGCAGGATCAGGCTTCGCCGAACGGTTGCGTTTGGCTGTGCGGCGAGGCTCGACTGGGCGACTCGGCTGACTCTCACCCGCCAGGCCGGTGCGTGATTCAGTGGAAACGCGAACGGGTGAAACATCTGCCTTGGCCACCATCGTCGCAGGCGTCGCTACCGGCACTTCTGGCGCAGCCCGCTGCGACTCAGCCAGCACCTCTACGGGCTGGGGGGGCGGATCGACGAACAACACGAACTGGCGCGTCAGTCGAGGCGGACAACCGGCTGCCAGAGTGACATTGACCACCGGCTCATCAACGCGAACGGTGGTCGATACCCTCAGGAGCCTCACCGAGGAGTCAGCAGACCACTCGAGGCGCGAAATCACCGAGCCCGGGAGCATCCGGCTGTCACCCAGAAAAACCTCGGCGCTCACGCACTCGGCAGTCAACTGCTCGGTGCCGTCCGCGGTGACCGGCACCGTGAACTCCAGCATCTGCCCCAGCGAGGTGTTGTGTGCGATGCGACCAAAGCCAATGGCAAAGGCCGATTGAGATGCAGCAAGCATCAACACACAACTGAGGAAAAACGCTGTTTTTTTGAGCATGCGCAAGGACAAATCGATATCGAAAAGACGATAGCACGCGAACCTCGCGAGGCCTCGCGTCAGGATGCAGCCCATTCAGGCGCGGCCATGTGTTCGAGTCGGCTGCAATCTGCCGGCCAACGCCCTTGCCTGCCTGTGCTCAACGCAGTGCTGAATCCTCTGGGCCGTCGAGTGGGGTGTGCGAGTGCCGGCCGGTGCTCAGCGTCGGGGGCGGCTCGGCGGGGTCTGGCTCCATCTGTGCGCTGAGGTTTGTCGCGGACTTCAGAGCCGCGTCAAAAAGCTCAAGACATTGGGTCAGGGCAGCGGGAGTGGGCTCGGCAAGCTGCATGCGCAGGTAAAGCTTGCCGCGCATCGTCATCAGCAAGAAGGGCGGAGACTGCCGCAACAGGTCTTGCGAGGCTTTCAACAACTGGTCGGCGAGCCCGCCCTTGATCCATGCCAACGTGAGTTCGGGATCGGCGCCCAGCACGCAAAACTGCGCACGCAACGCCTTGTCCCACGACAAGTCGAGCTTGGGAAACATGGCCAGCCAGCGCATCTCCTCGGGGGTGGACATGTCAAGCACGGTCTGCGCAGCCTGGGTGAAACGCTCGAAGGTTTCTCCTTCGAGTTTTTCCATCAGCGGCAGCGTGAGCAGCAACATTTGAAACCCGCCCGGCAGGTTCAGGTCCATGCGCAAGCGCAACTCATTGGGCGCGATGTAGTCGCGCTGGGAAGGGCCCCACTCCATGCGCAAATCGCAGCCGCTGGCGGTGCTTTCGATGACAAAGCGGGCCTGATCCGGCGCCTTGCGAAAGCGTAAACCCGCACGCTTGGCCCAGGATTCGACGGCAGCCAGACCCGCCTCGCCAGCGCCGCCGTGATTCGGGGACAACCAGCGCTTCACCGTGTCAAACATCTGGGCCCCAAGGGCTGCCTGACGGCAGTGGTGACTGAACGCGTGCTGGGTGTCATGAACATCTGGTGTCGCCATCGGTGGCGCGGCGGACAGGAATCGAACCTGTAACCCCCAGCTTAGAAGGCTGGTGCTCTATCCGGTTGAGCTACCGCCACCGCTGAACGTGAACCCGCCGTTTCACTCGGTGGCAATTCATCCGAAGCATCGGACATTGAACCCAGAAACTGCCACAGCAACTGCGGGCATTGATCTTGATTTGGTCGGGGCGGTGGGATTCGAACTCACGACCACCTGGTCCCAAACCAGGTGCGCTACCAGGCTGCGCTACGCCCCGAAGGACGTTATTCTAAGCCGCCAAATGCGAGTCAATCCGGGCTGCGATGTTTTTTGAAGGCAAATTGCCGCTGAACGCACGTCGCGCGGCAAGGTGTGGTTCAGTGAGTCATCTGTGCCCAGACCTTTTCCAGACGCTTGGCACTGACAGGCTGGGGCGTGCGCAACTCCTGCGCAAACAGGCTGATTCGCAACTCCTCAAGCAGCCAGCGGAACTCGTCGAGCCGCGCGTCGCGAACGCCTTTGCGCTCGACCACCAGACGAAGGTAGCGCTGCTCGATGGGACGCAGCTCAGCCAGCCTGGCGGCATCGCGGACCGGGTCGGCACGCCACTTGTCCAGCCGCATGACCACGCCTTTCAAATAGCGCGGCAAATGCGCCAGCTGAGCCCATGGCGTGAGCACCAGAAAACGCTTGTTCACCAAGCGCGCGAGTTGCGCCTCGATGTCGCCCGACATGTCTTTGGGCACGCGCAAGTCCTTGAGCTTGCGCTGCGCGGCCGAGTGATCGACGAGGATCGCCAAAGCCGTGCGCGCGACCTCATTGGCGATCAGCGTCAAGCGTGCACGCCCCTCGTCAAGACGGCGCTTGAAGGCCACCGGCTCGGTGGGCAACGGGTCGACCAGAAAGGCACGGTCGATGGCCAGACCGATGATGAGCTCGCGCAGTTCATCGGCCGAGCCCAGGCTGATGAACTGCACCGACATCTTCTGCAGATCGGGGATGTTCTTTTCAAGGTACTTGAGCGCATCGCGGATCTGTAGCGCGACCAACCGCCTCAAACCCTCGCGGTGGCGCATCGCAGCCACCACCGGCTCGTCGAAGACCTCGATGGCCACCGCACTGCCGCGATCGATCAAGGCCGGAAAGCCCACCATCGTCTGGCCGCCACGGCGCACCTCCAGCAGTTCGGGCAGTTCGCCGAAAGTCCAGTCGGTGAAAAGCTCTGCGGCCGCCACCTTGGGTGGTGACTCGGAGCCGGCAGCTGGCACAGACGCTGCGCGCTGGCGCTCGGGCCCGTCAGGCGGCGCGGGCATTGAGTTGGGTTCAGCAGCCTCAGCCGAGGGCGTTTTCAGTTGCGCCAACGCCTGGAAAGCCGAGCGAGCCTGCCCGCCCAACTCGGACTTCATCGCCGACAGGTTGCGACCGGTACCCAACTGGCGACCGTTGTCATCGACGATTCGGAAATTCATGAACAGATGCGCGGGCAACTGCTCGGGCTTGAAGTCGGCACGCTTCACATCAAGCTGCGTCTTGTCGCGCACATGCCTGAGCAACGCATCCACAAGACTGCCGCTGCCAAACCCGTGGGCGTCGTTGATGGCTGCGATGAAGGTATCGGCGTACTCGGGCAAGGGCACCAGACGAGAGCGCGGCCGCTGATGCAACGTCTTGACGAGTGCCAGCACCTTGTCTTTCAGCATGCCGGGCACCAGCCATTCGCAGCGCTCGTCGCTGAGCTGATTGAGCGCGTAGATGGGCACGGTGACTGTGATGCCGTCCTTGGCATCGCCGGGCTCGTGCAAATAGCTGGCGGTGCAGTCGACGCCGCCCAGACGAAGCACCTTCGGAAACGACGCCGTCGTGATACCTGCCGCCTCGTGGCGCATCAGTTCATCGCGCGTGAGCAACAACAGCTTCGGCTGGCGCCGAATCTCGTCGCGGTACCAGCGCTCCAGCGTGGCGCCACTGCACACATCGGCGGGCAATTGCTGGTCGTAAAAGGCGTAGATCAGTTCGTCGTCAACCAGCACGTCTTGCCGACGCGACTTGTGCTCGAGCTCCTCGACCTGCGCGATGAGCTTTTGGTTGGCGCCAACGAATGCGAGTCGGGTTTCCCACTCGCCGCCGACCAGCGCCTCGCGGATGAAGATCTCACGCGCCTCGGCCGGGTTGACCAGCCCGAAATTCACCCGGCGGTTGTTGTAGACCACGATGCCGTACAGCGTGGCGCGCTCGAGCGCGATCACCTCGGCGGCCTTTTTCTCCCAGTGCGGCTCGAGCAGCTGCGTCTTGATCACATGGCCGGCAATCTGCGGCAGCCACTGCGGCTCGATGGCGGCGATGCCGCGCCCGTACAGCCGAGCCGTATCGACCAGTTCAGCAGCCATGATCCAGCGGCCTGGTTTCTTCGACAGGTTGACGCCCGGATGGCGATAAAACCGAATGCCACGTGCGCCGAGGTACCACTCGTCGTCGTCGCCTTTGACGCCGATGTTGCCGAGCAGCCCAGACAGCAGCGACAGGTGGAATTGCTCGTAAGTGGCAGGTGACGCATTGAGCCGCCAGCCCTGCTCTGCCACCACGGTGAGCAGCTGCGAGTGGATGTCGCGCCACTCGCGCACGCGCCGCGGCGAGATGAAGTTTTCGCGCAGCAACTGCTCTTGCTTGCGCACGCTGAGCTTGTGTTCGCCGGTGTGCTCAGCGCCACCCGCGCCGCGCGCGGCTTCAAGCCACTTCCACAGCTTGAGGTCGCCTAGAAATTCCGAACGTTCGTCATCGAATTTCTTGTGGGCCGCGTCGGCGGCCTGCTGCGCCTCAAGCGGTCGATCGCGCACGTCTTGCACGCTCATCGCGCTGGCCACGATGAGCACTTCGGTGAGCGCCTGGCGGTCACGCGCCTCGAGGATCATGCGACCCACGCGCGGATCGAGCGGCAAGCGGGCAAGCGACTCGCCCATCGGCGTGAGTTCGTTGAACTCATCCACCGCACCGAGTTCGGCCAGCAACTGGTAGCCGTCGGCGATCGCGCGACGCGGCGGCGGCTCGATGAACGGGAAATCCTCGACCAGCCCCAGCTTCAGCGACTTCATGCGCAGGATCACGCCGGCCAGCGACGAGCGCATGATTTCCGGGTCGGTGAATCTCGGGCGCCCAGCAAATTCCTTCTCGTCGTAAAGCCGAATGCAAATGCCGTTGCTGACCCGTCCGCAGCGGCCCGCTCGCTGATTGGCGGCGGCCTGGCTGGTCGGCTCGATCTGCAACTGCTCGACCTTGTTGCGGTAGCTGTAGCGCTTGACCCGCGCGGTACCGGCGTCGATGACGTACTGGATGCCCGGCACGGTGAGCGAGGTCTCCGCCACATTGGTCGCCAGCACGATGCGCCTTGCGCTGTGCGGCTCGAAGATGAGGTCTTGCTCCTGCTGACTCAGCCGCGCGAACAGCGGCACCACCTCGACACCCGGCGGGTGGTGACGTCGCAGGTGATCGGCCGCATCGCGGATCTCGCGCTCGCCCGGCAAAAACACCAGCACGTCGCCGCCACTGAGCGCGCCGCCGCTCGTCCACAGCTCGTCCACCGCATCGGCGATGGCATGGTTCAAGCCGTATTCGCGGCTTTCTTCAAACGGCCGCCAGCGCTGCTCGACGGGGAACAGACGGCCCGACACCTGTATGACCGGAGCCGGCCCCTGCGCGCTGGCAAAGTGCTGCGCGAACCGGTCGGCGTCGATGGTGGCCGAGGTGACGATCACCTTCAGGTCGGGGCGCCGCAGCAACACCTGGCGCAAGTAGCCCAGCAAGAAGTCGATGTTCAGGCTTCGCTCATGCGCCTCGTCGATGATGAGCGTGTCGTAGTCGCGCAGCAGCGGATCGGTCTGGGTTTCGGCCAGCAAGATGCCATCGGTCATCAGCTTCACAGTGGCACCGGGTGACAGCCGATCCTGAAACCGCACCTTGAAACCCACCACCTCGCCCAGGGGCGAGTTGAGTTCCTGCGCAATGCGCTTGGCCACGCTGGACGCAGCAATGCGGCGAGGCTGCGTGTGGCCGATCAACCCGCGGCCGCCGGCACCCTGTCCGCGCCCAAGCGACATGGCGATCTTCGGCAGCTGCGTGGTCTTGCCCGAACCCGTCTCGCCACACACGATCACCACTTGATGCTCACGCATGGCCGCAGCGATGTCATCGCGTCGCGCCGACACCGGAAGCGCCGGCGGAAAGGTGATTTCGGGAACCGGATTGGCGACGGCCAATGACCTTGCTCGCGTGGAAGTCGTCATCAGGCCTTCATGCAAAATCGATGATTATTTCAAAGTGCCTTGATGAGCCTGGTTTTCCCTCACACGTTTGTTCCTTGGTTCCGCTCGGTCGCGCCGTATATCCACGCCCACCGCGGCAAGACATTCGTGGTGGCCATCGCTGGCGAGTTGATCGCAGCGGGCAAGCTCAACACCTTCGCACAAGATCTGGCACTGCTCCACGCCATGGGCATCAAGGTCGTGCTGGTACACGGCTTCAGGCCCCAGGTTGAAGAGCAGCTGCTCGCCAAGGGCCACACATCTCGATTCAGCCATGGCATGCGGGTCACGGATGCGGTGGCACTCGACTGTGCCCAGGAAGCTGCCGGACAACTGCGCTACGAGATTGAAGCCGCGTTCTCACAAGGTCTGCCCAACACGCCCATGTCGGGCAGCCAGATCCGTGTGGTGTCGGGCAACTACATCACTGCCAAACCGATCGGCATCGTGGACGGCGTGGACTTCATTCATACCGGAATGGTGCGCAAGATCGACGCGGTGGGAATCCGCCGCGCGGTGGATTTCGGCGCGCTGGTGATGCTGTCACCGTTCGGCTTTTCGCCCACGGGCGAGGCGTTCAATCTCAGCATGGAAGACGTCGCCGCCAGCACAGCCATTGCGCTGCAGGCCGACAAATTGATTTATGTCACCGAGGTCAAGGGAATACCGCTGGACAACGTCGATCCACAAAGCGAAATAGATCAGGAACTCACGCTGGCAGACGCCGAAAAACTGTTGTCGTCTTTACCCAATCCACAACAACCCACAGACACGGCTTTTTATCTGCAACATGCAGTGCGCGCGAGCAAGAGTGGGGTCGACCGGGTGCACATCATTCCCTACTCGGTGGATGGTTCGGTTTTGATCGAATCATTCACACACGATGGTGTGGGCACGATGATCGTCGACGAGAAACTTGAAAGCCTGCGCGAAGCCACCTCCGATGACCTTGGCGGCGTTTTGCAGTTGATCGAGCCGTTCGAAAATGACGGCACGCTGGTAAAACGAGATCGCACGGAAATCGAACGGGATATTGATTTCTACTCAGTGATCGAACACGACGGTGTGATATTCGGATGCGCTGCGCTTTACCCATACCCCGAAAAGCAAACGGGCGAGATGGCCGCGCTCACGGTCAGCGCGAATGTGCAAGGCCAAGGCGATGGCGAGCGCATCCTCAAGCGCATCGAGCAGCGCGCCAGGGCGCAGGGTCTGAGCAGCATATTTGTCCTCACCACGCGAACCATGCACTGGTTCATCAAACGCGGTTTTGTGTCGATGAATCCTGACTGGTTGCCAGAGGCTCGTCAGAAAAAATACAACTGGGACCGGCGCTCGCAGGTGCTGGTCAAGACCTTGGTCTGAAACTCGCCCGACACGCGCGCTGTCATGACTTGTCGAACAATTCCTTGGCCCTGAATCCCGGAGATTTCCATGTCACGCAACGTCAACTGCATCCACCTGAACAAGCCTGCCGAGGGTTTGGATTACGCGCCCTATCCTGGAGACTTGGGAAAGCGTATATACAACGAAGTGAGCAAAGAGGCTTGGCAATTGTGGCTAAAGCACCAGACGATGCTGGTCAATGAAAATCGCCTGAACCTTGCAGATATGCGCGCACGGCAATATTTAGCGCGTCAGATGGAGAATTTTTTCTTTGGTGGTGGTGCCGAGCAACCGGCTGGATACGTGCCGCCCGCTGCCTGATCATACGCAAATCACAAAACCAATCCCGCCAGATCTTTTTTGTTTGCACCCGGTATTCAAATCACCTTTCAGATGCTTCTATAATCAAGTCCGACTTGGCAGGTTTTGTTTTGAACACATGACCGCTTGTCGAACTTCAATAATCAATGCCTGAAAGGATGAGCTCATGTCAAGCTTGAAAGATTTGCTGGATCGCAAAGCAGCACTCGAAAAAGAAATCGAGTCAACCCGCCGCGAAGAATTGGCCGGTGCCATTGCCAAGGTCAAGGCACTGATGCAGGAATTCGGGCTGACGGTCGCTGACATCTCATCGAAGTCTTCGGTACGCCCAGCCAGCACGGCCAAGGGTGGCAAGGTTGCCGCCAAGTACGTCAATAAGGCCACTGGAGATTCCTGGAGTGGTCGCGGTCTGCAACCCAAGTGGCTCAGGGCCGCGTTGGGATCGGGCCGCAAGATCGAAGAATTCAAGGTCTGATACCTTTCATGCAAGTCGGGCGCGAATGCGCCCAGCTTGCATTTGAAGGCAGGCTTCAGCGAGTGCTCCCGGCCCGACCGCCTGGGGCAAGCCGCTAGGTGCGCGCCGCTAAACTGGCCGAGTGATCCCGCCGTCATTCATTCAGGACCTGTTGAGCCGTGTCGACATTGCCGAGGTTGTCGGCAGACACGTCACACTGAGGAAAGCGGGCGCAAACCACATGGGTTTGTGCCCCTTTCACGGCGAAAAATCCCCCAGCTTTGCCGTCAGTCCCTCTCGCCAGACCTACCACTGCTTCGGCTGCGGGGTCCACGGCAACGCCATCGGCTTCCTGATGGAGCACCTTGGCATGGGCTTCGTGGACGCCGTCAGTGACCTTTCGCAAGCCGTGGGACTTGCGGTGCCCAAGGACGAACGCTCGCCTGAAGAACGGGAGCGTTTTGCCAAGCTCAAGGAGCATCAGGGCACGCTTTCGGATGTGTTGAAGAAGGCAGCCGACCACTACCGCAAGCAGCTCAAGTCGAGCGCGCGCGCCATCGATTACCTCAAGCGGCGCGGGCTCAGTGGCGAAATCGCGGCGCGGTTCGCCATGGGCTACGCGCCCGAAGGATGGCGTGCGCTGGCCAGCGCCTTCGCGCACTATGACGATCCCCTGCTGGAAGAAAGCGGGCTGGTCATTTCGCAACCAGCCGATCAAGAAGGCAGCAGCGACGTCAAGCGCTACGACCGCTTTCGCGATCGCATCATGTTTCCGATCCGGTCGGTTCAAGGCGAGGTGATCGGGTTTGGTGGACGGGTGCTCGATCAGGGTGAGCCGAAGTACCTGAATTCGCCCGAGACGCCCGTGTTCAGCAAGGGCCGCGAGCTGTACGGCCTGTTCGAAGCCCGTAGCGCCATTCGCCAAAGCGGCTTCGTTCTGGTGGTCGAGGGCTACATGGACGTGGTGGCGCTCGCGCAACTGGGTTTCCCCAATGCGGTGGCCACGCTGGGCACGGCCTGCACCGCAGAGCACGTCCAGAAACTGTTTCGCTTCACCGAATCGGTGGTCTTCAGCTTTGACGGCGATGCCGCCGGGCGACGAGCCGCTGGCCGGGCACTCGAAGCCGCCCTGCCCCATGCGTCAGACACCCGCAGCGTGCGCTTTCTGTTTTTACCGGCCGAGCACGACCCGGATTCCTACGTCCGAGAGTTCGGCACCGACGGCTTCGAGCAGTGTGTGCAGCAGGCTGTGCCCTTGTCTCGGCAGCTCATCAGCATCTCGCAAGACGGCTGCGACATGACATCCGCAGAAGGCCGCGCGCGATTTCTCGCCATGGCGCGTCCACTGTGGTCTGCCTTGCCCGATGGCGCCTTGAAGCGGCAACTGCTGGGCGATCTGGCGCTCGAGTCCCGGCTTGATGCCAGCGAGCTTTCGCAGGTGTGGCAAGTCAGCGCGAACACACCGCGAGCTGCCAGTGCGCGAGGCGAATCGCGCTCACCACGGCTCGTTCGCAAGGTCCGCCAAGGTGCGGCCAATCACCTTGACCGCGCGCTGTGGTTGCTGATGCAGCGTCCCGAGCTGTGGTGGGAACTCGACGGCGATGCGCACGATCTGCTGGCCGACCAGTCAGCCCCCTACGGCTCGCTGTTTGGATGCCTTGAGCGCACGATTCAAGAGCAAGGTGCGCTGTCGCCGACGTCACTGTCTGACGAGTTCGCACTCGAAGCCCAAGCCGACGCGCAAGCCCAAAGCGTCGTCGAACGCATCGCAGGGTTCCATCCGCCAGAGGCCGTCACCGACCTCAAGCACCAGCTGATCTTGGTGCTCGACCACCTGCGGCTGCGCGATGTCGACAGCGAGCTCAGCTTGTTGTTCGAATTGGGAATGACCTCTCCCGACATCCAGACACGCAGCGCAGAACTGCTGCAAAGTCGAACCCGCTTGCGTGCCCGACTGGCCGAGACCACGCCTCTTCAATGGTGAAAGCACCTTGCCGCCTCAGCCTCATCCGAATCCAGCCCGCACAATTGGCTCTGGTATAATCCGTCTCATTAGATCGCAGGCGTTCGCCAACGTTTCAGATCGCCGGGATGCTCGATGCATCCGAGCTTCAAAACTCCGGCATCTTTCGAAATCATCGGTCTGAGACCCTCGCGGGTTTTCTCTGAATGCGGCTTCATCTGCTGACAGATCTTGAGGTTCTCGCAGCGTGATGAGCACACCGGAATTTCAATGATCAACGCCTTGCCGGATGAGCACGCCGGCATCATTTTCACGGGCCGGGTTACCGTCTCGCCAACCATTTGAGGACTTGCATGACCGCAAAAAAGAGCGCGCCGACGTCGACTGTGAAGGCCACTGGTGCAGCCAAGGCCGTTGCCAAAAAAACCGAAGACCTGAACGTTGCCTCGGAAGCCCCCCAAAAGGCACCCAGGAAGGCCCCCGTCAAGGCTGCTGCCGCGAGTGCAGACACCGGCGTCGCCAAGCGCGGTCGCAAGCCCACCAAGGTTGAGGAAAAGAAAAAGCCAGAAGTTTCTGAAGAAGACTTCTCCGACATCGAGGCCGATCTCGAAGGCGAGCCCGAAGCCGAGGCCGAAGTCGTTGGAGGCGTTGAAGACGCCAGCGCCAAGCCCAAGGAGAAGCCTCTGCGCATGAAGGTCTCCAAGGCCAAGGAACGTGCGCTGATGCGCGAGTTCGGGCTGGACGAAACCGCGCTGTCCGAAGAAGAAGTCGCCAAGCGCCGCCAGGAGCTCAAGACGCTCATCAAGATGGGCAAGACGCGCGGCTTCCTGACGCACCAGGAAATCAACGACCACCTGCCCGAAAAGCTCGTCGACGCTGAAATCCTCGAGGCCATCGTGTCGATGCTCAACGACATGGGCATCGCGGTGTACGAGCAGGCACCCGACGCTGCCACGCTGCTGATCGCCGGCGGTGGCACCACCACCGCCACTGAAGAAGAAGCCGAGGAAGCTGCTGAAGCTGCGCTGTCCACCGTTGATTCCGAATTCGGCCGCACGACCGATCCGGTGCGCATGTACATGCGTGAGATGGGCACCGTCGAGCTGCTCACACGTGAAGGCGAAATCGAGATCGCCAAGCGCATCGAGGGTGGCCTGCAGGCCATGATGGTGGCCATCAGCGCATCGCCCACCACGATCGCCGAGATCCTGACCTATGCGGATCGCATTGGTGCGGGCGAGATGACCATCTCTGAGGTGGTCGACGGTTTCGTGTCCGAAGGCGAGGCCGACGACTATGTGGCCGAAGAAGACGTGGACTTCTTCGACGAGGAAGACGATGACGACGGCAATGGCGGCAGCCGTGCGCTGACCAAAAAGCTCGAAGAGCTGAAAACGCAGGCGCTGGCCAAGTTCGTCAACCTGCGCATCAACTTCGACAAGATGCGCAAGGCCTTCGAAAAAGACGGCTACGAGTCGCCCGCCTACAGCCGCGCTCAGCAGGCCATCAGCAACGAGTTGATGACCGTGCGCTTCACCGTCAAGACGATTGAAAAGTTGTGCGGCATCCTGCGCTCGCAAGTCGACGATGTGCGCCGCTATGAGCGTGAGCTGCGCAAGATCCTGGTCGACAAGTGCGGCATGCCGCAGGACTACTTCATCAAGAACTTCCCGCCCAACATCCTGAACTTCAAGTGGGCAGAAAAAGAAATCGCGTCGAGCAAGTCATACAGCACAGTGCTGGCTCGCCATTTGCCGCCGGTACAAGAGCTGCAAAAAAAGCTGGCCGACCAACAAGCGCGCGCTGTGGTGCCGCTCGATGATCTGAAGAAGATCAACAAGAAGATGAACGAGGGCGAAAAATCCTCGCGCGATGCCAAGAAGGAAATGATCGAGGCCAACTTGCGCCTGGTGATCTCGATCGCCAAGAAGTACACCAACCGCGGCCTGCAGTTCCTCGACCTGATCCAGGAAGGCAATATCGGCCTGATGAAGGCGGTCGACAAGTTCGAATACCGCCGCGGCTACAAGTTCTCGACCTATGCCACTTGGTGGATCCGTCAAGCCATCACCCGCTCGATCGCCGACCAGGCCCGCACCATCCGCATCCCGGTGCACATGATCGAGACCATCAACAAGATGAACCGGCTGTCGCGCCAGCACTTGCAAGAGTTCGGCTTCGAGCCCGATGCGCCCACGCTGGCGCTGAAGATGGAGATCCCCGAAGACAAGATCCGCAAGATCATGAAGATCGCGAAAGAGCCGATCTCGATGGAAACCCCCATCGGCGACGACGACGATTCGCATTTGGGCGACTTCATCGAAGACACCAATAACACCGCGCCGATCGACGCGGCCATGCAAGCGGGCCTGCGCGACGTGGTCAAGGACATCCTCGACAGTCTCACGCCGCGCGAGGCCAAGGTGCTGCGCATGCGCTTTGGCATCGAGATGCAATCCGACCACACGCTCGAAGAAGTCGGCAAGCAGTTCGACGTGACCCGCGAGCGCATTCGCCAGATCGAAGCCAAGGCGATCCGCAAGCTCAAGCACCCGAGCCGCTCGGACAAGCTGCGCACCTACCTCGACTACCTTTGAGCCCGATTCCCGTGCAGCCCGAAGTACCGTCACAAGATGACCCACTCGGGCTGCACGCGAGCTGAAAGCACGCCTCACGGCCGCAGTTCCCCATGAGCCAGCCTGCCTTACGACACGTTGTGTTCGCCGATCTGCGCAGCAGCACGGGGCTGTATGAATTGCTGGGCAATGCACACGCCGCGCAGTTGGTGTCGCGCACCGTGGCCGAGCTGGGCAAGACGATCTCGGCACACGACGGGCTGCTGGTCAAAACGCTGGGCGATGGCCTGATGGCCATCTTTCAAAACCCGGCGATGGCACTGCGCGCAGCCGTGGCAATGCATCAGTCGCTGGTGATCATCACCCGCGACGGGTGGCCTGACCTGTCGTCAGAGCGTCAAACGCTGCGGCTGCAGGTGGGCATGGCGTGCGGCGAGGTGGTTCAAGTCGGCGAGGACTTTTTCGGCGACGCCGTCAACATCGCTGCCCGCCTGCTCGAGCACGCCAGCGACAACGAAACACTGGTCACGTCAACGGTCGTGGAAACGCTGCCGGCACACGAGCGATTGCGATTGCGGCGTCTGGACCGACTGCAGCTGCGCGGGCGGGTCGAGCCGGTCGAGGTCTTCGTGCTCGAGGAGCATGAGTTCACAGACCTGAGCGCCACCTTGTTCGGCAGTCTCATCCCGGCGACACAGCCCGACGGCTTGCGGCTGGTCTGGCAAGAAAGGGTCTGCGACTTTTCAACCGCAGACATTCCGGTGGTGATCGGCCGCAGCGAGCTGTCGTCTTGCTGTATCGACGACACCCGGGTGTCTCGCTCGCACGCTCGCATCGAATGGCACGGCGGTGCTTTTCAGTTGATCGACCTCAGCTCCAACGGAACCTACGTGCGTTTCGCCGGCGATGACTCCGTGATCAACCTCAGGCGCAGCAATTGCACCTTGCACGGCAGCGGCGTGCTGGGCCTGGGCGCGCCGCCAGACGATTCGTCAGCGCCTTGCGTGCGCTTTGAAATCATGCACAGCGGCGACCCGCGGGGTCGATAATTCCATGCTGAATCTCATCCCCACAGCGCATGTCATTCGCTCCTGAACCTGTCCACGAACACGGCAAGTCCCCGGCGGCGTCCACGGCGGTGCTGCTGTGCAACCTCGGCACGCCCGATGCACCGACCGCCCCGGCACTGCGGCGTTACCTGAAAGAATTCCTCAGCGACCACCGCGTCGTCGAGATCCCGAAGATGGTGTGGTGGTTCATCCTCAACGGCATCATCTTGCGCGTGCGCCCAAAGCAATCGGCCGCCAAGTACGCCACCGTGTGGACCGACGAGGGCTCGCCCCTCAAGGTGTGGACCGACAAGCAAGCCGCGCTGCTGCAGGACTATCTGGGCGAACGCGGCTACCGCGTGATGGTTCGTCCGGCGATGCGCTACGGCTCACCGGCTATGGCCAGCGTGCTTGATGAGTTGAAGCAAGCCGGCGCCACCCGCGTGCTGGTGCTGCCGCTGTACCCGCAGTACTCGGGCCCCACCACCGCCAGCGTGTGCGACGCGGTCTACGCCTGGGGCCAGCGCGTGCGCCGGCTGCCTGAATTTCGCTTCGTCAACGAGTACCACGACGACCCGGCCTACATCGATGCGCTGGCCAAGCGGGTCTCCGATCACTGGCAACAAAACGGCCGCCCCGATCGCCTAGTCATGACCTTCCACGGCGTGCCGCGCCGCACGCTGCTGCTGGGCGACCCGTATCACTGCCAGTGCCAGAAGACGGCTCGTTTGCTGGGCGAGAAGTTGGGCCTGCGCAAGGACGAAATGGTCGTCACCTTCCAAAGCCGCTTCGGCAAGGCCGAATGGCTGCAGCCCTACACCGAGCCCACGCTGGTGGCGCTGGCCGCGCAAGGCGTCAAGCGCGTCGACATCATGTGCCCGGGCTTCACGTCAGACTGCCTTGAGACGCTGGAAGAAATCGCGCAGGAAGCGCGCGACGCCTTCATCGGCGCCGGCGGCCAGGAGTTCAACTACCTGCCCTGCCTCAACGATCAGCACGAATGGATGCTGGCGCTGACCGGCATCGCCATGAAGCACTTGCAAGGCTGGGATTGTTCGACCGCGCCGGATGCGTCCGCCCTGGCCGAACAGCGCGAGCGCGCCATCGCGCTTGGGGCCGACCGATGAGTGCATCGGGCTGCGAGCGCTGCCGAAGGGCTGGTCCTTGAGGCTGGACAAGTGGCTGTGGGCCGCGCGGTTCTACAAGACCCGCAGCCTGGCCACCGACGAGATCGGCAAAGGCCGCGTCAGCGTCAACACCCAATCGGCCAAGCCCTCGCGCGAGGTGCGCGTCGGTGACCACATCGAGCTGCGTCAAGGCCCAATCGTGCGCTGCGTGGTGGTGGCAGGCCTGAGCGAAATTCGTGGCCCGGCGCCAGTGGCGCAAGCGCTCTACGCCGAAACCGAAGAAAGCATCGCCGCGCGCGAAAAAGCCGCCCGCGAACGCCGCGAATCCCCCGAGCCGGCCTTGGCCATCGACCAGGGCCGCCCCACCAAACGCGACCGCCGCCAACTGTCCGACTGGAACCGCTGGAGCGCGTCGATCGACGGGGAGTGATTCGCGCCAGTTCGTTGGCCGGGTGCGATCGGCGTCAGATCGGGCAGCCCATCAACTCGCTCAGCACCTGACGGTAACGCGGCAGCGTGACCCGTCGCAAATCGCATCGCTCGACGGCCGTGGCGCGGGCGCGCTCACGCAGTGCCTGGTCAGTTCCGCGGCCGTCGAGCGTGGTGGCCATGGTGCGCGCCAAGGCATCCACGTCAAAGAAATCCACCAGCGTGCCGTTGACGCCATGCTCCACAAAGTCCTGCACCGGCCGGGTGACACTGCCGATCACGTGGCAGCCCGCGCTCATCGCCTCAAGGCAGCACCACGACAGCACAAACGGATAGGTCAGGTACACGTGCGCCGCCGACACTTTGAGCACGTTCAAAAACTGCGCGTAAGGCAAGCGCCCTAGAAAGTGCACGCGCGAGGCATCGATGCGGCCGCTCACCTCATCCAGATAGATCTGCTTCCAGGTCTGGCCGGCAGGCGCTGGCGCGCCATAGCTCACCGAGTCGCCACCGACGATCAGCACCTGCGCGCCAGGGTGTGCGGCCAGCAGCGCCGGCAAGGCGCGCATGAACACGTGGTAGCCGCGGTAGGGCTCGAGGTTGCGGCTGACGAAGGTGACCACCGGGTCGCCCGCGCGCAGCACGGTGCCGTTGGGCAAGCGCACGGCGGCCTGAGCGTCGGGCGTCACTGCGTCGGTGTCGATGCCGTCGAACAGCTCGATCACTCGCGGCTGAAACGCCGCAGGCAAACATTCACGCTGCCAGGCCGTGGGCGCGATGCCCAGGTCCATCGAGTTCATGGCCGACAGCAACGAGGCGTTCTTGACGTGCAGCCGCGCACCCGGCAGCGCGCCGGTCGCCGGAAACTCCGGGTCGAACCCCACGTCGCCGCCCTCGGCCCGGTAGAAGTACTCAAGCAGGCACACCAGCCGGCACGCCGGCCACACATCCTTGATGAACAGCGCCTCGCCCCAGCCCGGGTTGGCGATCACCAGGTCGGGCACAAAGCCCGCCTTGCGCAGGTCGATCATCGCCAGCGCTGCGGCCTCACCGCGGATGACCTTGACTTCGAAGTCCTGCGTCAGCATCTGCACGCCGGCAGGCAGCGTGCGCTTGGGCTGGTACGGATGCAGCGTGACGCCCGAACACGGCTGGCCGCTGATGGCCAACGCGTGAACCTCATGCCCGGCCGCCGCCAGCGCCGGCGCGAGGTGTCGGAACTGTCCGGGGAAGTTCTGGTGAACGAAGAGGATCTTCAATTCGACAAGCCGCTGCACATACTGGCTAGGTTGTACCCGCTGCATGACCGGTTTCGCAAGCCTCTTCGACTGGGTCGGCTCCGACAAATCCTTGTTGCCAAAGCCCTCAGAAACGGGCATTCCGACGCACGGCGATTTCAATTTGCAGCGCACCCCTTGAAATTAGACGCGGCGCCCCACTTTTGGCCCGAGGAGGAGAAAAGCCAACATGACCGCACCCGATCCCCATCAAGATCCATCAGCGCAGCCTGAGCCCAGCGCAACGCAAACGCAGGGCGCTGAAGCGCAAGATCCATCAGCCGAGCTGACTGAACTGAAAGCCCGCCACGCCGAGGTGTCTGACGCCTACCTGCGGGCCAAGGCCGAGTCCGAGAACATCCGCCGGCGCTCGGAAGACGAGATTTCGAAGGCGCGCAAGTTCGCCATCGAAGGCTTTGCCGACAGTCTGCTGCCGGTGAAAGACAGCCTGGAAGCGGCGATTGCCCTGCCGGGTGCCACGCCCGAGCAGTTGCTCGAAGGCGTGCACGCCACGTTGCGGCAGTTGTCTGCCGCGCTCGAGCGCAACCGCGTGATCGAAATCAACCCGGCCGCAGGAGTGGGGTTTGACCCTCACCAGCATCAAGCCATCAGCGTGGTGCCCGCCGAGCAAGAGGCCAACAGCGTGGTGGCCGTGCTGCAAAAGGGCTACCTGATTTCAGACCGCGTGCTGCGCCCGGCGCTGGTCACGGTGACCGCGCCCAAGTAGCGCGTTAACCCATCGGTGGGGCCCGATTGCCGGGCCGCCCCTTGAAATATCCCGAGTCGTCCAAACCTCGACTCCCATACAGATTCAAATTTCAGGAGATTTCCAAATGGCAAAAATCATCGGCATTGACCTCGGCACCACCAACTCTTGCGTGTCGATCATGGAAGGCAACACCACCCGCGTGATCGAAAACAGCGAGGGTGCGCGCACCACGCCGTCGATCGTGGCGTACCAAGAAAACGGCGAGATCCTGGTCGGTGCCTCGGCCAAGCGCCAAGCGGTGACCAACCCGCGCAACACGCTGTATGCGGTCAAGCGCCTGATCGGTCGCAAGTTCACCGAAAAAGAAGTGCAAAAGGACATCGACCTGATGCCCTACACGATCGCCGCAGCCGACAACGGCGACGCATGGGTTGAAGTGCGTGGTCAGAAGATCGCGCCGCAGCAAGTCAGCGCCGAGATCTTGCGCAAGATGAAGAAGACCGCCGAGGACTACCTGGGCGAGACCATCACCGAAGCGGTGATCACCGTGCCGGCTTACTTCAATGACGCGCAGCGTCAGGCCACCAAGGACGCCGGGCGCATCGCCGGTCTGGACGTCAAGCGCATCATCAACGAGCCGACCGCCGCTGCGCTGGCCTTCGGCCTCGACAAGAACGAAAAGGGCGACCGCAAGATCGCTGTCTATGACCTGGGTGGCGGCACGTTTGACGTGTCGATCATCGAGATCGCCGACGTCGATGGCGAAAAGCAGTTCGAAGTGCTGTCGACCAATGGCGACACCTTCCTGGGTGGCGAAGACTTCGACCAGCGCATCATCGATTTCATCATCGCCGAGTTCAAGAAAGACCAAGGCGTGGATCTGGGCAAGGACGTGCTGGCCCTGCAGCGCCTGAAAGAAGCCGCCGAAAAAGCCAAGATCGAGCTGTCGAGCGGCGCTCAAACCGACATCAACCTGCCTTACGTGACCGCCGATGCCTCGGGCCCGAAGCACTTGAACATCAAGCTCAGTCGCTCGAAGCTCGAAGCCCTGGTTGAAGACCTGATTGAGCGCACCATCGCTCCGTGCCGCATCGCCATCAAGGACGCCGGCATTGCCGTGGGCGCGATTGACGACGTGATCCTGGTCGGCGGCATGACCCGCATGCCCAAGGTGCAAGAAAAGGTCAAGGAGTTCTTCGGCAAGGAGCCGCGCAAGGACGTCAACCCCGACGAGGCCGTGGCCGTCGGTGCGGCCATTCAGGGCCAGGTGCTTGCCGGTGATCGCAAGGACGTGCTGCTGCTTGACGTGACCCCGCTGAGCCTAGGCATCGAAACGCTGGGCGGCGTGATGACCAAGATGATCCAGAAAAACACGACCATCCCGACCAAGTTCGCACAGACCTTCAGCACCGCCGACGACAACCAGCCGGCCGTGACGATCAAGGTGTACCAAGGCGAGCGCGAGATGGCATCGGGCAACAAGAGCCTGGGCGAGTTCAACCTCGAAGGCATCCCACCGTCACCACGCGGCACGCCGCAAATCGAGGTGAGCTTCGACATCGACGCCAACGGCATCTTGCACGTGGGCGCCAAGGACAAGGGCACCGGCAAGGAAAACAAGATCACCATCAAGGCCAACTCGGGTCTGACCGAAGCCGAGATCCAGCAGATGGTCAAAGACGCCGAACTCAACGCCGCTGAGGACAAGAAAAAGCTCGGCTTGATCCAGGCGCGCAATTCGGCCGATGCGATGGTGCACAGCGTGAAGAAGAGCCTGACCGAGCACGGTGACAAGCTCGATGCCGGCGACAAGGAAAAGATCGAAGCCGCCTTGAAGGACGCCGAAGAATCGCTCAAGAGCGAAGACCAGGCCGACATCGAAGCCAAGACCGAAGCGCTGATGACGGCCAGCCAAAAGCTCGGCGAAAAGGTCTACGCCGAATCGCAGGCAGCGGCCGCAGCAGCCGGTGCAGCCGCTGGCGAGGCGGCTCCACAATCGGCAGGAGCGTCTGACAAGCCGGCCGATGACAACGTGGTGGATGCCGAGTTCACCGAAGTCAAAGAAAAGAAGTGACGCGACAACGATGAAGCTGCGGCGCCGGGGTGAACCCCGGTGTCTGCGCCGCGTTCGCAGGCTCCAGCGCGCAGCTGGGATCCGACGCGGCGTTCTTGTTTGAACCAGACGCTGCGGCGTGACGGATGTACCGATGGCAAAGCGCGATTACTACGAAACCCTGGGCGTGGCCAAGAACGCCACCGAGGAAGACATCAAGAAGGCTTATCGCAAGCTCGCGATGAAGCACCACCCTGACCGCAATCAGGGTGACGATGCGAAGAAAGCCGAAGAGCGCTTCAAGGAGGCCAAGGAGGCTTACGAGATGCTCTCCGACGCGCAAAAGCGCGCGGCCTACGACCAGTACGGCCACGCCGGCGTCGACCCCAACATGGGTGGCGGCTTTCGCCCCGGTGGCGGCCCGGATGGCATGGGCGGCTTTGCAGAAGCTTTCGGCGACATCTTCGGCGACATCTTTGGCGGCTCGGGCGGCCCGCGTCGCGGCGGTGGTGGGGGTGGCGGTGGCGGTGGGCAGCAGGTTTTCCGTGGCAATGACCTGTCGTACACGATGGAGATCACGCTCGAGGACTGCGCCGCCGGCAAGGAAACACAGATACGCATTCCCGCCTTCGAAACCTGCGACACCTGCCACGGCACCGGTGCCAAGCCCGGCACCAGCCCGAAGGTGTGCGGCAGTTGCAACGGCTCCGGCGCGGTCACGATGCGCCAGGGTTTTTTCAGCATCCAGCAAACCTGCCCGGCCTGCCGCGGCATGGGCAAGGTGATCCCCGAGCCGTGCGTGACCTGTCATGGCCAGGGCCGCATCAAGAAGAACAAGACACTCGAGGTCAAGATCCCGGCCGGCATCAACGAAGGCATGCGCATCCGCTCGGCCGGCAACGGCGAGCCCGGCACCAACGGCGGCCCGTCGGGCGATCTGTACATCGAGATCCGCGTCAAGCCCCATGAGATCTTCGAGCGCGATGGCGACGACCTGCACTGCACCGCGCCGGTGAGCATGGTCACCGCGTCGCTGGGCGGGCAAATCCATGTGCCCACGCTCAACGGCAAGGCCGAGATCGAACTGCCCGAGGGCACGCAGCACGGCAAGACCTTCAGGCTGCGCGGCAAGGGCATCAAGGGCCTGCGCTCGAGTTATCCCGGCGACCTCTACTGCCATGTCACCGTGGAAACACCGGTCAAGCTGACCGAGCACCAGCGCAAGCTGTTGCGTGAACTGGAAGATTCATTCCAGAAAAACGGCGACAAGCATTCGCCCAATTCGCAGACGTGGTCTGACCGGGTCAAGAACCTGTTCAAGTAAGCGCAGGCCATCGGGGCTCAAGACCCCGCATGCCGATCCGATATCGATGGGGTATCGGTGAGCCACGGGTCGACATGCGCGCTTGTTTTTTCTCTTCGTTGGATGAGTTCTTGCCGTCGGCTCGGAGGGGTCGATGCGCCTGATCGATCCCGAAGTTCGCGAATGCAAGGCGCTGGTCATCGATGGCAATTCGACTTCGCGCAGCGCGCTGATGAACATGCTGCGCGATATTGGCGTCGGGCACATCTCGCAGACCAGCCGCGTGGCCGATGCCAGGCAGGAACTCGAGATCACGACCTTCGACATCGTCCTGTGCGATTACCACTTCGACAAGTCGCCGATGTCCGGTCAAGAACTGCTCGATGACCTGCGTCAGTCGCAACTGCTGCCCTACTCCACCGTGTTCGTCATGGTCACCGGCGAGCGCTCGTACCTGAAGGTGGTTGAAGCCGCCGAATCGGCGCTCGACAGTTATCTGCTCAAGCCGCACAACGCGGCTGCGCTCGAAGAGCGTGTGTTGCTGGCGCGCCGCCGCAAGCGCGTGCTGGGCTACATCTTCGAAGCCATACGCCAAGGCGACTTCGAAGGCGCGGCCAAGATGTGCCTGAGCCGTTTTTCGCAGCGCGAGGATTTCTGGCTGTACGCCGGTCATGTTGGCGCCGAGCTGCTCATGCGCTTGAAAGACCACACATCGGCCAAGGCGGTCTACACCGCCGCCTACCAGTCCGAAGGTCTGCTGTGGGCCAAGCTGGGAATGGCGCGAGCCGAGTTTGAAAGCGGCCAGGGGCCCAAGGCCATGCGCATCCTTGAGGGGCTGATCGAAGACTTTCCCGAGTACGCAGACGCCTACGACGTGATGAGCCAGGTGCAGCTTGAGCAAGGCGACCTGGCCGCCGCACTCGAGACCTCGCGCGATTCGGTGCGTGTCACTCCGCACAGCGTCACGCGGCTGCAAAAGCAGGGCATGCTGGCTTTTTTGCTGGGCGAAAACAAGGAAGCCGCGCAAACGCTCGACCGCACGGTGCGCATCGGCCTGAAGTCGAAGATGTTCGACTTCCAGACGCTGGTCGTGATGACGCTGCTGTATTTCGACGAGGGCAATCTGGTCGACTTGAAGCGCGCGCTCACGCACCTTGAGGTCGCCGCAGAGCGGCGGCCAGGCGATGCTTTCTTGAAGCGTATGGCGCAAGTCGCTGGTGCTCTGAACCGCTTGTCCACCGGCAACCTGACCGGGTGCCTTTCACTGGCGCGCAAGATCGGCGCCGACATCGGGCACATGGACTTCGACTACGAGGCGGCGTCCAACCTGCTGGCCTTGCTGGCGCGAATGCGCAAGGCCAACGTCGCGGTGCCCGAGGCCGACAGCTGGGTCAACGATTTGTCGCGCCGCTTTTGCGTGTCCAAGGCCTCGTGCGAAATGCTGTGCATCGCCGCTGGCAATGATCCGATCTACAGCGCCTTGATCCACGAGGGCCACCACAGCATCAGCAACATGGCCGAAGAGGCGATGGCGCACAGCGTTTCAGGAGAACCCAGCGTCGCGGTGGAAGCCTTGCTGCTGCGCGGCGCGGAAACCTGCAACGCCAAGCTGATCGAGCTCGCCGGCGCTGTGCTCAGCCGTCACTCGGCGCAGATCAGCGTGTTCGATGCCCTGAACAAAAAGGTCAATGACCTGAAGATCCGCTACTGCGCCAAGGGTGCCCAGGTCAGGCTGGGGCAAAACCCCCTGCGATCGGCTGGCGGGCTGAATCTTCGCACCTGAGCCTGCAAAAACATCTTAGCGGCAGCCGCCCTCAAGCCTTTGGGCAGGCCTTCCGATAAAGACCTGTCTGAATGAGTCGCTGGATGACTGACCATGCCCCTTGCGTTTCGGTTTGATGTTGCTGCCTGCCCTGAAGTTTGCTTTCGAAGCACGCGCGTGATGCGCACGTCGAGGGCCGCGTCATGAGGGCTGCCGACGCTGGAATCAGCGACTGCACCGCCCTTGTCATCGACGCCAACCCGGTGTCTCGCAGCGCTTTGATGAATGTGCTGCGCGGCATGGGCATGACCGATGTGTCGCAAACCAGCCGTGTGGTCGACGCCAGACAGGAGCTTGAATCGCGCGTGTTCGACGTCGTGGTGTGCGACTACCACTTCGACAACAACTCGATCAACGGGCAAGAACTGCTCGACGACCTCAGGCAGGCCCAGCTGCTGCCGTTTTCGACCGTGTTCATCATGGTGACCGGCGAGTGCTCCTACCTCAAGGTGGCCGAGGCTGCTGAATCGGCACTGGACGGCTATCTGGTCAAGCCGCACACGGCCTTTGCGCTGGAAGAGCGCATCGTCACAGCCCGCCACCGCAAACGCACCTTGAGTCACGTCTTTGCAGCCATACAGGCCGGCGATTTCGCGGCTGCCGCCAAGATGTGCTTGGCACGCTATCGGTCCAGGGAAGATTTCTGGCTTTATGCCGCGCGCATCGGCGCCGAGTTGTTCCTGCGGGTGGGCGACGTCAAGGCGGCCAACAAGTTGTATCAGTCGGCCAACGAAGCCAAACCCGCGGCCTGGGCCGCGTTGGGGCTGGCCCGTGCAGAGCTCGCCTCGGGCAGCGTGCCCACTGCCACCCGCCTGCTCGACGAGTTGTTGGCCGAAGACCCCGGATACGCCGATGCCCATGACGTGATGGCCCAGATTCATCTGGAGCAAGGCCACATGGACCTGGCGCTGGGCTCTTACCGGACCTCGCTGCAGATCACGCCCCAGAGCATTCCGCGCCTGCAAAAGCACGGCATGTTGTCGTTCTTCAGCGGCAACAAGGACGATGCCATGGAAGACCTCGATCGCACAGTGCGTCTGGGGCTGAAGTCAAAGATGTTCGATGCGCAAAGCCTGGTCTTGCTGTGCCTGGTCTATTTCGACAAGAAAGACAGCAAGGAATTCAAGTGGGCCATGGCCAATCTGGCCATGCTGGCGCAGAAAAAACCCGAG
Source organism: Burkholderiaceae bacterium (assembly GCA_040400875.1). GTDB lineage: Bacteria > Pseudomonadota > Gammaproteobacteria > Burkholderiales > Burkholderiaceae_C > PBB1. The sequence goes on along the minus strand of JBBAPK010000004.1, from coordinate 79,860 downwards.
TCGCTGCGGCTGCAGCGCTTTGTGAGGAACTGCGAAGCACTGCTGGCGCTCATTGAGCGCCAGCCCGATGAGTGCGCGCGAGCGGTCGTCGAACTGGGTGCCGAAATACGCAGCGCTGATTTCGACTACGAAGCTGCCACCAACCTGCTGGCCGTGCTGGTGCGTGTTCGCCGGGCCGGCACCGATTTGCCGCACCCTGAGCAATGGGTCAAGGACTTGTCGCAGCGTTACTGCGTTTCCAAGGTCAGCTGCGAAATGCTTTGTCTGGCCTCCGACGGCGACGAGGCCTACAGCGCGCTGATTCACGAAGGCCACCACAGCATCAGCAGCATGGCCGAACAAGCCATGACCCACAGCGTGTCGGGCCAGCCCATGGTCGCGGTGGAGTCGCTGCTGTTGGGCGGCTCTCAAACGGGCAACGCGAAGCTGATCGAGCTCGCCGGCGCCGTGTTGAGCCGGCATGCGGCCAACATCGGCGCCTGCGAGAACCTGAGCACCCGGGTCAGTGACCTGAAGGCGCTTTACTGCGCGCAGGGCTCACAGTTCGGCCTAGGACAAAGCCAGCGCTCGGCTGGCGGCCTGAAACTGCGCGCCTAGTACGGCTCGAAATCAGACCCGGCGCTGCCCGGCGCCAGGTTGTCGAACTTGGTCAGCGGCTTCAAGAAGGTGAGTTTGACCGTGCCCGTCGGCCCGTTACGCTGCTTGCCGATGATGATTTCGGCCACGCCGGGTTCCTTGCAGGCTTCTTTCGTGTAGTACTCGTCGCGGTAGATGAACATGATGACGTCGGCGTCCTGCTCGATCGCACCCGACTCGCGCAGGTCGCTCATCATCGGCCGCTTGTCGGTGCGGGATTCGACGCTGCGATTGAGCTGCGACAGCGCGATCACCGGGCACTTGAGCTCCTTGGCCAGCGACTTCAGGCCGCGCGAGATCTCGCCGATCACGGTGGCGCGGTTCTCTTCGTTCGCCCCGCCGCTGCCGCTCATGAGCTGCAGGTAATCAACCACGATCAACCCGAGCTGACCGCACTGACGGGCCTGACGGCGCGCGCGCGCCCTCACCTCACCAGGCGTCAGGGCCGGGCTCTCGTCGATGTACATATTGACCCGACCGAGCTTTTCGATGGCTTCGGTGAGTCGGCCCCACTCGTCGTCTTTGAGCGCACCGGTGCGCAGGTGCTGCTGGTCGATGCGCCCGAGCGATCCGACCAGCCGCAAGGCCAGTTGCGCCGCGCCCATTTCCATCGAGAACACCACCACCGGCAGGCCTTCCTGGACCGCCACGTGTTCGGCGATGTTGAGCGCCAGTGCGGTCTTGCCCATCGACGGACGAGCAGCAAGCACGATCAGGTCGCCGGGCTGAAAACCGGCCGTCATGCGGTCGAGATCAAAGTAGCCAGTGCGAACGCCGGTGACTTCCTCGGCGCCGTTCTCGTGCAGCTCGGTCACCCGATCGAGCAGTTGCACGACCAGCGAGTCCATGGTCTGGAAACCCTGCCTCGAGCGCGAGCCTTCTTCGCCGATCTTGAAGATCTTGCTCTCGGCATCGTCGAGGATTTCGGACACCGCGCGGCCCTGCGGATTGAAGGCGCTGGTGGCGATGTCGTCACTGGCCGAAACCAGCTTGCGCAGCACCGATCGCTCGCGAACGATCTCGGCATAGCGGCGCAGATTGGCCGCACTCGGCACGCTTTGCGCCAGCGAGTTGAGATAGACGAGACCGCCGCAGTCGTCGGCCTTTCCCAGGCTTTGCAACTGCTCGAACACCGTGATCACATCGGCCGGCTTGGTGGCGTTGACCAGCGAGCCGATCGCGCTGTAGATGGCGCGGTGCTCGAAGCGGTAGAAGTCGCTCTCGGTCAGCAGATCGGCCGCACGGTCCCAGGCGCTGTTGTCGAGCAAGAGCCCGCCGAGCACGCTTTGCTCGGCTTCGATCGAATGTGGAGGAACACGCAGCCGGGCGACTTCATCGTCGCCTCGGGACATGGGCGATGGACTCTGGGCAGAAGCAAACAGGGCAGACATCGGCCCATCATAAGTTCGGGGCGGCCGATCGCCTGTGGGTAAAGCTGTGCAAATGCTGGGCATGACCGGTGGAAATCAAGCCAGCCCGATCGATCACCCCGACGGTTCACAAAAGCCATGAAAAAAGGCCGGCAGTGCCGGCCTTTCGAAGCGACGAAGGAAAGTCGTGATCAGGCGACTTCGCCCACCACCACCACCTTCACCTCAACCACCACGTCGGAGTGCGGGGCCACCGTCACCAGGTGCTCGCCAACCGTCTTCAGCGGGCCGTTGGGCAGGCGAACCTGCGACTTGAGCACCTTGAAGTCGATGCGCGTGAGCGCCTCGGCGATGTCGTTGTTGGTGACAGAGCCGAACAGTCGTCCGTCAACACCGGCCTTCTGGGTGATGTGCACGGTGCGGCCGGCCATTTTCTCGGCCAGCGCCTGCGCTTCGGCCAGCTTGACTGCCGCAGCTTTTTCGAGATCGGCGCGCTTGGCTTCGAACTCGGCAATCGCAGCCGTGGTGGCGCGACGTGCCGCACGGGTGGGAATCAGGAAGTTGCGTGCGTAGCCGTTCTTGACCTGAACCACGTCACCGAGGTTGCCTAGGTTGGCCACTTTTTCGAGCAAGATGATTTGCATGATCGTTCCTTACTCAGACGCGATGCTGATCACTGTAGGGCAACATCGCCAGGAACCGAGCCCGCTTGATGCAGGTGGTCAACTGGCGCTGGAAGAAAGCGCGTGTGCCGGTCAGGCGGGCCGGCGTGATCTTGCCGTTCTCGCCGATGAAGTCGCGCAGGGTGTCGACGTCCTTGTAGTCGATCTCGGTCACACCAGTGACGGTGAACCGGCAGAAACGCTTGCGGCGAAACAGCAGCGATTGCTGGTTGCGCTTGGGCTTGCGATCTTTGGAAAACTTGCCTTTACCACGGGGCGGTGCCATATGAAACCTCTTTCAAACTTTGTTCGGGTACTGACCGTTGCGGACATCAGTCCAGTTCGGTCACGTGAAAAACGATGCCTCTGCCGTTGCGCTGCGAACCCAGAAAGCCGGCAAAACCGTGCATGCTTCCCAGTTCAATCCGGCTCAAGCTGCCGGTGATGTCGCCTACTGCCCGCGCCTTGATTTCCATGGAAACCTGACGCGGCAAGCCGTTTTGCGTGACCTGCGATTCATGCCTGAGGCTCAAATCGAGGGCCGGCAACCCGGCAGGGGTGTAGCGCAAAGCGCCGCGCTCAATCACACAAGCCGTGAGAACCAGTCGATTCATGGGCGCCGCGCGATCAAGCGGACATCACCAAGCCGTCTCAGGCCATCGACTCCTGGTGCGAGCGGCGGTCTTCGCGGTCGGATGTCTTCATCATCACCGAAGGCGTTGTCTCGGCCTTGGCCTTGAGCACGGTCAGGTGGCGCAACACGGCGTCATTGAAGCGAAAGCCCGTTTCGAGCTCGGCCAGAACTTCCTTGGTGCACTCGATGTTGACGCACAGGTAATGAGCCTTGGCCAGCTTCTGGATCAGATAGGCCATCTGACGGCGGCCCCAGTCCTCGACGCGGTGCACCTTGCCACCGCCAGCGGTGATGACACCCTTGTAGCGCTCCAGCATGGCTGGAACCTGTTCGCTCTGATCTGGATGGATCAAGAGCACGATTTCGTAATGACGCATTGAATCTCCTTGTGAATTCCGACATTGGAAGCCACCCCGAAGCGTCTGACTGGGTGTGGCAAGGCGAGCCCGCAAGTATAGGCCCCAAGACGGCTGCTGGACAGGGGGGTGAAAACTAGCCCGCCACACCCGCGCCACGATTGGCAAGCGCGTCGGCCCGCTCGTTGCCCGGGTCGCCTGAATGTCCCTTGACCCAGCGCCACTCCACCTCGTGCAGCGATCGCAAGGCATCGAGCCGTTGCCAGAGGTCGGCGTTTTTCACCGGCTTGCGATCGGCGGTTTTCCAGCCGCGCAGCTTCCAGCCATGGATCCACTCGGTCATACCCTTGCGCACGTAATCGCTGTCGGTGTAGACGACCACCGAGCAGGTTCGCTTGAGCGACACCAGTGATTCGATCACCGCGGTGAGTTCCATGCGGTTGTTGGTGGTGAGCACTTCTCCACCGAACAACTCCTTTTCATGGTCGTCACAACTGAGCCAGGCGCCCCACCCGCCGCGACCGGGATTGCCCTTGCACGCGCCGTCGGTATAGATCGTCACGTGGGGCCGCTTGATGCCGGTCTCATGACTCATGGTCTGCAGGCTCTCGTGCCGGATCGAGCAGCAACACGCGACGAGGCTGCTGCTGCGTCACCACCGCCTGATGGGCTTTCGCCCTGCGGCGGCGCGCCCGCTCCAGCCCCACCAATCGCATGCCGCGCACCCGCTTGATCGCCGTCAGCGCATAGACAGCGCCAAACACAGGCCACCAGCGATCTCCCGCAGCTTCCATCCACGCGAAGCGAGACAGCCACTGGTCCGAGCTCATCGGCGGGCGGTAGCAGCCGAAACGGCCCGTCTCGACCTCGAAGCTGAGCAGACGCAACCAGTCGCGCAAACGTCGGTAGGCGATGAGTTCACCGTCGCGCGGCAGGAACCTTGGATGACTCGGACCCAGGCCCAGATACCGGCGCACCACGCAGGCTTGCTGGCGCATGCCCCACAAACTGGTCGGGTTGAAGCCGATGATGACCACACGGCCTTCAGGCATCAACACACGCTCGACCTCGCGCAAGGTCAGGTGCGGATCGCGTGCCAGTTCCAGTGCGTGCGGCAGCACCACGAGGTCAAGGCTTTGGCTGTCGAACGGCAGGGCATCAAAGTCGCAAGCCAGACAGACCGCCGTAGGGCTGCTGGCCATCGAGTCGACCGCACGCCAGCGGTGCGGCATGCGATTGGCCCTCAAGGCATCGAGTTCGGGCAGCCCCAGCTGCGCCGCATGAAAGCCGAACACATCGGCCACTGCGGCGTCGAGAAAACGCTGTTCCCACTCGAGAAGATAGGTCCCTGGAGGGGTCTGCAGCCAAGAGCTGAAACGTATACTCGGCTCGGATTCAGCCATGGAATTGCTCGCACTGCTCGCTTTTGCTGACAACTACATCTGGATGTTTCACGATGGGGTGGAAGCCGCCGTGGTCGATCCGGGCGATTGTGCTCCGGTACTCGATGCGCTCGATCGTCTGGGGCTGCGACTGGGGGCGATTCTGGTGACGCACCACCATCAGGACCACGTAGGCGGACTGCGCGGCTTGCGCGCCCGCTTCGATGTGCCGATCTATGCGCCAGCGCTCGAATCCATTCCCGTTGCCTGTACGGCCGTGACCGGCGGGGACAGCGCGATCGCGGTGGGCTTGCGCTTCGAAGTGATCGATGTGCCCGGTCACACGCGCGGACACATCGCCTACTTCCACGACTCGCGCCAAATCGGCCAAGCCCCGCTGCTTTTTTGCGGCGACACGCTGTTTTCAGCCGGCTGCGGTCGGCTTTTCGAGGGAACTGCGCAGCAAATGCATCACTCGCTGCAACTGCTGGCCGGCTTGCCGGGCGACACTCGGGTTTGTTGCGCCCATGAATACACCTTGTCTAATCTGAAATTCGCGCGGGCGGTGGAGCCCCGCAGTGCCGCGCTGGCCGCCTACACGGGCTGGTGCGAAGAGCGACGCGCGGCTGGGTTGCCAACGCTACCCGCACGCATCGACATGGAGAGCGCGGTCAACCCTTTCATGCGCTGCACCGAGCCGGCGGTGATCGACGCCGCAAGGCAGCACGGTTGTGACAGCGAAGATCCGGTGGCTGTCTTTGCCGCACTGCGGCAATGGAAAAACAGCTTTCAATGATTCATCGGCATCCCACCTCCATGCGCCGGCTTGGGCTGGCCTGCGCGCTGAGCTTGGCGGTGTGGTGGGTGGGTTCCGGATGCGCCACGCAATCCGGCGCACAGCAAATGGCATCTTCGACTCAGTTGGCCACCAGCCAGCCGACGGGACAAACGGGCACCGACAGCACAGACGCCCTCGGTCAGGCTCTGGCGTCGGGCGCGATCGCCGCGCCCATCGATCCGATGCGTCCCAATGTACGTATTGATCTCGACAGCGACGCCGCCAGAGCTGACCTGTGGGTGCGAGTGCGCCAGGGCTTTGCGATACCCGACATCGACACCCCACTGGTGCACGAGCGTGAACTCTGGTATTCGAACCGCCCCGACTATGTGGAGCGCATGACCACTCGCGGTGGCCGCTATCTGTTTCACATCGTCGAAGAACTCGAAGCGCGCGGCATGCCCACCGAGTTGGCGCTGCTGCCGTTCATTGAAAGCGCGTTCAACCCTCAGGCGATGTCATCGGCCAAGGCCTCGGGCATGTGGCAGTTCATGCCCGCGACCGGTCGCACCTTTTCACTCGCGCAGAACGTCTTTCGCGACGACCGGCGCGATGTGCTGGCCTCGACGCGTGCCGCGCTCGACTACCTGCAGCGACTGCACCGCATGTTCGGTGACTGGCATCTGGCACTTGCGGCTTACAACTGGGGCGAAGGCAATGTGCAGCGGGCCATCGCGCGCAATCAGAAGGCGGGACTGCCCACCGACTATCTGAGTCTCAGGATGCCCGATGAGACTCGCCTTTACGTTCCCAAGCTGCAGGCGATGAAAAACATCATTGCCGCGCCCCAGATGTTCGGCTTGACGCTGCCGACGGTAGCCAATCACCCCTACTTTCTCAGCGTGCCGATTCAGCGCGATATCGATGTGGACAAAGCCGCTGCGCTGGCTGGCATCACGCTGGATGAATTCAAGACGCTGAATCCGCAGATGAACAAGCCGGTGATCCTGGCCGCTGGAACGCCGCAGGTGCTGCTGCCGTACGACAACGCGAGCACCTTTGTTCGCGGACTCACCGCTCACCGTTCACCATTGGCCACATGGACGGCCTGGGTCGCTCCCAAGACCATGAGCCCTGCGGATGTGGCTCTGCTCGTCGGCATGGCAGAGCAGCACCTGTGCGATGTCAACCGCATTCCGCCGCGCATGCTGGTCAAGCAAGGCTCGACGCTGCTGGTGCCACGCAACGAAAGTCGGCATGTCGATGTGGCCGAGCATGTGGCGGACAACGCCGCCATGATGCTGACCCCCGACGTGCCACCGCGAAAGCGCGTGGTGCTGAAAGCCGGTGCACGTGAGTCGGTGGCCAGCGTGGCCAAACGCTACGGCGTGAGCGCAAAGCAGGTGGCCGAGTGGAATTCGGTGCGCGTTGACGCGCGCTTCAAGGCGGGCTCACCGGTGGTTGTCTATCAGTCGACCAAGGGCCGTGCAACCGCGCCCACCAAGGTGGCGGCACGAAAGACACCTGGCAAGACCACGGCATCGGCCAAGACAGCCAAAGCCCGCACCACGGCAACCGCACCGACCAAGCAGGTGCGTGTGGCAACGCGTTGATCAGGCGGCCGACAGCAGCAACGCGACATTGACCGCCAGCGCGGCCACGAATGCCACCGAGCGCGCCAGCGGCTTGTCGGCCAGATAGCACGCGATGTAGGCGCAGCGCAAAAGGATGAAGCTGACGGCCAGCACATCCACTCGAACCTGACTGGCGCCAGCCTGCTGAGCGATCAGCACCGCACCAATGAAAAACGGCAGGGCCTCGAAGCAGTTGGATTGCGCCCAGTTGGCGCGCTGGCGCCAGCCTTGCTGCCGCGACAGCCACTCGCGCGGTGCATTGTTGTCATAGCCGCCTTCCGAGGGCGGCTTGGAGAACGTACCGCTCTTGGCGATGCCCGCGCAAGTGATGGGCATGAGGGCGGCGACAAGGACACACCCGGTGGACAAGATGCTCATGGGAGACTCCTCAACGGCGGTCGACCAGCGCGTGCGCGATGGTGCCGAGATCAACGTATTCGAGTTCACTGCCCACCGGAACGCCGCGCGCCAGACGCGTCACGCGAAGACCGCGCGACTTCAAGGCCTCGGACACCGCGTGCGCCGTGGCTTCGCCTTCGGCGGTGAAATTGGTGGCCACGATCACCTCTTCGACAGCGGCATGAGCCGCACGGTCGATCAGCGCGCGCAAACCGATGTCATGCACCCCGACGCCATCGAGCGGGCTGAGGCGTCCCATCAAGACGAAGTAGTACCCGGCGTAGCTGCCCGTGCGCTCCATGGCAGCCTGGTCGGCTGGCGTCTCGACCACACAGAGAAGCCTGGCATCGCGATGCTCATCAGCGCAAATGCCGCACAGAGCGCCTTCAGTGAAGGTGTGGCAGCGCTCGCAGTGCCTGACGTTGGCCACCGCCGCCTGCAACGAAAGCGCCAGCCGCTGCGCGCCCGGCCGGTCGTGCTGCAACAGGTGCAAGGCCATGCGGCGCGCCGACTTTTCGCCAATGCCCGGCAAGCTGCGCAGCGAGTCGATGAGCGCCTCGAGCGCCGGCTCAGCCATCACGCACCCCCACCAGGGTGAGCGTCAAAACGGGAACTTCATGCCCGGCGGCAAAGGCATGCCCGCGGTGATCTTGCCCATCTTTTCCTGAGACACCTCTTCTGCGCGACGCAGCGCGTCGTTGAAGGCTGCAGCGATCAAGTCTTCGAGCATGTCCTTGTCGTCGCCCAGCACGCCGGGGTCGATCACCACGCGCTTGACCTCGTGCTTGCAGGTCATGGTGACCTTCACCAACCCGGCACCGGACTGACCCTCGACCTCGATCTGGGCGAGTTCGTCCTGGGCCTTTTTCAAGTTGTCCTGCATGGCCTGCGCTTGCTTCATCAAGCCGGCTATCTGACCCTTCATCATGCTGAGATCTCCTTAGTGAATGTGAGCACTGTGTGCCGTGTCATTGGTACTTGACCGAGCCGGGCACGATGCGCGCGCCGGGGTACTGAGCCATCAGGGAGCGCACAGCCGCATCGTCGTGAATGATCTGCTCGGCCTCGCGCTGGCGACGATTGCGTTCGGCAGCGTTGCGCAAAGCCGGCGTGTCCGTGACCGGACCGCCACGCACCTCGATGCGAACCACGCTGCCGAGGTGCTGTGTCAGCGCTGCTTCGAGCTTGTCGCATTGGGCTGCCGAACGCAGCGTTTCACGATCGACCTGCAGCACCCACAGGGCAGGGTCGGCTTGATCACCGACGCTCAGGCACTGCGACTGTTGTGCCAGTTCGCGCACCATGGCGCCAATGCTGCCGGCACTCACCATCTCGCCCACCACGGCAGCCCATCGATCGCCAAGCGGTGTCAGGTTGAGCACGGCCAGCGGCGTTGATGCGACAGGCGGCGACACTGGCGTGCTCAGCATGGCCGGTTCATCGTGCGCCGCCATCAAGGGCTCAGGCAAGTCATCGATCAGATCGACCCAGGGCGGCGGTGTGGGCTCGGCGGCCGTCACCTTCGCAGTGGAATGGCCCACCGCGGGCTGCTCGAGCTTGGGCTCAGACGCGTGCAAGGCAACAGGCACATCACGACGGGCCACCCGGCTCGCCACCGAAGCCGCCTGATGGGGCCTGGCCACGGTGGTCGCCCGCTCGCTCGAGGGCTCGGCGCTTGCCGGAAGAAACGCCAGCATGCGCAGCAACACCATCACCAGACCGCAGTACTCATCGGGCGCCAGCGACAACTCACCGCGGCCATGGAGAGCCATGCTGTAAAGCAGTTGGGTCTCGTCCGCAGCCAGACACGACGACAGCCTGGCGGCGGCCACGGCGTCGGGCTCACTCGCATCGAGCGCATCAGGCACTGCCTGGACCACCGCCATCTGTTGCAACAATTCGGCTAATTCCTCGAGCGTGCCGGCAGCCGACAGGCCCAGCGCGCGCAGCGAGTCGGCCTCGGCCAGCAGCGCCGCGCCATTGCGCTCAGACAGCGCTTCGATCAGGCGAATGGCGTGACTGCGGTCCACCGCACCCAGCATGCCACGCACGGCAGACTCGATGAGCGCACCGCCGCCAAACGCGATGGCCTGATCGGTCACCGACAGCGCATCGCGCATCGAACCCCGCGCCGCACGTGACAACAAGCGCAACGCGCCCGCCTCGGCGGCGATGCCTTCAGCGGCCAGAACCCGGGCCAGGTGATCTTGCACCGTGCGCGCGCCCATAGGCCGCAGGTTGAACTGCAAGCAGCGTGACAGCACGGTGGCGGGCACCTTTTGCGGATCGGTGGTCGCAAGCACGAACTTCAGGTACTCGGGCGGTTCTTCCAGCGTCTTCAACATCGCATTGAAAGCGTGTGAAGACAGCATGTGGACTTCGTCGATCAGGTAGACCTTGAACCGACCGACCACTGGCTTGTAGACAGCCTGGTCCAGCAGCGGGGTGATTTCTTCGACGCTGCGGTTGGAGGCGGCATCGAGCTCGATGTAGTCAACGAAGCGGCCGGCATCGATTTCCCGGCATGGATCACAAACGCCGCACGGGTTGGCCGTGATGCCGCCCTGACCATCGGCACCGACGCAATTCAGCGATTTGGCCAAGATGCGCGACACCGTGGTCTTGCCCACGCCCCGCGTGCCAGTGAACAGATACGCGTGGTGCAAACGGCCTTGGGTGAGCGCATTCGCGAGTGCCTGCACCACGTGCTCCTGACCCACTAGGGCATCGAAACTGCGTGGACGGTATTTGCGGGCGAGCACCAGATAACTCATCGATTGATTCTAGATGTCGCCCATGGGCGAGCGCTGCTGCACAGGGGCTGCCGGATAATCCAACTTCTCCTGCCCCATTCCCTCTTGCCTCGGCTCATCGCAGCCTTCGCCCATGACCACCACTTCGCCATCAGCGGCCGATCACGGCACGCTCAGCTACGCGCAATCCGGCGTCAACTACGACCTGATCGACCCGCTGAAGGTCACGGCACAGCGTGCGGCGGCGGCCACAGGCGCTCATCTCGCTGCGCATGGTTTCAGCGAAGTCACGGCATCGCGTGGCGAATCGGCCTATGTCATCGATGTGGGACCGTTCTATCTGGCCAGCATCGTCGAATGCCTGGGCTCGAAGGCGCTGGTGGCAGACGAGATGCACCTGCTGACCGGCAAAAGTTATTACGACGCGATCGCCCAGGACACCATCGCCATGGCCATCAATGATCTGATCACCGTGGGCGCCACACCCTTGGTGGTGCAGGCGTACTGGGCGGCCGGCGGCTCGGACTGGTTTGCGGATGGCCAGCGCGCACAGGCGCTGGTGGCCGGCTGGAAGAGTGCGTGCGACCGCTGCGGCGTGGCCTGGGGCGGTGGCGAGACACCTGCCCTGGCAGGCATCGTGGTCGATGGCCGCATCGATCTGGCGGCATCGTGCACCGGCCTGATCAATCCCAAGGAACGCCTGTCGGTCGGCGACCGTCTGGCACCCGGTGATGCCATCGTGCTGCTGGCATCGAGCGGCATTCACGCCAACGGCCTGAGCCTGGCGCGCAAGCTGGTCGAGCGCCTGCCCGAGGGCTACCTCACGCCGATCGAGCCCGGTGTATCGCAGACCACCTACGGCGAGGCGCTTTTGGCGCCCACCGAGTTGTACTCACCCGTCACCGAAGCCCTCTACCAGGCCGGTATCACGCCCCGCTACTGCGCCAACATCACCGGCCACGGCTGGCGCAAACTTTTACGGCATCCGGCCATACACAGCTACCGCATTCACACGCTGCCCGATGTGCCACCCGTGCTGCGCTTCATTCAGCAGCAAGCCAGACAAGACGACCTCGAGGCTTACAGCACCTTGAACATGGGCGCTGGTTTTGCGCTTTTCGTGTCGGCTGACCAGGCTCAACGGGCGGTCGCCGTGGCCCAGGCGCAGGGCATCAAGGCATGGGTGGCGGGCCAGGTGGAAGTCGGCGCAAAGCGCTTGCTGATCGACCCGCTCGGGCTCGAATTCGGTGACGACGCGCTGCAGCTGCGTTGATCTGGAAGCCGGCCACGGGATGACCGGTCACTACAATCAACCTTGACGGGCCTCCCCGCATGGAAGCGCGGCCAACCGGGTCAGGTCGGGAACGAAGCAGCCCCAACCGTTGCGACCAGTGCCGGGGTCAGGCTCGTCACCCTCCACCGCTTCAGGTTGATTGCTTGAAGGCCATGATGGCCTGATCGCGTCAGGTGCGCAGCAGCGCCGCGGCAGGACTCATCTCAGCCGGAAACCGCTGCTGGTCTAGGCTTTGCGATCGCGTCGGAAAGTCCGCTCGGATCAGAGGTCTGAAGAGGAGCGCCCGTGCGCAGCGCCTCACGCGCGGCGGCCAACGCCTCCTGGACCCGTCTCGGTGTCAGCCCGAGCGTTTTCGCGTAACGCTGAGCCGGCAAGTTGCGCAGGGCTGAGGCGCGTGTCGATGCGATCTTGTTGGTCACAGCCGTCGCGGCCGCAGGCACGGGACGACCTGCTTGGGCTTCTTCGGCTGTCGACAGCATCAAGGCATCGACCGCCTCGTTGGCAGCACTGGCCGTCATGCGCAAGACGTCGCCGTCAGTTTCGGCTGCGCGCACAGGTCTGTCCTTGGGAAGGCAGCGAACCATGTGCAGCACTTCTTCACCCAGACCCCAGTGCCGCGCCACAGCCGCGCCCAGCGCCTCGATGTCGATTCCAAGCACGGCAAAAGAGGCCTCGGTCTCACTCCAGCCTGCGCGCGGTGGAGCGTCTGGGTCAGCTGCCAGGTCCGCGCTCGGGCTTTGCATCAGCCTTTGTATCTGCTCGTACTCGTCAGGAAAGTGGTACTGGGCCAGCAGGCGGCCGAGGTTCTGAAGCAGCGTCACGAGATAGACCACTTCGCCGTCGTAGCCCGCCGGGCGCAGCGACTGGGCGGTGTAGCCAGCCTGACGCACGCGGTCCATCAGCACGCGCAGGGCTTTGGCGTGGGCCACGGACAACGGTCCCGGCCACGGCCGCAAAGAGTTGGCCGCGCGACGCACGCCATTGAGTCCCAGCAAGGCGATGGAACGACGAATGGTGAGTACTGGCGAGGGTGTGCGTGCCTGAGCGCCTTGAACCTGCGATGAATTCACCTCACGCAATAACTCGAAGCTCAGCGCCATGTCCTGCAGGATCTGGTGAGAGATCTCCTCGGTGTGCTGACCGTCCATCGCGGCAAGACGTTCGATGCGAGCACTTATTCCGGCCCCGGCGGGCAGGACACCCACACTGCGCAAACGCCCGAGCATCAATTCGAGAGGCCCGTCACTGCCCAGCGCCTCGGACTCCATCCAGCCCTGCAAGGCCCGCAGGAAACTGCGCGCGTTTATGTAGTGCTGCGAAGGCTGACTTGAGGTGCTGCGATTGGCAATCGCACGCAGCGCCTCGGTAATGGGGTGGGCCGTGTTCCAGGGCAGCCTGATCAGGTCATTGCCCCATGGTGGCAGTCGCCTCACCACCTTCATGACGTCGGGCTCGTCCAGCGCGGCAGCGCCTGTCAACAATCGATGCAGCACAACGCCGCAAGCCACCACGTCGCGCCCGGCAGCCTCGCGATGAGCGCGCAGCGCGTCGACTCCAAGCAGCGAATCACGTTCCGTACCGCGCGCGAAGACCTTGTTCGTCAAGGCCGGTGGCGCGTCATCCGCGCTGCAGGTGCCAAGCGACATGACCTGGAGCCTGCCGCCATCGCTTATTTGCAGGCTGTGAAGTTGCAAGTCATGGTGAGCAGAGCCCGAGTCATGCGCAAACGCCAGCCCCTCCAGCATCTGGCACACCCAGCCCACAGCCTCGAGTGGGGCAGGGTTGGGGTGTTCGCGCAAACGCTCGCTCAGCAAGACGCCGTTTGAGCGCGCAGCCGCCGCATAGGGCCACTGCTCCTGAACCGACACCTCGACGGTGTGCGCGAGATGCGGATGAGCCAAACGGGCGGCGTGTCTTGCACGGGCCATCCAGTCCTCGAGAACGCAGGGGTCGCCGGGCTGCACCCTTGGCAAGGTGAGCACCAGTTGCTGCTGGGTCTGCGGGTCGTTGACCAGCCACACCATGCTGCCTTGGCTCTTACCAAGCAGGCGCAACAGCTCGAACCGTCCGAAATGGGGACTGGGCTGGGCCGGTCGACTGGCAGCGGTAGATGCGGATGCCGTCATGGTGAAGTTCTGGCGATGCTGGAGCATTGCAACCGAATTTCCACGCAGCCAAAGCCTCGAAATCAGGGCGCTTTGCGGCTCAAACAAAGAAAAGCCCGTGCTGTGGCTCGGTCCTTGCGCATCCAAGTCACGCCAATCGCAGGCGCAACCTCAGGAAAACGTTCATCGCCTTGGCTGCCAAGCTCTGTCCCGACGACCGAAAGGCACCGACCCCGGAGCAGTTTGATGTGTCAGAATCTTTTCAGCCCGACGTTGATCTTGCGGTACGGCGCGTAACGAGGATGCACCATGAGCAGCGAACTGATCAAGCACATTTCTGACGCATCGTTTGACGGCGACGTCACCCAGTCAACGAGGCCGGTTCTGGTGGATTACTGGGCCGAATGGTGCGGCCCGTGCAAGGCGATTGCGCCCATCCTCGACGAGGTGTCCAAGGACTATGACGGGCGCCTGCAAGTTGCAAAGATGAACGTCGACGAGAACCGGGACGTGCCCGCCAAATTCGGCATTCGGGGCATCCCCACCTTGATGTTGTTCAAGGATGGCAAGCTTTGCGGCACCAAGGTAGGCGCCCTGACGAAGGCCCAATTGACGGCCTTCATCGACGCCAACCTATAATTTGAGTCAGGCGGGGTTCATGACCCTGCCTTCTCCAACAGGCAGCCACCCACCGCGTGGGTTTCGGTAGCCAAAGTTTCCACAGTGTTGTCAGCCCAGCGGCCGGTTCTTAGCGAACGGCCGGCCCTGTATCCGCAACTCTTCGTCCATTGAGGCTGACTTTGCGGGTGCCCAGTTCCTGATCCCCTTTCCTGGTTTCACCTCATGCACCTGTCCGAACTGAAAGCACTTCACGTTTCCGAACTCATCACGATGGGCGAAGCGCTGGAGATCGAGAACGTGACGCGCATGCGCAAGCAAGAGTTGATGTTTGCGATCATGAAAAAGCGCGCCAAGGGTGGCGAACAGGTTTTCGGCGACGGCGTGCTGGAGGTGCTGCCAGACGGGTTTGGCTTCTTGCGCGCACCAGATGCGAGCTACATGGCGTCAACCGACGACATCTACCTCAGCCCAAGCCAGATTCGCCGCTTCAACCTGCACACCGGAGACGACGTTGAGGGCGAGGTGCGGGTTCCGAAGGACGGCGAGCGCTACTTCGCTTTGGTCAAGGTCGACAAGGTCAATGGCCTGACCCCCGAGGAGAGCAAAAACAAGATCATGTTCGAGAACCTGACGCCGCTCTTTCCCAAAGAGCAGTTCAAGCTGGAACGTGACATCAAGTCGGACGAGAACATCACCGCGCGCATCGTCGATCTCATTGCACCGATCGGCAAGGGGCAGCGTGCGCTGCTGGTGTCGGCGCCAAAGAGCGGCAAGACGGTCATGATGCAGCAGTTGGCTCATGCGATCGTGGCCAACTATCCGGAGGCACATCTCATTGTGCTGCTGGTGGACGAGCGCCCGGAAGAAGTCACCGAAATGCAGCGCACGGTGCGCGGCGAAGTCATCAGCTCCACTTTCGACGAGCCTGCGGCCAGACACGTGCAAGTCGCCGAGATGGTCATCGAACGCGCCAAGCGTCTGGTCGAACTGAAAAAAGATGTGGTCATCCTTCTCGACTCGATCACTCGGCTGGCCAGGGCTTACAACAATGTGCTGCCATCCAGCGGCAAGGTTCTGACCGGCGGTGTGGATGCCAATGCATTGCAACGCCCGAAGCGCTTTTTCGGTGCCGCGCGCAACATCGAAGAAGGTGGCTCGCTCACGATCATCGGCACAGCTCTGGTAGACACCGGCAGCCGCATGGATGAAGTGATCTATGAAGAGTTCAAGGGAACCGGCAACTGCGAAATCCACCTTGATCGCCGCATGGCGGAAAAGCGTGTCTACCCGTCCATCTTGTTGAACAAGTCGGGAACGCGACGCGAAGAACTCTTGCTGAAACCGGAAATACTCCAGAAGACCTGGATCCTGCGCAAATTGCTCTACCCCATGGACGAAATCGAGGCGATGGAGTTCATCCTCGACAAGATGAAGTCCACGAAGACCAACCACGACTTCTTCGACATGATGCGAAGAGGCGGTTGATTCCCTGATCCAGCCAGAGCCGGCTAGAATCGTTGGCTTGGCCCAAAGCGGAAAGTGCTTCGAACGGTTCGATGTGGCTCCCGCAACACTGCGCAGAGGTTCCCATGAAAGAAGGCATTCACCCCAACTATCGCGAAGTTTGCTTCGTCGATTTGTCTAACGGCTTCAAGTTTGTGACCCGCTCATGCGCACAAACGAAAGAGTCGATCAAGCTTGACGACGGCCGCGAGATGCCTTTGTTCAAGCTCGAGACGACCAGTGAGTCGCATCCGTTTTACACGGGCACCCAGAAAAGCATTGATTCGCTTGGCGGTCGCGTCGAGAAGTTCCGCAACAAGTTTGCGCGTGTCGGCCTCAAGAAATAAAGCCCGCATCGCTTGTCGTTCGACCTTCAAAGGCAGCTTCGGCTGCCTTGTTTTTTGGTGGCATCGGTGAGCACGTGGCCATTCAGGCCGTGCCAAGCCCTGCAACTTGCCGCATGATTCCCGCAACATACTGACGCTCCTCCGTTGAATCTGCCCAATCCTGCTCTTGTTTCCCAGCGCGCCGTGCAGCGACTGCCTCGGTGGGCCTTGGTTCTGCTTTGCACGGCCTACGTGCTGCCTGGAGTTTTTGGCCGCGACCCCTGGCGCAATGCCGACGTCACGGCATTCGGTCTCATGTTTGGCATGGTCGAGGGCCGGGCCTCTTGGTGGAGTCCCACGATCGGGGGTGCGACGGCCACCACAGCGCCGTTGCCCCACTGGCTTGGGGCCGGTTTCATTCGGCTGCTGGACCCCTGGCTTGATCCCGCCTTGGCAGCGAGGCTTCCGTTCGCTGCGCTTTTGGCAGCCGTTCTGGCGCTGACCTGGCTGGCCTCATATCACCTTGCTCGCAGTGAAGCGGCCCAGCCCGTGCCGTTTGCCTTCGGTGGCGAGGCCGTTCCTGCTGACTACGCTCGAGCCATCGCGGACGGTGCCTTGCTGGCATTGATTGCCAGCCTGGGGCTGCTCCAACTGGGGCATGAGACAACTCCAGAACTGGCTCAACTCGCTTGTATTTCCTTGTTCACCTACGCACTGGCGGCCAGCCCGATTCAGCAGGGATGGCGCGCCAAAGTGGCGGTGATGATCGCCTTGCCCGCGCTGGCCGCCAGTGGCGCACCAAGCATCGCCGTTGCGCTCGGTCTCACGGGTGCCGTGATCTGCGCGAAATCCACATACAGCAAGGTGCGCAAGTTCTTCCCCTGGGTATTGATGGCCATGGCGTTGGCAATGACCGTCAGTTCGGCCTTGGAACTGTGGACTTGGCAATTGAGCGGCATGCGCAAGCCCGAACAGATTCTGGCTGTTGCTCGGCAATGGGCTTGGTTTCTATGGCCGGCATGGCCTATGGTGATTTGGACCCTGTGGCAGTGGCGCCGCCAAATACTGCACCGCCACATTGCAGTGCCTCTGGGTTGCGCTGCGGTCACGTCCGTGGCGAGTCTGATGTGCGGTGGGGTCGATCGGGTGCTGATGCTGTCTCTTCCGGCCTGGGCGCTACTGGCCGCCTTTGCGTTACCGACATTCAAGCGCAGCACTGCTGCAGCGATCGACTGGTTTTCGGTATTTTTCTTCAGCGTGTGCGCCGTCGTGATCTGGGTGATTTACGCCGCGCTGCAAACGGGCATTCCAGAGCCCACCGCGCGAAATGTGATCAAGCTTGCGCCCGGCTTTGCGTCAGTTTTCTCGGCAAGCTCGCTGGCTTTGGCGGTTGCGGGCAGCCTCGCCTGGCTGTGGCTGGTGCGCTGGCGTACCGGGCGCAACCAGCATGCACTTTGGAAAAGCCTCGTCCTTCCGGCAAGCGGCGTGGCTTTGTGCTGGCTGTTGCTGATGACACTGATGCTGCCCTTGGTCGACTATGCAAGAAGCTTCCGCCCCTTGGTCAATCGGATTGCAAAGCATGTGCCGCTGAGTGAATGCATAGCAACACCAAAGATACCCCGAAGCTTGCAAGCCTCTTTGGAGTACTTCGGCCCGTTTCAAATAGATGGCGCGATGGGCGCATCGGCCAGCATCTGCAAGTACATGATTCAGATCGAACCGCGCCGCGAAAAACGAGTCGCGCCCGAAGGGTGGGTCCGAGTCGCACGCGTGTCATTGCCGACCGACCGCACGGACTGGACGGTGATCTACCGCCGCGAATCGACTGCAGCCAAGCCAAAGCGTTGAGTCAACGCCCGGCCCACACACCCAATCGCACGTTCACTCAACGCGTGTGAACGCTGGGCTCTTGCGACACATCGATAGCGGAACGGTCCACTTCTCCCACCTGAATCCCGTGGGTTGCGGCACGAACTCGCGCAGCCGGGAAAAGCAATCTGAAACTCGAGCCGCTGCCCGGATCACTGCGAATTTCAAGCTCACCGCCGTGCCTTTGCACAACGTGCTTGACGATGGACAAGCCAAGCCCGGTGCCTCCAGTGTCACGCGAACGACTGCCATCGACACGGTAAAAACGCTCCGTCAGACGCTGCACATGCTCGGCAGCGATACCGATACCCGTGTCGCGAACGTCCAGCTCTCCGGTTCCGTCGGGGCGTATGGACCACACCACCCTCACCGAGCCGCCAGCCGGGGTGTATCGGATGGCATTCGTCACAAGATTCGCAATGGCGCTGTGCAGTTCGGACTCAGAACCCGCGATCAGATCGCTAGCGCCATCGCCCGTGCCCGTGCTCTCGCAAACCAAGGTGTGCCGCCCCGCCGACAGGGCTTCGGCTGCCACGCGAACCTGAACCAACACCTGCTGCACTGCCACCCATCGATCGGCGGGTGGCCTCGGGCTGCCTTCGAGTTGAGCGAGGGTCAGAAGGTCGCCGACCAGCAGCTGCATTCGACGGGTTTGTTGGGCCATCAATTCGTTGACTCGGCGCCTTTCGACCTCGGTCAACTGCAGGCTTGACATGGTTTCAATGAACCCGGACAGCACCGTCAGCGGGGTGCGAATTTCATGTGAGACGTTGGCCACGAAACTTCGACGCATGCTGTCGTTTCGTTCACGCTCGGTGATGTCTTGCGACAAGACCAGTCTCATGCCGTCGCCATAGGGGCGAACTGACACCGAAACCGTCCCGCGCAATCCGGGGCCTGGGAAGACCACCGGCTCATCGAAAACCCCGGCCTGCATGTAGGCCACAAATGCCGGCTCCCGAACAAGATTGGTGACCGGCTGCATCCGGTCACGATGGGGATCTAGCCCGAACTGATCCGCTGCGACGGAATTGCACCACTCGATCTGGTCATTCGAATCCAGCAGCATCACGCCGTTAGGTGAGGCCTCGATCGCTGAGAGAAATTGGTCCAGCCGGGTCTGTTCGAAATCCACCCGATTTTCGAGTGTCCTCAAAGAGCGCTCTACCCGTTGGCCCACCTCGCCCCAAAAACCCACTTCTCGTGGAGCGGGCTCCGGGTTCTGTTGCTGCAGCCATCTGATGAAGCGCTGCGCACGCAAAACATCCACCGAGGTGTAGGCCAACGCGCCGGCGAGAGATCCAACCACCACGCCTATCGCAGGCGCATGCCACCACTGACCGATCAAGCCACCAAACGAGGCAGCCAGTAGCACAGACAGCAGCGCTGCCAGCAGGCGTGGGAACAACCAGTCCATCAATGAGCTTGATCGCTCCGAGATCAGCTCGCAGCCACCTGCACCTGTTGAGTGAGGCGATAGCCGGCACCACGAACGGTTTCGATCATCCGTGAGCAGCCCACCGGATCAAGCGCCTCTCGCAGGCGCTTGACGTGAACGTCCACTGTGCGCTCCTCGATGAACACATGGTCGCCCCACACCCTGTCCAACAGTTGCGCACGACTGTGAACGCGCTCGGGATGCGTCATGAAAAAGTGCAGCAACCTGAATTCGGTCGGCCCGATGCGCACTTCAAGGTCATTCTTGGACACACGACGGGTTGCCGGATCCAGTTGCAAACCACCCACGTCCACCATGGTGTCGAGGGCCTCAGGCGCCTTGCGCCTGAGAACGGCCCGAATGCGAGCCAGCAGCTCATTGGTCGAAAAAGGCTTCGTGAGATAGTCGTCAGCGCCAGCGTCGAGGCCAGAAATCATGTCGCCTTCTTCTGCTCGGGCCGTCAGCATGATGATGGGCAGTTCACGGGTACGCGACTGGCCACGCCAGCGTTTGGCCAGCACCAACCCAGACTGCCCGGGCAGCATCCAATCCAGAACTACCAGGTCGGGCAAAACGCCATCCACCTCAACCTGTGCCTGATCGGCAGTGCCAGCAATCGTCACGTCATAACCGGCATGTCGCAAGTTGATGGATATCAACTCGGCGATCGCCGACTCGTCTTCAACCACCAAAACGCGGCTCATCCTTGTCTCCTCATGGTGTTTCTCATCGCATCAGTGTTTCCACAGCTTCCACCGAGCTGTGCCGTACATCCGTGCCCTTGACGATGTAGATGATCTGCTCGGCCAGGTTCTTGGCGTGATCTCCGACCCGTTCAATTGCCTTCGCGACAAACACGAGATCGATGCTCGACGAAATCGTGCGGGGATCTTCCATCATGAAGGTGATGAGCTTGCGCATCAGCCCCTCAAATTCCTGATCGATTTGATCGTCTTGCTTCAAGACTTCAAGCGCCTTGTCCACGTCAAGTCGAGCGAAAGCATCAAGCGCTTTTCTCAAGAGCGCGATGGCCAGATCAGACTCGAACTTCAAGTCTTCGACAGGCAAGCGAAGGCGGCTCGACATGCCCGCGCTGATCAAGCGCTGCACCGTTCGGGCGATGCGTGCGGCTTCGTCCCCGACACGCTCCAGATTGGCAATGCTTTTGCTAATGGCGATCAACAGACGCAAATCGCGAGCCGTGGGCTGACGCCTTGCAAGGATCCTTGACAGATCACGATCAATCTCGACTTCGGCGGCGTTGACTGTCTCTTCGCGAGTCAGCACCTGGGCTGCAGTGGCCTCACTGAAATTGGTGAGCGCGTAGATGGCCTGAGAAACCTGTGACTCCACCAACCCACCCATCTCCAGAACGCGTGTCGATATGCCGCTGAGCTCGGCGTCAAACTGAGCTGATAAATGCTTTTCCGTCACGGCTCGCCCATCAAATATAAATGACTGTGGATTAACCGAATCGACCGGTAATATAATCCTCGGTTTCTTTTCGATTCGGCTTCATGAAGATATCGGAAGTGGCGCCCACCTCCATCAAATCACCTAAATACATATATGCGGTGTAATCAGAACAACGTGCCGCCTGCTGCATATTGTGAGTCACGATAAGAACCGTGTAGTCTGACTTCAACTCATGGATCAATTCTTCAATTTTCCCAGTGGAAATCGGATCAAGCGCAGAGCAAGGTTCGTCGAGCAAAAGGATCTCGGGTTTGATCGCGACTGCTCGTGCGATGCAAAGCCTTTGCTGCTGCCCTCCCGACAGGCCAGAGCCACTTTGGTTGAGTTTATCTTTGACTTCAGACCACAGAGCACCTTTTTTGAGCGCCCATTCAACGCGCTCGTCCATCTCCACACGCGTCAATTTTTCAAAAAGTCGGACGCCGAAAGCAATATTTTCATAAATCGACATTGGGAATGGAGTCGGCTTCTGAAAAACCATTCCAACCTTCGCGCGAATCAACGAGATATCCATCTTCGAACGAATAACATCCTCGCCATCAATAAGTATTTCGCCCTCGGCACGCTGCTCCGGATAAAGCTCGAATATGCGGTTGAATGTCCGAAGCAAGGTTGACTTGCCACACCCAGAAGGACCGATGAATGCAGTGACCTTTTTTTCGGGAATCTCTAACGAGATATCCTTGAGAGCATGAAATTTTCCATAATAAAAATTCAGGCTTTTAACCGAAATTTTTATCTTTTCATCTTCTGGGATATTGGAACTATTTTCCATAATCGGTTACTTTAATATTTATTTTCTATTTCCGAACAAGAAGCGCGCTGCAATGTTCAGCATCAGCACGCCAAAGGTAATTATAAAAACTCCAGCCCACGCCAGCTTTTGCCAGTTCTCGTATGGGCTCAATGCAAACTTGAAAATAGTCACCGGCAGACTTGCCGTGGGCTCCGAAATACTCGACGACCAGAACTGATTTGACAACGCTGTGAATAGCAAGGGGGCCGTTTCACCTGAAATTCTTGCAACGGCCAAGAGAATTCCGGTGATGACCCCGGCACGCGCAGATTTCAAAGTGATACTCAATATCACCTTCCATTTTGGCGTGCCCAGAGCATAGGCGGCTTCTCGCAGCGCTCCCGGGATCAAGGCCAACATGTTTTCTGTCGTTCGGATTACGACAGGAATCACAATCAAAGACAACGCCAGAATTCCCGCGTAGGCCGAGAAATGTTTCGTGGGTGCCACGACCGCAGCGTAAATGAACAGCCCCACGACGATCGACGGCGCAGACAACAAGATGTCATTGATGAATCTGGTGAGTTCACCGAGCCAAGTCTTTTGACCATATTCGGCCAGATAGATCCCGGCAAGCACCCCAATCGGGGTACCCAGGAGCGTGGCCAACGTCACCATGACCAATGAACCTGCGATCGCATTGACCAACCCGCCGGTTTCAGCCATCGGCGGCGGCGTCATCTCTGTAAAAACAGCGAGGTTCAAGCCACCCAAACCCAGATGAATGGTTTCGAACAGGATCCATGCCAACCAAAACAAGCCAAATGCCATCGCACAAACACATGCCATCAAGGCGACGGCGTTCGTCAACTTCCTGCGCTTGTGCATGGCGACTCGGGACATCTGCAATTCAGCAGCGGCGCTCAGGCTCATGATTTGCTCCCTTCATTCTTCCGGAGTCGATTCAGCATGAACTTGGACATCGCAAGCACGGTGAAGGTGATCAAAAACAGTACGAGGCCCAAGTACATGAGCGATGCTTGATGCAACCCAGGATCAGCCTCGGCAAATTCGTTGGCCAGTGCAGAGGTGATGCTGTTGGCAGCCTCAAACAAGGACAGACTGTTCAGTTGGTTGAAGTTGCCAATAACGAAAGTCACCGCCATCGTCTCTCCAATGGCCCGACCCAGCCCCAACATGATCCCGCCAACGACGCCGGTCTTGGTAAACGGAAGCACGACCTTGGACACCACCTCCCAAGTGGTCGATCCCAATGCGTATGCCGACTCCTTCAGCATGGGAGGCGTCACCTCGAATACATCCCTCATCACCGAGGCGATGAAGGGCGTGATCATGATGGCCAGAATAATGCCTGCAGACAGTATTCCAATACCCACGGGCGAACCTGAAACAAGAGTCCTCAGATAAGGCACATCTGCCAAAAGACCCTGAAGCGGAAGTTGTACGTACTTAACCAGTACTGGACTGAAAACAAGCAGCCCCCACATACCATAAACAATCGATGGGACTGCCGCAAGCAGTTCGATCGCTATGCCCAAAGGTCGCCTTAGCCAACCCGGCGCCAATTCAGTGAGAAAAAGAGCGATTCCAAAACTTACCGGTACAGCAATCAGCAGCGCGATGATTGAGGTCATCACCGTGCCGTAAATCATCACCAAGCCACCAAACTTGTTTTGAACGGGATCCCATTCGGTATTCCAAAGAAACGAGAGCCCATACTCCGCAATCGCAGGCCATGCACCGATCACCAAAGACCCGATGATTGCAAACAAAAGCAACAATGTCAGGATCGCCGCGCTGTGCGCAAGACCCGAGAAAACCTTGTCAATCCACACCGGAGACTCCTTCATTGAGGGCGGTCGCCGCATCGGTTCCCGACGCTCCAAAGAAAACTCCTCAGCACGATGATCAGAAATTACGGACGACACAGTTCCCCCTAAGCATCATGGCCACCCGACGGCCCCAAAAATGAAATAAAAGGATCGCCGCTTATCCACCGGATTCGGTGACGACTCTCATGGCTTAGGTCACGCTCGAAGCCTCAACACCCTTGAGTACAACGGCCTGGTCTCGTCAGGTGACAGCGTTGGCGCATGCCCCGCCAGCCTTGCGTCCCGTTTCAATGTAGCCCCCACTCATGTCAATTCCATGACAAGCCCATGAAGCAACGGCGACAGTCTGGCTCGCAAGGCTTTTCATCATTAACGTTGTCATTAGGCGTTCACCCGCTTGTCATGGAGCGCCGCTAACCTGAGTTTTCGTCATGGTGTGGGTGCAAGCCCCTTCAGACTGTCTCTCGGAAACCCAAATGTTGATTCGGAAATTGCGAGTTATCGCGGGCATCGCAGCATTGAGCATTGCCGGCTGCGCCACGCCGCCTGCGCCAAAAACCATCTCGGAAACGGTCGCCGATTACCCCCAATTGTCGACGCTGAAGAAGCTCATCAATGACGCGGGTCTCACCGAGACTCTGAAGGAGACAGGGCCGTACACCCTCTTCGCTCCGACGAACGACGCATTCAAGGCTGTGCCAGCCAAGACCTTGGATGGCTTGGCCAAGGACCGTGCCGCGCTCATTTCACTGATGAGTTACCACGTGCTGCAGGGAAAGATCGAAACCACGCAGTTCAAGGAAGGTCCGAACAAAACCGTCCAAGGCGCTTCCGTGGAGATCTACAGGGCAGGACCTTACGTCACCGTGGGCGAGTCGATGGTGACTGTTGCCGATGTAGAGGCGAGCAACGGTGTGGTGCAGATCATCGACCGTGTGCTCGTTCCACCGACCAAGAAGTAAGCCGCCCCACGGGTCAGATGTTCGCCACGGCCTGGCTTGACTTATCGGGCAGCCTTGCCAGCGGCGTCGGCAAGGCTTTGCGTTAGTCGTTTGGCGGTTGAAGGGTCGTGGGTCTCGACCATCACGCGCAGGACAGGCTCCGTACCTGACGGTCGAACGAGCACTCGCCCAGAGTTTCCCAGTTCACTCTCAACACTTCTCAGGGTCTCCTGAAACGCTTCATGAGTGCGCCACTCGAATCCGTGGCGCAACTGAACGTTGATCAGTGACTGAGGAAACAACCGGACGCCTTCGAGTTGATCTGCGAGCGACTTTCCGCTCCGGATGACAGCCTGTAAAACCTGCAGCGCACTGATGATCCCGTCGCCTGTCGAGTGCCGGTCCAGCACCAGCAGGTGCCCTGAGCCCTCGCCCCCCAAGACCCATCCACGGGCACTCAACTCTTCAAGGACGTAGCGATCGCCAACCCGTGCCCGAGCGAAGTCCACGCCCTTTCCTTTGAGCGCCAGCTCGACAGCAAGGTTGGTCATCAAGGTGCCGACTGCGCCAGCGACGACCTGCCCCTGAGCAAGGCGATCGGCGACAAGCACGTACAACAACTCGTCGCCATTGAACAAACGGCCGGCCGCATCGACCAGTTGCAAACGATCGGCGTCGCCATCCAGCGCGATACCATAGTCGGCGCCGCTGTCCATCACGGCCTTGACCAGCGCAGACGGGTCAGTGGCTCCGAATCCAGCATTGATGTTGTACCCGTCGGGACTGCAGCCAATCGCAAGCACCTCAGCGCCGAGTTCATGAAAGACCTCGGGTGCCACCTGGTAAGCCGCCCCATGCGCTGCGTCGACGACGATCTTCATCCCCCGAAGTGAGATGTCACCACCGAAGGTGCCCTTGCAAAATTCGATGTAGCGTCCGCGTGCGTCGTCCAACCTTCGAGCCTTGCCGAGGGCTGCCGAATCGACCCAGTGAGGCTCCTGAGCGAGCATCGCCTCGACGCTCGACTCCCAGCCATCGCTGAGTTTTTCACCAGATGCCGAGAAGAATTTGATGCCGTTGTCGCAAAAGGGGTTGTGCGACGCACTGATGACCACCCCCAGGCTCAGACGCAGCGCGCGCGTCAGATAGGCCACACCCGGCGTCGGCAGCGGGCCTGTCAAGAGAACATCGACGCCCGCAGACGCAAATCCGGCCTCCAATGCGGACTCGATCATGTAGCCGGAAATTCGCGTGTCCTTGCCAATCAGCACGGTTGGCTTCGACGCGCTGGCCTTCAGCACGCGACCGACCGAATGACCGAGACGCAGCATGAGGTCCGGCGTGATCGGGCTTTGGCCCACCGTACCCCGGATGCCGTCGGTACCAAAAAGCGCTCTGCTCATGAATCAATGACCTTCAAAAGGGGTTGGGGCAGACACAGGCAGACCCGTTGCCAACAAGACTTTCAGGGCATCGACTGTGGCGCCCACATCATGAACGCGCACGATGCTGGCGCCGTTGAGAACTGAAACCATGGCAGCCGCCAGACTGGCGGCCAAACGATCGTGCACGTCGCGCCCCGTGACCACGCCCAGCGTCGATTTTCGGGACCAACCCGTCAACAGCGGGAAACCCATAGACAAAAGCTCTCGCTGGCGACGCAGCAAGTCGATGTTTTGCGAAGCGGTCTTCCCAAAGCCAATGCCCGGATCGATCACGATGCGCTCTGAATGAACCCCTTCTGACAGCAACGCTTTGGCCCGCAAAGACAACTCGGCACCCACCTCGGCCATCACGTCGTTGTATGCCGTCAGGGACTGCATCGTTTCAGGCTTGCCTCTCATGTGCATCAGGCACAAGCCACAGTTCGGATGGCCGACAGCAACTCGCAAGGCTTCGGGCGAGCGAAACGCGCTGATGTCATTGACGATGTCGATACCCATCGCAAGGGCTTCCGACATGAGGTCGGGTTTGGTCGTGTCCAGCGAAACCGGATGCCCCCAGGCAAGTGCAGCCTCGAGCACCGGGAGCACCCGACATCGTTCTTCCTGCAGGGAAATCGACACGGCACCGGGGCGGCTGGATTCGCCTCCGATATCGAGAATGTCTGCGCCTTCGTCTATCAAGCGCCGGCAGTGGTCGATCGCCGACCGGGGCCCTCCAAACGATCCGCCATCCGAAAACGAGTCGGGCGTGACGTTCACGATACCCATGACCTTGGGCATCGTCAGATCGATGCGGTGATTTGTCGTCTGCCAGAACATGCGATGCCGTGTGGACAGATTGCCGATCAAATTAAAAACGGGGCCGAAGCCCCGTGAAAATTCGTCACCGATCACTTCATGCGACTGCGGGCGCTCCGTCAGTGGACACCGGAGCCGATGGGCCGTTGGGCTTGCTCGACGACGATGTCCAGTCTTTCGGTGCACGAGGGGGGTCGCCCTTCATGATGTCATCGATCTGCTCACTGTCGATGGTTTCCCACTCCAGCAGGGCCTTGGCCAAGGCATGCATCTTGTCGTGGTTTTCTTCAATGTGCTTGCGCGCAATGGCGTACTGCTCATCGATGATGCGGCGGATGACCCCGTCGACCTTTTGCATCGTCTGCTCAGACACATTGACTTGTTTCGTCACGGAGCGGCCCAGAAAAACCTCGCCCTCGTTCTCGGCATAAACCATTGGACCCAACTCATCGGACATACCGTAGCGAGTGACCATGTCCCGCGCGATTTGCGTGGCCCGCTCGAAGTCATTGCTGGCACCCGTGGTCATCTGGTGCATGAACACCTCTTCAGCGATGCGGCCTCCGAACAGGACGGATATGGTTGAAAGCATCCGCTCCTTGTCGAGGCTGTAACGGTCGCCTTCAGGCAGTTGCATGGTCACACCCAAAGCCCGACCGCGTGGGATGACAGTCACCTTGTGCACGGGATCGGTCTTAGGCATCAGTTTGGCCACCAAGGTATGCCCGGACTCGTGATAAGCGGTGTTTTTACGCTCCTCCTCGGGCATGATCATCGACTTGCGCTCGGGGCCCATCATGATCTTGTCCTTGGCCTTTTCGAAGTCGACCATTTCCACGACGCGACCAGCCCGGCGCGCAGCGAAAAGGGCAGCTTCGTTGACCAGATTGGCGAGATCAGCGCCGGAAAATCCCGGTGTGCCACGAGCGAGGATGTCAGCACGGATGTCTTGCCCCACGGGCACCTTACGCATGTGCACGTTAAGAATCTGCTCGCGTCCACGCACATCAGGCAACGTCACATAGACCTGACGATCGAAGCGGCCCGGACGCAACAGTGCCGGGTCAAGGATGTCAGGCCGATTGGTCGCCGCCATCACGATGACGCCCAAATTGGTCTCGAAGCCGTCCATCTCGACCAGCATCTGGTTCAGTGTCTGCTCACGCTCATCGTTTCCGCCACCCAGGCCCGCTCCACGGTGGCGTCCAACGGCGTCAATCTCATCCACAAAGATGATGCAAGGGGCGCTCTTCTTGGCTTGTTCAAACATGTCGCGCACGCGGGCGGCACCGACGCCGACAAACATCTCGACGAAGTCAGACCCTGAAATGCTGAAGAAAGGCACCTTGGCCTCGCCCGCGATGGCCTTGGCCAGCAGCGTCTTGCCAGTCCCCGGAGGCCCCACCAACAAAACACCGCGAGGGATACGGCCACCGAGTTTTTGAAAGCGCTGGGGATCCTTCAAGAAATCGACCAGTTCCTTGACCTCTTCCTTGGCTTCGTCACAGCCTGCCACGTCGGCGAATGTGGTCGTGTTGTTCGCCTCATCCAGCATGCGAGCCTTCGATTTTCCAAAGCTGAAAGCGCCTCCCTTGCCCCCGCCTTGCATCTGCCGCATGAAATAAATCCACACGCCGATCAGGAGAAGCATCGGGCCCCAAGACACCAGGATGTTCATGAGCAGCGATGGTTCTTCACGCGGCTTCACATCGAACTTCACGCCGTTGTTGATCAGGTCGCCAACCAAACCACGATCAAGGTAAGTGGCCGTACTGCGCAAGCGCTTGTCGTCGGTGGTAGTGGCGATGATCTCGGTGCCCGAGGGGCCTTCCTGCAAAGTGACGGCCTTGACCCTCTTATTTCGGACCTCTTCCAGAAAGTCCGAATACCCGATCTGGCCGCCCGATGACGAGCTGCGATCAAATTGCTTGAAAACCGTGAACAGCACGAGGGCGATCACGAGCCAAACAGCCACCTTTGAGAACCATTGATTGTTCACCGCAGCTCCAATTTTTTAAGCGTACAAGATTGCGCGAAGAGAGACAGCACACGCAACTCCAACATAGGACCGAGTTTATGCGAGTCAAGCCCGCCAAAGCTGCCGTGACGGCAAAGCCACAGCGCCTGCAGAAGGGTCAATCACAACAGGTCATCTGTCGGCAGACTTGCTTGTCGACTTGAGACCCGCAGCGACAAGAAAAGTTTCTGACGACTTGTCTCTTGACGCTTTGGGCTTGATGGGCCTGACCGAACGGAAATTCGCTTTCAGAAGTTCCACGAGCTGGCTGTAATTGCCACCATGAAAAACCTTGCATACCAAGGTTCCGTTGTCGACCAGGTGTCGCGTGGAGAACTCGACCGCGAGTTCAACCAGATGCTCCACTCGGGCGGAATCCGAACTGGCTATGCCTGAGAGATTGGGCGCCAGGTCGGAGACCACCACGTCGACAGACCGCCCAGTGATGGCCAGCTCTAGCCGCTGAAGCACTTCTTCATCACGGAAGTCACCCTGAATGAAAACCACACCGTCGATGGGCTCGAAATCGAGGACATCGAGGGCGATGATGGTGCCGTTGAGCGGCGCCATGCCAGCGCCCGCCACGTTTGACTCCTTCATTGAAAGACGACGCCGCACGTATTGGCTCCAGGCGCCTGGCGCAGCACCCAGATCGACAACCACTTGACCAGGCTTGAAAAGGCCCAGCGTCTTGTCGATTTCTTTCAACTTGTACGCAGCGCGGGCTCGAAACCCTTCTTTCTTCGCCAGCTTGACGTAGGTGTCGTTCAGGTGATCGAGCAGCCAAGCCTTGTTGATCTTCTTGCTTTTGGATTTGACCTTCATGCTGAGCCGATAATAGGTTGATGCCTGCAATTCAACTCACCTCCCATCAACGTAAAGAAAAACGTGCGGACGCACATCATCTGGATCCCGTGGTGCTGATAGGCGGTGACGGACTGACCCCTGCGGTGGTTCGTGAAACGGACGCAGCACTCAGCGCCCATGGTCTGATCAAGATTCGTGTCTTTTGCGACGAGCGTGTCTCGCGCGAAGCGATGTTTGCATCTTTGTCCGATGAACTGAACGCAGCACCGATTCAGCACATCGGCAAGTTGCTGGTGCTGTGGCGCCCGATTCCGCCCAAGGAAAAGCAAGAGCGCGAAGATCGCATGCCGGGTCCCAAGGTGGTCAAGCTGCTGAAGTTCTCGAAAAGTGGTAACCACCGGCCTCAGGTCAAGAAGATCAGGGTTCTCGGCAACGAACGTCTTGCCGCGGGCGGCGAGGTCAAGCGTGCCCGCAAGCGGGTGGTCAGTGTCAAACGGAAGGTGCCAGACTGAACTGCCTGACTTACCCAAGGGCAGTCGAGGAAAAATCAGACGCGATACCTTAGGGCTTAGGGCCAGAGGTCAAACGCCAGGCGAGCCACACCACACACAGCGCCTTAACCGCAAAAAAGGCTGCGGCCAACCCGTGCAGGACTGCGAACGACAAGGCGCCCTCGCCCGCTTTAGCCGCTGCAATCATGGGCTGCAGCACGAAGTAGCCGGCGATGGTGCAAAACAAGCTGCCGAAAACCAGCAACATGTTGACGTCAATCGGAATCCCTGATGGGCGCGAGCTCCTGACGTTGCGAAGCGCAAGCAGCAGCAGTACCGCGACAGCCAGGCTGGCGTAAGCCTCGATGGCGAACATCCTCCCGGCGCTTCGACCGGCGATTTCCGAAGGGGCTACGGCGAAGCCCGCGGGCGCTCCGATCAAGCCCACGCCCAGCAACACTCCAGCCCATAAACCGGCCAGGCACGCGGCAATTCGATGCAACATGAGCGGGCAGCCGATCAGCAATAGCGCACGGCCATGACCTCGTAACTCTTGACGCCGCCGGGCGCGTGCACCTCGGCAATGTCACCGACTTCCTTGCTGATCAGCGCGCGTGCGATGGGCGAGCTGATGGAGACCAGACCCAGCTTGAGATCGGCCTCATCGTCACCCACGATTTGATAGGTGACCATGACGCCGCTGGACTCGTCCTCGAGGTCGACGGTGGAGCCGAACACCACGCGGCCCTCGGCATCCAGGGTGGACGGATCGATCACTTTGGCGGCTGCAAGCTTCCCCTCAATTTCCAGGATGCGTCCCTCGACGAAGCCTTGCTTGTCCTTGGCGGCCTCGTATTCGGCGTTCTCGGACAAATCGCCTTGGGCGCGGGCCTCAGCAATGGCTTGGATCACGGCATGGCGCTCCGACGTCTTCAAACGCTGAAGTTCGTCCTTGAGCTTTTCAGCTCCGCGCTTGGTCAATGGAATGGTTTGCATGGTGATCGCCCGGAGAAAAAATGAAGCCGCCGCAGAAAGCTTCAGCGGCGGCCAAATGTCAAAAATCAAGTCTCAAACCAGTTTAATTCAACTCCGCGTGAAGCTCCTGCAGAGGCCTCACCACCAGATCGTCCTGATGCTTCATGCCCTCCACGGCCGCCTCGCAACCCGCCATGCTGGTGTAGTACGTGATTCGATGAGCAAGAGCAGCCTGACGAATGTGGCGTGAGTCGCCAATCGCAGTGCGCGTTTCATCAACCGTGGTGAAGACCAACTGGATCTCCCCCGCCTTGACCATGTCGACGATGTGGGGCCGACCGTCCTTGACCTTGTTGACCACCCTCACCGCCACGCCGCCCTCGGCAATGGCCGCAGCCGTCCCCTTGGTCGCCACGATCTGAAAGCCCAAGGCACAAAGATCGCGAGCCACCTCAACGGCCCTCAACTTGTCGCCATTCTTGACCGTGATGCACACCGTGCCCCGTTCGGGCAGACGCGAACCTGCTCCCAACTGACTCTTGAGCATGGCCTCGCCGAAGGTTCGGCCAGTGCCCATCACCTCACCGGTCGACCGCATCTCGGGGCCGAGGACTGGATCGACACCAGGAAACTTGTTGAAGGGAAATACCGCTTCCTTGACGCTGAAATAAGGCGGGATCACCTCGCTCGGGACGCGGCCGTTGCGTTGCTGCTGATCGGACAACTTACGCCCCACCATGCAGCGAGCCGCGATCTTGGCGAGTTGCACACCCGTGGCTTTGGACACAAAAGGCACGGTGCGCGAGGCCCGCGGGTTGACCTCAAGCACATAGACCACCGCCTCGGCGCCCTCACCCTGAATGGCGAACTGCACGTTCATCAGCCCCTTGACCTTCAGCGCCCGCGCCATCATCTTCGTCTGCCGCCTAAGCTCGTCCTGCAGCTCAGCAGGCAGGGAATAAGGCGGCAGCGAACAGGCCGAGTCGCCCGAGTGAATGCCCGCCTGCTCGACGTGCTCCATGATGCCGCCGATGATCACGCCCGAAGTCTCATCGCTGCCATCGGCGATGCAATCAACATCGACCTCGATGGCGTCGTCTAGAAAGCGGTCAAGCAGCACCGGCGATTTTTCGCTGACCTTGACGGCCTCGCGCATGTAACGCTCTAGATCCTTGTCGCCATGAACGATTTCCATCGCCCGCCCACCAAGAACGTAGCTCGGTCGAACCACCAGCGGATAGCCGATTTCTTGAGCGAGCTTCAGCGCTGACTCTTCGGTGCGGGCGGTGCGATTGGGGGGCTGTTTCAGACCCAGTTCATTGAGCAGTTTCTGAAAGCGCTCGCGGTCCTCGGCAATGTCGATGCTGTCGGGTGATGTTCCGACGATGGGCACGCCAGCCCGCTCGAGATCCAGCGCCAGCTTCAAGGGAGTCTGGCCACCGTACTGGACGATGACGCCCACTGGCTTTTCCTTGTCCACGATCTCGAGCACATCCTCAAGGGTGACCGGCTCGAAGTACAAACGATCCGAGGTGTCGTAATCGGTCGACACCGTCTCGGGATTGCAGTTGACCATGATGGTCTCGTAGCCGTCTTCGCGCATGGCCAACGCGGCGTGCACGCAGCAATAGTCAAACTCGATGCCCTGCCCGATGCGATTGGGACCGCCACCAAGAACCATGATCTTCTTGCGGTCGGTCGGCTCGGCCTCACACTCTTCATCGTAGGTCGAGTAAAGGTATGCGGTCTGCGTGGAGAACTCGGCAGCGCAGGTGTCCACCCGCTTGTAGACCGGCCGCACGTTCAGCGCATGACGTATGGCACGCACTGCATGCTGGTTGGTGCCCAACAGCTTGGCAATGCGCCGATCGGAAAAGCCCTTGCGCTTGAGCAATCGCAGTTCATCCGCACCGAGACTTTCCAGCGTGCGGGTGGCGAGGGTTTTTTCGATCTGGATCAGTTGCTCGATCTGCGCGAGGAACCAAGGGTCGATGGCGGTTTCCTCGAACACCTCGTCCAGGCTCATGCCAATGCGAAATGCGTCGCCCACATAAAGGATGCGTTCAGGACCTGCCTCGCCGATTTCCTCGACGATCTCGTCTTTGTCGGTGCTGCGCTCGCTCAGCCCGTCGATGCCGGTCTCAAGGCCACGCAGCGCCTTTTGGAAGCTTTCCTGGAAAGTGCGACCCATCGCCATCACCTCGCCCACGGATTTCATCTGCGTGGTCAGGTGGCAATCGGCGGCAGGGAATTTCTCGAACGCGAAACGCGGAATCTTCGTGACCACGTAGTCGATGCTGGGCTCGAAGCTCACAGGCGTGGCGCCGCCGGTGATGTCGTTGCGCAACTCGTCAAGCGTGTAGCCCACCGCCAACTTGGCTGCAACCTTGGCGATCGGAAATCCGGTGGCCTTGGACGCCAGGGCCGACGAGCGCGACACACGCGGGTTCATCTCGATGACGACCATGCGGCCGTCTTGCGGATTGATGGCGAACTGCACATTCGAGCCGCCGGTGTCCACGCCGATCTCGCGCAGGATGGCGATGCTGGCATTGCGCAGTAACTGATATTCCTTGTCGCTGAGCGTCTGCGCCGGCGCCACCGTGATCGAGTCGCCGGTGTGGATGCCCATCGGGTCCAAGTTTTCAATCGAGCACACGATGATGCAGTTGTCCGCCTTGTCGCGCACCACTTCCATCTCGAACTCTTTCCAGCCGATGAGGCTTTCCTCGATCAGCAGTTCCTTGGTGGGCGAGAGGTCGAGCCCGCGCTTGCAGATTTCCTCGAACTCGTCAGGGTTGTAGGCGATGCCGCCTCCGGTGCCGCCCAACGTGAAGCTCGGTCGGATCACCATCGGGAAGCCCGGGCCATCGATTTCGGCCGAGATCCTTTGCTGCACAGCCAAGGCCTCTTCCATCGAGTGGGCGATGCCGCTGCGCGCCGAACCCAGCCCAATGCCGGTCATGGCGTCCTTGAACTTCAACCGATCCTCGGCCTTTTCGATGGCCTTTTCGTTGGCGCCGATCATCTCGACGCCGTACTTGGCCAGCACGCCGTGCTTGTGCAGGTCCAGCGCGCAATTCAGGGCCGTCTGGCCACCCATGGTTGGCAGCACCGCATCGGGGCGTTCCTTGGCGATGATCTTTTCGACCACCTGCCAGGTGATGGGCTCGATGTAGGTCGCATCAGCCATCTCCGGGTCGGTCATGATCGTCGCCGGATTGCTATTGACGAGGATGACGCGGTAGCCCTCTTCGCGCAACGCCTTGCAGGCTTGAGCTCCCGAGTAGTCGAATTCGCAGGCCTGGCCGATGATGATCGGACCTGCGCCGATGATCAGAATGGATCGAAGGTCTGAGCGCTTAGGCATTTGCACCTCCGGTCGAGGCGGCGCGGGCCGTGTGCATCAGCGCAATGAACCGGTCGAAAAGGTAGCCGATGTCTTGCGGCCCCGGAGATGCTTCGGGGTGGCCCTGAAAGCAAAAGGCCGGGCGGTCGGTGCGCGCCAAGCCCTGCAAGGTGCCGTCAAACAAGCTCACGTGGGTCGGTCTCAAGTTGTGGGGCAAAGTGGTCTCATCTACGGCAAATCCGTGGTTCTGGCTGGTGATGCTCACCCGGCCTGTATCAAGGTCCTTGACAGGATGGTTGGCGCCGTGGTGCCCGAACTTCATCTTGAAGGTCTTGGCGCCCGAAGCCAGCGCGAGGATCTGATGACCGAGGCAAATCCCGAACACCGGGATGCCAGTTTCGATCAGCGTGCGCGTGGCCTCGATGGCGTAGTCGCAAGGCTGGGGGTCTCCGGGGCCGTTGCTCAGAAAAACACCGTCCGGGCTCATCCCCAGAACTTCGTGCGCGGTTGTTTGCGCAGGCACCACCGTGACCTTGCAGCCACGACTGGCCAGCATGCGCAGGATGTTGCGTTTGACGCCAAAGTCGTAGGCAACCACATGCCAGGTCGGGTCGTCCTGCGTGCCATGGCCTGCGCCAAGCGCCCATTCGGTTTCGGTCCAGACGTGGCTGCTGGTGCTGCTGACGACCTTGGCCAGATCAAGACCGGCCATGCTGGGCGCTGAGCGCACAGCATTCAAGGCGGCCTCGAAATGCGCTTCGCCTATCACCTCGTCAGAACCCAACGAGAGGATGCAGCCGTTTTGCGCGCCTGTGCTGCGCAACAAACGCGTCAACCGTCGGGTGTCAATGTCGGCAATCGCCACGGTGCGCTCACGCTGCAGATACTGCGACAGCGTTTCGGTCATCCGGAAGTTCGAGGCCCTCAGGGGAAGGTCCTTGATGATCAAACCAGCAGCATGAATCCGATCAGACTCAACATCTTCTGGATTGACGCCATAGCTGCCGATGTGCGGGTAGGTCAGCGTGACGATCTGACGGCGATAGCTCGGGTCGGTCAGGATTTCCTGATAGCCGGTCAACGAGGTGTTGAAGACCACCTCCCCACAGGTCTGGCCCGGTGAGCCGATGGAAGTGCCGATGAAGCGGGAGCCGTCTGCGAGTACGAGGATTGCGGGAGGCGAGACGGGCAGCAAGGAAGACTCCATTGATGCACCCAGTTCTGCCCCGCAGTCGGCGCTGCAAGATCGGATCCTGGTGGGAAACTGGAGGGGTTTCTCTGGGGGCGGGGGATGTTCGGGTTAGAGTAGAGATTGTAAGTCGAGACCGCCGCATCGAAGCCGCGCAAAGGCTCTTGAATGCTTTGGCCTTGCCGGGGTGCGGCAGACGAAGAAACCCGAGGGAACTAAACTCACATTCCCGGTATCGAACCGTCATCCCGCTGTTTCAGGAGGTTTCCATGAGTCAAGGTCTTCGTTCATCCCCCTACACATATTCTGGGTCGGTCACATCAACCGAGCAGCGCAATCGCGTCTTGCGCAACACCTACTGGCTGTTGGCGCTGTCGATGGTGCCCACGGTTCTGGGCGCTTGGGTTGGCTTGGCTACCGGCCTGACCAACGCGCTTTCGCCCATGATGGGCCTGATTGTTTTCCTGGCTGGCGCGTTTGGTTTCATGTACGCGATCGAGAAAACGAAGAACTCTGCGATGGGCGTTCCTGTGCTGCTGGGCTTCACCTTCTTCATGGGCCTGATGCTGTCGCGCATGGTCGGTGTGGTTCTGGGCATGTCCAACGGCGCCAGCCTGATCATGATGTCGTTCGCCGGAACGGGTGCGATTTTCCTCGGCATGGCAGCGCTGTCATCGGTCATCAAGCGTGACCTGAGTTCGATGGGCAAATTCTTGTTCATTGGCGTGATCATGTTGCTGGTGGCTGGTATTGCCAATGTGTTCATCCAGTCCAGCGCGCTCATGATCACGCTGTCGGTGCTGGCCATCGGCATCTTCTCTGCATTCATCCTCTACGACCTGAAGCGAGTCAAGGATGGCGAGGAGACCAACTACATCACCGCCACCTTGAGCGTCTACCTGAGCGTGTACAACGTGTTCCAGTCGCTGCTCGCCATCTTCGGAATGGCTGGCGGTAGCGACGACTGAGTCGAAACCGTCGAAAAAAAACGGGGCCTGCGGGCCCCGTTTTCGTTTGTGCGTGCCCTCAGGATCAGAGTCGATCGAACACGGCGATGCTTTCCACATGAGCCGTGTGCGGGAACATGTTGACGGCACCTGCTGCCGACAGGGTGTAGCCGGCCTGATGCACCAGCAAGCCGGCATCTCGTGCCAAGGTGGCTGGGTTGCAACTCACATAGACGATGCGATGGGGAATACGGCAAGCCCCTTGTGCCGACCCGTCTGCGGCGAGCTCGACAAGCGCCTTGGCGAGCGCAAAAGCGCCCTCGCGCGGAGGATCCACCAGCCATTTTTCGGCAGTCCCCAATGCAGCCAGCGAAGCGGCTTCGATCTCGAATAGGTTGCTCGCAGCGAAGCTGACCCTGGCGGCAAGCCCGTTGACTTCGGCGTTTTCACGTGAGCGCGCGACAAGGGCTTCGCTGCCCTCGACACCCAGCACCTCGCGGGCCCGCGTGGCGAGGGGCAGCGTGAAGTTGCCCAGCCCGCAAAACCAGTCGATCACGCGCTCGTCTGGCTGAGGGTCAAGCAGGCTGATCGCGCGGGCCACCAGCGTACGGTTGATCTGGTGATTGACCTGCGTGAAGTCGGTCGGCTTGAAGCGCATCGTGATACCGAACTCGGGCAGCCTGTAAGACAGCTCGCAAGCCTGAGCATCAAGCGGGTGCACGGTGGCCGGCCCCTTCGGCTGCAGCCACCATTGCACCGCGTGCTCGGTGGCAAACGCGCTCAGCCGTCGAAGATCGCCTTCGCCAAGTGGTTCAAGGTGCCGAAGCACCAGCGCCACGGTGTCATCACCGACAGCCACCTCGATTTGCGGCAGTCGATCACGCTGCTCCATGCTGCCGATCAATTCAGCCAACTCAGGCAACAACGCGCTCAGCCTTGGCGGCAACACCTCGCAGCTGTTCATGTCGGCCACATAGCTTGACTTTCGCTCGTGAAACCCGACCAGCACCTTGCCTTTCTTGGCCACGTAGCGCACCGACAGGCGTGCGCGGTAGCGGTAGCCCCAGGCGGGGCCTTCGATGGGCCTGAGCACTTGGTCTGGCTTGACCTTGGACAGATGCCAAAGACCATCCTCAAGCGCTCGCTGCTTGGTCGCGATTTGCGCGCCCGCGTGAAAGTGCTGCATCTTGCAGCCGCCGCACACGCCGAAATACTGGCAGCGTGGGCTGACACGTTGCGAACTCTCGCGGCGCAAGGCCGTGATGGTGGCCTGCTCCCACTGGTTCTTGCGACGGTAGACGCTGACTTGCGCCTGCTCGCCGGGCAATGCACCCTCGATGAAAACAACCTTGCCTTCGGCGTTGTGAGCCACGCCCTGGCCTTCGAGGTCGAGTGACTCGACGCTCAGCCATTCGGTATTCGGTGTCATGTGTTGATGCAGGACCGATCAGCGCGGTGGCAGCAACTTTGCGGGGTCTGTGGGCTTGCCCTGTCGGCGGATCTCGAAGTGCAGCTTGACCGACTCGGCATCGGTAGATCCCATCTCGGCGATCTTCTGGCCACGCCTGACCACTTGGTCCTCTTTGACCAGCAAGGTCTGGTTGTGCGCGTAAGCGGTCAGGTAGGTGCTGTTGTGCTTGATGATCACCAGATTGCCATAGCCCCGAAGTCCTGATCCGGCATAGACGACCCGTCCGTCGGCGGCTGCCACCACGGGGTCTCCGGCCTTGCCCGCAATCGACAGACCCTTGCTCTTGGCTTCATCGAAACCGGCAGTGACCGCGCCGCTGGCCGGCCACATCCACACCACGGCCTCATCGCCTTGCACGGTGGCCGCGCTCGGCGCAGCAGCACCTGAGGCGCTGGCAGCGGGCTGGCTTGCCGATGAATCTGCGGCCTTTGAATCGAGCGGTCTGGTTTCAACCCTGGCCGCCGTCACCGGCCGGGTGGACGGCTGCGACGCATCAGCACCTGGAGGAACCACTCTCAAGACCTGACCCACCTCAATCAGGTTGGGGTTTTCGAGCGCATTCCACCGCGCCAAATCTTTCCAGTTCTGCCCGTTGTCAAGGGCGATTCGAACCAGCGTGTCCTGGGGCCGTACGGTGTAGTAGCCCGGCTTGCCCGCATTTTCCGATCCGGCGGGAAGTGCTGCCTGAGCGCCAGCCTTGAAGTCAGCCGGCTGCGATGCGGTCGACTTGGTAGTCGAGCGACGGTCCTCGACCGGTGCTTTTTGACGAGGCGAAGAGCAGCCCAGCAACACCAAGGCTGCAGCGACCACACCGAGCCAACCCAGCCCTCGACGCCGGGCATCAAACTTCGTTCTCATGCGAGCCGTCACCTCAATCAAATCGAACCTGATTTTAGGGGGACGAACTGCACCGCCTCGTACTCGGTGCGCTGGAATGCGCCAGTGTCGAGGCGGTCAATGACCAGCAAACGCTGACCCTTGGCCGCATCGAGCACCGGCGAGATCAGGCGACCACCTACCGCCAACTGCGCAAGCCATGCATCGGGCACTTCGGCACCACAGGCTGCCGCGATGATGCTGTCATAGGGCGCATTGGGCGCGTGGCCCAACATCCCGTCGCCGTAGACCAGCCGCAGTTGGTTCATGCGCAAAGGCGCGACGAGTTCCCGCGCCTTGTCGTGAAGGCCCTTGATGCGCTCGACCGACACCACCTGACGCGAAAGCCGACACAGCACGGCGGCCTGATAGCCGCAACCCGTACCCACCTCAAGCACTCTGCAGAGATGCCCGGCAGCGCGCGCGGCCGCACCGTCCATCAGCACGCCGATCATGCGTGCGACCACAGAGGGCTTGGAGATCGTCTGGCCATGGCCGATGGGCAAGCTGGTGTCTTCGTAGGCCTGTGTGACCAGCGCGCCATCCACGAAAAGGTGCCGGGGCACGGCCCCCATCGCCTCGAGAACGCGAGGGTCGTGGGGGCCCGCGGCACGCAGGCGATCGACCATGCGGCGTCGCACGTCCTCAGAGTCAAGTCCAAGGCCCGTGGGCCGTGACGCGGCCGCCTTCTCAGCGAGCGCCGACCGGCGTGTTGCCGCGTTTAACGACGGCGCAGATTGACCTTGCGAAACATTCGAGCCCTGGCCCGAAGGCTCTCCGGGCGTGCTGACCAATTTCTTGGGTGGGCGCAACATCTGCTCGAGCTTGAGCGGAAACTTGCCCCCACGCGGCGGCGAACCGCTCACGGTCTTGCGCCCGCGACCAGCCAGCTTTGCCAATCGGGCACCACCAGATGGTCGGTGAGGTCGACCTGCAAGGGCGTGATGGAAACAAAACCATGGGCCACGGCGTGGAAATCGGTGCCTTCTCCTGCTTCGCGGGCATCGCCTGCAGGTCCGATCCAGTACATCGTGTCGCCGCGCGGGCTCGTCTGAAGAATCACCGGCTCGCTGGCATGGCGACGACCCAGGCGCGTAATCTGCGCGGGCAGCTGGTCTGCATCTTCACGGTTCGGGATGTTCACGTTGAGCAAAAACGGCCGCCTTGCTGGCGGCTGGCTCAGCACCTGTTCAATCACCCGCCTTGCCGCTCTCGCCGCCGCATCAAGATGACCCCAGCCTTTGTCGACCTGCGAGAAGGCGATCGACGGGATGCCGAAGAGGAACCCCTCCATCGCCGCGGCGACCGTGCCTGAGTACAAGGTGTCGTCGCCCATGTTGGCGCCCTGGTTGATGCCAGAGACCACCAGGTCTGGGCGCTCGAGCAACAGGCCCGTCAGGGCCACGTGGACGCAATCAGAAGGCGTGCCGTTCAGATAGCGAAACCCGTTTGGCGCCACATGCAGCGACAGCGGGCGGCTGAGCGTCAGAGAGTTCGACGTACCGCTGGCGTTTTGCTCGGGGGCGATCACTTCAATATCGCCCAAACCCTCGCAAGCCCTCACCAATGCTGCAAGTCCGGGCGCCAGGTAACCATCGTCGTTGGCAATCAGGATGCGCATGCAAATCATTGTAGGAGTCGATGTGCTCGTCCCGGGGCGAACGCACTGCTAGCATTTGCTCATCACTGATCAGCGTCTGGCCATGTCCGTCAATGTTTTGATCTTCGAACAAAACCCGCAGACCCGGGCCTTCCTGGCCCGCGTGGTGAGCGAAAGTTTCACCGATGCCATGACGCTCACCGAAGTCGGCGATCTGCCATCAGCGCGAGAAGCGATCCTGTCGTCGATGCTTGTTGACGAGGCCAGTGCAAATCCGCGCCTGCCGTTCGACATCCTCCTGATCGACCTCGACTTGCCTGACCTCGCAGGACTTGATCTGCTGGTTGAATTTCCGACGGCCAGGGGCGCGAAGATCGTCACGTCGCTGTATGCCGACGATGAACATCTGTTTCCCGCCTTGAAACTGGGCGCGGATGGATACCTCTTGAAAGAAGAACGCTTCGAGGCCGTGGTCGAGAACCTTCAAAAAATCGTTCGTGGCAAGCCGCCGCTGTCGCCTGCCCTCGCCCGTCGCGTGCTGGCTCATTTTCAGGAAGCGGGGCTCAAGGGGGACGGCTTGAGTCCTGTGGAGATCGACGTGCTCACCCACCTGAGCAAGGGTTTCAGCGCCAAGGAAGTGGCGGGCCTGACGAAACTCAGGTTGCTTGCCGTCAACGAAACAATTCGCGCCGCCTGCAAGAAGCTGTGCGAGTCGGCTCGCGCCAATGCTGGGCAGCGATAACCCACTCAGCGATGACCGCCTGAGCCTCATCGCCGACAGCCATGCCCGCTTGACAGGGCACGATCTGGTCGTGCGCTCAGGCCCCCTGCGCGATGCGATGTGGAACGCCAGCGCAGTGATCGTGGCCCACGGCACAGAGTCCGACCCCTTGTTTTTTTACGGCAATCGCTCGGCTCTGTCGCTCTTCGAGTTGGATTGGGCGACTTTCGTGGGCATGCCCTCGCGGCTGTCGGCCGAACCCCTGCTGCGCGAAGAACGGGCCCGGCTGCTCGAGCGGGTCGGCCGCGATGGCTTCATTGCCGACTACTCGGGCATCAGGATCGCAGCCAGCGGCAAGCGATTTCGAATCGAGCGAGCCGTCGTGTGGAACCTGATCGACACCGCGGGCGCTTGTCACGGCCAAGCCGCCACATTCGACTGCTGGATGCCGATCTAGACGGCGCGCGGTCACTCAACGCTTGCTGTCGACAAGCACAGTGGCCTTGGCCTGGTTGTCGCTCGCGGCGGGCACCGTTCTCGAGCGCTGGCGCTTGTCGGTTCCGACTGAGGCGGTCTTGACGGGCGTGCGGCACACCGGCGCGTCGGGCAAGGCGACCACCACTGGCGGCTCCAGGCCCACCCAGCGTGCTATGCGCGTCCACAGCCCGTTGTCCACCTCAGGCTTGATGAGGCGCATGCGTGCGGGCCCAAGTGCCGCGGTGCTGCCAGAGGCGTTCACCGTGAGGTTGGCCATCA
This sequence comes from Burkholderiaceae bacterium, assembly GCA_040400875.1. GTDB lineage: Bacteria > Pseudomonadota > Gammaproteobacteria > Burkholderiales > Burkholderiaceae_C > PBB1. The sequence goes on along the minus strand of JBBAPK010000004.1, from coordinate 37,652 downwards.
TCCCTGCGTCTTCGTGACCCACGATGTGGCAGTGATAAACGAAGTTTCCAACCATCGTCGGATCGTTGAAGGGGATCTTCAAGACGACCTTGCCGGGCACGCCGTTTTGCGCATAGGGCAGGTCAATCACATCGCGCAGCCCCTCCTCGTCCTGATCGTCGTTGTTGATCGATTCAACAAGGAAATCGAGTTGGTGAATGTGAAACACATGGCGCTCGCTGCTGGTGTTCAAGATGGTCCATCTCTCGACAGAGCCCAAGGTGACAGCGATGTTGATGTAGTCGGGGTCATAGACCAGAGGGCCCTTGCCATCACCGCTGTCAATGTAGAACGTGTTGCCATCATCAGATTCGCTGAAGGTCAGCGTGCGGCTGTTCGTCACTGCCAACGCTTCCACCAAAGCCACGGTCGGGTTGATGCCGACTTGATCGGCCGCCGGTTGCGTCAGGGCGTATTGCAGTGAAGTCGCGTTGGTCGACGCATCGCCACTGACCACCAGTTTGGCCAGATTGACGGTGGGGTTGGGGTCACCCGCAGGGCCGGTGTCCACATTGAGCGAGTCAATCGAATAGGTGCCTGGGGTGCTGGGCGCCACAACCACCACCACCGAGCGAGCACCCGGTGGCAAGAACACCGAGCTGAGTTGCTGTGGTTGTTCCAGCACGTTGCCATCGTGGCCGATTTCCCAGATCTGAACAGGAGCAGCCACGGCGAAGTTGAAGTAAGCATCGGCGCCAAAGTTGCCCAGATTCCACACCTGCATCTCGCCCGGGCGCATCTGGATCGATGCACCGATGGTGCCGTTGATGGTCTTCGTCTTGACGTCGCCGTCCTGAAAGCCGGGGAAAGTGAAGTCCTTCAAGAGCAGATTGCGCTCCTTCAGGCCGGCGAATGCCGGGTAGTGCTGACTGACCAGACCATCGATCACCAGCATGCCCGCCATGCCGCTCAGAACCTGTGGCTCGACCAGTCCATGGTCGTGCGGATGAATCCAGTAAAGGCCCTGGGGATGGTTCGTCGGAACCTGCCACTGGTATGAATACTTGGCACCCGGCTGCAGCGACAAAAACACGTTGTCGTTGCTGGGCGAGATGTTCATCCCGTGGAAGTGCGTGTTGCTGGTCTGCGGCCCGGAGATCTGCACATCCGCCGCACCGATGCGGTTGACCACGGTGAGATTGAGCGTGTCGCCCCGCGCCAGCTTGAACACGGGAGGGATGTACCTGCCGTTGTAGACATTCGACCGCACGGAGGTTCCGCCCACCGTGATCTGGGCAGGCGCTTGCGTCAAGGTGTAGGTGAGCGACCCGTTGGTGCTTTGAATGAGCTCGGGTTCGGGCACCTGGGCATCGGATGACCCGGAGCCGCCGCCGCAAGACCCCAGCTGCAAAGCCACTAATACGGCTGCTGCCAATCGACAAAAACGCGCGGCGAACGAGGTGGGTGCGGCAAAGGTCAATGGGGCTCGAACAGTCATGGGAAGAACCTCGTCAAGAAACTATCAAAGCGGGCGATCTGCCGATTGAGATGGATTGTTGCCGTCTCAAACCAAGCATGCAAAGGCAAATTGAAATTGGCACGCGACAGGGATGAAGCCATCCGGGTGAAACGCAGTCGCCGAATTCAAAGCACAGGCTCACCCCATGAGCTTGTGCGCTGAGATGCTTGATCTCCGTTCAGGCGCACTACAAGCTGCGCCCGCTTGAACTGCTGGCGACGCACCGAGAGCGCATCGAGGCATGGGTTCTGAAAGAAGCCGGGGTGGCGTTCGGTGCGAAAAATTTGGCCGCGACCGGCCTTCGGGCGGTGGCTTAAAAATAGCACAATGGCTATACTTTGAACACTTGGACAGACGCCCTACACCCGCTGGCAGAGCCCGAACTGCAAGCACTCCCGGCAGACATGCGTGCTCGCTTCTTGCACATCGCCGAGTTGCTTGAAGACTTTGGGCCGCAGCATCTCGGCCTGCCGCACATCCGCCCCTTGGAAGACAAGCTCTGGGAGATGCGCATGCAGGGCCGAGACGGTATTGCACGCGCCGTGTACGCCGCTATTCAAGGCCGCCGCCTGCTGGTGCTGCACGTCTTCGTCAAGAAGACACAGGCCACGCCGCGCAGAGCGTTGACCACGGCTCGCAAACGACTGGAAGACATCGCATCATGAAAAGCCTCAAAGACATCAAGCGCGAACTGCTGGACGACCCTGCCACCCGCGCCGAGTACGAGCATCAGGCGGCTGAATTCGACATGGCCCACGAGTTGATTGCCGCGCGCGCCCGAGCCGGAATGACGCAAAGCGACGTCGCTGCTCTCATGGGCACGACACAGAGCGCGATTGCCCGACTGGAAGGGGGTAGCCGCGCGCCGTCGCTGCGTACTGTTCAACGCTACGCCCGGGCCGTGGGCGCGCGCGCGGTGGTACGCATTGAGCCACTGCCTGTGACCTGAACGGGTGGCAGTTCCGTTCTTCTTGGACCCGCGCTACGGCACGCCGTGGACAGACGAGAGGGCCTTTCGTCGCAGCCACTGGACCCGGACGCTCAAGCGGCTCGGTGCGCGCTACCGCAGGCCCTACAACTGCCGCCACACGCGCGCCACCGAGATGCTGATGGCGGGGATGAGTCCTGCGTTTGCGGCCGCCCAACTGGGGCACAGCGTCGAGATTTTTCTTAGCACTTACTCGAAATGGCTGCCAGGCCAGGCCGACGACATCGAGATGGCCAAGCTCATGGACAAGCCGGAATTGTCCCTGGAGTGTCCCCAAGAAAAACGCCGACTAAGCTAATTGCTTGTCGGCGTTAAAGAATTTATGGGGTGGCTGATGGGGCTCGAACCCACGACAACAGGAATCACAATCCTGGACTCTACCAACTGAGCTACAGCCACCGCAGAGGCGCAATTATAGGCTGCAGCCTGTGCTTGTCGGCCGGTGGAAGTGCTGTGTCAACGCGTCTCGGTGGAGTCGTTGAGCGCCTTCTTGGCGACTTCTTTTTCGTTGATCTGCACCTTGAAGCGGTTGCGCAAAGAGGCGAAGTAGGCCTGCGACTCGGCGGCTCCCCAGGCCTCGGCGTACTGGCTGATCGCGCGGGATGTGTCAGCCGCCGCCGGGTCACGACCGATCACCTTGTCGATTCGCGCAACGACATAGCCCTGCGCTGCGAGGTCAACGCCGACAAAGCCTGGCGCAGACTTCATGTCAGCGCTCAAGATGGCAGTGATCAGTGGCTCGCCCAATTGACCGGTCTGCAAACGCGAGACCATCTGCGGCTCGATTCGCATGTCGGTCTGCGGAGCCTGCTTGAGTTCAGCCAAACGCTGCTCACCCGCCTTGCGCGCCAGTGCTGCTGCCTGAGACTGCGACACCAGCAGCCGAACCTTGTCCTTGACTTCGTCCAGCGACAGCGCGTGGGCGGCCTGGTGATTGAGCACTCGACCGGAGACCAATTGCCTGGCCGCCACTTCAACCGCCGGCGTGTTGCGCTTGCTGGTCAAGGCGTCGCTGGAAAAAATTGCGTCCAGAAACTTGGCTGATGCGATCACACCTTTGGCGCTGGCGGCAGGCTTGCGGGTGACACCCTGAGCCGTCTTGAGCTCAAGCTTGTACTTTTCAATGACGGGATTGAGGCTGTCGGACTGCTCGTAGACCATGTTGGTGAAGTCTTCAGCGGCTTCGGCAAACTTCTCCTGCGCCAATTGCTTGCGAACCTCGGCCTCGATTTCAGGCCGTGCCGATTCAAAACTGCGCTTGTCGCCACCACGGATATCGGTGAGCCGAATGATGTGAAAACCGAAATCGGTTTCAACCACCGCGCTGGTCTGGCCCACCTTGAGGGAATAGGCCGCATCCTCGAAAGGCTTGACCATGGCACCGGGCGCGAAGAAATCGAGGTCGCCGCCCTTGGCGGCCGAGCCGGGATCTTGCGAATTCTTTTGGGCAAGCTCGGCAAACTGAGCCGGGTTCTTGGCCAACGCGGCGCTGATTTCCTCGGCCTTGGCTCGCGCCTTGGCGCGTTCATCAGCGGGCAGTGACTTGTCGGCCGCGATCAGGATGTGGCTAGCGCGACGTTCTTCGGGTGTGCCAAAGCGCGATGCGTTTTCTTCGTAATAACGGCGCAGGTCCTCTTCGTTGACCGCTAGGCCCTTCTTGATGGCATCCACATCGAGCACCACGTATTCAATGCTCGCTTGCTCAGGCGCCTGAAACTGCGATGTGTGGGCCGGGTCCTTGTAGTACTGCTCGATGTCGGCGTCTGTGGGGTTCACCTTGGACGCATAAGCAGACGCATCGAAGCGCTGCACGCGCACTTGCCTTTGCTGAAAGAAGGTGTCTACCGCATGGTCAGCCGCTGACCTCGAGGCGAAGACCGTGCTCGACAAACCCTGCGCCACCTGCTGCACTGACAGATCCTGCCGCAAACGCGCAGCGAACATCTCGCTGGACATGCCCTGAGCGGCCAGCAGTTCCTTGTTCACGCTGCCATCCGGATTGCGGATCGGTGCGAACTGCTCGGACGTGGCGAACAAACGCTGCAGACGATCATCCGTGATGGACAGATGAAGCTGGTTGGCCGCGGCCATCAGCACTCGCCTTTGGACGAGGTTTTCGAGCGAGTCCTTTTTCAACTCTGGACTGTCGAGCAGTCTGGAGTCCACGTTGGGCATCCTGCGGCGCATCTGCTCGACCTGATCGCGATGCGCGGAGTCCCACTCGGCCTGGGTGATCGCCTGGCCATCAACCTTGGCTGGCGCCGAACCGGCATTTTCAGAAAATCCCGTGTAACTTTCCAAACCAACGAGCCCCAGCGAAGGCAGGATCAGCAGCAGCAAAATGAACTGCAGCTTGCGCATGTGGTTGCGGACAAAGTTAAACATCGTCAATCTCGGGTGGAATGAGGCGGGTTCAGATCAAGGGTGAACCCGCGCACAGGGTGAGTGGCACGCGGAATGTGAAAGGGGCGAACCTTGGTTCGCCCCTGCTGGATCCATGCCGCAAAGTTTATCTGCGCGAAGATGACACCCACCGTGTCACGCGTGAGCCGGTCGACTCAGGCGCCGGGGCCTTGTTCCTGCGCCGTCGGCGCAAGACCGGCCACGGCTTTCATGAGTTCTTCGCGAGGCAGAAACACGGCCAGTTGCAGACCGCCAATGGTCAAATTGGCTACCACTTCAGCATCGGATCGACCCGCGCGCATTTCAATGCTGCTCACATCGGCCTGACACTGAGCGGGCTTTTCCGCACCCATCCGGGACGACGTGGCGAACACAGGTTCAGCAGCCAGACCCAACAAGCGGTTCATCAATGCGGCAATACCGTTGACATCGATGGCCGCTGCAAACGAGCGCCCTTGGCCGTCAACCAGTTCGAGTGCCACCACTCCAGGCTCGTTGGTCTCACGGGTAAACACTTCGGCCAAGCCGTTGACGCCCTTGCGTTTCATTGATGCCCTTTTTTTGTTGTTCTGTGGTGGGTGCTGAGGGGCTCGAACCCCCGACCTACGCCTTGTAAGGGCGCCGCTCTACCAACTGAGCTAAGCACCCACAGTCCCGAATCACTTGACCGCGTCTTTCAAAGCCTTGCCGGCGCGGAATTTTGGAATCTTGGCCGCCTTGATCGTGATGGCTTCGCCGGTGCGCGGGTTGCGACCGCTGCGCTTTGCGCGCTTGGTGACATCGAAGGTGCCAAAGCCGATCAGGGTCACGCTGTTGCCCTTCTTCAGCGTGGTCTTAACGGCGCCGATAAAAGCCTCGAGTGCTCGGCCCGAGGCCGCTTTCGAGATGTCGGCCTGCGTGGCGATGTGCTCGATCAGTTCTGACTTGTTCAATGACTTCCCCTCGAATATTTTTTGGGATGTGCGGTGTGTTCGCAGACCGCGATTGCGAGTGTCGCCAGATCCGGGCCACCAAGAATTACAGCCGCGGGGCAGCGGGATGTCAAGCAAGCCTCTTAATTCTATCGATGCATCCGCAGTGCGCTGTGGTGGCGCCCTTGGGGTTGCCTCATCGTCCCTTCGCGCGAATTTCGGGCAGGGCTTTTTGAAGGTAGTAAACCATCGACCACACCGTCAGCACCGCCGACGCGTAGATCAGTACCGTGCCCCACAACTGGGTGTCGATCACGCCGAACAACGCGCCGTGATACAGCAAGAAAGGTATGGCGATCATCTGCACCGCGGTCTTGACCTTGCCCAGCATGTGCACCGCCACGCTGCGCGAGGCGCCGATTTGCGCCATCCATTCGCGCAACGCCGAAATCGCGATCTCGCGTCCGATGATGACCAGCGCCACCAGTGCGTGCAGCCGGTTCAGGTGCACCAGGATCAGCAGCGCTGCACACACCAGAAACTTGTCGGCGACCGGATCGAGAAAGGCGCCGAATGCCGACGTCATGTTGAGCTTGCGCGCCAGATAGCCGTCAGCCCAATCGGTGAGCGCCACCACGATGAACAGCACGGTGGCGATGAGATTGCGGGTCTGATCCTGCAAGTCCAGGTAAAAAACACCCACGACCAGAGGTATGGAAACGATGCGTGCCCAAGTGAGCAGAGTGGGCAAATTGAAAAACATGCGGCGAATTGTGACTTGCTGCAATGACACGACTGCAGGCGTTCAGCGCAGGCTTCGGTAGATCGCTTCGGCCAGGTCCCTGGATATGCCGTCGACCTTGAGCAAGTCGTCCACGCTGGCACTGGCCACACCACGAACGCCCCCGAAACGCTGCAGCAGCTTGGCGCGTTTTTTGGGGCCGACACCGGGAATGTCTTCGAGCTGGCTGCCGCCCGTGCGAACGCTCGCGCGCCGGGCGCGCATACCGGTGATGGCAAAGCGATGGGCCTCGTCGCGTATCTGCGCAATCAGCATCAGCGCGGCAGAGTCGTGACCCAGACTGACCTTGGCGCGTCCGTCGGCAAACACCAGCTCCTCCAGCCCGACCTTGCGGCCCTCGCCTTTTTCGACGCCCGCGATCAGACCGAGATCGATGCCCAATTCCTCGAAGACCTCGCGCGCCATACTGACCTGTCCCCGCCCACCGTCGACCAGCACCAGGTCGGGCGGTCGCAGCCCGCGTTTGGTTGAGGGCTCGTCTTCAAACGTGGGCACAGAGTCATCAGCGTCGCGATCGGCCACCGAATCCCCAACTTCAGCCCACTTCGCCCACTGCGCGGCGACTTTGCCGTAGCGGCGCATCAGCACCTGCTTCATCGCCGCATAGTCGTCGCCTGGGGTGATGCCATCGATGTTGTAGCGGCGGTACTGGGCGCTTTGCATCTTATGGTTCTCGAACACCACGCATGAGGCCTGTGTCGCTTCGCCCGCCGTGTGGCTGACGTCAAAGCATTCGATTCGAAACACATCCAGCTGATCAACTTCCAGACCCAGCGCATCAATGAGCGCGCGGGTTCGGGCCTGTTGCGAACCTTCTTCGGCGAGCAACTGGGCCAGTCTCAGTTCAGCACCCTTGATGCACATGTCGAGCCACGCGCGTCGTGCGTCACGGGGCTGGTGCTGCACGCTGACCTTCACACCGCTGTGTGCGGCCAGCGCTTCGATGAGCGACTTGTCGACCGCGTGGCTGACCAGCAGCAGCGGCGGCATGGCCCCTTCTAGGTAGTGCTGGGCCATGAAGGCCTCAAGCACCAGGGTCTCGGGCGCCAGTCCGGCTGCTGCGCTGGATGGCTCATCGGCAGCAGCGCCTGCGGCCAGCGACGTGGCGTCCTCGACATGAACCGGAAAGTAGGGTCGGTCTCCCAGGTGCCTGCCGCCTCGCACCATGGCGAGATTGACGCAGGCACGCCCGCCTTGCACCTTCACCGCGAGCACATCGACGTCTTTGGTGCTGACGCCGCTGTTGTCCTCGACCGACTGCTGGTGCAGCACCCTGGACAGCGCGCTCAGCTGGTTGCGGATCTCGGCGGCCTGTTCGAACTTGAGCTGCTCGGCCAGGGCCATCATCTGCGCTTGCATCGTGTCCATCACCTGCTGCTGCTCACCGCGCAGGAAGCGTTCGGCATGCTGCACGTCGATCGCATAGTCCTGCGGCGAGATCAACTGCACGCAGGGCGCCGAGCAGCGCTTGATCTGGTGCAGCAGACACGGCCGGCTGCGGTTGCTGAACACACTGTCTTCGCAGGTGCGCAGGCGAAACACCTTTTGCAGCAGCTGGATCGACTCCTTCACCGCCCAGGCGCTGGGATAGGGGCCGAAGTAGCGGTGGCGCTTGTCGATCGGGCCACGGTAGTAGGCCATCCGGGGGTACTGCCCCGCGAGTGATGAAGCCTTGCCGGATGAACTTGAGGTGCCGGTGATCTTGAGATACGGGTAGCTTTTGTCGTCGCGAAAGAGGATGTTGTAGCGCGGGTTCAGCGCCTTGATCAGGTTGTTCTCGAGCAGCAGCGCCTCGGCCTCGGAGCGCACCACCGTGGTCTCCATGCGCACGATCTTCGTGATCATGTGGCCGATGCGCGTGCCGCCGTGCTGCTTCTGGAAATAACTGGACACGCGCTTTTTCAGATCGCGCGCCTTGCCCACATAAAGCACACCGTCGTTGGCGTCGAAGTAGCGGTACACCCCGGGCAGGGCGGGCAGCGCAGCCACATCGGCCAGCAACTGCTCGCGAAGCGCGCCAGCGTCTGGCGAGACCGCTGCGCTGGCGGAGCTGGCTGTCGACGGTGGTGTGGCTTCGGGCGAATCAGGCATCGGAGACGATTGTGCCGATTCGGATAATCCTTTCATGCCCACCGATCCGATCGCGCGAAGAAGCCAACCCGTCATTTGGGATGTCTTTTGCCGTGTGGTCGACAACCATGGCGATGCTGGCGTGTGCTGGCGGCTGGCGGCCGATCTGGCATCCCGAGGCATCGAGGTGCGCTTGTGGATTGACGACGCGAGCGCGTTGGCCTGGATGGCACCCGAGGGTTGCGCGGGCGTGACGGTTCATCCCTGGCCCGCAGGCGATGACGAGATGCGCATCGCGCAACGTGCACCGTCCGACGTGGTGATCGAAGCCTTTGGATGCGCACTGCCCAATGCTTGCCTGAGGTGGATGGCAAGCCTTCAACCAATCGACCTGGCGCCGCTGTGGATCAACCTGGAATACCTGAGTGCCGAGGCCTATGTTGAGCGCAACCACCAGCTGCCGTCACTGCAATGCAGTGGTGCGGGCCGTGGCTTGACGGCGCATTTCTTTTATCCCGGCTTCACCGCAGGCACCGGCGGCCTGCTGCGCGAACTTGATCTGGTTGAGCGCCGTAACAACTTTCGCCGAGACCTGTGGCTGGCCGAGCAGGCGATCACGCCGCGGCCCGGCGAACGGCTGGTCAGCCTGTTTTGCTATGACAACCCCGAGTTGCCTGCGTTGATGAAATCGCTGGGGCAGCAGCCCACGCTGCTGCTGACCACACCCGGCCACGCCACCGAGCAGGTCGAGCGCGTGATGGCCGAAGCCGCGCCCAGCGCGCACTGCTGGGACCTGCTGCGCGTCCATCCCCTGCCCTGGCTCAGCCAGCGGGGCTATGACGAGTTGCTGTGGTCATGCGATGTGAACTTCGTGCGCGGCGAAGATTCGCTGGTGCGCGCCCTCTGGGCCGGAGCACCCTTCATCTGGCAGATTTATCCGCAAGACGATGCAGCCCATTTCATCAAGCTGGATGCATTCCTGTCGCGGGCATTTCCCGATCGGTCCTCATCGACAGCCGATGCGGTGCGCCGGGTCTGGGCCTGCTGGAACCAAGGTTCGGCAAGCCGCGACTCGCCATCGACCGAGGCCTGGTCGGTGTTGAATGGCGACGAATCGATGTCGCGCTGGCGCGAGCGTTGTGAGGCTTGGCGAGACGCGCTTTTCATGCAAGCTGACCTCGTGACGCAATTGCTGGCCTTCGCGCACGCCAAACGCCTTGCCGGAGCGGCTAAAATTTAGGGCTTTTTGCTGTGCTTCACGCAGCGCTTCGCGTCTTGTCACGCGCAACTCACCAGCCCATTTCCCGGGCACTCAACGGATAGCGTCATGAAAATCGCACAGGAAATTCGCGCCGGCAACGTCATCATGCACGGCAAGGACCCGATGGTCGTCTTGCGCACGGAATACAGCCGCGGCGGCCGCAACTCCGCCACGGTGCGCATGAAGCTCAAGAGCTTGCTCAGCAGTTCGGGCACCGAAGTCGTCTTCAAGGCCGACGACAAGATGGACCAGGTCATCCTCGACAAGAAGGAGTGCACCTACTCCTACTTCGCCGATCCGATGTACGCCTTCATGGATGCTGACTACAACCAGTTTGAAGTCGAAAGCGAGAACATGGGCGACGCCCTCCAGTATCTGGAAGACGCAATGTCTGTCGAAGTGGTCTTCTATGACGGCAAGGCGATCTCGGTCGAATTGCCCACCAGCCTGGTGCGCGAAATCATCGAGACCGAGCCTGCCGTCAAGGGCGACACCTCAGGCAAGGTCCTGAAGAACGCCAAGCTGTCCACCGGCTTCGAGATCTCGGTGCCCCTGTTCGTGCAGACGGGCGACAAGGTCGAAATCGACACCCGCACGCACGAATACCGCAAGCGCGTCTGAGCCGGATGTGACTGCCACGCCGACCGGTTCAGCCGAGCCGGTCGACTCGGCAGCGTCGCTGTGTCGACTGCTGAGTCCTGCGTGGCAAAACCGCGCGCACTTTGTGGTGCTCGACGGGGTGTTCGATGGCGGCCGGCACTTCCTCGAATGCTGGCAGACATGGCAGCACGATGCAAACCGCTGCGACCGCCTGCATGTGATCAGCGTGTCGCAGCATTTCGCGCTCGATCCTGATGGCGCGCACCCCTTGGCCGGCGCGGTTCGCGATGCGTGGCCAACGCTCACCCCCAACATGCACCGGCTGTCCTTTGAAGACGGCCGCGTCCAATGGCTGCTGGTGCCCCTGAGTCTCGGGGCCGCGCTGCGCGAACTGGTCGCCGAGATCGATGCCTTCTGGCTGAGTCGCAGCGACTTTGCCGGCGCCCATGGATACGCCTTCGACCCCCGACTGGCCAAGGCGCTGGCTCGGCTGGCCGCCGCTCAGGCCACGCTCAGCTTCGGTGGTCAGCCCGCCACCGCCGCTGAGGATCCCAGCCCCGCGCTGCGGCCTGCGGGCTTCATGCCGGTGCCATCGCAAGGCGCGCAGCACCCGTCAGTGCCCAACCTATGGCAATACGCGCCGAGCTACACGCCGCGTCGATCGGTCGGGCCGCGTCACCAGAGCGCCTCGGGCGAATCCGCTCAGGTGCTGGTGGTCGGGGGTGGTCTGGCAGGTGGCGCGATGGCCTGGGCGCTGGCCGAACAGGGGCTGCGCAGCACGGTCTTCGAACGCCATCGGGCGCCCGCCCTTGAAACATCGGGCAACCCGGCGGGCTTGTTCCACGGCATCGTCAACCCGCAAGATGGCGCTCATGCCCGCTTCAATCGCGCCGCAGCACTCGAGGCGCACCGCGCGGTATCCACCGCACTGACATCGCACGCAGTTCAAGGCAGCGCAGATGGCCTGTTGCGGCGCGAAACCGCGTCTTTGAGCGTCGACGACATGCGCGACATGCTCGAGCGTTTGCGCCTGCCGCCCGACTATGTCCAGGCGCTGTCGGCACATGAAGCCTCGGCTCGCTGCGGCTGGCCCTTGCCTCATCCGGCGTGGTGGTACCCCGGCGGCGGCTGGGTGCAGCCGGGCGGACTAGCACGTTCGTTTCTGGAGCGAGCGGGCGCGCTGTGCACGCTGCGCACGGGCACACAGATCGACGCCCTCGAACGCATGAATGGCGGCTGGCGCTTGCTCGATGCGCAGGGTTCGACGCTGGCTGAGGCACCGCATGTGGTGCTGGCCAATGCCGGCGATGCGCTGCGTCTGCTGCGGCCTTTCATGCCGGCATCGCAGCCCGATGCCTGGCCGATGCGTGCGGTGCGCGGGCAAATCAGCATCGCGCCTCGCTCGCGGCTGCCCGGGCTCACGCTGCCCTCGATGCCGGTGACGGGTTCGGGCTACTTGCTGCCCTGCTTGGGTGACGACGTGATCTTCGGGGCCACCGCGCAGACCGATGACGAAGACGCTTCGGTGCGCGATGCCGACCACCGTCTGAACCTTCTCCAGCTGTCGCGGCTGTGCGGCGTGGACCTGGGTTCAGACACCGCAGGCCTGCGCGGGCGCACCGGCTGGCGCTGGAGCACCGACGACAGGCTGCCGGTGCTCGGCGGCGTGCCCGACTTGAGCGGCGCGTTGGCGCTGTCGGGTCTGGAGCAGCCGCGTCAGGTGCCGCGCCTGGCCGGGCTGCATGCGTGCACTGCATTCGGTTCGCGCGGCATCACATGGGCGGCGCTGTCGGCGCAGATCGTGGCCGCATCGATCGCGCGCGCACCCGCACCGATCGAGGCGAGCTTGCTCGACAGCGTGGATGCGGCTCGCTTCGTCAGCAGACGATCCAGACGACAGGTCTGAGCAGCGCGCCGCGCGCGAGGCACCGACTTGTGAAATCAGGCTGGCGGCTGTTCCGGTTCGCCAGAGGCCTCGGATGGCTCGGCTTGCGCGTCAGTCGACTCTGGCTCGCCTTCACCGACGTGCTTGCGCTCGGTCTTGTCCTTCAACTTCTCTTCTTTTTTCTTTTTCTTGGCCAGCTCGCGCTGACGCTTTTCGAACGAGTAGTTGGGCTTGGCCATGGGCATGCATCCACTTGAAAAGACAGGTCGCGAGGTTACGCTGTTTTGGCAGCGCGCTGGCGCATCACGCGGGGGTGTCGTATCTCACCGTCTCGACGCCGCGTGGCGTGCCGAACAGGCACACGCGGGCCTTGTGGCGCGCAAAGATGCCCACTGTCACCACGCCCGGCCATTGGTTGATGTCGCACTCCATCGCCAGCGGATCGGTGATCTGCAGGCCTTGCACATCGATGATGTGACCGCCGTTGTCGGTGACCACCCCGGCGCGCAAGACAGCTCTTGCGCCCATGGCCGCGAAGCGCCGCGCGATCTGGGCCGCGGCCATCGGGATCACCTCAACCGGCAGTGGAAACCGCCCGAGCACGTCCACGCGCTTGGACTCATCGGCGATGCACACAAAGCAATCGGCCAGATCGGCCACGATCTTTTCGCGCGTGAGCGCTGCACCGCCGCCCTTGACCATGTGGCCGTGCGGGTCGATCTCGTCAGCCCCGTCGATGTAGACCGGGATGCGCTCGACCAGATGGCTCTCGAGCACCGTGATGCCGTGCGCGCGCAAACGCTGGCTGCTGGCCTCGCTGCTCGACACCGCACCGGCGATGCGATCGCGCATCGCGGCCAGCGCATCGATGAAGCAGTTGACCGTCGAGCCGGTGCCCACGCCGACCACGCTGCCCGCCACCACATGCGCCAGCGCCGCCTGGCCGACCATCACCTTCAGTTCATCCTGGGTCATCGGAAAACACCGTTTGAGACAATGCCCTAATTATCAAGCGCGCCCCTCGAGCGCCAACTCGCATGGCACTGCTTCCCTACTCGCTGACCCGTCACCTGCTCTTCAGCCTCGACCCCGAGCAGGCCCACGACCTGACGATGGAAACGCTGGCACGCCTGCAGCACTCGCCGCTGGCGTGCACCATCAGTCAGACACGCGTCGACGACCCGGTGACCATCGCCGGCCTGCACTTTCCCAACCGCATCGGCCTGGCTGCCGGGCTCGACAAGAACGGCCGCTGCATTGACGCGCTGGGCTCCCTGGGGTTTGGCTTCGTCGAGGTCGGTACCGTCACGCCGCTGGCACAACCCGGCAACCCCAAGCCGCGCATGTGGCGCCTGACCGAAGCCAACGCGCTGATAAACCGGCTGGGCTTCAACAACGACGGGCTGGCCGCCTTTGTCGCTAATGTGCAGCGCGCGCGCTTTCGCTCTCAAGGCGGGATCCTGGGTCTGAACATCGGCAAGAACGCGGCCACGCCGATCGAACGCGCGGTCGACGACTACCTGATCGGACTCGATGGCGTGTACCCGCACGCCGACTACGTGGCGGTCAACATCTCGTCGCCCAACACCCAAAACCTGCGTGCGCTGCAGTCCGATGACGCGCTCGAGTCGCTGCTCGCCGCACTCGCCGAGCGCGATGAGTCGCTGGCCCGCCAGCACGGCCGCAAGGTGCCGCTGTTCGTGAAGATCGCACCCGACCTGTCCGAAGACCAGGTGCGGGTGATCGCCGCCACGCTCAAGCGCCACGGCATCAGCGGCGTCATTGCCACCAACACCACGATTTCGCGCGAAGCCGTCAAGCACCTGCCCCACGCTGAAGAAGCTGGCGGCCTGTCGGGCTCGCCGGTCTTCGAGGCGAGCAACGCCGTCATTCGACAACTGCGCGCCGAACTCGGTGCGGGCTTTACCATCATCGGCGTGGGTGGCGTGATGAACGGTGCCGACGCCTGCGCCAAGATGGCTGCAGGGGCGGACCTGGTGCAGATCTACACCGGGTTCATCTACAAGGGGCCGGAGCTCGTGACCGAGGCAGCGCGGGCACTTCAGCAGCGCGGCTGAGCGGCCGAGCGGCGACAGACTCAGTCGCCCAGCGCCGTGCCTTCTCGCCGCGGATCGGCGCCACCGCGCCAGCCAGACGCCGTGCGCTGTATGGCCTGCAGTCCGCTGGGCAACTCGGCTTCCACCACGCGGTGACCGCGCTGGCGCAGGCCATCGATCGTGGTGGCACCGAAGGCACCGGGCTCGAGCAGCAGCGGGCCATTCACCAGGCCGATGTTGGGCAGGTCGATGGCGCGCTGCGGATCCAGCGACCAGGCCAGCGTGCCGAGCAAGGTCTTGGCCACGTAGTGAATGATGAATGGCCCGCCGGGCGAGCCCAGCGTCATCAGCAATCGGCCATCGCGCGCGTCGAACACCAGCGTCGGGCTCATGCTGGAGCGCGGCCGTTTGCCTGGCTGAACCTGATTGGCCACGGGACGGCCTTGGGCGTCGGTGGGCGCGAGCGAGAAGTCCGTCATCTGGTTGTTGAGCAGGTAACCGCCGGCCAAGCCGGTGCCGCCATCGGCCATCACGTGGGCGCCAAAAACCGCCTCGATGCTGGTGGTCATGGCCACCGCCTGACCCTGTGCGTCCACCACGCTGATGTGGCTGGTTCCGTGTTCGGGTTGCGGCGGCATCGGTGCCCAGGCGCTGCGCTGACCGCCTGGGGGCTGGCCGGCCGGGGCCGCCTTCATGGCCCGCGGGCCGATCAGCGCGGCTCGCTCGTCGAGATAACCCGCATCGAGCAAGCTGGCCCAACTGGCACCGGGCGCGGTGACGAAGTCGGGGTCGGCCACGTACTGCGCACGGTCGGCAAAAGCCAGACGCGAGGCCTCGGTGTAAGCATGCAGGCTATCGGCATCGCGCGTCGGACCGAGCGCGCCCGGCACACGCTCGAGCATGCCAAGGATCTGCATCACCGCCAGATGGCCCGAAGACGGCGGCGGCATGCCGCACACCCGGTAGATGCTGAGCCACAGCGTGCACATGGCATCGTGCTGCCTGGGCACATAGGCAGCCAGATCGGCCTGCGACAAGGCGCCGGGCGCAGCGTCCGCCTGCACGCGTTGCACCAGTTCGGCAGCCATCGGCCCACTGTAGAACGCCTCGCTGCCCTGTGCCGCCAGCGAGCGCATCACGGCCGCCAGCGCAGGGTTGCGCAGACAATGGCCCACGGGATGCGGCTGCCCTTGGGCGTCAAAGAAATACGCACGCGCACGGGTGTCGCGTTTCAGGGTGTCGTCTTGCTGCAGCAGGCTGTGCAGTCGGGCACCCAAGGGGAACCCGTCTTCTGCCAGCGTGATGGCCGGCTCAAACAACTGCTCCCAGGGCAGTCGGCCGTGCTGACGGTGCGCCGCTTGCAGCATCTTCAGCACACCGGGTGTGGCCACCGCTCGACCACCGAGTTTGGCCTGCGCAAAGGCCATCGGCCGCCCATCGGTGCCCATGAACAGATTGGCGTCGACGCCAGCGGGTGCGGTTTCGCGGCCGTCCCAGGCCTGCACCGCAGCGCCGTCCCAGTGCATTAGAAAAGCCCCGCCGCCAATTCCGCTGGCATCCGGCTCCACCAGGGTCAGCACCATCTGCACGGCGATGGCCGCGTCAAGCGCGGAACCGCCGGCTCTCAGGATGCGGTAGCCCGCATCGGTGGCCAGCGGATGCGCTGCGGCCACCATGAAATTCTGGGAGGTCCAGCCCGGTTTGGGCGTCCAGCCCGAGGCTGATTCACTCTGCAGCGGCAGCCTGGGTTCAGGCGGGGCCACGCTCGCTGCGCAGCCCGCCAGATACAGCACACCCAGGGCAATGGCGCGCATCAATCACACGCCATCGCCACAGTGGCCGTTCACTGCAAGGGCACGCCTGTTTTCGACTGCAGTTCTTCGCGGGTGACGCCTTCAGCTAGCTCGACCACCTTCAGGCCTTGAGGGGTGACATCCATCACCGCGAGGTCGGTGATGATGCGATTGACCACGCCCACGCCGGTCAGCGGCAAGGTGCAGTTCGGGATGATCTTCAGGTCGATGGTGCCGTCCTTCTTCTTGGCGACGTGCTCCATCAGCACGATGACGCGGGCGACACCGGCCACCAGATCCATCGCGCCGCCCATGCCCTTAACCATCTTGCCGGGGATCATCCAGTTGGCCAGATCGCCATTCTCGCTGACTTGCATGGCGCCCAGGATGCTCAGGTTGATCTTGCCGCCGCGGATCATCGCGAAGCTCTCGTGCGAGCCGAAGATCGACGAGCCAGGAATGGTGGTGACGGTTTGCTTGCCGGCGTTGATCAGGTCGGCGTCGACTTCGTCTTCGGTGGGGAAGGGCCCGATGCCCAGCATGCCGTTCTCGCTTTGCAGCCACACCTCGATGTCGCTGCGCACATGGTTGGCCACCAGCGTAGGCAGACCGATACCGAGGTTCACGTAGAAGCCGTCTTGCAGCTCTTGTGCAGCGCGTGCTGCCATTTGGTCGTGTGTCCAGCTCATGGTGTTCAGGCTCCTGACTTTTCGGTGATCGTGCGCTTTTCGATGCGCTTTTCGGGTGTGGCGTTGAGCACCAGGCGGCTCACATAGATGCCGGGCAGGTGCACCGAATCCGGATCGAAGGTGCCGGTGGGCACGATCTCTTCGACCTCGACGATGGTGACCTTGCCGGCCATCGCGACGGCCGGGTTGAAGTTGCGTGCGGTGCGACGGAACAGCAAGTTGCCGCTCTCGTCGGCCTTCCAGGCCTTGACCAGGCTGACCTGTGGCATCAGAGCGCGCTCCATCACATAGACGTGGCCGTCGAACTCACGGGTTTCCTTGCCTTCGGCCACCAGCGTGCCGTAGCCCGTCTTGGTGAAGAACGCCGGGATGCCCGCACCACCAGCGCGAAGCTTTTCGGCCAGCGTGCCTTGCGGCGTGAATTCAAGTTCCAGTTCGCCGGACAGGTACTGGCGCTCGAATTCCTTGTTCTCGCCCACATAGCTCGAGATCATTTTCTTGATCTGGCGGGTCTCGAGCAGTTGCCCCAGACCGAAGCCGTCGACGCCGGCGTTGTTCGAAATCACCGTGAGGTCCTTGACGCCGCTGTCGCGCAGGGCAGCGATCAGCGCCTCAGGAATGCCACACAGGCCGAAACCACCCACCGCAAGCAGTTGGCCGTCTGCGACGACGCCTTTGAGTGCTGCGGCGGCACTCGCATAAACCTTGTTCATTGCTTGCTTCTCCAGGGCTTTCAGGACGGTCACGCCGGAAAACCCGGCATCGGAAAAACCCGCATTGTGCCCTCGCTGCGGCCAGCGAAGTCAGCCCCGTGTCAGCCAGCCGCAGGCCGCGACCACAGCGGCCACACCACGCCTACAGCGCGTGCCCGTCGTCCGCCTGAATGATGGCGCCGTTGATGAAGTGGCTTTCCTTGGCGCACAGCATCATGAGCACCGCGTCGAGGTCTTGCGGCTGGCCGATGCGCTTGCGCGGCAGCGTGTCGATCAGGCGCTTGCCGGCGTCGGTGAGCCATTGGCGGTGGTTCATCTCGGTCTCGATGTAGCCCGGGCAGATGGCGTTCACGTTGATGCCGTACTTGCCCCACTCGAGCGCCATGGCGCGCGTCATGTGAATGACCGCAGCCTTGCTCATGCTGTAGATGCCAATCTGGCTGAGTGCTTTCAGCCCGGCCATCGAGGCGATGTTGACGATGCGCCCGCCGGTGAAGGTGCCCGGTGCCGAGCCCTGGGCGCGGCCGAGCATGCGCTTGCCCACTTCCTGCGCCACAAAGAACGCACCGCGCGTGTTGATGTCGAACATCAAGTCGAAGTCGTCCTCGGTCACGTCGGTGAGCTTTTGCTGCGTGCTGGCACCCGAGTTGTTGACCAGGATGTCGATGGTGCCCATCTCGGTTTCTGCGTGCGCCACCGCCGAGCGGATGCTGTCGACATCGGTCACATCCAGCATGACCACATGGGCGTCGCCACCGTCGCCCTCGATCTCGGCACGCAGCGTCTTCAGCCGCTCCATGTTGCGCCCAGCCAGTACCACGGCGGCGCCGGCCGAAGCCAGGGTCTTGGCGAACTGCGTGCCCAGGCCACTGGACGCGCCAGTCACCAGCGCGACGCGGCCGGACAGGTCGATTTGATAGCTCATGGTGAGGCTCCAATGTTGGGTAGTGCAATGAAGATAGCACGCGGGTTGCGTACAGCTGCGGCCCTTGCGCACCGCTAAACTCGGTCACGTTGGTACACCGCGAGAGCACTGCAGATGACCCCGAATTACCTGCTCGAAGAACACGGTCCGCGCGAGGCTATGGACTATGACGCGGTGGTGGTGGGCGGCGGCCCGGCCGGGCTGGCCACGGCGATCCGCATCAAGCAACAGGCCCAGGTGCGCGGCAGCGAGATCTCGGTGGTCGTGCTCGAGAAGGGCTCCGAGCCCGGCGCGCACATCCTGAGCGGCGCGATCATGGATCCGGGCGCGCTGACCGAGTTGCTGCCCAACTGGAAAGAGCTCGGCGCGCCGCTCGATCAACCGGTCACCGACGACAGTTTTCTGTTTCTCACGCGCGATGGCGCGACCAAGACCCCGCCCGCACTGCTGCCCGAGTGTTTTCACAACAAGGGCAACTACGTCATCAGCCTGGGCAGCTTGACGCGCTGGCTGGCGCAGCAGGCCGAAGCGCTGGGCGTGGAGATCTTCCCCGGCTTTGCCGCAGCCGAAGTGCTCTACAACGATGACGGCGCGGTCAAGGGCGTGGCCACCGGCAACCTCGGACTCGGCAAGGACGGTCAGCCCACCAGCAACTTCCAGCTCGGCATGGAGCTGCTCGGCAAGTACACCGTTTTCGCCGAAGGCTCGCGCGGGCAGCTGGGGCGTGAGCTGATGGCGCGCTTTGCGCTCGATGCCGGGCGCGATCCGCAAAGCTACGGTCTGGGCATCAAGGAGCTGTGGGAAATCGACCCCGCCAAGCACCATCCCGGACGCGTGGTGCACACCGCCGGTTGGCCGCTCGACAGCCAGACCTATGGCGGCGCGTTCCTGTACCACTTGCCCGACAACCAGGTCACGCTGGGCTTCATCACCGGGCTCGATTACAGCAACCCGTGGCTGAGCCCGTTTGAGGAGATGCAGCGCTGGAAGACCCACCCGGCCATCCGCGCGGTGCTCGAAGGCGGCAAGCGCGTGAGCTACGGCGCACGGGCCATCACTGCGGGCGGCCTGCTGAGCCTGCCCAAGACGGTGTTTCCCGGCGGCGCGCTGGTCGGCTGCGAAGCGGGCTACCTCAACGTGAGCCGCATCAAGGGCAGCCACGCGGCCATCAAGAGCGGCATGCTGGCCGCAGATGCCATCGTCGACGCGATCGCCAACGGCCGCTCGCACGATGAACTCAGCGCCTACCCCGAGGCGTTCGAGCGCAGCTGGCTGTACCAGGAACTCGACCGCGCGCGCAACTTCAAGCAGTGGTTCAAGAAAGGTCTGTGGGTCGCGACCGTGATGAACGGCATCGAGCAGTGGCTGCTGCCCAAGCTGGGCATCCAATCGCCACCGTGGACCGTGCACCGCCAGCAGCCCGATCACCTGGCGCTCAAGCCCGCAGCCGAATGCACGCCCATCAGCTACCCCAAGCCTGACGGCGTGATCACCTTCGACCGCCTGAGCAGCGTGTTCATCAGCAACACCAACCACGAAGAAAACCAGCCGCCGCACCTCACGCTCAAGGACACCGGCGTGCCCGTGGCGATCAACCTCGCACGCTACGCCGGGCCCGAGTCGCGCTACTGCCCGGCGGGCGTGTACGAGTACGTGAAGGACACCGATGCCAGCGGCCAGTCGCACGACCGGCTGCAGATCAATGCGCAAAACTGCGTGCACTGCAAGACCTGCGACATCAAGGACCCCACGCAAAATATCGTCTGGGTGGCACCTGAAGGCGGCGGCGGGCCCAACTACACGGGGATGTGATTTGGCCTCGGGCTAAACTAGCCAAGGTCAGGAGAGAGTTGCTTCGTTGATGCGAGGCAGCCGCCGAAGGCGCAAGGCCGAGCAGCGATGCAAGGCTCCAACGCTCAGGCAAAAGGACTGGCAAGACGCTGGCTGAAAGGTCGGCGTTCCTCACTGAAGAGAGGCCCACCACCGAGTGGGTCCACCGAAGGGGCAAGCGACAGGCCGCCAGACGGCCTTCGTCAATCTCTCAGGTAAAGCGGACAGCGAGGGCATCACCAGCGGGGCGTCCATCGGGTGCAACGCTGAACGTGTCATTGCCCCCGGAGATGTCCGATGTCCGCCACCGACCTGCTCAAGACCCCGCTGCACGATTTGCACATTGAACTCGGGGCGCGCATGGTCCCGTTTGCCGGCTACAACATGCCGGTGCAATACCCCTCCGGGCTGATGGCCGAACACCTGAACTGCCGCACCTCGGCGGCGCTGTTCGATGTGTCGCACATGGGGCAACTCAAGATCACTGGCAGCGACGCAGCGCTGGCGCTCGAGTCGCTGGTTCCCATCGATGTGGCCGGCATGGCCGCCGGCCAGCAGCGCTACGGTTTTTTCACCAACGACCAAGGCGGCATCCTCGACGACCTGATGCTCACCCGCCATCAAACGGGCGACCACACCGAATGGCTGCTGATCGTCAACGCGTCCAACAAGGACGCCGACACCGCCCACCTGAGCTCGCGCATCGGCCAGCGCTGCACCGTGCAGCCGCGGCCTGAAATGGCACTGCTGGCGCTGCAAGGTCCGCTGGCGGTGAACGCGCTGGCGCGTCTCAACCCCGCGGTGGCCGAACTGGGCTTCATGAACGGCGCGGCCTTCACTCTCAACGGCACGCCGTGCTTTGCCACCCGCTCTGGCTACACGGGTGAAGACGGCTTCGAGATCTCGGTGCCGGGCGAACACGCCGAGTCGCTGGCGCGCGCGCTGCTGGCGCAACCCGAAGTCCAACCCGCCGGGCTGGGCGCGCGCGACACGCTGCGCCTGGAAGCAGGCCTGTGCCTGCACGGCAACGACATCGACACCACCACCACGCCGATCGAGGCATCGCTGCAGTGGGCGATCCAGAAGGTGCGCCGCACCGGTGGCGCACGTGCCGGCGGCTATCCGGGCGCGAGCGTCATCGACACCCAACTGGCCGACGGCCCGGCGCGGCGTCGCGTCGGCCTGATCGGTCTTGAGCGCGTGCCGGTGCGCCCAGGCGTCGCCATCGTGGACGCGGCAGGCGCGCTGCTGGGCACCGTCACCAGCGGCACGCTCGCGCCCACGGCCAACCAGCCGATCGCCATCGCCTACCTGCCCGCAGCCCAAGCGGCGACAGGCACCGAGGTCTGGGCCGAGGTGCGCGGCAAGCGCGTGCCGATGCGCGTGAGTGCCCTGCCCTTCGTGCCCAACCGCTATGTGCGGCTGCCAGCGCGCACCGCCTGAGCAGCTGTTTTTCGACCGATCACAAAACGTCCCCTTTCATTGATTCCCAAGGAGAACCTCATGACCGTCCACTACACCGTCGAACACGAATGGATCGACAGCACTGACACCAACGCCGCCATCGTGGGCATCACGCTGCATGCGCAAGACGCGCTGGGCGATGTGGTGTTTGTTGAGCTGCCTGAAGTCGGGCGCACCTACGCGCAAGGCGAGGTGGCTGGCGTCGTCGAATCGGTGAAGGCTGCCGCCGACGTCTACATGCCGGTGAGCGGCGAAGTGACCGAGGTCAATGGCGCGTTGCGCGATGACCCGTCGCTGGCCAACTCCGACCCGACGGCCAGCGGCTGGTTCTTCAAGGTCAAGTTGGCCGACGCGGCACAGCTCGACGCGCTGATGAACAGCACCTCCTATGACGACCTGCTGAAGGGGCTCTGAACATGTTGATGTCTGCACAACACACGCTGGCCTCGCTCGAGAACACCAGCGAATTTTCCGAACGTCACATCGGCCCGAGCGACGCCGACGAGCAGCACATGCTGGCTGTCGTCGCCCCCGGCGTGCCGAACTTCACCCGCCGCGCGCTGATCGAAGCCATCGTGCCGCGCAGCATTGCGCGCAGCCACCCGATGGTGCTGCCCGAGCCGCTGACCGAAGCGCGCGCGCTGGCCGAGCTGCGCGAGATCGCCAGCCGCAACCGCGTGCTCAAGAGTTGCATCGGCCAGGGCTATCACGGCACCATCACGCCCGGTGTCATCTTGCGCAACGTGATCGAGAACCCTGCCTGGTACACCGCCTACACGCCCTACCAGGCCGAAATCTCGCAAGGCCGCATGGAAGCGCTGATCAACTTCCAAACCATGGTGTGCGATCTGACCGGTATGCAAATCTCTGGCGCCTCGATGCTCGACGAGGCCACCTCGGCGGCCGAAGCGATGACGCTGGCCATTCGCATGGGCAAGAGCAAATCCACCACCTTCTTTGTGGCCGACGACGTGCTGCCGCAAACGCTGGAAGTGATCTGCACCCGCGCCCGTCCGCTGGGCATCAGCGTGATCACCGGCGCGTGTGAAGACGCTGGCCAATCGGGCGCTTTTGCCGCGCTGTTCCAGTACCCCGGCGTCAACGGCGTGGTGCGCGATCTGAGCCCCGTGATCACCGAGCTGCACGCCGCTGGCGGTCTGGCCATCGTGGCGGCCGACCTGCTGGCACTGACGCTGCTGAAGCCTCCGGGCGAAATGGGTGCCGACATCGTGGTGGGCAACACGCAGCGCTTCGGCGTGCCGATGGGCAATGGCGGCCCGCACGCGGCGTATCTGGCCACGCGCGACGACTTCAAGCGCTCGATGCCGGGCCGCCTGGTGGGCATCAGCATCGACGCACACGGCAACCCTGCCTACCGGCTGGCGCTGCAAACGCGCGAACAGCACATCCGCCGCGAAAAGGCCACTTCCAACATCTGCACCGCGCAGGTCTTGCTGGCGGTGGTGGCGAGCATGTACGCCGCGTACCACGGCCCCGAAGGCTTGAAGCGCATCGCGCGCCGAGTGGCCGGCTATGCGGCGGTGCTGGCAACGGGCCTGCGCGAGCTGGGCATCGACGGCGTGAGCGCTGGCGGCTTCGACACGCTGCACATCGCCGCCGGCACACGCACCGACGCGCTGCTGCAAGCCGCCCGCGATGCGGGCTACAACCTGCGCCGCGCATCGGCCACGTCGATCGGCATCACGCTCGACGAGACCACCACCCGCGAAGACATCACCGCGCTGTGGGGCCTGTTTGCCAAGGGCCAGACGCTGCCCGAGTTCAGCCGTTTCGAAGCCGGCCAGGCGCTGGGCGTGCCGGCTGCGCTGGTGCGCCAGAGCGCGTTCCTCACGCACCCGGTCTTCAACACCCATCACAGCGAGACCGACATGCTGCGCTACCTGCGCCGCCTGAACGACAAGGACCTGGCGCTGGACCGCACCATGATCCCGCTGGGCTCGTGCACCATGAAGCTCAACGCCACCAGCGAGATGATCCCCATCACCTGGCCCGAGTTCGCCAACATCCATCCATTCGCCCCGCGCGACCAGCTGGCCGGCTACGAATTGCTGCGCGAGCAGCTCGAGGGCTGGCTGTGTCAGGCCACCGGCTACAGCGGCGTGAGCCTGCAGCCCAACGCCGGCTCGCAAGGCGAGTACGCCGGGCTGCTGGCCATCACCGCGTTTCATGCCTCGCGGGGTGACACGCAGCGCACGATGTGCCTGATCCCTGAATCGGCGCACGGCACCAACCCGGCGTCGGCGCAGATGGTGGGCCTGAGTGTGGTGGTGGTGAAGTGCGACACGCAGGGCAATGTCGACATGGACGACCTGCGCGCCAAGTGCGAACAGCACAGCGACAAGCTGGCTGCGGTGATGGTCACCTACCCGAGCACGCACGGCGTGTTCGAAGTGCGCATCCGCGAGCTGTGCGAACTGGTGCACCGCCACGGTGGGCGTGTGTACGTGGACGGCGCCAACATGAACGCGCTGGTCGGCGTGGCCGCACCGGGTGAGTTCGGCGGTGACGTGAGCCACCTCAATTTGCACAAGACCTTTTGCATTCCGCACGGCGGTGGCGGCCCGGGCGTCGGGCCGGTGGCGGTGGTGGCCGATCTGGTGCCCTTCTTGCCCCAGCACCGCACGGCCGCGGGTCTGGGCGAGGCTGCAGCCCATGAGGTGGGGGCCGTGTCGGCCGCGCCGCTGGGCAATGCGGGCGTGCTGCCCATCAGCTGGATGTACTGCCGCATGATGGGCGCCGAGGGGCTGCGAGCGGCCTCCGAAATCGCCATCCTTTCCGCCAACTACATCGCCTCGCGGCTGATCGACCACTACCCGGTGCTGTATTCGGGTGGCCAGTCGCAGTTGCGCAGCGGCGGCGTGGCGCATGAATGCATTCTTGATCTGCGTCCGCTCAAAGACGCCATCGGCATCACCGCCGAAGACGTTGCCAAGCGGCTGATCGACTACGGCTTCCACGCGCCCACGCTGAGTTTTCCGGTGCCCGGCACCTTGATGATCGAGCCGACCGAGAGCGAGCCGCTGCGCGAGCTCGACCGCTTCTGCGACGCCATGATCGCCATCCGCGCCGAGATCGCTTTGGTCGAAGCCGGCACCTGGCCCGCGGCCGACAACCCGCTCAAGGCCGCACCGCACACCGCGCAAGCGCTGCTCGGCGCCAAGTGGTCGCACCCGTACACGCGCGAGCAGGCGGCCTACCCGCTGGCCAGCTTGCGCAGCAACAAATACTGGGTGCCCGTGGGCCGTGTCGACAACGTGTACGGCGACCGCAATCTGGTGTGCAGCTGCCCGCCGGTGGCGGATTACGCGAGCGAGTGATCGAGGGTGCGTCTGGGTATGTCAAAGGGCCATCTGGTGACACGATCGATACAGCAGGCTCAACCAAGGAATCGACGATGAACGCACCCCTGCCAGAGCACACAGCCCTGAGCGCGCCCTCCACCGCGCACCTGATGACCGGCGCCGACTACCGCGAATCGCTGCGCCGGCTCAAGCCCGTGGTCTATGTCGATGGCCAGCTGATCGATTCGGTGGCCGACGCACCCTCGCTGCAACCGGGCATCAACGCGCTGGGCGTGAGCTACGACTTCGCGCACGACGCGGCCATGGCGCCTCTGATGACGGCCACACAAAGCGGCAGCGGCAAGACGGTCAACCGCATGCTGCACATCAACGAGTCGGCCGGCGATCTGCTCAACAAGCTCGAAGCCGTGCGCTTGCTGTGCCAGGAAACCGGCTGCGCGCAGCGCTATCTGACACACGACGCGCTCAATGCGCTGGGCCAGGTCAGCGCGCGCATCGACGATGCGCGCGGCAGCACCGAGCACCGCGCGCGCTTCGCGGCCTATTTGCAGCACGTGCAAGACGCCGATTTGTCGATCGGCATCGCCATGACCGACGCCAAGGGCGACCGCTCGCGCCGGCCGCACCAGCAGGCCAACCCCGACACCTATGTGCACGTGGTCGAGCGCAATGGCAAAGGCATCGTGATCTCGGGCACCAAGGCGATCGTGACCGGCGCGCCGTACATGCACGAGTTTCTGGTGATGCCGTGCCGCGCCATGCTTGAGGCCGACGCCGACTTCGCGGTGTGCTGCGCGGTGCCGGTGGATGCTGCGGGCATCACCATCGTGGCGCGCCCGGCGGGGCGCCCCGGCGACAAGGTCGAGCACGGCGCGCCGCTGTTTTCCAGACGCTACGGGCAATCGACCGGCGTGGTCATCTTCGATCGGGTGTTCGTGCCGTGGGAGCGGGTGTTCTACGCCGGCGAATGGGAGCACTCGGGCGCGCTGACCTACCACTACGCCACCCACCACCGCCACAGCTGCATCGGCGCGCGCGCCGGCTTTGGCGACTTGCTGATCGGTGCGGGCGCGCTGATGTGCGAGGCCAACGGCTTCGATCCCGGAGAGACCTCAAGCCTGCGCGAGCCCATGGTCGAGCTGATCAAGATCACCGAGGGCTTTTTTGCCTGCGGCGTGGCGGCCAGCGTCTACGGCACGCGCGACGAACACAGCGGCAGCTTCATGCCCGAGCCAGTGTTCGCCAACATCGGCAAGCTGCTGCTGGCCACGCAGATCTACGACATGCACCGACTGGCGCACGAGGTCTCGGGCGGCCTGATCGTGGCACTGCCCGGCCCCGATGAAGACCACAACCCGGCCACCGCCGCCACGCTGGCCGAGGTGCTGCGCGCCAACCCGGCCGTGCCCTACGACAAGCGTATCGAGGTGGCCCGCTTCGTCGAAGACCTGACCGCGTCATACCAGGGCGGCTGGTACTCGGTGATCAGCCTGCACGGCGGCGGCTCGCCGGCGGCCATGAAGCAGGAGATCTGGCGCAACTATCCGGTGGGCAACAAGGTCGATCTGGTCGAGCGGCTGCTCGATCGCGGTGTGCTCACGCCCAACGACAGCGATCCGGCTCGCGCCATCACGAAAAACCGCCAGCCCGGTCGCTGCTGCGACACCGGCTGCACGCAGCCCGGTCAGCCGGTGATGGTGGATTTACCCAAGCCCACGCGCAGCTGAGGGTTGGCATCGCGCAGGCTCAATGGTGGTCTGGGTGGGTTGAGAAGGCGCTGTCCGGCGTGGGCCCGAACTCATCACACAACGGCTACGGGGGCATGGGCGAACGCGACTCGCCGCGGCGATCCCAGTGGAAGAACCGAGCCACCTCGTCTTTGCGGGCCATCGTGTCAGCTTCGCCCAGTGCGATCAGCTCACGGGTGAAAGGTGCTTCGAACAGCAGGTAGCTGGCCAGCGCGGCGCCGCGGGCACTGACGCCTTGGCCTGACACGCCCACGCCACGCAGCAGCGCGCGCACCGGTTGCGGCAGGCTTTGCAGATGGCGCGCGGCGATGTCGTCGAGCCGCTGGCTGGGCGCGATCACCAGCACCTCGATGGGCCGCAGTTCGCTGCGGCCACGAGCTTCTGGCGGCAGCAGTGAAAGCGTCTTGTTGATGCGTTGCAGGCGTTCGATGTCAACCGCCAACGCGTCCAGAAAGATGCTGGACAGCGCATGGCCAGCGATCTGCGCGAGGTTGGGGTATTCGGCCGCGCCGGCACGGCGCTCGTTAGGCACCATGGGCTCGTGCAACCGAGCTGCGCCGATCACCAGAATGCGCTCGGCGCCCAGATGCACCGCGGGCGAGATCGGCGCCGACTGGCGCATCGAGCCATCGCCGAAATACTCGCGCTCGCCCTCGTACCCCAATGCCACCGCCGGAAATACAAACGGGATCGCGGCCGACGCCATCAGGTGCTCGATCGTGATCTTCTGACGCACGGCGATGCGCTGAGAGCGGTTCCATGGCGCCACGCCCGAGCGGTCATCGTAGAAAGTCACGTGCATGCCCGAGCCATAACCCGAGGCGCTCACCGCCAGCGCCTTGAGATGCCCCTGGCACATCACCTGTTGAAGCCGCTCCACCGGCACCAACTGGGTCAGCAGCTCTCGCAGCGGACTGTTGTCGAGGAAGGAACGCGGCCGTGCCCTGCGCCACTTGGCCAGGATCCAGCCGACCGACAGCATGGTCAGCCAGCGTGCACCGGTTTGAACCACGCCGAATGAATCCGAGCGGTAGACCTGATCGACACTGAAGTCTGACCACGTGTTGACCAGCGTGGCCAGAGCCTCTTCGAAGTTGTCGGCCCGGCAGGCCAGCGTGGCCGCATTGATGGCACCGGCCGAGGTGCCGACGATCACATCGAAGGGGTTGCCGCGCGGCCCATCGCAATGGCGCCGGATGGTCGAGATGGCCTTGAGCACGCCCACCTGGTAGGCCGCGCGAGCGCCTCCCCCTGTCAAGATCATTCCGGTGACGGCTTGAGCATCCATGGGCCCGAGTGTGTCACCGCAGCTCAGGGCCCTGCGCGCGAACAACGGGTGGATGGGCTGCTATTCCCGCCGCAGCGGCAGGCGCAGCCGCACCCTGCGGCCGACTCAGCGCGGTTGAGCAGCCGCAATGCGCGGCGTGGGCACCGAAACATCGCCGCACTGCGCGCGGTGGCGCAAGGCGTGATCCATCAGCACCAGCGCGAGCATGGCTTCGGCAATTGGCGTGGCGCGGATGCCCACGCAAGGGTCGTGGCGGCCGAAGGTTTCCACAGTGGCCGGCTGGCCCTCGAGGTCGATGGACGGGCGCGGGCTGCGGATCGAGCTGGTGGGCTTGATGGCGATGGACACGGTGATGTCTTGCCCGGTGGAAATGCCGCCGAGCACGCCGCCGGCGTTGTTGCCCACAAAGCCCTCGGGTGTGAGCGCATCGCCGTGCGTGGTGCCGCGCTGGGCGGTGCTGGCAAAGCCCGCGCCGATCTCCACGCCCTTGACTGCGTTGATGCCCATCATCGCGTGGGCGATGTCGGCATCAAGCTTGTCGAACAGCGGCTCGCCCCAGCCCACCGGCACGCCGCGCGCGGCCACCTCGATGCGCGCGCCGCAGGAGTCGCCGGCCTTGCGCAGATCGTCCATGTAGGCCTCGAGCCGCGCGATGTCGCTGGTGTTGGCCGCGAAGAACGGGTTGTTGGGAATGTGCTCGAGCGACTCGAACGGGATGGTGATGTCACCGAGCTGCGACATGTGGCCGCTGAAGCTGACGCCGTGGTGCTCACGCAGCCACTTCTTGGCCACCGCCGCGGCACCGACCATGGGCGCAGTCATGCGCGCCGACGAACGCCCACCACCGCGCGGATCGCGCAGACCGTACTTGTGCCAGTAGGTGTAGTCGGCGTGACCAGGGCGAAAGGTCTGCACGATGTTGCCGTAGTCCTTGCTGCGCTGGTCGGTGTTGCGAATCAGCAGGCAGATCGGTGTGCCCGTGGTGCGGCCCTCGTAGACACCGGACAGGATCTCGACTGCGTCGGGCTCGTTGCGCTGGGTGACGTGGCGGCTGGTGCCGGGGCGGCGACGGTCGAGTTCGGGCTGGATGTCGGCCTCGCTCAAAGTCAGGCCAGGCGGGCAGCCATCGATCACGCAACCGATGGCCGGGCCGTGTGATTCGCCGAAATTGGTGACGCAGAAAAGATGACCGAGGGTGCTGCCTGCCATGGTTCAGGACGCCGGAGTTTCAATGGCGGGAATATCGTCTTTAGGCTCACTGGCAGGCCAGTCACGGATGTAGGCCTTGAGCAGTCGGTTTTCGAAATCCTGCGCGTCGACCACCGCCTTGGCCACGTCATAAAACGAGATCACGCCCATCAGCACGCGCTGGGTCATCACGGGCAGGTAGCGCGCGTGGTGCTCCAGCATCATGCGCCGCACCTCATCGAGCTCGGTGTCGGGCGTGCAGGTGATGGGGTGATCGTCCATCACCGAGCGAACGATCAGGTCGCCCACCTTGCCGCCATTGCGGTCGATCGACTGGATCACTTCGCGAAAGGTGAGCATGCCCACGAGATCGCCGTACTCCATGACCGCCAGCGAACCCACGTCCAACCCGGCCATGTTGTGCAGGGCTTCCGACAGCGGCGTGTCGGGATTGACGGTGTAGAGCGTTCCGCCTTTGGCGGCCAGGATCTGAGTGACTTTCATGGATGCCTCCTCATACGAGCGAACGACGGGCCAATATAGACGCAAAGAGGCCCATTGGCGTGGCGCCAACGAACGCACAAGTTCATTGAACGATCAAATCGCGTACCGTCATGGCGCTGAAATTGGCGCGCCTCCAAAAGCCTGCCAGCGCCTCGGATGGATCGAGCAACACCGACGCCAGCAGTGGCTGCGCCAGGGTTTCATCGGGATCGCAAAGCAGCACGTGCCGTGCGGCACCGTCTTCCTCAAGCCGCCCCACCCAGCCAATGGCCATCAGCCCGTCGAGCGCCGGTTCGACCCGCAAGGGGTCGGTGTTAAGGCAGTGCGCAATGTGATGCAAGTCCAGACCGCGCCGATCGGACTTGCGCGCTGCGGCCAACTCGCGCAGCACCGACACCGCCAGCTCGAACCGATGGCCCGCAACGTGACTGCGCGGCACCACGCGCAACGCAAGCGTCGGCGCGTAAGCGGCGATCACTGCACCCAGCAAGACGATGACCCAACCAAGGTAAAGCCAGATCAGAAAGATGGGCACCGTGGCGAAGGCGCCGTAGACCGTGGAATACGACGGCACTTGATGCAAATACCAGCCGAGCAGCCGCTTGGCGATTTCGAAGCCCAGCGCCACAAACAAGCCACCGGCCAGCGCATGCGCCCAGCGCACATGGGTGTTGGGCACGTAGCGAAACAGCGCGGTCGCACCCACCCATTGAACGCCCAGCCCGAACAACAGCAGCATCAGCCCCACCCCCCCGGGCAGTACGCCCACGAATCCACGCGAGGCGGAAATCAGGTACGAGCTCACGCTCAAGCTCAGTCCCAGCAGCAGCGGGCCCAGGGTGGCTGCGGCCCAGTACACCAGCACGCGCTGCGCGATCGGGCGCGCGGTGCGCACACGCCAGATCT
The DNA here is from genome assembly GCA_040400875.1 of Burkholderiaceae bacterium. Taxonomy (GTDB): domain Bacteria; phylum Pseudomonadota; class Gammaproteobacteria; order Burkholderiales; family Burkholderiaceae_C; genus PBB1. The sequence continues at coordinate 6,806 of JBBAPK010000004.1, read as the reverse complement.
CGTTGAGCGTGCGGTCGATGGTGAGCATCAACGTGAGCGCCGTGATCACGAGAATGACCAGACCTGCCGCGCCGAGCTGCTGCGCCTTGGCCGCAAACTGCGTGAGCGACGCCAGCACCGGCTTGGCGATATTGGGCGGCACCAGCGCTTGCATGAGGTACTTCTCGAGATCGCCCTGAAAGGTGGCGAACATCGGGAAGGCCGAAAACACCGCCAGCATCACAGTGACCAGCGGCACCAAAGAGATCAGCGTGGTGAAGGTCAGGCTGCCCGCGGTCAAGCCCAGGTGGTCTTCGCGAAAACGCTGCTTGAGCGTGCGTGCGGTGTCTATCCACGGCCAGGTGCGAAGCGCCAGCAACCACAGTGCCACGCGCTCGCGCCACGCCTCAACGTCAGTGACCTTCAATCTTGGGCGGGACTCCATCGATAGCTATGATGCCAGCGATGACCCCACAGACCCCGCCCGCTGCCAACGCCATTCCACCCGCCGCCCACGATGTCGAGGCTGCGCTGCCTGGGATGGTGAGGTGGACGCGCGCTGCGGCGGTGGGCAGCCTGCTCGGGCTGATTGTTCTGGGACTCGCTTGGGAACTGGTGCTGGCACCCACCGGCAACCGCACGCTGGTCATCAAGGTGCTGCCACTGGCGATTCCGCTGATCGGGCTGCTGAAAAACCGCATGTACACCTACCGCTGGGTGAGCTTGATGATCTGGCTGTATTTCATCGAGGGGGTCATCCGCGCCAGTGGCGACGGCGGCCTGAGCGCCACCCTGGCCTGGATCGAGATTGCGCTGTGCGTGATTCTTTTTGCCGCCTGCTCGGTGCATGTTCGCTGGCGCCTTTACAAGGCCCACAAAGACACGGCAAGCACCTCAGCCAAGGCCTGAGGTCTGGCGCGCGGGCCAGGCTACTGAACCGAGCCCTTCATCGCCGCAGGCAAGGGCAGCACGGCAATCTCGATGCCCTCGTCGCGCAAAGCCGCAGCTTCATCCACGGTGGCTTCGCCTCGTATGGGGCGCTCTTTCGCCTCGCCGTAGTGCATGCGGCGCGCTTCTTCGGCGAACTGTCCACCCACGTCATCGGTGTTGTCGATCACGTGCTGCACCGCTTGCATCCAGGCCTGCTGCAAGGCTTGCGGATCGGCTTGCGCAGCACTCACCGGCAGCGTTTGAGAAGAAGCAGACGTGCTGGAACGGGCCGCCAACGCGGCGGCGCCACCTGTCTCATGCACCGGTGCTGTCGCACGCGTGGACGAGGTCAGCACGTGCGGCGCTGACGGCAAACGCTGAATCTGGGTGTCGCCACAAAGCGGGCAGCCCACCAGATTTTTCTCGAGCTGGGCGGCGTAGTCAGCCTCTGATGCGAACCAACCTTCGAAGTGGTGCTGTGCCGAACAGCACAGGTTCAAGACCTTCATCAGGGCTCAGGGTGTCTCATCAAGCGCAGGTGGACGTGTCCACGTGACCGCCCAGCGGTCCTCGCGCCAGGCACGCAGCCACATCATGCCCACCAGGGTCTTGACGTCGGTGAGCGTTCCGGCCTGAGCTGCCGCCTCCAGCGCATCGAGCGTGGTGACATCGACATCGACGAATTCACCCTCGTCGAGCGACCGTGAGCCCAGCGTCAAACCGCGTGCAAACCAGATCTCGATGCCTTCGGTCGAGTAGGCGATGGCGTTGTGCAGGATGCCGGCACGCGCCCATTCGACAGCGCGGTAGCCGGTCTCTTCAGCCAGTTCACGCATGGCGCAATCGAGCGGCGGCTCGCCGAACTCGAGCTTGCCAGCGGGAAACTCGAGCATCACGCGCGCCACGGGGTATCGGTACTGGCGCTCGACGATCAGGCGACCGTCATCGAGCATGGGCACCACCATGACGGCGCCGGGATGAACGATGTACTCGCGAAACGTGGTGTTGCCGTCGGGCAGGCGAACTTCGTCCTGGCGCACGTCAAGGAATCTGCCGCGATAGACCTGCTTTGAACAGACGAAGTCTTCGCGCAGGTGAGCGTCGTCGGGTGAGTCCGCAACCGCACCGATCGGGCGGTCGTCGCACATGCTCACGTGGGCAGCCTCAAGTGGTCAGCGCCTTGCCGATGGCGTTCACGCACAACGCCATCAAGCCGCCCGGCAGCAAACCAAAGAGCAGCACGGCTGCACCATTGAGCGACAGCAAGGTCTTGACCTCGCCCGATGCCGCGATGGGTGAGGTGTCGGTGGGCTCATCAAAGTACATGACCTTGACGATGCGAAGGTAGTAGAACGCGCCGATCAGCGAGAACATCACCGCGGCGACCGCCAGCACGATGTAGCCGGTGACGTTGGTGACCACGATGGCCTGCAGCACGCTGAACTTGGCATAAAAGCCCACGGTGGGCGGCAAGCCGGCCAGCGAAAACATGAAGATGGCCATCACGCCGGCATACCAGGGGCTGCGCCGAGCAAGGCCCTTGAGGTCGTCGATGTTCTCGGACTCGAACCCCTGACGCGACAGCAGCATGATCACGCCGAAGGTGCCCAGCGTGGTCAGCACATAGGTGACGATGTAGAACATGGCCGAGCTGTAGCCATTGGCTGCCGACAGCGTGTTGGCACCAATGACCGTGGGCGTGAGGCCCAGCAGCATGAAGCCCATGTTGGCAATGGTGGAGTAAGCCAGCATGCGCTTGAGGTTGCTTTGCGCGATGGCCGACAGGTTGCCAATCGCCATCGAACCAACGGCCAGCACCACGAGCATCTGCTGCCACTGCTCGGCCACGCCGGACATCCCTTCGACCAGCAATCGCATGGTGATGGCAAACGCAGCCAGCTTGGGCGCGCCACCAATGAGCAAGGTGATGGCCGTGGGGGCGCCTTGGTACACATCGGGAACCCACATGTGAAACGGCACCGCACCCAGCTTGAAGGCCAGGCCCGACACCACGAACACCACACCGAACACCAGCACCGCCTTGTTGATCTGCCCGGTGGCGATGGCCTTGAAGACCTCGCCGATGTCCAGCGAGCCCGTGGCCCCGTACATCATCGACAGGCCGTAGAGCAAGAAGCCGCTGGCCAGCGCCCCCAGCACGAAGTACTTCATCGCGGCCTCGGTCGCGTTCAGGCTGTCGCGGCGCATGGCGGTCAGCGCGTAGAGCGACAAGCTCATCAGCTCGAGCCCGAGATAAACGACCAGAAAGTTGTTGGCAGACACCATCACAAAGATGCCCAGCAGCGAGAACAAGCTCAGGGTGAAGAGTTCGCCCTTGAGCAGGTCTCGGCTTTCCGCATAGGGCCTGGCGTAGGCCAGCGAGATCATCACCGCCACCGCAGCAAAGAACGCCAGCAAGTTGCCCATCGGGTCGGACACCACCATGCGCTGCATGGCATAGGAAGACAGCCCTTCGTTGTATTGCGACAAGTACATCAGCGCCACGACGGCGAGCGAGCCCTGCGTGAGCCGATAGGTCAGCGTGCGCTTGGGATCTGTGGACCACAAATCGACCAGCGCCACGACACACGCCGCGAGCAGCAGGAAGATCTCGGGGTATAAAACGGGCCAGTTCATCTCGTTCATGGGGTGGGCTCGGAGCACGCCAACAACAGGTGTCGGTCGATCATCAGTTGAGCTTAGACACGGCCACGTGCTTCAGCAGTTCGGTCACCGAGACGTGCATCACGTCGGTAAATGGCTTCGGATACAGGCCCATCCACAACACGGCGACGGCCAGCACAGTCATGATCAGAATTTCTCGCGCGTTCAGGTCAGACAACTCGGCCACGTGATGATTGGCGACCGGCCCGAAGTAAACACGCTTGACCATCCACAAGGTGTAAGCCGCGCCAAAGACCAGTGCGGTGGCGGCCAGCGCGCCCAGCCAGAAGTTGACCTGCACCGCGCCGAGGATGACCATCCACTCGCCCACGAATCCGGCCGTCGCCGGAAGACCGCAGTTGGCCATCGCGAAGAACACCGCAAAGGCAGCAAAGGTCGGCATGGTGTTGACCACGCCACCGTAGCTGGCAATCTCGCGTGAGTGCACCCGGTCGTACAAAACGCCGATGCACAGGAACATCGCGCCCGAGACAAAGCCGTGCGAGATCATCTGCACCAACGCGCCCGACACGCCCAGCTCGTTGAAGAGGAAAAAGCCCAGCGTGGCAAAACCCATGTGGGCAATCGACGAATAGGCGACCAGCTTTTTCATGTCCTGCTGCACCAGCGCCACCAGACCGATGTAGATCACCGCGATCAGCGACAGCGCGATCACGAACCAGGCCCATTCATGGCTGGCGTCGGGTGTGATGGGCAGCGAAAACCGCAAAAAGCCGTAGCCACCGAGCTTGAGCATGATGGCCGCCAGCACGACCGAGCCGCCGGTGGGCGCTTCGACGTGGGCGTCGGGCAACCAGGTGTGCACCGGCCACATCGGCACCTTGACCGCGAACGCTGCGAAGAAGGCAAAAAACAGCAGCGTTTGCACCGACATCGGCAGCGGCAGCTTGTGCCAGGTCAGCAGGTCGAAACTGCCGCCCGACTTGAAATACAGGTACATCAGCGCGATCAGCATCAGCAGCGAGCCGGCCAGCGTGTACAAGAAGAACTTGAATGCGGCGTAGACCCGGCGCGGGCCGCCCCACACACCGATGATGATGTACATCGGGATCAGCGTGGCCTCGAAGAACACATAGAACAGCAGGCCGTCAAGCGCGCAGAACACGCCGATCATGATCCCCGAGAGGATCAGGAACGCGCCCATGTACTGGTTGACGCGTTCGGTGATGACCTCCCAGGCGGCGATCACCACGATGACGGTGATGAACGAGGTCAGCAGCACAAACCACACCGAGATGCCATCGACGCCCAGGTGGTAGCGCACGTTGAAGCGGTCGACCCAGGCCAGGCTTTCTACAAACTGCATCTGCGCCGTGCCCGGATCGAAGCTGAAGATCAAAGGCAGGGTCACCACGAAGGACGCAACCGACGCGATCAGCGCAAACCAGCGCACCGTCTTCACTTGCTCGTCGCGACCCAGTGCCAGAAGCACCGTGCCCGACAGGATAGGCAGCCATATGGCCAGACTCAACAAACCCATGTTCTTGTTCTCCGTGCCGGCGGCGCTCAGCGCCCTACCGAGCCGCCCAGATAGGGCCACAACTGCCAGGTCATCAAGCCGATCAGGCCCAAGATCATCACCAGCGCGTACCAGTACAGATAGCCGGTCTGCACCCGCCTGGCCACCATCGACATCGCGCCAATCAGACGTGCCGAGCCATTGACCAGCGCCCCATCGATGAAGGCCACATCGCCGCCCTTCCACAGCCCCCGGCCGAGCAGTCGCGCGCCAGCGGCCAGCACATGCTCGTTGAACCAATCCATGTAGTACTTGTTCTCGAGCACGGTGACCACAGGCGACAGCGCACGGCCGATGGCCGCCGGAATCTCGGGCTTCAGGCGATAGAACACAAAGGCCACCACCACGCCCGACAAGGCCAGCCAGAACGGCAGACTACTCAGGCCATGCACCGCCATGGCAAGCGCACCGTGGAACTCATGGGCCAGTTCTTCCATGCCGGGATGGTGTTCAAAGTTGATGAACACCGCGTCCTTGAAGAAATCGCCGTAAAGCATCGGCTCGATCGTGAAGAAGCCGATCAGCACCGACGGGATGGCCAGCAGGATCAGCGGCATGGTCACCACCCACGGTGACTCGTGCGGCTCGTGGGCATGGGCGTGGCCTTCATCGTGGCCGTGGGCGTCATGGGACGCGGCATGCGCATGAGAGGCTTCATGGCCGTGCGCGTCACCGTGGGCGTCGTGATGATCGTGCTCGCCCGGAAACGGCTTATTGCGGAAGTTCTCCTTGCCGTGGAAGACGAGGAAGTACATCCGGAACGAATAAAACGCCGTGACGAACACGCCGGCGATCACCGAGAAATAGGCAAAGCCTGAGCCCCACAGATGGCTCGCGTGAACGGCCTCGATGATGCTGTCCTTGGAATAAAAGCCCGAGAACAGCGGCGTTCCGATCAGCGCCAGCGAACCCAGCAGCGAAGTGATCCAGGTGATGGGCATGTACTTGCGCAGCCCGCCCATGTTGCGGATGTCCTGATCGTGGTGCATGCCGATGATCACCGAGCCCGCAGCCAGGAACAGCAAGGCCTTGAAGAACGCGTGCGTCATCAGGTGGAACACCGCCACCGAGTAGGCCGAAGTGCCCAGCGCCACCGTCATGTAGCCCAGCTGAGACAAGGTGGAATAGGCCACCACCCGCTTGATGTCGTTTTGAATGATGCCGAGAAAGCCCATGAACAGCGCGGTGATGGCGCCAATCACCGTCACGAAGCTGAGCGCGGCGTCGGACAACTCGAACAGCGGCGACATGCGCGTGACCATGAAGATGCCGGCGGTGACCATGGTGGCCGCATGGATCAGCGCCGAAATAGGTGTCGGGCCTTCCATGGAATCGGGCAGCCACACGTGCAGCGGGAACTGCGCGCTCTTGCCCATGGCGCCGATGAACAGGCAGATGCAGATGACCGTGACCAGCATCCACTCGGTGCCGGGCAAGGTGAGCTTGGACAGCTCATCGGCCTTGGCAAAGGCTTCACCGTAGTTGAGCGTGCCGGCGTAAGCCACCACCAGGCCAATGCCCAGGATGAAGCCGAAGTCACCGACGCGATTGACCAAGAAGGCCTTCATGTTGGCCGCGATGGCCGTTGGCTTGGTGTAGTAGAAACCGATCAGCAGGTACGACACCAAACCCACGGCTTCCCAGCCGAAGAACAACTGCAGCATGTTGTTGCTCATCACGAGCATCAGCATCG
>JBBAPK010000003.1:71534-111798 GCA_040400875.1 Burkholderiaceae bacterium | reverse complement strand
GAGTGCGTCATGCGGGTTCGAAACAGGTCGCCTTCGTGGTTGAGGAAGACCTGCGTCTTGTAGACCAGCCGGCGAAACGCCGTGCTGTGCACGATGCGATCGCGATCGCGCTGGAACGCATTGCGATCGGGTGAGTCTGGCCCGGCGTGCCGGCGGCCGCGCGTCAGAGTCGGATGGCTGGCAAAAGGCGCCAGCGCGCCGCCGTGGCTGACGTTCACGCGCAGTGCGCTTCGATGGCTTCGGCCACTAGCGCGTCGTCTGCCTTGTGCAGGCTGGCGCGGCCGGGGGCATCGATCAGCACGAAGCGAATCTGCCCGGATTCAGACTTCTTGTCGACGCGCATCAACTCGAGGAAGCGCGCAGCCCCAAGCCGCGGCCCTTTAATGGGCAGGCCGGCGCGCTCGATCAAGGTGCTCAGCCGCTGCGCGTAAGCCGCATCGATGAGCCCCAGGCGCACCGACAAATCCGCTGCCATCACCATGCCGCAACCCACGGCCTCGCCGTGCAGCCACTGGCCATAGCCCAGGCCGGCCTCGATCGCGTGGCCGAAGGTGTGGCCGAAGTTGAGGATGGCACGCAAGCCGGATTCGCGCTCGTCTTGGCCGACCACCCAGGCCTTGATTTCGCACGAGCGCCGCACCGCGTGGGCCAGGGCCGATTTGTCGCGCGCGCGCAGAGCGTCGATGTGCTGCTCGATCCAGCTCAAAAACGCATCGTCGGCGATGGGTCCGTACTTGATCACCTCGGCCAGGCCGGCGGAGATTTCGCGATCGGGCAGGGTGTCGAGCGTGTCGAGATCGGCGATCACCTTGAGCGGCTGATAAAACGCCCCGATCATGTTCTTGCCCGCGGGGTGGTTGATGGCGGTCTTGCCGCCCACAGACGAGTCGACCTGAGCCAGCAGCGTGGTCGGAACCTGCACGTAGGACACGCCGCGCATGTAGCAAGCGGCGGCAAAGCCGGTCATGTCGCCCACCACCCCACCGCCCAGTGCGTAAAGGACAGTCTTGCGGTCAAAGGCCTCGCGCAGCAACTCATCGAAGATCAGGTTGAGCGTGGCCCAGTCCTTGTAGACCTCGCCGTCCGGCAAGGCGATGGTGCGAACGCGCGCATGGTGCTGCTTCAGCACGCCTCGCAGCCGCTCGGCATACAGCGGGGCCACGGTGGTGTTGGTAACGATCAGGGCTTCGGCAGATGCCGAACCACACGACATGGCGCTGGCCACATCAAGCAGCTTGCAACCAATGTGGATGTCGTAGCTGCGCTCAGCCAGATTGATGGTGACCTGCTCGGTCGGAATGGGATTTGCCATCGGCATATTCTGCCGCGCAGCCCTCGAGCTCAATGCGTGTGGGTATCGGGGCCGTCGACCGGGGAAGGCACGGTGTCCATCGACACCAGCCCGGCCAACTCCAGTTGCATCAGCAACATGTTGATGAGGTTGGACACCGAGGGGCGGCCGGTTTCGATCACGTAATGAGCAATGCTGCGGTACAGCGGATCACGCACCTGAAAAAGCGAACGCAAGCGCGCCATGGGGTCCTTGACCTGGAGCAGCGGGCGCTGGGTGTCGTGTCGCATTCGGCGAAACAGCTCTTCGGGCGAGGACCGAAGGTAAACGACCGAACTGCACTGATTCAGCGCCACGCGGTTGGCTTCGCGCAGCACGGCGCCGCCCCCGGTGGCGAGCACACCCTGGGCAGAGCCCATCAGCTCAGCAATCACCGCCTGCTCGATGTCGCGAAAGGCTTCTTCACCCTCGCGGTCAAAGAACTCGCGGATGCTGCAGCCGATGCGTCGCTCTATCAGGGTGTCGCTGTCAGAAAAACCAACGCCCAAGCGCCTGGCAAGTTGGCGGCCGACGGTGGACTTTCCACCACCGGGCATGCCGATCAGACTGATGAGCATCGAACGCGGGCGAAACGCGACGCGAGCTTCAACGCGCCGCAGTGCGGTCGGTCACCACCCTCGGGGTCAGGAACACCAGCAGCTCGGTCTTGGTGAGCGAGGTGGTCTTGTTCTTGAACAGGTGGCCCAGAACCGGAACATCGCCAAGGAAAGGCACCTTGGCTTCATCGGTGCGCTCGGTCTGCTCGAAGATGCCGCCGATGACTACCGTGCCGCCGTTTTCAACCAGCACCTGAGTCTTGACGGACTTGGTGTTGATCGATGGCACGCCTTGGGTGACCGCACCCACGCTGTCCTTGTTGACCTCCACCGTCAGGATCACCGAGCCTTCGGGGGTGATCTGGGGGATGACCTGAAGCTTGAGCGTGGCGTCGACGAAGGACACCGAGGTGGCACCGCTCGAGGTGGCCGACTGGTAAGGGATTTTCGTGCCCTGCTGGATGCTGGCCTGAATCTGGTCAGCGGTCAGGATGCGCGGGCTGGAGATGATCTTGCCGCGACCATCGGCCTCGGCCGCCGAGATTTCAAGGTTCAAGGCGTTGCTTGAATTGGAGCCAAACAACGACATTGCCAAAGACGAAGGCAGGTAGCCGCCTTGCGACTGCGCGGGCAAGCGCACGAAAGAGGTGTTGGCGAAGTCGGCTGTGGCGCCTTGGCCGCTGGCCGCGCCGACTGCGTTCAAGTCACCCCCGAGCGCGACCTTTTGCGCACCGCCAACCCCATAGGTGGCCTTGCCGCCCAGACGCACGCCCAGCGAGCGTCCGAAGGAGTCGTCAGCCTCGACGATGCGTGCTTCGATGAGCACCTGACGCACGGGAATGTCGACCCTGGCAATCAGGTTTTGAACCTCTTCAAGCTTGGCCGGCGTGTCGTTGACGAACAGCTGGTTCGTGCGCACCTCGGCGTAGACCGATCCGCGAGGCGAGAGAATGCGCGAACTTCCGCCGGCCGATGCCGCACTTTCACCGCCCGAATCACCCATGAGACCGCGCGCCAGTTCTTCGGCCTTGGTGTAGTTGAGCTGGAAGGACTGTGCGCGCACGGGCTCGAGCGACGCGATCAACGCGATCGCCTCGAGCTCGTTTTTTTCCTTGGCGTTGAGCTCATCCTTGGGAGCAATCATCAGCACGTTGCCCGATTTGCGCAGGCCCAGGCCACGCGACTGAAGAATGATGTCGAGCGCCTGATCCCAAGGCACGTCCTTGAGCCGCAGGGTCACGTTGCCGGTCACGGTATCGCTGGTCACGACGTTGAAATTGGTGAAGTCGGCGATGACCTGTAACAAGGCGCGAACTTCGATGTTCTGGAAGTTCAGGGACAACTTCTCGCCAGCAAAGCCCGGGCCTTGCGTGAGCTTGTTCGGGTCTATCTTTTGCGGGCGGATTTCGAGCACGAACTGCGTGTCGCTTTGGTAAGCGCTGTGTTCCCACGCGCCCTGCGGCTCCACCACCATGCGAACGCGGTCGCCTTTTTGCACGCTCGAGATGGTTTGCACCGGCGTGCCGAAGTCGACGACATCGAGCCGCTTGCGCAAGTTGTCTGGCAGGCTGGAGCGAAGGAACTCGACCACCAGACCTTTGCCCTGCTGCTGAATGTCAACGCCGACCTGGCTGCTGGCCAGGTCAACGATCACGCGACCCGCGCCATCGGTACCACGGCGGAAATCGATGCCCTTCAAAGGCAGCTGATCAGCGTTCTTGGGCTCGGCGAACCGGGCCGCACCGTCGCTGCCGCGGGCTGCGGGTTCGACTGCCACCACCGCCGCCGACACGCCGGCATCGAGCACGATGATCAGGTTCTTGCCTTGAATTTCAGCCCGGTAGGTCGCTGGCTTGGACAGATGAATGACCAGCCGAGTGCGGTCCTCGGAACTGGCGATGTTGACGTTTCGAACATTGCCCTGGTTTACCTCGACCGAAGGCTTGCCGGTGCCGTTGGTCACCCCGGGCAGATCGATGGCGATGCGCGGTGGGGTTTGAACCAGGAAGCCGGCCGGAATCTGCTTGAGCGGCTCGGACAACTGGATGCTGACGATTTCGGTGCCCGCCTGGCGCGAACCGCTGACCGACTGGATGACCGGCTCGGCCATCGCCGGCGTGCTGGCTGCCAGCGCACATGCGAAGGTGAACAAACGAGTTCTCCAGTCACCCATGATGTTCATCTTGCGCAAGGCCTTCATGGAGCTTTCTCCTGGAGTTGGATCGAGCTGGTGCGCTCGGTCCATTCGCCGCTGGCGTCCTGCACGACTTCGCGGATGGACATATCGGTTTCCGAAATCTTCACTATCTTTCCGTAATTCTGACCAAGATAGTCACCAAGCTTGACTTGATAAAGCAGCTTGTCGACCCTCAATAGAGCAAATGGCATGTTTTGCTTCATCAGGCTGCCCACCATCGTCACGCTGTCGAGCGGATAAGACTCGAGTGGCTCGGGTCGACGGTTGACCTCGGCGGCGAGCAGCGAGCTGGGCTGCCGGGCCTCTTGCTTGATGGCCACGGTCAGTTTCTGCATGCTGAAGGGCTCGACGGCCTCGGCCATCAGATAAGCCTGAGGATTGAATTTCTTGGGCGGCATGATGGGCTGCACGCTGGGCTTGACCTCTTCGCGCTGCTGGGCGATCCATTCGGGCAGCTCCGGCTGCTCGCCACTGCAAGCCGTCAGGGCGAGTAAAGCGCCAACGGCAACCAGCGACTGAAAAGTTGACCCTCGCATCATCATGATTCCTAGCTCACCCGCTTTGGCTTCTTGACGGCATCTCTGCGGACCGTCTCGATTTCCTCGGCATCCAGGTACCGGTAGGTTCGGGCCGTGGCGTCCATGGTCATCAGATCACTGCCTGATTTGGTGACGCTGATCGACACGTCGTGCAAGGTCACAATGCGCGACAGGTTGGCGACGTCAGCGGCAAACGAGCCAATGTCGTGGAATCGGCCCGTGACCCGGAGCTCGATGGGCAGCTCGGCGTAATAGTCCTTGACCACCACTTGCCCGGGCCGGAAAAGTTCAAACTGCAACCCGCGTCCCAGCCCGGCTTGGTTGATGTCGGACAGCAACGCGTCCATCTCGGCCTTGCCGGGGAGCTGCTTTTCGAGCTGGATCACGTACTCCTCGACCAGCAGCTTTTGCTTGCGCAGTTCACCGAGATTGACGGCCATGCCGAGCTTGGTACGGAAGTCCTGCTTGAGCGTGACCTCTTTGGCCCGCTCGGCGTCAAGCTCGTCGTTGGCATCGAGCAGCAACACAAACCAGCCCAGCCCGATGACCACCAGCGCGACGGCCACAAAGGCTGCCAGCTTGGGCAGCGGCGCCCATTGACCAGGCTGCTTGAAATCCAGCCCCCTGAACTGAGACGAAGCGTCATCGAACATCGAGTTGATGCCGGTGCCGAGCGACAAGGATTTGAGTGCCATGGAAATCAGCTCTTCTTGGCAGCAGGGATGGCCGACGCAGCATCAGCCGCGCCCGTTGCGTCTTGCTGGCGCTTGATGTGCACACGGATCAAGAAGTCAAACAAGCGCTTTTGCGAACGGTCTGCGGTTTGCGCGCTTGAAGCCCGGATTTCTATCAACTCGGGCCGCTCGAGCCACTCAGAGTTGTTGTTGGTGTTGCGCAGGAACTCGGACACCCGCTCGTTGGTTTGCGCCACGCCAGAGATGTTCAAGGACTGGCCTTCTTGCTTGACCGACTTGAAGTAGATGCCCTCGGGGGTCTGCTTGACCAACTCGTTGAGCAAATGGACGGGAGTGTTGCGGTCGGACTGCAGGTCTTCGACCGCCTTTTGCCGCGCTTTCAGTGCTTCGATTTCACTCTTCAAGCCCGCGATGTCGCGGATCTGCGCTTCCAGCTTCTGGATTTCCCGCCCAAGAAACGCATTGCGCTCTTGCTGACCGTAGGTGAGTTGCCGGACCACGGCAAACCACAAGCCCACGACCATCAAACCCACGAGAGCAGCAACTGCGATACCCGAAAAGAATGCGACCTTCCTGCGCCGGCGCTTTTCCGCACGGTGCGGCAGCAGGTTGATCAGGATCACTTGGCAAACCTCCGCATCGCCAGGCCGCACGCGGTCAGGTAGGACGGCGCCTCTCGGTACAGCTTGCTTTCACGCACTGACGAGCCAAGCGTCATGTTGTCAAACGGATTGACGACCTTGGAGGCAAAGCCTGTGAGCTGCGTCACGCGGTCTTTCAGGCCAGGCAGGGTGGCCGTGCCGCCAGCGAGCATCACGTAGTGAACCTTGTGGTGCGGCGTGCTGGTAAAAAAGTACTGCAGCGCGCGGCCGATTTCCTGCGACAAGCTGTCAACGAAGGGCATCAGGATTTGCGACTGGTAGTCGTCAGGCAGGTCGGACACCAGTTTCTTTTGCTCAGCCTCTTCGAATGAAAAGCCGTACTGGCGAGAGATCAACTGGGTCAGCTGCGAGCCGCCGAAGGCCTGGTCGCGGTCATACAGCAACTCGTCGTCGAGCAAAACCTTGAGGCTGGTGGTGTCGGCACCAATTTCGAAAAGCGCGACCAGCGAGTCGCGCCCCTCGTTGGGCAAAGCACGCACGATGCGCGCCATCGCCATGCGTGACGCATGCGACTCGACATCAAGCACCACCGGCTTGAGGCCTGCGGCCTCGGCCAGGCCCTGCCGATCCTGAACTCGGTCTTTGCGCGACGCGGCGATCAGAACCTCAACGTCGCCGAACGATGTGGGGCACGGGCCTATGACGCAAAAGTCGAGACTCACCTCGTCGAGCGAAAAGGGGATGTATTGATTGGCTTCGGACTCGACCTGAAGCTCGAGTTCGTCTTCACGCAGGCCAGCCGGCAAGATGATTTTCTTGGTGATCACCGAAGCCTGCGGCATCGCCATCACCACGTTTCGGGTCTTGGTGCCACTCTTGGAGATGACCCGGCGCACCGCATCAGCGACTTCTTCGAATTTCTCGATTTGGCCGTCGACTATCCAGCCTTTTTCAAAGCTCTCGGAAGCGAAGCGCTCAAGAATGTATTTTCCGGATTCATCCTGCCCCAGTTCGACCAGTTTCACGCTTGATGAACTGATATCAAGCCCGATCATTGAGGGGTGCGTCCGGCCCAGCAGAGTGTCTATAAAGCTCACAGGCCTTGTCCTTCAGGTCGCCACAAAACGCGACGAACTGTTAAGAATTCACTTGAATGCTAGCAGTAAAGCCTATGTTCAAAAAGGGAAAAGGGGGCATTCCACCCCCCAGTTTCGCTGCCCGAGACACACGCTCATCAGGCCCAGTTATCGGCACCTTGGGGTACCACCTTAGTCGTTTGTCCGACCTTGGCGTAACAAGAAGCGTCCAAGGGGGTTTGCGGCGGGGTGCTTCCTATAATTGAGCCCGATATGTCAGGAGCTCCATGAGCCTATCCCGTCGTGGGGCCAACGGCTCTGCAAAACCACCGTCATCGGCAAAAACGCGAGGGTGGCTGGCCGTTGTGGTCACGTGGCTGCTGGGCGCGACAGGCACGCTGATCGCACTGGGCATGAGCGCAGTAATGCTGGGTGCGATTGCGCTGGCGGTGGCTTATCCCAATCTGCCCGAGATCAGCGGACTCACGGATTACCGCCCCAAGCTTCCGATGCGCATCTTCGCTGCAGACGGTATTTTACTGGGCGAGTTTGGCGAGGAACGCCGCAACTTCGTGCCTGCGGCCGAGTTGCCCAAGGTCATCAAGGATGCGGTGCTGGCCATCGAAGACTCGCGTTTTTATCAGCATGGCGGCGTCGATTACCTTGGCATCTTGCGAGCGGGTCTGGCCAACTTCGGCGAGTCGCGCAGTCAAGGCGCATCCACCATCACCATGCAGGTGGCGCGCAACTTTTACCTGTCGACCGAGAAAACCTTCACCCGCAAGATCTACGAAATTCTTCTGGCGCTGAAGATCGAGAGCATTCTGACCAAGGATCAGATTCTTGAGGTCTACATGAACCAGATCTACCTTGGGCAGCGAGCCTACGGGTTTGCCTCGGCCAGCGAGATCTACTTCGGCAAGCCCCTCAAGGACATCTCTGTGGCCGAAGCCGCGATGCTCGCAGGGCTGCCCAAGGCGCCGTCGGCTTACAACCCCATCGCCAATGTGAAACGCGCGACGGTGCGGCAGCTTCACATCATCGATCGCATGCTGGAAAACGGCTTCATCACCGAAGAACAGCGTGACGAGGCGCGCAAGCAGACCTTGGTGTACCGCACGCAAACGGTATCCCCCTTGCATGGCGAATACGCTGCAGAAACAGCACGCCAACTGGTGCACGCGCAGTACGGAGAGGACGCCTACACGCTGGGCTTGCAGGTTCATCTGACAGTCAAGTCGACGGATCAGATGCAGGCCTACGCGGCGCTTCGGCGCGGGATCCTCGACTACGAGCGCCGACAGGTATACCGCGGCCCTGAGGCCTATATCGATCTGCCGAACGACGCTTCTGATGTCGATGTGCGAATCGGCGAGGCTCTGGGCGATCACCCTGACAACGATCAGCTGAAAGCCGCCGTGGTGCTGGAGGTCAATGCGCGGCGGCTGGTTGCCAGCCTGCAAAGTGGCGAGCAGATCACTTTGACGGGCGACGGGCTAAAGCCGGTCGCCTCGGGTCTGGGCGACAAGACCAATCCCAAAACCAAGATACGCCGCGGCGCGGTGATTCGTGTCGTGGAGGGCGGCAACGGCGCATGGACCGCCACCCAATTGCCCGAGGTGGAAGGTGCCTTCGTGGCGCTGGCGCCGCAAAACGGCGCGATCTTGGCGATGATCGGCGGCTTCGATTACTCGAAGAACGTCTTCAACCGCGTGACCCAGGCGTGGCGCCAGCCCGGCTCCAGCTTCAAGCCCTTCGTTTACTCGGCTGCGCTTGAGCGCGGCTTTTCACCGGCCACGGTGATCAACGATGCCCCGCTTTTCTTCGACGCGGGCAGCACCGGCAGCCAGCCATGGGAGCCGCAAAACTACGACGGCAAGTTTGAAGGTCCGATGCCCATGCGCAAGGCTTTGGCCAAGTCAAAAAACATGGTTTCGATCCGCATCCTCCAATCGATCGGCGCGAACTACGCGCAGGATTGGATTACCAAATTCGGCTTCGAGGCCGAGCGGCATCCGGCGTACCTCACGATGGCCCTTGGCGCGGGCTCGGTGACCCCGCTGCAACTGGCCAGCGCCTACGCGGTGTTTGCCAACGGCGGCTACCGTGTCAATCCGTTCTTGGTCAGCAAGGTGACCGACTCGAAGGGCCGCATCGTGCATCAATTCAAGCCGCAGCCGCTGGACGAATCGATGAGGGCCATCAGCCCGCGCAATGCCTTCATGATGAACAGCCTGCTGCAAGAAGTCACCCGCTCAGGCACGGCAGCGCGTGCGCAGGTCGCACTCAAGCGCCGCGACATCTATGGGAAGACGGGCACCACCAACGATTCGATGGATGCCTGGTTTGCCGGCTACCAGCAAGATGTGGTGGCCGTCGTTTGGATCGGCTACGACAACCCCAGGAAGCTGGGTGATCGCGAAACCGGCGGTGGCTTGGCTCTGCCGGTGTGGATCGACTACATGAGCTTCGCCCTCAAGGGCAAGCCCGAGTCCGAGCTGTCTGTGAATCCGCCTGAAGGCGTGGTTCACATCGGCTCTGAGTGGTTCTACGAGGAGAGCACGCAGCGAAGCGGCATCAGCAGCGTCGGGCTGGACGAAAACCTGCCCAAGCCTGCCGACGAAGAGGAGCGCAAAAGCATCCTTGACCTGTTCTCGCGCTGAACCCGCCGCGCCCGGCGAGTCGACCTTCAGGCAGAGCCGAAACGCAACGCCCGCCCGGCTTGTTCGCTGGCGCAGCTCGACAACACGTCATGAAACTCGGTGCCGCTGCGCGTATCGATCCAGCGATCGCTGGCGCACTTGAAATGAAATCCACCGCTGCGCGCAGCCAGCCACAGTTCATGTAAGGGCGGCTGCGCGTTGATCACGATCTTGCTGCGGTCCGGAAAGCTGAGTTCCAGCAAGCCGCCGGTGCGGCTCGAATCGATGTCGATCACATCGTCTTGCAGCCACCGGTCAACCGTTTCCTCAATCCGTGCCAGCACGGCAGCGGCCAAGGCGTGAAACTCGCTGTCAGTCAACGATCTCGGAAGGTTCGACTCGGGCATGGTCAGTAGAATTCTCTGGATGTCGAAAAGCACTCTGAGTCTAGTCCCCACGGTCCACGGACCGGTTCGTCTGGTGCTCTTGATAGCCTTGGCCGCGATGCTTTCGGGGTGCGGGCAAAAAGGTCCGTTGTTCATGCCGGGTCAGCCCAAGCTTCAGGCGAGGCTCACTCAGGCTGAGGCCATGTCGCCGACGACAACTGATAGCTTGGCCAACTGATGAAGCTGCCAGGCGCGCCTCATCTGGCTTACTGCGACGACACGCTCACCCTGGACGGTTGTGGCTTGCCCGACTTAGCAGAGCGCTTCGGCACTCCGCTTTACGTCTACTCGCGCACCGCGATGCTCGCCGCGCTCTCGGCCTACCAAAGTGCCCTTGAGGGCAGATCCCACCTCGTGTGCTTTGCGGTCAAAGCCAACTCAAGCTTGGCCGTACTGCAGACGTTTGCGCAGGCCGGTTGTGGCTTTGACATCGTGTCTGGCGGTGAACTGCAGCGTGTGCTGGCAGCCGGGGCCGACCCATCGAAGGTGGTGTTCTCGGGCGTAGGCAAAACACGCGATGAAATGCGCCAAGCGCTCGCCGCCGGAGTGATGTGTTTCAACGTCGAGAGCGAGGCCGAACTCGAGACCCTTTCTTCGGTGGCTGTGCAATCGGGGCACACAGCGCGCATCAGCTTGCGCGTGAACCCCGACGTCGACGCGAAGACTCACCCCTACATCTCCACGGGTCTCAAGGACAACAAGTTCGGCATCGCCCATGAGCGAGCGTTGGCCGCTTACGCGCGCGCTGCAGCACTTCCGGGGCTCGAGGTCGTCGGCATCGATTGCCACATCGGTTCGCAAATCACCGAAGTCGCGCCTTACCTCGATGCGGTCGATCGCATGCTGGACCTGGTCGAGGCGGTCGAAGCAACCGGCGTGCGAGTGCATCACCTGGACCTCGGCGGCGGGCTGGGCATCACCTACACCAACGAGCAGCCACCCTCTGCGGCCGAGTTGATTGGCGCGCTGCTACAGCGCATCGATGAGCGCGGCCATGGGCAGCGCAAGCTGATGTTCGAACCTGGCCGCTCGCTCGTGGGCAATGCGGGGGTGCTTCTCACCGAGGTTCTGTACCTGAAGCCCTCTCACGAGGTCGGTGGCAAGAACTTCTGCATCGTGGATGCCGGGATGAATGACCTGATGCGTCCGGCGATGTACGAGGCCTGGATGGGCATCTCGCCGTGTCGTTTGAGCGACGCCGAGCCGGTGACTTATGACGTGGTCGGACCTGTGTGTGAATCGGGCGACTGGTTGGGACGTGACCGCGATCTGGCCGTTCAGTCAGGGGATTTGCTGGCAGTCTTGTCGGCAGGTGCCTACGGAATGAGCATGGCCAGCAACTACAACACCCGCGGCCGTGCCGCAGAGGTCATGGTGTCAGGCGATCAGTCTTGGCTGATCCGGGACCGCGAGCAGTCCACCGAGCTTTTCCGCGGCGAACACTTGCTGCCAGCACAAGGCTAGCGTGCTGCTGGTTTGAGCAGCTTCACCTCACCGTAATAGGCTCGCACCCGGCTGCGGGTGTTGTCGCCATCGGTCATCAGGGCCACTGAGGTCAGCGGGCCGGGTTCCTCGCCATAGGCTTTTCTGAAATCACTGGCGATGTCGCGGTCGTGAAACCGCCACACCGACGTTTGCGTCGGCCCCGAGTCGACGACGATCTTGCGTATGCGACTGGTGCGAGCGGCGACGATCACCGAGCCGACGGGGGCATGGTTGTCCCAGACATACATCAGCGTCGCGTAGGGTGGCGGCTCGCCGATCACGCCTTCGACCAGATCAAACAACAATCGATCCTTGATTGGCAGCTTGCTGAAATCGCCGTCAAAGGCCAGCACCAGCCGCACCGGCGCATCTTCGTGTTCCTGCACGCTCAGATCAGCTTGCATGATCAACTGGGGCACCATCCACGAAAACGCCAGATGGCCCAACTCACCGGGCTGCACACTTACCATTCGTCGATAAAGGCTGACCGAGTTGTCCGCATCGGCCTGAATCACGGGTTGACCGTCCAGCGTGATGGGCACATATTGCGTCGCCCGCTTGAAGGGAAACTCGAACGGCTGCCAGGAATTCGCATCGCCGCCGCCGCAAGCAGCCTGCTCGTTCGGCGTGGCCGCGCAGCCCACCATTGCAAACGCCACCAAGGCAAGGCCCAAGAGCCGAGCCCATGGGCCGCAGACTTTGGCAATCGCCGGCCTTGATTGACCTGCGCACACAGAACTGAATGCAGGGGCCACAAATGCCACCCAAACGATGACCCGAAAAGGTCACTCCATAACGAAGAAAGCCGCCCGAAGGCGGCTTTCAGATTTCAACCCATCTTCGTCTGAAGATCAGAAGGTGTGAGCCAAACCGATGTTGTACTCGTTCTTGCGGTTGAAGTACTCGTCCTGATCACCGCTGCGGCCAATGACCACACCATAGATCGTGGTGCGCTTCGAAAGAGCATACGCAGCTGACATTCCGTACTTCGACTGGTTGAGTTCGTCGGTTCCCCAAACGCTCTTGAGCAAATTAGGGCCAGACAGCTCAGACTGGGTGTACTGGGCCACGAAGGTCCACTTGCCCACGGGAACCTTGACGCCGAAATTGCTCGCTTTAAGGTCAACACCAGAACTTTTTCCGTCTACGCTCCCGGTACCGCCGGTGAAAACGGTATTCGCGTTCGCACCGAATGCCTGAGTCACATCGGTACCATCTTGGTACGCGGCATAAATCTTCGCAAATCCGAGGTCATAGTTGGCACCGATCGTGCCGGTCTTAGCGTAAGCACCACCGCCTTGACCACCACCATTCAACTGCTCGTAAACCAAATCAGCAGAAAGCGGGCCCGCGGTCACGATGAAACCCACGCCCATGTAAGCAGAGATATTTCCAACTGCAGCGGTGTTGCCAGAAAACGCCGTGCTGGTGTTGCCAGAAGGCGCAACTGCGCTCTCGCTGAAGCTGTAGGTGGCAATCATCTGGGCCATGCCCATGAAACTGGGCGAACGATACGAGATCGCATTGTCGACCCGGGTGCCGAAGTCGTTGAAGTAAACCCGATTTTGCCCGTAGGCTGTCTTGGGTTTGGACCCGTCTGGGTTGGTCGCGTCGATCACCTCTGAGACCTTCAGTTGGTTATCGTCGCTCGCGTCGTTGATCGTACGGTTTACTTCACGAGAGAGGGTTTCCAAACGGCCGAAGCGAATATCGCCCCAAGTCGATGAACCCACGCCCACGTAGGCCTCCCGGTTGAACATTGAGTTGGTAGACGTCTGGGTGGCGCCGCCGTTCGCACCTGTATCTACCGAAATCTGGGACTCAAGCTTGAAATAGGCCTTGACGCCGTCGCCCAGGTCTTCAACTCCACGCATGCCGAAGCGAGACGCGCCAAGACCGCCTGTGCCACCGTCGCTCATCTTAGTGACAGCTTCACCAACATTTGCACCCTTGGCGGCAAGGCCCTTGCTGCCAGGATCGACAGATCCCACATTAGCGTCAAGCCGACCGTAAAGAGTGACCGAAGATTGGGCCGAAGCGAGGCCGGTGAAAGCACCCAAGACCGCGAGGGCGACGACTGATTTTTTCATTTGGGAAATCTCCTGAACTGTCCATTGAAATCGAAACGAAACTGGAGCGATTCAACGCCACCAATCACCAACACGCCGGATGGTAGTCACAAGCCCGCGAAATTCCATCGCCGCGCCCACAGACAACCAAAAAAAACTAAGGCACACTGACAGTGTGTTGCCCGAACACCACACGACCCCCACCGCACATTTCGCGTCACAAAA
The DNA here is from genome assembly GCA_040400875.1 of Burkholderiaceae bacterium. Classification (GTDB taxonomy): domain Bacteria; phylum Pseudomonadota; class Gammaproteobacteria; order Burkholderiales; family Burkholderiaceae_C; genus PBB1. The sequence goes on along the minus strand of JBBAPK010000003.1, from coordinate 97,935 downwards.
ACTGGGTGAAAGCAGGCGTGGCGCAACAAAATTAAGTCAATACATGCCCAGCACTGACTGGTGGATGAATGTTCATGCCGTCACTGGGTTGAGTCAAGGGTGTTTTCCAACGCAGACTTTTAAGCATGCTTGATCAAATCATCATTGCCACCGACAACGCGCTCAGAACCCTCTCGGGCGTGGCAGTTTCCTCGCGGCAGTTGCCAAGCGCAGACTTGAGCCCGAAAGGCAACGGCGCGGGGGCAGCATGCACGCACGACGATTCGCAGCTCTCGCTGGCCGAGCGCTCACTGTCGGGCGCGCTGATGCGCGTCAATCATGTCGGAGAGGTTTGCGCGCAAGCTTTGTATGCGGCGCAATCGATGGCCACCCAGAACCCTGAACTGCGCGACAAGCTAAAGGCAGCGGCGCGCGAAGAAACCGATCATCTGGCCTGGACACAACAGCGCCTGGCCGAACTGGGCGCGCGCCCAAGCTTGCTCAATCCGCTTTGGTACGCGGGCTCCTTTGTGATGGGCTGGGTGGCTGGCCGCAGCAGCGAAGCGATGGGTTTGGGCTTCGTGGTTGAAACAGAGCGGCAGGTTGAGCACCACCTCGAAGGCCATCTGGACAAGCTGCCAGCAGCCGACCAGCGATCCCGCGCGATCGTGATGCAGATGAAGGCCGACGAGTCGCGCCATGCCCAAGAAGCGCAGCAGTCGGGCGCCAGCGAACTGTCCACGCCGCTGCGCTGGGCGATGCGCGCAGCCGCTGGGGTCATGACGCGCACGGCTCACTATCTGTGACACAGGCCATCCTGCCATCTACGGCGGGATGGGATCAGACGGTCACGATGTCAAAGCTGGTGGTTATCTCGGCGGTTTTACCGAGCATGATGCTGGCGGAGCAATATTTGTCGTGCGACATCTGAATTGCTCTTTGCACCGCAGCAGCTGTGATGTCGCTGCCTGTGATGGTGAAGTGCATGTTGATCTTGGTGAACACCTTGGGATCGGTCTCGGCCCGGGTTGAGGCCACCTTGACCTGACAGCCCGTCACCGCCTGCCTGCCACGTCGCAGGATCAGCACCACGTCATAGGCTGTACAGCCAGCCGTGCCCGCGAGCACAGTTTCCATAGGGCGCGGCGCCAAATTACGGCCACCCCCCTCAGGGGCCCCGTCCATCACGATCATGTGCCCGCTGCCCGTCTCTGCCACAAAGCTCATGCCAGCAGCAGCGACCCAATTGACCACGCAGTCCATACAACCACCCCATGAAAGTACTTGACAGTGGATTGTCTACGGGGCGAACGAGCTGGGTGGCCCCTACAAAATCACGAGAAAAATTGCTTGCGCAAATCTAAAGGAATCCGTATTATCCCTACATGTTGTTTTGATGCTTTTTTTCTTTTGTCTCCTCCACCTCCGAAATGGTGGATTTGGCCCAAGGCAGAAATGCCTTGGGCTTTTTTATTGCGTGTTTTTGACCTGCGCCACCCAGCGCGCTGCGGCCGTCACGTCGCTTGCTGTCAACGCTTAAGATTCGCGACCGCCTGCAGGATGGCCTGCAGGCGAAACCCCGCAGCCCGGAGAGACGATGCCTGGCCCCAAAGCAAGCAAGGCCCCAAAGCCGACACCGTTGCGCCAAACGGTCGCAGGCGGTAAGCCGTTGGGGTTAAACGACTACCTGCGAAAGATTCTGACTGCGCGCGTTTACGACGTGGCGATCGAGACCTCGCTGGAACTGGCGCGCAATCTCAGCAAGCGAGTGCACAACCAGGTGCTGCTCAAACGCGAGGACAGCCAACCCGTGTTCAGCTTCAAGTTGCGCGGCGCTTACAACAAGCTCGCTCAGCTGACGCCAGAACAGCGCGGCAGAGGCGTTATCTGCGCGTCAGCCGGCAACCACGCCCAAGGTGTAGCACTTGGAGCCAAACGGCTGGGCTGCACGGCAATGATCGTCATGCCGGTGACCACACCCCATCTGAAGGTCGATGCGGTCAGGGCTCTCGGCGGCACCGTGATTCTTCACGGCGAAAGCTACTCGGATGCCCACGCACACGCGCTCGAACTGGAGCAGCAGCACGGACTGACCTTTGTCCACCCGTTTGACGATCCAGACGTGATTGCGGGTCAGGGCACGATTGCCATGGAGATCCTGAGGCAACACCCAGATCCCATCCACGCGGTTTTTGTGGCGATTGGGGGCGGTGGCTTGATCTCGGGCGTGGCGGCTTACATCAAGGCCGTGCGATCCGAAATCAAGGTCATCGGCGTGCAGATGAATGACTCGGACGCCATGCTCCGCTCGGTCAAGGCTGGAAAAAGAGTCAGCTTGGCTGAGGTCGGTTTGTTCTCGGACGGAACGGCGGTCAAGCAAGTCGGCGTGGAGACGTTCCGTCTGACTCGTGAACTGGTCGATGACTTCATCACCGTTGACGCAGATGCTGTGTGCGCAGCCATCAAGGACGTTTTTCAGGACACCCGCAGCATTCTTGAGCCAGCGGGCGCGCTGTCGGTGGCTGGCGCAAAGCAATACATCGAAAAGCACCAACTGAAGGGGCACACGCTGGTGGCGATCGCGTGCGGTGCCAACATGAACTTTGACCGCTTGCGTTTTGTTGCCGAGCGCGCCGATATCGGAGAAGACCGCGAGGCTCTTCTGGCCGTGACGCTGCCCGAAGAGCGAGGCAGCTTCAAGCGTTTTTGCGAAGTGATCGGCCCGCGTTCGGTGACAGAGTTCAACTACAGAATCTCCGAAGAAAAAACGGCCCACGTGTTCATCGGTGTGGCGACGTCGCAGCGCGGTGAGTCAGCGACCCTGGCAGCCAGTTTCAACCGGCAGGGCTTTCGCACCATCGACCTGACACACGACGAATTGGCCAAGCTCCACCTGCGTCACATGGTGGGCGGGCGAAGTGAATTGGCCCGGGACGAGCGCCTGTATCGCTTTGTTTTTCCGGAGCGCCCTGGCGCGCTGATGAAATTCCTGTCCAGCTTGCACCCTGACTGGAACATCAGCCTGTTTCACTACAGAAGCACCGGCGCAGACATCGGACGCATCGTGGTCGGCATGCAAGTGCCGCGTCAGGACAAGAAAGCTTTCAAGGATTTCCTGAGCACCTTGAACTACCCGTGCGTCGATGAAACCGACAACCCCGCGTACCGGCTTTTCCTGCGCTGAGCATCAACGCGAACACGGTCCACGGCTGGACCGAAACTTCAGCGAGCGCGCAAGCCCTTGAGGCCCTTCGGGTAGTGACCTGCCGAGGGCGGCGGTGCGATGTCTGACAGCGAATCTCTCGTGTCATCGGCGTTGGAGACAGGCTGGGCTTCGGGGTAGGTATGCGTTGCGGGTGCTGCGGCTGGCGCAAGGGTGCCGGTCGCAGCAGCGGTCAAGGGCGGCATCTCCAGCACGACCTCGGACGCCGGCTCGCTGCCGCTTTGAGCCATGGCCACCGTGGCCGTGCGCATGCTGACGTCGTGCAAAACCAGGTTCGAGTCAATCAGCGCACCCACGCGATAAACGCGCGGCGGGTTGCCGTCAACAGAAATCACCGCCAGGCCCGGGCCCCCATGCTGCCGCGGCGCAGCAACCCCGGTCAAACGCAAACGCGCACCGAGCTCTTGGGCCATCACTGGCGATTGAACCGGAGCCTGAACAGCCGGGTCAGAGCCCAGTAGCCTGGACAAATCGCCGCGAGTCAAAGAACCCGTGTCGGCGGTAGCGACTTGCATGGGCGCAGGCGCGGAATGCACAAAGAAGCGGGCGCCCCAAAAAACGCCTGTCGCAGCGACTAAGGCCCAGATGATGAAAGCAGCGAATCGGCTCGACATCGCCCGATTATCATCCTCGCAGAGCGCCGCGCGCCCCCAACAGCGGCAAGGAACACGCCATGGTCAAAACCGATTTCGTGCCTTCGTCACGCACACTCTTGCAGTCATTTGATCAAGCAAAGGCTGGTCTGCGTTCGGGCGGATTCACCCTGATCGAACTGATGGTCGTTCTGGTGATCATCGGCGTACTGGCTGCGTTGATCGTTCCTAACGTGCTGAATCGCGCCGACGACGCTCGCATGACCGCGGCACGCACCGATGTCAACAATCTGATGCAGGCGCTCAAGCTGTACAAGCTGGACAACCAGCGCTTCCCGAGCGGCGAGCAAGGTCTGCAGTCTCTGGTTGCTCGACCCTCCGTGGGATCAGCGCCTCCGAACTGGAAGCCCTACCTGGACAAACTGCCCAATGACCCATGGGGCCGCCCTTATCAATATGCCAACCCAGGCATCAAGGGCGAGATCGACATCTACAGCCTTGGCGCCGATGGTGTGGCAGGCGGTGAAGGCAACGACGCCGAGATCGGCTCCTGGCAATGAGCGGCTTGGGCGGGTGAGACAGCGTCAGGTCGGCTTCACGCTGATTGAACTGTTGATCGTCGTCGCACTGATCGCGCTGGCATCGTCGGTGGTCAGTCTGGCGCTGCGTGATCCGGCATCAGCGCGGCTTGAGCAGGAAGGCGCGAGGCTCGCCATGTTGCTGGAATCGGCCCGATCCGAGGCCCGTGCTCTGGGCCTTTCGGTGAACTGGGTGCCCAACGTCGAGGCTGCAGGCAAAGGCAATACGGGCGATTTCCGCTTCGTCGGCATGCCTGAATCTTCTGGCCTGTCCAACCGCTGGCTGAACCCAGGCGTGACTGCCAGCGTCATTGGCGCCGGCGCGGTCGTGCTGGGCCCGGAGCCCTTGATCGGCGCGCAGCGCATCACATTGAGCCTTGAAGACCGCCGCCTCACTCTGGCCACCGATGGGCTTGGGCCCTTTGGCGTATTGGATGAAGAGTCGGGTGCGGCCAGCCGATGAAGCGGCCCTCGCCCGCGGCGGTTTCCAGCGGCCTGCGTGCGATGGCCGGGTTCACGCTTATCGAAGTGCTCGTCGCGCTGGTCATCGCGGCGGTGACGCTGGGCGCGGGCGCCAAGGCGGCCGGCTCGCTTTTGTACAACGCTCAGCGGCTCACCGAGGTCAGCGAGGCCCAGTGGTGTGCTGACAATCAATTGACCGGGCTCAAGCTGTCACGCTCCTATCCGAATGTGGGTGAATCAAGCTTCAGTTGCCAGCAGCTGGGTCGAACCTACCGCGGGACATTCCGGGTGCAGCCCACACCCAACCCGAACTTCCGGCGGGTCGATGCGGTGATGGCCAATGAGGCGGGCGAGCCGATGCTCACCTTGTCCACGGTCTTGCCGCGGTACTGACGCCATGGTCTTCCTTGCCGCCCGTAAAAACGGCTTCACGCTGGTCGAGGTGCTGGTGGCGCTGGTCATCATGGCCACTTTGGCGCTGATGGCCTGGCAGGGTGTTGACGGCATCGTGCGCACGCGCGATGCGAGTCAGGCCAGGCTCGAACGCACGCTGCGCCTGACCACGGTCTTGTCGCAGTGGGAGCAAGATCTGGCATCACTGCACGACACCGATGTGGTTCCAGCGCTGACATTCGACGGCGCCACGCTGCGCCTAACCCGGCGCACGCCCGATGGCGTGCAGCTGGTTTCCTGGACGTTGATTGCTTCAAACGTCGAAGGCGAGCAAGGCATCAGCCAATGGGTGCGCTGGGGCGGGCCGTCGGTCACAGGCAGTGCCGCCCTGCAAGACAACTGGATGCGCAGTCAGCTGCTGCAAGGCAATGACCCCGGCCTGGTCAGAACCCTCGGTGGCCTGACCCAATGGCAGCTGTACTGCTACCGCGGCAACGCATGGACCAACTGCCAATCCAGCAACGACGTGGTCGAGACCGTTGCCACGCCGGCCAGCGGTGCGGCTGTGAGCCGACCCAAGGTGGTTTTGCCCACGGGCATCAGGCTGGTGCTCACATTCGCGGGCGGCGGGTTTGAAGGCCCGCTGACCCGAGACATCGCCTTGGGTCCCCAGTTGCCATGAGCACCCAGCAGTCGCAGCTATCGGGTCGCCGAGCGCAATCGGGAGCGGCGCTGCTCACCGCCATGCTGATCGTGGTGCTGGTGGCCACGCTGGCTTCGGGCATGGTCTGGCAGCAGTGGCGGGCGGTTCAGGTCGAGTCGGCCGAGCGGGCGCGAACCCAGGCGGCTTGGGTCCTTTCGGGTGCCCTGGACTGGGCACGGATGATCCTGCGCGAAGACGCCCGCAGCGGCAGAGCCACCACGCTCAGCGAGCCGTGGGCCACGCCGCTGGCAGAAGCGCGCCTGTCGACCTTTCTGGCGGCCGACCGCAACAACACCGACAGCGGCCCGGAGGCCTTTCTGTCGGGCGGCATCAGCGACGCTCAATCTCGATACAACCTGCGCAACCTCAGCGACGACAGCGGCAAACTCATCGATGCCGAGCTGCTTTCCGTCCAGCGGCTGTTCGAGTCGATTGGCGTTGCGCCGACCATCGCCACACGCTTGGCCAGCGGACTGCGTGACGCCATGACCCCAGTGGGCAGCTCAGAGCGACCCAGCGCGCCACCTTTGATGCCCCGCAATATCGACCAGCTTTCGTGGTTGGGTGTCGACCCCGAATCCCTTCGCAGGCTCGCGCCCTACGTCGTGATCCTGCCCGTGCGCACCGCCATCAACCTCAACACCGCATCGCGCGAAGTCATCGCCGCGAGCGTCGAAGGACTCGACCTTGGCGGCGCCGATCGCCTGGTGCAAACCCGTCAGCGCACGCCGTTCAAGACGCTGGCCGAGGCACAAAATCTGGTGCCCCCGACCGTGAAACTCGACGAAAGCCGCGTCGGGGTGATTTCGAATTTTTTTGAAGTCCGTGGCAGGCTGCGGCTGGGCGACAGGGTGCTGGAGGAGCGCTCCTTGGTCGAGCGCCGCGGGCTGGACATCGTCGCCCTGCAGCGACGTCGGGTCAGCATGCAAGACCCCGGCGGATGAAACAGCCCCGCACGCGGCGCACATCTGCTCACAACTGGCTACAACAAGCAGCGATAAGCCTTTGATTTACGGAGATCCGCGATGCTCGCCTTACTAGAATCAGTTTTCGCTTCGGATCACTGAGAGCCTCGATGCCGACCCTCGTCATTTGTCTGCCACCACGCCCTCGCCTGCGGCCGCGAAGTGCTGCGCCAGCCGTAGTCGAGGCATCGGGCGCAGAAGAGTTTGACTATCTGCTCACGAACGACCGCTTCACGATTCAGTCACGCGGGCGATGCGCATCGACGCTGTTGCCCAAGGCTGACAGCGTGATCGCGGTGGTCGGCGATGCGGACGTGGCCTGGCACCAGATCACGCTGCCCAAGGCGCCATCGGCACGGCTTCGCGCCGCGCTCGCGGGTGTGCTCGAAGAATCCTTGCTCGAAGACGCCGAAGACACTTGTTTCGCGCTTGCTCCAGGGGCGGTTGCTGGCCAGCCCACCTGGGTGGCGGCCATTCACCGCTCGTGGCTGGCCGAGCGGCTGGGCCAGCTCGAGCGCCGCAAGGTCTTCGTCGACCGTGTGGTGCCGCTTTCCTGGCCCGACGACCTGCCCCGTGGCCACTTCAGCGAGGCCGCTGACACCGAATCAAAAGAAGACGTCGAGTTGACCTGGGCTCAGGCGCAAGGTGTGGTGATGCTGCGCTTGCAAGGCGGCCTGGCGCGTGCGCTGCTGCCTCAGCCGCTGCCGCTCGAGACACGCTGGAGCGCCGACCCTGAGGTGGCCACCTTTGCCGAGCGCTGGCTGGGCTCATCCGTGAGCGTGCTGACCGGCGGTGAGCGCGCATTGCAGGCCACGCGCACCTTGTGGAACCTGCGCCAATTCGACATGGCCGCGCGCCACCGTGGCACCCGAGCCGCACGTGATCTGCTACGCCGCTGCATGAGCCCGGCCTGGCGACCAGTGCGTCACGGTGTGGCCGCGTTGGTTGCGGTGCAGGTCATCGGGCTCAACCTGTGGGCGTGGCACCAAAGCGCGGAGCTGACAACGCGCCGGCAATCGATGGTGACGCTGCTGCAAACGTCATTTCCCCAGGTGCGGGCTGTGCTCGATGCGCCGCTGCAGATGCAGCGCGAGGTCGATGTGCTGCGCGCCTTGGCGGGCAGGCCAACCGAGCTGGACCTTGAAGTGCAGTTGCAAGCCGCAGCCGCCGCATGGCCCGGCGGACAGCCGCCGGTCGGCAATCTGCGCTTCGAGACCGGTCGTCTCACGCTGGCAGCGGCTGGCTGGACAGACGCAGAGATCGACCAGTTCCGGGCCCACTTGCAGCCCGCAGGCTGGCAGGTGGAGGCATCGGAAGGGCGGGTCGTCTTGAGCCGCTCGCCGCAGGTGTCCCGATGAGCGCCTCGCAAAACGAGGGACTGGCCCGGTTCGGACTGACCTTGCCTGCATCGTGGCTGGTGCTGCGAGATCAAGCGTTCACCCGCTGGCTTGCGCTGGCTCCCAGAGAGCGCACCGCGCTCACCGTGGCAGCTTGCTGCGTCGGCGCACTCATGATCTGGTTCATTGCGATTCAGCCGGCGTGGCGCACCCTGAGCACAGCCCCCGCGCAACTCGACCGGCTCGACGCGCAGTTGCAAACCATGCGCCGCCTGGCAGCCGAAACCGCGGAACTGCGAAACATGCCTCCGGTGTCGGCCATGCAGTCGGGCACTGCGCTGCTTGCGACCACGGAGCGGCTGGGGCCCAAGGCAGAACTCACTCTGTCGGGGGATGGCGCCACGTGCAGCTTCGACGAGGTGTCCGCAGTCGATCTTCAGGGCTGGTTGACCGAGGTTCGCAGCGCAGCCCGTGCGCGGGTCACGCAAGCCCAACTGTCGCGTGGGCCCAAGGGCTACTCAGGCACCGTGGTCTTGAGCCTCGCGGGAGCGCCATGAACCGCTTTTCTGTCAGCCGCCTGGGCATTCCAACGCTGCGGCGCAAGCCGCCGGCGTTGCCATCGATGCTGGCTGCATCTCGATGGGTGGATTCAACGCATGCCGAACTCGAATGGGGCAGAGCCCGTGCAAGCAGCCTGCGCTGGAGCGTGGCAGGTGCCGTCACGGGAGCGCTGATCTCGACCATCGCCTTCGCACCGGCAGCCTGGCTGGCCAGCGCCGTCTCGGGCGCAACCCGGCAGCAGTTCATGCTGGTCGAGGCACGTGGCACGGTCTGGTCGGGCAGCGCGGTGGCGGTATTGACAGGCGGCGAGGGCAGCCGCGACGCAAGCGCGCTGCCGGGCCGGCTGGCCTGGTCGCTGCGTCCGCGCGGGCTCGCGCTCGAAGTCGTTCTCAGCCAACCTTGCTGCCTGAGCGGCAATGTTGCCGTCTTGCTCAGGCCGGGCGTGGGCCGCTGGACGGCCGAGTTGCTGCCAACCTCAGCACCCATCGGCCAGTGGCCCGGGTCCTGGCTGAGTGGTCTGGGCACCCCATGGAACACCGTGCAAATTGGCGGGACCTTGCGTGTGCTGTCTTCGGGTCTGACTCTCGAATCGGCACAGGGCCGCTGGCACATGACCGGTGGGGTCGACGTCGAGCTGACGGGAGCCTCCTCGCGGCTGTCGACGCTGGACACGCTGGGCAGCTATCGTCTGAGCCTGCAGGGTCAGCCCCCGAACGCAGGCGCCAAGCCAGAAGCGGACGACATGGTCAATATCACCTTGACCACCCTTGAAGGTGCGTTGCAAGTGAACGGCACCGGCACCTGGGGCCCTGGAGGGTTCCACTTTCTCGGCGAAGCAGCTTCGCGTGATGCCGACGAAGCTGCCCTGACCAATCTGCTGAATCTCATCGGACGGCGCGAAGGCGCGCGGTCCGTCATTTCGATCGGATAGCCATGAATGCTCACCATCCCCTGCATGGGTTGCCATCCCGGCTAAGACGGCACATTCCACGGCTGGGTGTAGCGGTGCTGTGTGCACCGCTGACGCTGTCTTTGCTGCTGGGGCCGCTGGCCGTTGCGCCGGCCTGGAGTCAGCCCGGGCAGCCCGCCGCAGGCGGTCAACGCTTCGTGGGCGACCCCGTGACGCTGAACTTCGTCAATGCCGACATCGAGGCCGTATCGCGAGCGATGGCCGCCATCTTGCGCCAGCAGTTCGTGGTCGACCCAAGAGTCAAAGGCGCGATGACGCTGTACAGCGAAGAGCCGCTGTCGCCGCGCGAGGCTTACCTGAACTACCTCGCGGCGCTGCGCGGACTGGGCTTCACGGTGGTGGAAGCCGGTGGCTTGTTCAAGGTGGTGCCCGAGGCCGATGCCAAGCTGCAGTCGGGCACCGTGTCGGTCGGCGAGGTGAGCCGTCGTGGTGATCAGGTGATCACGCAGATTTATCGGCTGACGCATGAGAACGCGAACAACCTGGTGCCGGTGCTGCGCCCTTTGATCAGCCCGAACAACACCATCAACGCGAACCCCGGCAACAACACGCTGGTCATCACCGACTACGCTGACAACCTGCAGCGCATCGGCAAGATCATCGCGGCGATGGACACGCCGGCATCGGGCGACGTCGAGCTGATCACGTTGCAGCACGCGGTGGCCAGCGACATCGCCCCGCTGGTGCAAAAGCTCACCGAATCAGGCGGTGCGGCGGGTCAGGGCATTGCCGGCTCCGCGGCCACCTCGGTGCTGGTCGAGCCGCGAAGCAACTCGCTGCTGGTGCGTGCGCCCAATGCGGCCAAGCTGGCGTCGATACGCTCGCTGGTGGCCAAGCTGGACCAGCCCAACACCGGTGCGAACGGAACGGGAAACATCTGGGTCGTCTACCTCAAGAATGCCGATGCGGTGAAGTTGGCCACCGTGTTGCGCGCCGCTTACAGCGGGGGCTCGGGCGGGTCGGGCAGTTCGTCGAACAGCTCGTCATCGTTGGGCGCAGGCGGCGCTGCCAACCTGGCCAAGACCGACGCCATGTCGGGCAATGGCTCGAACCCGGGCAGTTCGCCACAGGCCACAGCTCCGGTCACGCCGTCTGGCAGCCCATCGACCGGCGGCTTCGTGCAGGCCGATCCGGCGACCAACTCGCTGATCATCACGGCGCCCGAGCCGATGTACCGACAACTGCGCTCGATGATCGACCAGCTCGACTCACGTCGCGCGCAGGTCTACATCGAAACCATGATCGTCGAGGTCATCGGCGATGACACGGCCGATTTCGGCTTCCAGTGGCTGGCCGTGGGTGACACCACCAACAAGTACTTCGGTGCAGCCGGCACCAATTTCGGCACGGGGGGTTCCGGCAACCTGCTGCAAGACGGCCAGAACGCGGCCAATCCACTGGCCACGGCCAAGGGTCTGGCTCAGGGTCTGAACGTGGCGGTGATCCGCAACTACGGCAGCTACTACGGTCTGTCCGCGGTGCTCAAGGCGCTTCAGACGCGCGCCAGCACCAACATCGTGTCAACGCCAAACCTGATCACGCTGGACAACGAGGAAGCCAAGATCGTGGTGGGCAAGAACGTGCCGTTCGTGACGGGTCAGTACACAACCACCGCTGTGGGCGCCACGCCGTTCCAGACCATCGAGCGCAAGGACGTCGGCATCACGCTGCGCATTCGCCCTCAGATCGGCGAGAACGGCACGGTGCGCATGACGCTGTTCCAAGAGTCGTCGAGCATCGCCGAGCAGGCCACAGGAACGGCCAGAGACGGCCCGACCACGCTCAAGAAATCGATCGAGTCGACGGTGGTCGTTGACGACGGGCAGATCATCGTGCTGGGTGGCCTGATTGAAGACTCAATCTCGATCAGCAAGTCCCAGGTACCCCTGCTCGGTGACATTCCGTACCTGGGCGCGCTGTTTCGCTCCGAGAGTCGCACCAAGGTGCGCACCAACCAGATGGTGTTCTTGCGGCCGGTGGTCATGCGCGACGGCGTGTCGTCGAACAAGCTGGCGATCGATCGCTACGAAATGATCCGCGGTGAACAAAAGGGCGCTCAGGTGTCTACCTTCCCGATGATGCCGGTCGGAGGCGGTCCGCTGCTGCCACCGCTGCAGCCTGGCGAAGACCCCGCCAAGCCGGCGGCCAGGCCCACCGAAGCACCGCAGCCCGCGGGCAACTGACAGACCCCACCGCGCCCACAGCGCCCACACTTCGTCATGTCGACACGCCATCCCCTGCCCTACGCCTACGCTCGCGCCCACACGGTGCTGCTTGACGACGAAGGCGACCGTCTGGTGCTGTGGGCGCCAGAGACAGTCTCGCTGTCGGCGCTCGCCGAAGTGCTGCGCCTGTACGACGTGGACGCGCTCGAACGCGAGCCTGCCGAAACCCTCGTCAACCGCATCGCGGTGGCCTATGCCGGCAGCGAATCGAGCGCGGCCACCGTCATCGGCGAGGTCGAAAGCGAAGCCGATCTGAGCCGCATGATGCAAGAGCTGCCGGCGATCGAAGACCTGCTTGAAGCATCGAATGACGCTCCGATCATCCGCATGCTCAATGCGCTGCTGACACAAGCGGCCAAAGACGGCGCAAGCGACATCCACATCGAGCCCTACGAGCGCAGCAGCTCGGTGCGCTTTCGGGTGGATGGCACGCTGCGCGAAGTGGTGCAACCCAACAAGGCGCTGCACGCGGCGCTGATCTCGCGCCTGAAGATCATGGCCGAGCTCGATATCTCCGAAAAGCGGCTGCCGCAAGACGGGCGCATCTCGCTGCGCATTGGCGGGCGCGCGGTCGATGTGCGCGTGAGCACCCTGCCCTCGTCACACGGCGAACGCGCGGTGCTGCGCCTGCTTGACAAGGGCGAGTCGAAATTCACGCTCGAAGGTCTGGGCATGAGTGGTGACGTGCTGAACAACTTCGACCGTTTGGTGCAGCAGCCTCACGGCATCGTGCTGGTGACAGGGCCGACCGGATCGGGCAAGACGACCACGCTGTATGCGTCGCTCGGCCGCGTGGACACCGCCACCACCAATGTGCTGACCGTCGAAGACCCGGTCGAGTACGAACTCGGCGGCATCGGACAAACGCAGGTCAACCCGAAGATCGATCTGACCTTTGCCAAGGCCCTGCGCGCCATCCTGCGTCAGGACCCGGACGTGATCATGATTGGTGAGATCCGCGATTTCGAGACCGCGCAGATCGCCATCCAGGCCTCGTTGACCGGCCATCTGGTGCTGGCGACGCTGCACACCAACGACGCGCCGAGCGCCGTGACGCGGCTGACCGACATGGGCGTCGAGCCCTTCCTGCTCAGCTCAAGCCTGCTCGGCGTGTTGGCGCAGCGCTTGGTGCGCAAGCTGTGCGTGGCTTGCAAGAAGGCCGATGCACAGGGCCGCTACCACCCCGTGGGCTGCGCCGAGTGCGGTCAAACGGGCTACAAGGGGCGCACCGGTGTCTATGAGCTGATGTGCGCCAACGACGAGGTGCGCGCGCTGATTCACGGCCGCGCGGCCGAACCGCAATTGCTCGAGGCCGCCGAACAGGCTGGTCTGCGCTCGATGCGCGAAGACGGCGAGCGGCTGGTGGGCGAAGGCATCACCTCGGCCGAGGAGGTGATGCGTGTCACGCGAGAGTGATGTGGGCTGCCCGGTTGCCTGGCTCGTGCCACCCTCGGGCGCCGTGCGGATTTTCGCGACCGGGCGACAGCCATTGAGCTGCTGACATGCCTGCCTACAAGTTCGAGGCGCTGACCGCCGAAGGCAAGACCACCACCGGGCTGCTGGAGGCAGACAACCCACGCGCGGTCCGGGCGCAGTTGCGTGCCCAGGCACTGGTGCCCTTGCTGGTGACGCAGGTCGCCTCGGCAGGCGCCAAGGGCAAGGGGCTGCATTTCACGCAACGCGTTTTTTCATCGACCGCGCTGGCCGTGTGGACGCGCCAGCTCGCAGGGCTCGTGGGCAGCGGCTTGCCGCTCGAGCGCGCGCTGACCGCGCTCAGCGACGAGTCCGAGGACCCCAAGCAGCGCGAACTGGTCGCGCACCTGCGCTCCGAGGTCAACGCCGGCTCGCCCTTCGCCAACGCGCTGGGCAGCGCCGCGCGTGAATTCGACGACGTCTACCGCGGCGTCGTGGCCGCTGGCGAACAAAGCGGAGCGCTGGGCCAGGTTCTCGAACGCCTGGCCGACGACCTGGAGGAGCGCCAGGCGCTCAAGGCCAAGTTGATCGGAGCCACGCTGTACCCGGCCATCGTGTCGATCATCGCCGTGGTCATCGTGATCTTTTTGGTCACCTATGTGGTGCCGCAGGTGGCCTCGGTGTTCACCAGCTCCAAACGCGCGTTGCCGGGCCTGACCGTGGCGATGCTGGAGATCAGCGGTTTTCTGCGTCACTACGGCTGGCTTTTGCTGCTGCTGATCACAGCCGGTGTGACCAGCTTGATGCTGATGCTGCGCGGCGCGGCCTTTCGCGAACGTTTTGACGCCGCAACGCTCAAGCTGCCGCTGGTCGGCAGACTCAGCCGTGGCTACAACGCCGCGCGTTTCGCCGGCACCTTGGCCATGCTGGCCGGCGCGGGCGTTCCCATCCTGAAGGCCTTGCAAGCGGCTGCCGAGACGCTGTCAAACACCGCCATGCGCGCCGATGCGCTCGATGCCCTGGTGCGCGTTCGGGAAGGCGCGCCGCTGGCCTCAGCGCTGGCGGGCAAGAAACGCTTTCCCGGGCTGCTGTCGATGTTCGCCCGACTCGGTGAGCAAACCGGCCAGTTGCCCGAAATGCTCGATCGCGCCGCCAAACAGCTGTCGGCCGAAGTGCAGCGACGCGCGCTGCAAATGGCCACCATCCTCGAGCCGCTGCTGATCGTGGCCATGGGCGGCGTGGTGATGCTCATCGTGCTGGCGGTGCTGCTGCCGATCATTCAGTTGAATACCTGGGTGAAGTAGCGAAAACGGCCGAGGCATCCATTTTTATAAACAGGGGAAATCATGTTCGTTTGGCTGAGCACCAAAAAATCAACCGAGTTTGGCAAAGAGCTGGCAAAAATGCTGCTGGAGCTGATGCCAAAAGATATCCCATTGAATGACAGCAAACGTGCCTCAAAGTCGAATTACGCCAAAGAGAAAATGCGCAAACGCATCGTGCAGTTCAAGCAAGAGGAAATACTGAACTTCTACAAAACGGCGAAACTGTTGAATTCATTCAAGTGGGAACTGAAGGATGCGGGCTATGACCAGGAAACCACCAACGCATTTGCGTCATGGATTTTCGTTTGCCTGCGCTCATAAATTTTATTCATGTGGTTCTCTTCGCAGGTCAGTGACAAATAAAATCGGCGTAAGTATCACGTGTAGCAATTGATCCCCCAATGATCAAAAACCTTCTGAGGCAACTGATCCCGTCGCGTCAGGGTGTATCCCCAGGCGATGGGGATACCGCCAAGGCGGACAGCCTCATCGAAGAAGGAAACCGCGAAGAACAAGCCCAGCGGCTGCAACTCGCCGAGGATCTCTACCTTCAGGCTGTTGCCATCGCACCGCGCCATGCGAAATCTCACCTGAACCTTGGCGTGCTGCTGGCGGAAAAGGGTGATGCGGCGGGCGCGACCCGCGCCTATGAGGCGGTGCTGAGCATCGACCCCGAGCACGCGTTTGGCAACTACAACTTTGCGAGACTGGCCTACCTGAGCGGCAACCCCAAGCAGGCCGAGACCCTGCTGCGTGCGGCCCTGCGCAAGAAGCCGGACTTCGCGCAGGCGGCCGCGCTTTTGTCCCACACGCTTGAAGCCCTGAAGGACCCCGCCGGGGCCGTCGAGGCCATGGAACTGGCGCTGCGTCTGGAGCCGGACAACTTCAGCTCGTGGCTGAGCCTGGCCATCATGCTCAGCGATCTGAAGCGATACGAAGAAGCGCAGCGTGCGGCAAAGCGCGCGCTGGCACTCGAGCCGCACAGCCCGGAGGCCCTGCGGCTGCTCGGGCTGGTGTTGTGCGCCCAAGGCTTTGCACTGGAAGCGCTGGAACCCTTGCGCGAATTCATCCAGATCGATCCGACACGGTTCGAGACCCAATCGTTCGAGTTGGGACTCTTGAACTTCGATGAAGCCTTAAGTGCACAAGAGATCTTCGACAAACACCATCAGTTCGGCGCTCGGCTGGAGCAGGCTTTCCCGGCCCGGTTCGAGAGCTATCTGGGCAACTCGGACAAGGAGCGACGCTTGCGGGTGGGCTATGTCTCGGCTGACTTTTGTACCCATCCGGTGATGCTCTTTCTGATTCCGGTGCTCGAGCGGCACAACCGGGCGCATTTCGAGATCTTCTGCTATTCGACCACCGCCAATTCAGACCGCATCACCGAGCGCGTGCGCGGCCTGTGCGACCAATGGGTGGACGTGACAGACCTGTCTCACCCGCAATTGGCAGACCGGATTCATGCAGACGCCATCGACATATTGATTGACCTGACGGGTCATACGCGGCTGTACAGACTTCCGGTATTCAGTCAACAGCCTGCCCCCGTTCAGGCCACCTGGGTGGGGTACTTGAATACAACAGGCCTGACACGGATGGACTACCGGCTTTGCGATGTGCGTACAGACCCTGTGGAAATATCTCAGCCTCTTCATACCGAAACACTGATTCCACTGCCAAACAGTCAGTGGTGCTACCGGCCTTTCATCGAGAAAGAAGTGGCGGCTGCTTCGCCTGTCGAAAAAAATGGCTACGTCACTTTTGGATCTTTCAACAGCGCGCTGAAGATAACCACCTTGATGTGCAGGCGCTGGGGTGAACTGCTTGCACGTGTTCCGAATTCAAGGTTGTTGATGGTCGATATCAACTCCGAACAAAAACGAGAATCCATCCGGTTCGAGTTGTTCGATATGGGCATATCAGATGACCGCTTCGAATTCTTGCCGCGCGTTGACCTGCCCGTCTATTACGACCTTTTCAGCTTCATCGACATCTCTCTCGACAGCTTTCCATACGGCGGCGGCACGACCACTTTCGATTCCCTGTGGATGGGCGTTCCGGTGGTCGCGGCCACGGGACCAACCCCGGTTTCGCGCAGTGCGGCGAGCATTCTTTCGGCCTTGGGGCTCGACGCCTGGATCGCGCCATCGATCGACCGCTATGTCGAGGTGGCAGCAGCTCTGGCCGCAGACCACCAGACCATCGTCGAATTGCGCCGGACACTTCGTCAGAAGTTGAAGCACTCGCCGCTGACCGATGAAGCCACTTTCGTGCGCGATCTGGAAGCCGCGTATCGCCAGATGTGGATCACAGGCAGGCGCGCGCAGCCTGTCTCCTGATTCCTGATTCCCGATTCCTGATGCCGGACAACTCCGGCCCGCATCTGGGAGGTCAAAGGCCTGCTTCTCTGCGCGCCGCCCTCGGTGTCGAGTGATTTAATGGAATCTCTCGACACCGCTTTCAGGAGGGCTCCATGGTTGCTTCTAACCAACTGGTCAACGTCAGCGAATCGCGCTGTGGCATCCCGATCGTCCGCATGCGCAGCCTCTACCGCATCGACGAGGTGGGCCGCAAGCTCGACAAGCTGCCGCAACGCGAACACGAGAACCTGCGATCCACCTACGAGCGCATGCTCGAGAAGGGGTCGGAGCGCTTTCAGGTGAAGCCCTCGGGCCTGCCCATCATGGACCACCTGTACGACGAGTTGCCCAACTTCGCCGAGGTGCTTGACGACGTGAGGCGGCAACTCGCGCTGTGCGAGGACAGCCGCGACTCGCTGGAGATCACCCCGCTGCTGCTGCTCGGCCCGCCTGGCGTGGGCAAGACACACTTCGCGCGTGAGCTCGCGCAGCTGCTGGGCACCGGCATGGGCTTCATCTCGATGAGTTCGATGACCGCGGGCTGGGTGCTTTCGGGCTCGTCCAGCCAGTGGAAGGGCTCCAGGCCAGGCAAGGTGTTCGAGACACTGGTCGACGGGCAGTACGCCAATCCTGTGATGGTCGTCGACGAGATCGACAAGGCCGGTGGCGAGCACGCCTACGACCCGCTCGGTGCGCTTTACAGCCTGCTGGAACACGACACGGCCGAGAGCTTCACCGACGAGTTCGCCGAGGTCGCCATCGACGCCAGTCAGGTCATCTGGGTCGCCACGGCGAATGACGCGCGTGGCATCCCCGAGCCCATCTTGAACCGGATGAATGTCTACGAGGTTCAGGCGCCCGACCGCGATGCAGCGCGCCACATCGCCGCCAAGCTTTACGCGGCCATCCGTGCCGCCCACGACTGGGGCAGTCGCTTTGATGAGCAGCCGAGCCCGGAAATTCTCGAGCGCATGAGCGAGATGGCACCGCGCGAAATGCGCCGGGCCTGGATGACCGCGTTCGGCAATGCCAAGCTGGCCCATCGCGCCAGGGTGGGCTCGATCGATCTGCCGGATGCACACCAGCGGCGCACGCCCATGGGGTTCGTGCACTAGCCCCGAACGGTTCCAGCACTCGCGCGACACCCCTGCGCAGCGCATGCGCCGGCCTATCATCCGGCGCATGCCTGTGTCACTCGAAGGACAACTCGTCGTCGCGATTTCATCGCGCGCTCTCTTCGACTTCGAAGAGGAAAACGAACTCTTCGAGGCGACTGACGACCGCGCCTACATGCAGCTGCAACTCGACCGGCTCGATGTACCTGCCAAGCCGGGTGTGGCGTTTTCGCTCGTCAACAAGCTGCTGAGCTTCAACCGCGGACCGAGCGTCGCGGGCGCCATCGGTGAACCTGCATCACAGCATGTGGAAGTGGTCATCCTGTCGCGCAACGATCCGGTGTCGGGCATGCGTGTGTTCAGATCCGTCAAGCACCACGGGCTGCCGATTCAACGCGGCGTCTTCACGCGAGGCGCTCCGCCGTGGCGCTACTTGCGCCCGCTGAATGCCAACCTGTTCTTGTCGACCAACGAGGCAGATGTGCGCTCGGCGCTTGATGCGGGAGTGCCCGCCGCTCGGGTGTACCCCCACTCGGCCCGGGCCTCTGCGGCGCACCCGCATGAAGTTCGAATCGCCTTTGACGGCGACGCGGTGGTTTTCTCCGACGAGGCCGAGCAGGTGTTCAGAAGCTCGGGGCTGGATGCGTTTCAGGCGCATGAACGCGACCGCGCCGAAAAACCCCTGGCTGCCGGCCCCTTCAAACCGCTGCTCGAAGCCCTGCAGCGGCTGCAGCATGCAAGCTCGCCGGCGATGGCCATACGCACCGCACTCGTGACGGCGCGCAGCGCACCGGCACACGAGCGAGCCATTCGAACCCTGATGGACTGGAACATCGAGATCGATGAAGCCATGTTCCTGGGCGGACTGCAAAAAGGCGAGTTCCTGCGCGAGTTCGAGCCCGATTTTTTCTTCGATGACCAGACCGGCCACATCGAAAACGCCGCGCCCCATGTGCCAGCCGGACTGGTGGCTGCGGGGATCGCGAACCGCTGAGCATCAGCGGCCGCCTCGACCCCAAACCCGCAAATGCGGGCCCGAGTTCAGCTCAAGGTCACGCGTGCGAACTTGCGCTTGCCCACCTGCAGCACATAGGTTCCCGCACCGAGCCTGAGCCCGCGATCGCTGACCACGCAGCCGTCGATCCTCACACCGCCGCCATCGACCAGACGCAAGGCCTCGCTGCTCGAAGGTGCGAGGCGCGCGTCGCGCAGCAAGGCACCGATGCCCATCGGGGCGCCCTGGATGCTGAGCTCAGGCAGGTTGTCGGGTATGCCGCCTCGCGAACGCAGGTCGAAGTCTTGCTCTGCCGACTCGGCCGCCGCAGCACTGTGGAATCGCGCGGTGATTTCCTTGGCGAGCGAGACCTTGGCGTCTTTCGGATTGCGCCCTGACTCGATCTCGGCCTTCAGGCGTGCGATCTCGTCTTCCGACTTGAAGCTCAGCAGCGTGAAGTAGCGCCACATCAGCGTGTCACTGATGGACAGCAGCTTGGCGTACATGTCATTGGGCGCCTCGCTGATGCCGATGTAGTTGCCCTTGCTCTTGGACATCTTGTCGACGCCGTCAAGCCCCTCGAGCAAAGGCATCGTGAGGATGCACTGCGGCTCTTGGCCGTACTCGCTTTGCAGCGCCCGGCCGACCAGCAGGTTGAACTTCTGGTCGGTGCCGCCCAGCTCGAGATCGCTTTTCAGGGCCACCGAGTCGTAGCCCTGCATCAAGGGATAGAGAAACTCGTGAACGCTGATCGGCGTGCCTGCCTTGAACCGCTTGGAAAAATCGTCGCGCTCCATCATGCGGGCCACGGTGTAGCGCGCTGCGAGCTCGATCATGCCGCGCGCGCCCAGCGGGTCACACCACTCGGAGTTGTACCGAACCTCGGTGCGCGCCGGGTCCAGCACCAGGCTGGCTTGCTGGTAGTAGGTCTGCGCGTTGGCCTCGATCTGCTCGCGCGTCAGGGGCGGTCGGGTGGCGTTGCGGCCCGACGGATCACCAATCGTCGAGGTGAAATCCCCGATGAGGAAGATCACCGTGTGTCCCAGATCCTGGAGCTGCCGCAGCTTGTTCAGCACCACGGTGTGGCCTATGTGAATGTCGGGCGCCGTCGGATCGAGCCCGAGCTTGATGCGCAGTGGAACTCCGGTGGCCTCCGAGCGAGCGAGCTTGGCCGCCCACTCGGCCTCGGGGAGAAGTTCATCGCATCCGCGTTGGGTCGCGCTCAAGGCAGCCCGTACGCCGTCCGTGATGGGATACGAAGGCTTGCCGCCCACCATGGAATCAGCCGTGGAGTTCTGGGTCATGTGTTGAAGGTGCGGGTTTCGGAGACATCTTGAAGCATTTCAGGAGGCCAATTCTCACGGCCCCGTCGGTATACTCCAGTCGATCTGTTCAGTGGATGGAAAGGCGCGCTGATCCAGAGGTCATGGCCCTGAGCGTTTTGCCAGAACAGCCCGCGATTTTATCGGCCCCCTTGTGTGCGTGACACCCTGCTTTTGCCGGTGGATGGCACTTCACTCAAACCAACACCCTTCGACGCCTTGAATTCACTCGACGTAATTGATCAAGCCATAGCGCGAGCAGGTCAGCAGGCCAGAAGGGCGCTTAAGCGTTTCCCGCGTAGCGTGTCAGCGGTGCTGGTGATGATGCTCGCTGGCTTCGGCGTGACTGCGTTCGGCGTGGCGCCACTTGTGATTGACGCGGGGTCGAAGCCTCAGGTGCTGCTGACGGAGCCGATCACCGTTGAAGACCTCGGCGCACAAATTCAGGCGTTGACCGAGCACGATCTATCGCTGTCGCGTAACGACTTCACGCGCCGCAGCGACACCGCTGAAAGCCTTCTGCGTCGGATGGGCGTTGATGACCCGGCGGCGTTTGCGTTCATCCGTACCAACTCCGTGGCGCGAGAGTTGTTGTCCGGCCGCGGCGGCAAGATGGTGCAGGCCAAGGCCAGCGCCTCTGGGGTCATGGAAGAGCTGGTGGCTCGATATCCAGCGCGGCGAGCGGAGCAGGCTGAGACCCATTTCACGCGTTTGACCGTTTCCAAGGACGGCGGTGGACGCTTCACAGCTCGAACGGAAACCGTGGCACTCGGCGTTCAGGCGGAGTTGCGCAGCGGGTTGGTCCGGGGCTCGCTCTTCAGCGCGACCGATGATGCAGGAGTGCCCGATTCGGTGGCGTCTCAACTCGCAGAGGTTTTTGCCGCCGAGATCGACTTCCACAGAGACCTGCGGCGGGGCGACTCGTTCACCGTGGAATTTGAGGCTTTGACCGCCGACGGCGAGGCGGTGAACTGGGACCGCTCGGCCAGGCGCTTGCTGGCAGCCGAGTTCGTGAACCGTGGCCGCGCCTACTCGGCCGTTTGGTTTCAAAGCCCGGACAAGTCCCGCCGGGGCGGTTACTTTGATTTCAACGGCAAGGCCAAGCAGCGCGCGTTTCTTGCCAGCCCGATGGAGTTTTCCCGCGTCACCTCTGGGTTTGCGATGCGGTTCCACCCGATTCTTCAAAACTGGCGTCAGCATGCAGGAGTCGACTACGGTGCGCCGTCGGGGACGTCCGTGCGCACGGTAGCTGATGGGGTGGTCGATTTCGCGGGTTGGAAAAATGGCTACGGCAACGTGGTGAGCGTCAAGCATGACAAGGACCGCAGCACGGTCTACGCGCATTTGAGCCGCATCGATGTGCGCAAGGGACAGGCGATCAATCAAGGCAGCCGCATAGGTGCGGTGGGATCGACCGGCTGGGCTACCGGGCCGCACCTGCACTTTGAGTTCAAGGTTGGCGGCGCGCAACGTGACCCCGCAAGCATTTCGGCGCTGGCTGATACGGTGGCTTTGGCGCCCGCATACCGCCGTGACTTTTCCCAGTTCACTCAGTCGGTTCGGGTGCAACTCGAGGCTGCTGAAACCACCCGCACGGCCGCTCTATTCGAGTGATCCGATTTGACGCAGTTGACGATGCGATCTCATCTCAGACGGCCCGCGAAAGCGGGCTTTTCATTTTCTGACGGCATCCGATGAGCCGGCTGTTCATCGGGTTGATGTCGGGCACATCGCTCGATGGTGTCGACGGTGTGCTGGTCAAGCTGGGTGACGGACAGGCTGCTAGCACCTTGAGCCTGCTCGCTCAAGCTCACAGCCCCTTTAGCGCCGAGCTGACCCGCGAATTTCTTGCCCTCAACGCCGCAGGTGACAACGAGCTTCACCGCTCGGCACTTGCAGGCAACGCCTTGGCTCGCATCTATGCCGAGGTGACGCGAGAACTCCTGTCGCAAGCCCGGGTTGCATCTCGCGAGGTGACCGCCATCGGGGCGCACGGGCAGACGGTGCGGCACCGGCCAAGGGAATTTGACGGCAACGGCTACACGCTGCAAATCAACAATCCGTCGCTGCTGGCCGAACTCACGAACATCGATGTCGTGGCCGACTTCCGATGCCGTGATGTGGCGGCCGGCGGACAGGGAGCGCCCTTGGTTCCCGCATTCCATCGAGAGTTCTTTCTGGGTTCGAGCGAAGAAACCGTGGTGGTTTTGAACCTGGGTGGCATGAGCAATCTGTCGGTGCTGTCTCGCAATCGGCTCACCACCGGATTCGATTGCGGGCCTGGCAATGTGTTGATGGATCACTGGGTATCGCTGCACCTTGGGCATGCGTGCGACTGGGGCGGCGCCTGGGCGGCCACAGGCGCGGTCCATCAAGGACTTCTTGAACTCATGCAGTCTGAGCCGTACTTCGCCATGCCTGCGCCCAAGAGCACGGGCCGCGATCTTTTCAACTCGCGCTGGCTAGATGACTGCCTGCGTACAGTCGCTTCATCTCATGGTCTGGCGCCTCAGGACGTACAAGCCAGCCTCGCCGAACTCACCGCATGGGCATGCCAGGACTCCATCCATCGGTATGCGCCCCACGCGCGCAGCCTGCTGGTGTGCGGCGGTGGCGCCAAGAACGACCACCTGATGGGGCTTCTGGCCAGGCGTCTTCCCCACATGAAGGTTGAGCCAACGACCCATCACGGAATCCCCATCGACAGCGTTGAGGCCGTCGCCTTTGCGTGGCTGGCCCAGATGTTCACGGACCGCCGTTCGGGCAACCTGCCCGCTGTCACAGGCGCCTCGGGTTCTCGTGTTCTGGGAGCCCTGTACCCTGCCGGGTAACAAGGAGCCCAGTAAACACGCACCGGCAATGAAAATGCCGCCCTGAGGCGGCATTCATACCCGACGAAGTGACCGGCTGGTCAGACTGAAAAGCTCGAGCCGCAGCCGCAAGTCGTCGTGGCGTTGGGGTTCTTGATGACGAACTGGGCGCCTTGCAGGTCGTCTTTGTAGTCGATCTCGGCGCCCATCAGGTACTGAAGACTCATGGCGTCGATCAAGAGCGTGACACCGTTCTTGTCCATGCGGCTGTCGTCTTCATTCATCACCTCATCAAAGGTGAAGCCGTATTGGAAGCCAGAGCAACCGCCACCCTGCACAAAGACCCGCAGCTTCAGATCGGGATTGCCTTCCTCATCGACCAGTTCCTTGACCTTGGACGCGGCGCTGTCAGTGAAGACCAGCGGAGGTGGTGGTTCTTGCGGCTGTTCGAATTGGACTTGTGCGACTGAACTCATGTGGTTCTCTCCGTGCATAACAAAAAGCTGGACTGATTATGCGCCGGCCCCTGGTGGCCTTGGCATCTGCGTGACATTCGTCAAAGTCTTCCACCAATAAAAAGACCGCCTTGCGGCGGTCTCTTACAACAGCTTTGGGCGATTAACGCTTGCTGAACTGCTTGCGACGACGCGCTCCGTGGAAGCCGACCTTTTTACGTTCGACCTCACGGGCGTCGCGGGTGACGAATCCGGCGCGGCTCAATTCGGGCTTGAGCGCTGCGTCGTAGTCGATCAAAGCGCGGGTGATGCCGTGGCGCACGGCACCGGCCTGACCCGATTCACCACCGCCATGCACATTCACCTTCACATCGAAGGCTGCGTCGTTCGACGTGAGCATCAAGGGCTGCTTGACGATCATGATCGAGGTCTGACGGCCAAAGTACTCTTCAACGGACTTGCCATTGACGAGGATTTGCCCGGTTCCCTTCTTCATGAAGACACGAGCCACGGATGACTTGCGACGGCCTGTGCCGTAGTTCCAATTTCCGATCATCACGTGTCCCCTTAAAGTTCCAGAACCTTGGGTTGCTGGGCGGTGTGCGGATGGGTGTCACCCGCATAGACCTTGAGCTTCTTGACCATCGCATAGCCCAGCGGGCCCTTGGGCAACATGCCCTTGACCGCTTTTTCGAGCGCGCGGCCGGGATGCTTGGCCTGCATGTCCTTGAACTTGGTGCCAAAGATGCCGCCCGGGTAACCGGTATGGCGGTAGTACACCTTGTCATTGGCTTTGTTGCCGGTGACTCGAATCTTGGCGGCGTTCACGATGACGATGAAGTCGCCCGTGTCGACGTGAGGCGTGTAGATGGCTTTGTGCTTGCCGCGCAGACGGAGGGCGACTTCACTGGCCACCCTGCCGAGGACCTTGTCGGTCACGTCAATCACAAACCACTCATGCGTCACCTCAGCCGGTTTGGCACTGAAGGTTTTCATGGTTTCTTCCAAAAAAGACTGGTATTCAGCCAGCAGAAGACCCGCTGGCAACATGCGGCTTTCGGAACTGCTTCTTGAATTGGCAGCCTCTCGAGCACTCAGCGACGAGGCATCAGCCTGTCACATGCCACCTGAAAAATCACGCTTTTCAGACAGCCCGCGAATGTACCAGATGAATCGGGCTTGTGGCTGCATCTTTATGGTGTGGGATGCTTAACATCAGGACGCCGTGAACATCACCCCCACCCTCACCCAATTGGCTTTGCTGGCTACCCTGTGCGCACTGTGCGGTGGCCTGATCGTCTGGGCGTGGCTTCGGATGAAGTCCACACCCGCCTTGCCCGATGAGTGGGCGGTGTCAGCGCGTTCCTCGCTCGGCGTGACCGAGCGGCTGCTTTATCAACAACTTCGACGGGCATTTCCTCAGTGCTCGATCATGCCGAAACTCGGTTTGGTGAAGTTCTGCCAACCCGATGACTCATCGAAGGCGGGCTACTGGTTCCGCCTGCTGGGCTCCAGTCAGGTGACATTTGCGGTGTGCGACGCCGACGGGTGGGTGCTGCTGGCTGTCGACCTCGAGGCTGAACGCCCTCGCTCCAGACGAAGCAAGCAGGTCAAGCAGTCTGTTTTGGCGGCGTGCCGCATCAAGCACCTGATCGTGACCCGAGGGCCACTACCCGCCCTGTCCGAATTGAGGGCGTTGATCCCGACCGGCGCGCCCGGCAACGCTCAGGTCGCGACGCCGCCGTCGCAATCGCTGGACGCAGCTTGGGCCACCTTGGCCAACACGGTTGCCGCGCGCCGCGCCCAGCGCGATTCCAAGTGGCAAGAGTCGGAAGTGTTTCAAGACTCGTTCTTCACGCAAAGCGGCATGGTCAATGCCGCGGAGCCCGTCGATTCGAAAAACCACGCCCCCGAATCCGCGCCTGACACCAGCCGCAAATCGGCAGCGCCACCCGGCGCGCTTACGATGGGGACGTGAATCA
This sequence comes from Burkholderiaceae bacterium, assembly GCA_040400875.1. Classification (GTDB taxonomy): domain Bacteria; phylum Pseudomonadota; class Gammaproteobacteria; order Burkholderiales; family Burkholderiaceae_C; genus PBB1. The sequence continues at coordinate 72,170 of JBBAPK010000003.1, read as the reverse complement.
ACTCCCGGCGAATGAGCCACCCCATCAGCAAGCCACCTATGAAGGGCTGACTCCTGGAGTGGTGCTTGACGCGATGGACAGCGCGGGGCTGTACGCAGACGGCCGGCTGCTGCAGCTGAATTCTTTCGAGAACCGCGTCTTCCAGTTGTTTCTTGAAGACGGCCGGCCTGTGGTGGCCAAGTTTTACCGGCCCGGTCGCTGGACCGACGCACAGATTCTCGAAGAGCACGCGTTTGCCAGCGAGTTGATGGCCGAAGAAATCCCCGTCGCGGCGCCGCTCACGCTGCAGATCAACCTCCACGCCCGGCTGCAGGCCATCTTGCTGGGTGCCCCACCCACGCTGGCCCAGGTCTGCACAGATGGCGCGGCATTCCGCTTTGGGGTCACCGACCGCAAGGCGGGACGGGCGCCGGAGCTGGAAAGCCCAGCCACGCTCGAGTGGATCGGTCGCTTCATTGGCCGCATGCACCTCGTCGGGGCCCGCAAGCCCTTCGACTGCCGGCGCGCTTTGACGATGCAGGAATTCGGCTGGGGATGCCGTGACTGGCTGCTCGAACACGGGGACATCCCGGCTATGGTGCAAGCCGACTGGAAGGCCGCCGTCGATGCCGCTCTGCAGTTGGCGCAAGACACCTT
>JBBAPK010000003.1:70198-71434 GCA_040400875.1 Burkholderiaceae bacterium | reverse complement strand
CGCGAGCTGGCGCTGATCGAGCCGCTGCGCACCCTGCGCATCGTGCACCAGTGCGCCTGGCTTGCCAAACGATGGACCGACCCGGCGTTTCCGCCGAGCTTTCCGTGGTTCGGCACCGACGCCTACTGGCGGCAGATCACCCAACAACTTCAGCAGCAGGCCTCGGCCGACTGAGCGGGCTGACACAAAAAATTCTTGCAAAACCCCCTGAATGGGGGGGGTCACAAGGCGTGCTGACATCCATACACTTATCTCACCAGTGGCCGATCGGTTGCTCATGCGGACTCACCCACTAAAGTCTTGGAGACTACGATGAAAAAACTTCTTTTCTCAACCGTGTTGTTTGCAGCATTCGGCACTGCTCAAGCGGTGCCGGTTTTGAACTACAGCTTTGACGAAGGGCCGTCTGGCCCAACAACCGGAACTTCATTTTGGTTCTCGTACGCAGGCTTGAATACAGCTGTCGGCACAAGCGTTTTTTCCAGCAATCAGTCGGGTTACAAGGGCGGCTCTCTTCACGTTGACGTGGTACCCGCATCGTTGACTTTTACCTACCTCGGCAAGGAAGCAGGGCACAGCAACCAGTTCACAAATGATTTGGCAGGCGCGAATGAGCATAGTTTTTGGACTGCGTCGACCTCCAAAGGAACACAGTTTTGGGTGACTGTGAGCGAAGAGGGCTACCCCGAGCTGACATTCAAAGACCTTACCAGTGCCCTGACTGCCAGCAGCGGGTACGACGGCTCAAACCCAAATAACTCGAAGTTCGGTTTTCTGGGCGTCCAAGGTGTCGATTTCAAAGGCAAGGGTGATTTCGATTACCTGATTCTCTTCAACGACAACTACGCCGACAGTGATTACAACGACATGGTCGTCGGCGTCAAGGCGGTTCAAGCCATTCCCGAGCCAGAAACCTATGCACTGATGTTGGCAGGTCTGGGTGTGGTGGGCTTCATGGCTCGCCGTCGCAGGCAAGTCTGAGTTTCACTGCATGAATAAAAAACCGGCCAACAGGCCGGTTTTTTGTTTGTAGACAACCGGCCATTGCCGGTTGTCAGCATCACCCCACCAGCATCGCATTGACCCGGCGCACATAGGCCGCAGGATCTTCGAGATGGCCGCCTTCGGCCAGCACGGCCTGATCGAACAGGATGTGGGCCAGATCGTCAAAGCGCTCGCTCGACTCCAGGCTGCTCACCAGCGGATGCTTGGCGTTGACTTCGAGGATGGGCGTGG
>JBBAPK010000003.1:38010-70098 GCA_040400875.1 Burkholderiaceae bacterium | reverse complement strand
GTGAGCATCCACTCGTCGACGCGGTCGGTGAACAGCAGCACCTCGATGCCCTTTTGGCGGTAGATCTCGAGTTGCGGGCTGCCCTTGGCGGCGGCCAGGCTGTCGGCGGTGATGTAGTAGATCGCCTCCTGGCCTTCCTTCATGCGCGACACGTACTCGGCAAACGAGACGCCCTCGTCGGCGTGGGTGGACGTGAAGCGCAGCAGCTTGGCCAGCCGCTCGGCGTTGGCGTGATCTTCGCCCACGCCTTCTTTGAGCAGTTGCCCGAAGTCGCGCCAGAAGGCCGCGTACTTGGCCTTGTCGGCCTCGTCTTCGCTGTCGGCCAGCGATTCGAGCATGCTCAGCACGCGCTTGGTCGAGCCCTCGCGGATCGCCTTCACGTCGCGGCTTTCCTGCAGCAACTCGCGGCTCACGTTGAGCGGCAGGTCGGCGCTGTCGATGACGCCCTTGACGAAGCGCAGGTAGACCGGCATCAGCGCCTCGGCGTCGTCCATGATGAACACGCGCTTGACGTAGAGCTTGACGCCGCCGCGCTTGTCGCGGTTCCACAGATCGAACGGCGCCTTGGCCGGGATGTACAGCAGCTGCGTGTATTCGCTGCGGCCTTCGACGCGGTTGTGGGTGTAGGCCAGCGGGTTGGCGGTGTCGTAGCTGATCTGCTTGTAGAACTCTTGGTACTGCTCTTCGGTGATGTCGCTCTTGCTGCGCGTCCACAGCGCGGCGGCCTTGTTGATGGGCGCCCACTCGTCCTTCTTGACCTGCTTCTTGGCGTCGGCGTCCCACTCTTCCTTTTGCATCAGCACGGGCAGCGACACGTGATCCGAATACTTGCTGACGATGGACTTGAGCTTCCAGCCGGCCAAAAACTCTTCCTCGCCTTCGCGCAGGTGCAAGACGATGTCGGTGCCGCGTTCGGGGCGGGTGATGGTCTCGACCTCGAAATCGCCCGTGCCTTCGGAGCTCCAGCGCACGCCTTCTTCGGGCGGGGTGCCGGCGCGGCGGGTCTCGACGGTGATGCGGTCGGCCACGATGAAGCCGCTGTAAAAACCCACGCCGAACTGGCCGATCAGTTGCGCGTCTTTCTTCTGGTCGCCCTCGAGCTTGGACATGAACTCACGCGTGCCGCTCTTGGCGATGGTGCCCAGATTGGCCACGGCCTCTTCGGCGCTCATGCCGATGCCGTTGTCGCGGATGGTGATGGTTTTTTGGTCGGCGTCGAAACTCAGCCGCACTTCAAGGTTGGGCGCGTCTTCATAGAGCTCGGGGTGATTGATGGCCTCGAATCGCAGCTTGTCGCAGGCGTCGGACGCGTTGGAGACCAGCTCGCGCAAGAAAATCTCCTTGTTGGAATACAGCGAGTGGGTGACGAGGTGCAGGATCTGCTTGACCTCGGCCTGAAAAGATAGGGTTTGTTTGCTCATGGTCACTTTTTGGATGAATCTTGAAAAGTATCTTGGTTTGCCCGAGAAAAAGCCGGTGGGTCTCAAAGCTGAAAACCTCCAACGCTCGGCTGAGGTGGGGACGGTAGCGCGTGGTTCAAGATGTCAGGCTTTCCCGCATGGCCGTTAGCAGACGGTCGGCAAAAAACAATCCGGGCAGTGTGCAGGCTGGCCACAATGGCCACTTCGGGATCGCTGCGGTCGCCAGCCTGCCAAGGGGCGGTGCCGGCAGGTCTCACACCATCGAGAAAAGTCATGCCCGATTCGATACAGCGCTGGATGAGAGAGTTGGCCCGGCTCACGCAGTCGGGCCGGTTCGCCAAGGCGGCGCAGTTCATCCAGCAATCGATGGCCGGCACGCCGGTCGAGCCGTCATCGGGCAACCCTGAGACGGTGATCAAGCGGCCGGTGAGCGATGCGGCCGTGGCGCCTGAGCAGGCCGGTCATCAGGGTTTGAGCCTCGCGGGGCAGCACACCGAAGCCGGTCTCACCCGCGCCTACATCCTGTATCTGCCGCCAGCAGCTGCTTCGCCGACTGCGCGTGCACCGCTGCCATTGGTGGTGATGCTGCACGGTTGCTCGCAAAGCCCCGATGACCTCGCGGCTGGCACCGGCATGAACGAGTTGGCCTGCGAGCAGGGATTTGCCGTGCTCTACCCCGCCCAGTCGCAAGACGCCAACGCTGGGCGCTGCTGGAACTGGTACGAGCCGGGCCATCAGCAACGCGGCAGCGGCGAGCCGGCGGTGCTGGCCAGCCTGACGCAAGCGGTGATCACTCAGCATGGTCTGGACGCGCGGCGTGTCTATGTTGCGGGGCTGTCGGCCGGCGGTGCGATGGCCGCCATCCTGGGTCAGGCCTATCCTGATCTGTACGCCGGCGTGGGCATCCATTCGGGCTTGGCCAGCGGTGCGGCAAACGACCTGATGTCGGCCTTGTCGGCCATGAAGCACGGCCGCAGCACCGCCGCGTCGGAAGCAACGAACGAAAAGGCCACCGTCCTCACGGCCCTGGCACCGGGCGCATCCCACCCGTTGCCGACCATCGTGTTCCATGGCGACAGCGACGCCGTGGTGCACCCTGACAACGGCATGCAGGCCATTGAAGCGGCGATCGCCGCCAGCGAGCTCGACATCATGGACAGCGCCGCGCCCATGGCGGTGGTCGAGCAAGGCGTGTCGCCCAAGGGACGCGGCTACACCCGCACCACCCACCCACACGCTGAAATTCACCTGAATCAGGCCGAACACTGGCTGGTGCACGGCGGCGGCCACGCCTGGTCGGGCGGCAGCGCTCAGGGCTCGTTCACCGACCCCGACGGCCCCGATGCCACACGAGAGATGTGGCGTTTCTTCAGCAGCCATGTCCAGCTTGAGCGACGCAGCGCACGCGGCTGAGGGGTTGCCCCCGGCGCTTTCGGGCGAGCGCGTCGAGATCGACAGCATCGCCGGTCGGCTGTCGTACTACTTCGCCGCACCTGAGCGCAGCGCAGGGCCAGCAGATGCGACGCCGCTGCTGCTGCTGCACAGCATCAACGCGGCGGGTTCGGCCTGCGAGGTGCGGCCGCTCTACGAGCACTACCGCCACTTGCGGCCGGTCTATGCGCTTGATCTGCCCGGCTTCGGATTTTCCGAACGCACCGATCGGCCCTACCTGCCACGGCTGATGACCGACGCAATACATGTGATGACCGACGCCATACGGCGAGCCCATGACGGTGTAGCGGTCGACGTCATGGCGGTCTCGCTGTCGTCCGAGTACGCCGCGCGTGCCGCGCACGAGGTGCCATCGTTTTACCGCAGCGTGGCACTGGTCAGCCCCACGGGCTTTGACCGCAGAGCGCCTTACAACGCACCGCCGGGCAGCACCCGGGGCATCGAATGGCTGCGTCGCGGCCTGTCCAACCCGCGCTGGAGCGACGGCGTGTTCAGACTGCTGACGCGGCCTTCGGTGATCCGCTTCTTTCTGAAAAAGACCTGGGGCGATGCGGCGATCGATGAAGGCTTGTTCGACTACGACCTCATCACCTCACAGCAGAGCGGCGCCAAGCATGCGCCGCTGTGGTTTGTGGGCGCCTTCCTGTTCAGCGCCGACATCACCCGCGTGTACCAGTCGTTGACGATGCCGGTGTGGATGGTGCACGGCGTTCGCGGCGACTTTGTCGACTACCGCCACAAGGCCGCCTATGCGCATCTGCCGCACTGGACCTTTGACGTGATGTCGACCGGCGCGATGCCCTACTTCGAGCGGCCTGAAGAATTCATGCTGCTGTACGACGCGTTCTTGCAATCCTGCGCCTCAGGATCGCCGCAGATGTCACTGCTCTAGAAAAAGGAATTTCGATGCTGGCCATCGTCGGGGGCACCGGCCTGTATGAATTGCAAGGCATGCAAGTCGATGAGCAGCTCGATGCACACACGCCTTTTGGCGAGGCTTCGGGCACGATCAGCCAAGGGCGCATCGCTGGCCACCACGTGCTGTTTCTGGCGCGGCATGGCAGCGGACACCGGCTGCTGCCGCACGAGATCAACTACCGCGCCAACATCTACGCGCTCAAGCGCGCAGGCGCGACGCAAATCCTCGGTTTTTCAGCGGTGGGCAGTCTTGCCCAGGACATTGCGCCGGGCCATCTGGCCATGCCAGATCAGTACTTCGACTGGACCAAGGGCGAGCGGCGACGCAGCTTTTTCGGCGAAGGCGTGGCCGCCCATGTGTCCACCGCGCGACCGGTGAGCGCGGCGCTGATCGATTGGGTGGCTCAGTCGGTGAGCGAGCATGCACTGCGTCATCCCCAGGCCGCGCCGATCACCTTGCACCGCGATGTCACCTACGGGTGTGTCGAAGGGCCGCGTTTAGGCACCCGCGCCGAAAGCCTGTTTCTGCGCTCGGCCGGCTGCCATCTGGTGGGCATGACCAACGTGCCCGAAGTGTTTCTGGCGCGCGAGGCGCAAATGGCCTATGCCACGGTGGGCATCGTGACCGACTACGACTGCTGGATGGATGACCCCACACAGCACGTCAGCATGAACGCGCTGCTCGAGCGTTACCGGCAGACCATGGAAAGCGCCCGTGCCCTGCTCGAAACCATGCTGTCGACAGCGCTGCCCGAGCCCGAACGCGACATCCGCGAGGCACTCGCCCACGCCGTGATGACGCCCGACTCGCAACTCACGGGCGCCCAGCGCGAGTGGCTGGGCGTTTTGCGCCGCTGAAGCGCCCCGACCCGAAGGCCTGAGCGATCAGGCTGCGGCCACCGCCTCGGCGGCCACGCGCTGGGCCAGGTGGGCCAAGGCCTCGTCGACCTGATCGACCAGCACCAGGCACAGATCGCCCGGCTCGAGCCGGTCGAGCGCCAGGTCGATGGCGACAAACTCGCCGTGGATCTCGTCAATGCGGCGGGTGCGCGAGGCACCGGCCAGACCTTCGCGCAGCAGTCGCAGCACCTCGCCATCGGCACGCCCGCGCTGGCAGGCGTCCTGGAACAGCAACACGTCATCGAAGCAGCCGCCCAGGATCTGCGTCTGCTCGCGGATGTCCTCGTCGCGTCGATCGCCCGCGCCGCTGATCACCACCGAGCGGCGTCGCGCCGGCAGCGCCTCGACGGCAGCCACCAACGCGCGCATGGCATCGGGGTTGTGGCCGTAGTCGGCGATCACCGTGGCACCGCGAAAACTCATCATGTTGAAGCGACCCGGCACGTTGTCGGTGTCGCTCGAGAAGGTGGCCAGCCCGCGGCGCACGTTGTCCCATGAAAGACCCACGCCCCAGGCCGCGGCAATCGCTGCCATCGCGTTGTCGATCTGGAAGCCGATCAAGCCGTTGCGAGTCAGCGGCACATCGCGCAAGGCGATGCGCTCGCGCCACGCGCCTTGCGCGGCCACCAGCCATTCACCTTCGACGCACACCGTGCGGTGACCTTGGGCGCGATGCGCAACCATCACCGGATGCTGGCGATCGGCAGCAAAGTAGATCACCTCGCCCGGGCAGTTGGCGGCCATCGCCACGACGTGCGGGTCGGTGGCGTTGAGCACCGCAAAACCCACCGGCGACACGTTTTGCACGATCACACGCTTGATCAGCGCCAGATCCTCGACCGTGGCCACATAGTTCAAGCCCAGGTGGTCGCCGCTGCCCACATTGGTGACCACGGCCACCTGACAGCGATCGAAGCCCAGCCCTTCGCGCAGCACGCCACCGCGCGCGGTTTCGAACACGGCCGCATCGACATCGGGGTGCATCAGCACATTGCGTGCGCTCTTCGGGCCGCTGCAGTCGCCGCTGTCGATCTGGCGGCCTTCGACATACACGCCGTCGGTGTTGGTCATGCCCACGCGCAGGCCGCTGGTCGACAGCAGGTGCGAGATCAGCCGCACGGTGGTCGTCTTGCCGTTGGTGCCAGTGACGGCCACCACCGGGATGCGGCCATCTTCGCCGTGCGGGTACAGGCTTTCGATCATCGCCTCGCCCACCGCACGGCCCTTGCCGTAGGAAGGCGACAGGTGCATGCGCAGGCCGGGCGCGGCATTGACCTCGACCACGCCGCCGCCTTGGTCCTCGAGCGGACGCAGCACGCTTTCGCACACCACGTCGACGCCGCAGATGTGCAGCCCGATGGTCTGCGCTGCGGTGATGGCGCGCGCGGCCATGTCGGGGTGCACGCTGTCGGTCACATCGGTGGCCGAGCCCCCGGTGCTCAGGTTGGCGTTGTTGCGCAGGATGACGCGCCGTCCCTTGTCAGGCACCGACTCGGGCTCCAGGCCCTGCTCGGCCAGCCGTGCGATGGCGATGTCGTCAAAACGGATCTTGGTCAGCGACGTCGAATGGCCGCTGCCGCGCTTGGGGTCGGCGTTGACCATGTCGACCAGCTGGCGCACGCTGTTCAGCCCATTGCCCAGCACCTGCGGCGGGTCGCGGCGGGCGGCGGCCACCATGCGGTCGCCGACCACCAGCAAGCGGTAATCGCTGCCTGGCAAAAAGCGCTCGACCATCACATCGCCGATCTCGGCGGCCACCCGGTAGGCCATCTCGAGCTGCTCGCGCGTGGTGATGTTGACGGTGACGCCCTTGCCCTGATTGCCATCTTGCGGCTTGATGACCACCGGCAGGCCGATCTCCAGCGCCACCTTCCAGGCCTCTTCGACGCTCTCCACGGGCCGCCCATAAGGCACGGGCACGCCGGCCGACAGCAGCAGCTTCTTGGTGAGGTCCTTGTCCTGAGCGATCGACTCGGCCACCGCGCTGGTCACATCGACCTCGGCGGCTTGGATGCGTCGCTGGCGCGAGCCCCAGCCAAACTGCACCAGACTGCCCTGCGTCAAGCGGCGGTAGGGAATGCCGCGTGCGACGGCCGCGTCCACGATGGCACCGGTGCTCGGGCCCAGTCGCACGTCATCATGGATCTCGCGCAGTTGAGCGGTGGCTGCGTCGACATCGAAGGGGTGGTTGCCCACCGCCGCTTCCAGCAGCGCTTGCGCCTGTTCAAAGGCGAGGCGGCCGACTTCCTCTTCGCTGTATTCGACCACCACCTGGTACACGCCGGGCTCTACCGTGGCTGCGGTGCGGCTGAAGGTGACGGGACAGCCCGCCTGCGCCTGCAGGGTCAGCGCCACGGACTCGAGCAGATGGGCCATCGACTTGGGTTGCTGCTGGCTGGCCACCAGCAGCGCGCCCACCGCAGGAAAGAGCTGGCACACCCGACGCTCGATGCCGGCCAGATAACTCAGCGAGCGCTCGGACAGCGAGCAACTCACCACCGCCTCGATGGCGGTGTGGCGGCTCCACAGATTGGGTCCGCGCAAGGCGCGCAGTCGTGTCACGTCCATGAACAGTGCTTTCTGCCCGCAAGCGGGTCAAGAGTTCGAGAGTTTCGGCAAGCCACGCGAGGCGTGCAACTCAACCAGACAGCGCCGCCGTGGTGACCCCCGCAGCCGCCACCTTGGTGGCTTCGGCAGACTGTGGCGTCACGCTCGCCGCCGGCGACAGCATGTCCATCCCGGGCGGAGCCACCACGCCAGCGGTCACGGTGACCGCAAAGGTGTCAATGCCGGCGGCCATCAGCTCGGGCGAAATGCCCAAAGCCCAGGCCGTGGCGATGGCGGCGAGCAGCACCTCGATGCGGTCGTGTGGCGCGGGGAGCGCCTCGTCGGCTTCGAAGCGCCGGCTCGCATGCGCCAGATTGGCACAACGGGTTTCAGCCGCGCCCATGGCCAGCACAGCCCAGCCGTCGCGCACCAGCGCGCAGCGACCGCCGGCGGCGCGGTGGGCCACCAAAGCCTCGGTGTTTTCGTCAACGGCATAGAGGATGACATCGCCGTCGCACAGCGCGGCCATCTCGGCGATGCGCGCATCAGAAGCGTTGAGCACGGCCACGCCATCGGGCATCACCACATCGATCTGCGTGCGCAGCACCTTGGCAAGCTGGGCGGTTTCTCGCACATCGTGGGCTGCCAGCGCATGGGCGGCAAGCGCATCCAGTGACAGGTCGGTCACCACGCCCACATGGCAGCGGTCAAAGGCCAGACCGTCATCGAGCACCGAGGTGGGGCCGTTTTCGATCACCACCGCGTCGACCGAACGGTTGAGCAGCAGGCGGTGGCCGGCTTCCCAGCAAGCGCCGTCGGTGCGGTCGATCTGTCGACCGCCCAGGAACACCCCATCACGGCAGGCCAGGCCCACGCGGCGACCGCTCAGGTGCAGCAACCAGGCAACCAGCCGCGCGATGGTTCGGGTGCCCTTGGAACCCGCCAGGCCGACGATGTCGATGCGGCCGGTCTCGTCTTCAGGAAACAGGTGGTCGACGATGGCGCGACCCACTGGGCGCGGCATGCCTTCGGCCGGCTTCAGGTGCATCAGCAAGCCAGGGCCGGCGTTCACCTCGACCACCGCGCCGCCTTGCTCGTGCAGCGGCCTGGAGATGTCTTCGGCCACCACATCGACGCCTGCGACGTCGAGCCCGACCACACGCGCGGCCAGCGACACCTGATGCGCCACCTCGGGGTGAATCTGGTCGGTGCAATCGATCGACACATTGCCGTTGCGCTGGATCAGCACCCGGCGACCGGCAGCCGGCACGTCCTGCGGCAGCAGACCCTGACGCTGCAAATCGAGCAGCACGGCACCGTCGTTGCTCAGGTCGATGGGGCCCAGCGGATGATCTTCGGTGAGACCACGTCGCGGATCGCTGTTGATCTGATCATCGATCAACCGGGCGACGCTGGACTGGCCATCAGCCGTGATCCAGAGGGCTTCGCCTCGGGCCGCAGCCACCACCCGGCCACCCACCACCAGCAGGCGGTGCTCTTGGCCGCGGATGTAGCGCTCGACGATCACCTCGCTGCCTTCGGGTTCAGCCACCGCAAACGCGGCGAGCACGTCCTCGCGGCTGGACAGGTCCAGCGTGACGCCACGGCCGTGGTTGCCATCGGTGGGCTTGACCACCACCGGCAGGCCGATGCGCTGGGCGGCCTCCCAGGCCGCCTCGGCGCTGTCGACCACCTGGCCTTCGGGCACCGGCACGCCGCATGACTTGAGCAGGGTCTTGGTCAGGTCCTTGTCGCCTGCGATGCCTTCGGCGATGGCGCTGGTGCGCTCGGTTTCTGCCGTCCAGATGCGGCGCTGGTGCGCACCGTGGCCGAGCTGCACCAGATTGCCCGCGTTGAGGCGGATGTGGGGGATGCCGCGTTCGGTGGCCGCAGCCACGATGCTCGCGGTGCTCGGGCCAAAGTAGCAGTCGTCAATCTTGTCGCGCACCGCCTCGACCGCTGCGGTCAGATCGCACGGCAGCCGGTTGATGGTGGACATCAGCAAGCGGTGACCCTCGGCCAGCGCGGTGCGCGCCACATGCTCGTCACGGGCACGAAACACCATGCGGTAGACGCCGTCGGTCGAGGTGCTGCGGGTCTGGCCAAAGCCAGTGGGCATGCCCGCCAGGTTCAACAGCTCGATCACCACATGCTCGAGCACGTGGCCGGCCCAGGTGCCTGACTGCAAGCGCTCGAGGAAGCCGCCGCGCTCGCCAACGCCGCAATGGTGTTCGACCAGCGCGGGCATCAGCGCGACCAGGCGGTCGCTGAAGCCGGGCAGTGTGGAGCTGGGGTAGTTTTCGAGCTCGCCCAGATCGAGCCAGGTTTCGAGTGCGGGGCGATACGTCCAGACATTGGGTCCGCGCAGGTAAGTGATGCGCAGCAGGCGAATGTCGTCAAATGTCTTCATGCGGTGCAGGTGGATGGGGTGGACCACCATTGACTGGGATCAGCCAACAACGCCCCCCGCGAGCGGTCGGTTGACGCATGAGCGCGCAGACTTCAGCCCGCGCCGCATGGCCTCAGCGCCGCGCCGACTCGAACCGCTCGGCAATCAAGCCCATCAGGCTGCGCATCTCGTCGACCAGCGCGCGGGCTTCGGCCATGTCGGCGTCGGGCTGTTTCATCGAGGTCTCCAGGCGCTGACACAACTTCGACAGCCCCCGCGCGCCCACCGCCCCTGCCGACGATTTCGACTTGTGCCCCAGGGCCGACAGTGCAGCGCGGTCGCCGGCAAGCACCGCCGCATCGAGTTCACCCAGCGTGCGGTCCATGAAATTCACGAACACCGCGGCGATCTCCTGCATCTTCTTGACGTTGTTGCGCGTCAGCGTGGCCAGCACGGTCAGGTCGACCACCTCAGCTTCATCGCCCGCCACAGGCGCAGGCCGTGGTGCCACGGCAGCGGCAACTGGCTCGGTCGCAGGCTCGGACTTGCCGCGCCCAAGCCAATGGCTGAGCTTGGAATACAGCTGCTGGGGGACCACAGGCTTGGCAATGAAGTCATTCATGCCCGCGTCTCGGCACTGCTGTTCGTCTTCGCCACGGGCGTTGGCCGTCATGGCGATCACCGGCAAGTTGCCGAACTTCGAATCGGCGCGAATGCGGCGGGTGGCCTCCATGCCGTCCATCACCGGCATCTGCACATCCATCAGCACACAGTCGATCTCGCGCTGGGACAGCACGTTGAGCGCGGCCAGGCCGTCGCCAGCGATCACCACCTGGGTACCCACCGCCTCGAGCAGCTCCAAGGCCACCCGCTGGTTCAAGTAGTTGTCATCGACCACCAGCACCGTGCTGCCGCTCAGCGAGCCTTGCCAATGTTCGGTCAACTCAGGCACCGCAGGTATGTCCTGCCCCCACAGCAAGGGCATGCTGAACCAGAAACTACTGCCCGCACCGAGCTCGCTTTTCACCCCCACCTGACCGCCCATCAAGTTGGCCAGCTTGCGGCAGATCGCCAGCCCCAGCCCCGTGCCCCCGTAGCGGCGCGTGATCGAGGCATCGGCCTGTTGAAAAGGCATGAACAACTGCGAAGACTGCTCGGGCGTCATGCCGATCCCGTCATCGCTCACATCGAAGCGAACCTCGGCAATTCCGGCATCGGACTGCACCACACGCGCGCTGAGCACGACCTGGCCCTGACTGGAAAACTTAATGGCGTTGCTCATGAAGTTGAGCAGGATCTGCCGCACCCGCAGCACGTCGCCGTGCAAGGGCCGCTCGAGCAACGGGTCAAGCTCGCAGCGCAGAAGCAGGCCCTTGGGGGTCGCCATGTCAGACAACTGGCGAATCACCTCATCGACCGCCGCCACCACCGAGAAGCTGGTGTTTTCAAGTTCGAGCTTGCCGGCCTCGATCTTCGAGAAGTCGAGCACGTCGCTGATCAGGCCCAGCAGGTGCTGGCCCGACTCGTTGATGCGCTCGAGGTACTCGGACACCTTGGGGTTGGGCGCCGCGCGCTGCGCAAGATAGGTCAGGCCCAGGATGCTGTTCATCGGCGTGCGCATCTCGTGGCTCATGTTCGAGACGAAATCACTCTTGGCCTTGTTGGCCGCCGAGGCTGTACGCGTGGCTTCGGCCAGTGCCTCGGTGCGCTCGGACACCTTTTGCTCGAGATTGACATTGAGTTCGGCGAGCTGCCTGTCGGCACTCACGCGCTCGGTCACGTCGCGGAAACTGAACACCTGGCCATCAAAGCGGCCGTTGATGACCAGCGGCGTCAGGTAGCGCTCGACCACGCGCGCATCGCGCAAGCGCATGACCGTGGCGCTCTCGTGGCCAACTGGCGTCGGCTGGCTTGGCGTGGCGCTCGCCACCTGAGCCTCGAGAAAGCTCGGCAAGTGCAGGCTCTGGCCTCGCCGAACAAAGTCCTCAGGCAACTGCCAGATGTTCAGGAAGCGCTTGTTGCAGGCCACGAGATTGCCCAGCGCATTGGTCACGGCAATGCCGTCTGCCGTGGCCTCGAGCGTGGCGCCCAGCAGCGCGCGGGCACGAGCGAACTCCATGTGGGCGCGCACGCGCGCACGCACGATCGCCGGGTTGACCGGCTTGGCGATGAAATCGACAGCGCCAAGTTCAAGGCCGCGTGCCTCGTCTTCCGGCGCATCGCGGCCGGTGACGAAGATGACCGCAATCGACGCCGTGGCCGGGTTGGCCTTGAGCTGCTGAAGCACCTCGTAGCCGTTCATGTCGGGCATCATGATGTCGAGCAGCATCACGTCGGGTGGCGTGGTTCGGCAAATGGCCAGCGCCTTCTCGCCGCTGGTGGCCATGAGCACTTGATGGTCGCCGACGAACGCCTGATGCAGCGCCTGGATGTTCAGCGGCTGATCATCGACCAGCAGCACGCAAGGCGGCCGCGTCTGCAGGGCGGCAATGCCGTCTATGGAGTCACCAAATCGGCGCGCTCGCTGGTTCATGAACTCACCTCAGTCAACAGTTGACGGCAGACCTCAGCGGCCCGGTCAAAGTCCAGTGCACCCATCGACGCCTGCAGCGAGGTTAGACCCGCTGGATCCACGGCACCCGGATTCTCACGCAGACCATCGAACAACTCGAGCGCGCGCATGTCGGATGCCTGCAACAGGGCCAGCAAATCGACCAGCAGCTTGGCTTGGCCACCGGCGCCGAGCGCGGTTCGAGCCGGCGCGGGGCGCGCAAGACCATCGAGCATGCCAAGCAGCGGCGCGGCCGCGCTCATGAAAAGCTTCGCCTCGGCTTGCACGCCACGCAGCGCCTTGGCCTGGTCGTCGTGCGGTGCGTCCGACTCAAAGACCTGGTAGGCCGCTGTGACGCGGTCGCACAGTTCGCGCGCACCGAGCATCGCCGTCAACCCCTTGAGGGTGTGCAAGCTCATCAGCACCTCGGGCCGGTCGGCCTTGGCTGCGAACGACTCCAGGCCTTGCAGCATGTCCGGCAGGTCGCCCATGAAGCTGCGCAACATGAGGCCATAGACCGGCGCGTTGCCACCGAGCCGGCGGATCGCTTCGGTCAGCTCGATGCCGCCGCGCTGGGCCTGCTCGAGAAGATCAGGCGGCAGCGCCAGTTCATCGGCTGGCGCGGCGCTGCGCTCGACCTGCTCGCGCCCGGTGTGCCACAACAGCGCCGACACCAGATCGGCCAGCTCGAAGGGCTTGCCCACGTGGCTGTTCATGCCCGCATCCAGACAGGCCTGGCGATCAGACGCCATCGCATTGGCCGTCATCGCAATGATGGGCAAGGCCCGCCGATCAAAGTGCTCGCGAATGCGCGCGGCGGCCGTCAGCCCGTCCATCACGGGCATTTGCAAGTCCATCAGCACCGCATCGAACGCACCCTCGGCAGCCAACACCGCTTGCACGCCTTGCTCGCCGTTTTCGGCCAGCGCCACCTCGGCGCCCTCGGCCATCAAAAGCTCTTGCGCGACCTGCCGGTTGTTGGCGTTGTCTTCGACCACCAGCAGGCGCATCCCCTTGAGGCTGCCCGCAGACACGGCCGGCACTGAATGCTGCTGGCGCTGGGCGCTATCGCCCAGCCAGGCGTCGACCACCGCATCGAAAACCATGGACGCGGTGACCGGCTTGACCAGGAAGCAGCCCCTCGCAGGTTCGTCGATGAGGCCCTGACCAGGCAGCTTCTCGCGGCCCTGGGCCGTCACCATCGTCAACACCACGGGCTTGACTTCGCCGCGCGCCGCACGTTGCCGCTGGCTGGCGTGCCAGGCCTCGATCGCAGGCAACTCGCCGTCGATGAAGACCGCATCGCAAGGCGACCCTGCCAGTTCCTGTGCGCCCAGCCACTGCAGCGCTTGCGCCACATCGCCGGCCACTTCGACCTCCCAGCCCATCGACCGCAGCATCTTCGACAGCAGGCGACACGCGGTGGGGTTGTCGTCGACCACGAGGGTGCGCAGCCCGGTCATGCGCGATGCCGTCGCCGGGGCGTCGGGCAGCGGCTCTCCGGGAGCCAGCGGCAGCCACAGCTTGACGCTGAAGGTGCTGCCGCGTCCTGGCTCGCTGTCGAGCTCGATGCTGCCGCCCATCAAGTCGATCAGCCTGCGACAGATGGCCAGCCCAAGACCGGTGCCGCCAAAGCGGCGCGTGGTGGACGCCTCGGCCTGCGAAAAGCCGCTGAAGATGTGGGCCTGCTGCTCAGGTGCGATGCCGATGCCGGTGTCCTGAACGAAAAACTCAAGCCAGGCCTCGGTGTCTCGCCGCTCCAGGGTGCGCACACCCACCACCACCTCGCCGGCTTCGGTGAACTTGATGGCGTTGCCGGCCAGGTTGACCAGCACTTGCTGCAGCCGCAAGTCGTCGCCCAGCAGCACGCCCGGCGTGTTGGCCTCGACATCGAACATCACGTCGATGTGCTTGTCGCCCAAGTTGGCTGACAGGATCACCGAGAGTTCTCGCATCAGCCGATCGATGCGGAAGGCGCGAACCTCGAGCGTCATCTTGTCGGCTTCGATCTTGGAGAAATCGAGGATGTCGTTGAGCAGTAGCAGCAGCGAGCGCGCGGCGCCCTCGCTCTTGCCGACGTAGTCGCCCTGGCGCGCACTCAGCGGCGTGGAATGCAGCAACCTCAGCATGCCCAGCACCGCATTGAGCGGGGTGCGGATCTCGTGGCTCATGTTGGCCAGGAACTGGCTCTTGGCCTGGTTGGCCTGCTCGGCAGACTCCTTGGCCTCGCGCAGCTTGCTCAGGTTTTCCTCGCGTTCGCGGATCAATTGCGCAATCAGCGTAGACACCGCATTGAGGTCTTGCGCATCGTCTTGTCCCGGCATCGCGGTCGGTGCGACGGCGCGCGAGTCCGCTGCCTCGAGCGGCTCGGCTGCACCGGGTTGGATCTGCATTTGCGCTGCGGTCTTGCGCAGCACCGCAAAGGCATTGGCACGGTTCTGGTCGGCCAATTGCAGCTTTTCGGACATCTGGTTGAAGCTGTCGACCAGCCCCATCACCTCGCCGGAAGATCGCACCACCACCCGGCTGGTGAGCTGGCCGCGGGCCAGCCGTTTGGCCGCATTGGCCAGCTCGGTGATGGGTTTGGAAAAGTTGCTCGCCACCGAGTACGCCAGCACCAGCACCGCCAGCGCAGACAGCGCGAGCACCACCGAAAAGAAATAAAGCGCCGGCTCGAAGTCCTTGTAAAGCAGCGAATCGGGCACCGCGTAGGCCATGCGCATGAGCGGCTCGTTGCCCACGATGGACAAGTCGCGATAGGCCAAGAACGCCTTGTCGATCCGCTTGAAGGCCAATTCCCTGACGAACTGTGGCGAGCCGAGCTCGGCACCGCTCAAGCTCACGAGCTCCTTGTTGGGCTTGAGCAGCGTGTGGCCACTCGGGTCAAACAGCCAGATCGGCTGCTCGTCGAACAGCGTCACGTCCTTGAGTCGCTTGACGAAGCCGTCAAGCCGCACGCGGATCACGATGACCCCGCTGAAAGCGCCGTTGTCGAAGTCCAGCGAAGGCAATCCGGCCAGCACCGTCAGGCGGCCCGCCTCATCGACGAAGGGCCCCTCAACGGTGATTTCACGCGGCGGCATGAACCACTCCATGTTGCCTGCGGACAGCAGCGATGGGGTGGTGCGAATGCGGTCGAAGAGTTGGTCAAAGTGAACCCGGGTGGGCGATTTCTGATCACGCTGGCGCGCCACCGATTCGCTCGACAGCGAGTCGGCCGAAGCACTGCGCTTGCCGTCCTCGACGCTGGCGATCATGTTGCCTGCGGCGTCGGCGTAGTAGATGGCCGAGTAGGTGTCGTAGTCGGTCTGCAGCCGCAGGAAGCTCGATTCCAGCGCCTTCGCATTGACGTTGCGCTCGTCTTGCGATGACGACAGGAACAGCGCCACGGCTTCGGATGCGGTGATCTGCTTGAGCGAGCGCTGCAGGCCGAGGGAGAACTCCTGCTCGAAGTTGGCCGAGATGATGGCCATCTGCTGGGTGACGCTTTGCTCGGTGCGCAGCCGCGCCGAGTCCTTGCTGAACTCGAAGGCGACATAGATCAGCGGCGCGGCAATCACCACGCCCACGGCCAAAAAGGCGAGCAGCAGTCGTTGGAATATCGGCATCGTGCTGGCGGGCCTTCAACGACCGCGAGGACTTGCCGACTCGAAGGTCATGGCGTCAGCGCCAACGATTTTTCAATCACCTCATCGATGAGGTACATCGCGGGCTCGAGCGCAATGCCCAGCGACTTGGCGCGGTTGCGGTTGACCAGATAGGGTCCGCGCTCGGGCGTGCGCACGGCCATGCGCGCCGGGTTCAAGCCCCGCTCAAGGATGCCTCCGGCCATCTCGAAGGCGAGGTAGCCCTGGTTGTAGCCCGAGTCATTGGCCGTCAGCAGCATGCCTTCGTAGACAAACTGGTCTTCATGCGAGGCCTCGGGAATGCGGATGTTGTTGAGGTACCAGCGGCCCACGTCGAGCATGTCGACATGATTGCCCTTGGCGTCGCGCAGGGTGTCGTGGTTGAGCACGAAAAAAGCATCGACCTTTTTGGACAACTCGAGCGCTCGGGCCTTGAACTCTTCGAGCGAGTTGGTCATGACCTTGTCGACCAGCTTGAGCGGCAGCACACCGCGCTGGGCCAGCTGCTCGATCATCTTGGCATTGGGCCGCGCCGACTCGGAGTCGCACGCCAGGATGGCAAAGGTCTGTGCCTTGGGCACCAGGCGCTTGAGCAGGTCCAGGCTTTCCTTGTGATAGCCCTGCTGCCACACACCGGTGATGTTGCGCCCCGGGCTGTCCATGCTGTCGACCAGCCCGTACTTGAGCGGCAGCCCGTTGATGCCCCAAAAGACCACCGGCGTCTTCGAGTCGAGCAACTGCGCCCCGATGAACTTGGCCGCGTTGTCATCACCGAGCAGCACCACATCGGGCTTGAACTCGCGCAGCACCGCCATGATGCGCGAGGTGGCGGTGGCCATTTCGGGGCCGCTGTCATGGCGCTTGGTGTCCATCCACTCCTTGCGAATCACGGCACGGCTGCTTTCGACGGTGTCGTTTTTCACCAGCGCATCGGCTTGCGCATCGCTGTCGAGAAAGCCCAGCTTGCGCATGGCGGCATTGACGCCTTTTTGCGTGGACTGCGACCAGATGTAGGTTCGGTGGTAGCTGCTGACGATGAAGATGCGCTTCTTGGTCGCAGCAGCCTGCTGCGCGAGCACCTCACCGGCGCCAAGAAGCAGCAGCGGCAGGCCCAGCACCGCACGACGCTGGATGAGCGACATCACTTTTCCTTTCAAGGCTCACACCTTGCCAAGGGACTGCCACTTCTTGAAGATCTCGGCCACCTGCGCCGAGTACTGATCCATCGAGGCCTCGGGCGTGAGGCGCCCGGTGGCCACGTCGGCAAACATGCGCGGCACGATCCATTCCTTGAGCACTTCGTCAACGGCCGCGTTGGCGTACCCGGGGTAGCCCAGCGGCACCGTCCACTGGCTGGCGTCGGAAAAGATGGCGTACTTGTCGTTCGGCGTGACCTTGGGGTCGCTGGCCAGCAGCTTTTGCATGTCGGGCACCAGCTGGGGAAAGGTCGGGAAGTTGTAGAAACTGCTGCTGGTAAAGACGTCGCGCGAGCGGCCGGTCAGATCGACCAGAAACTGCTTGGCGCCACCGACGTTCTTGGCGAAGTTCCAGATCGCGTAGACGCTCATGAAGTGCATCACCCCGATCTGGGCTGAAGGGCCCCGCGCGGGTCTGCCCAGCAAGATCTTGCTGGCCACCGGAATCTTCTCGCTCTCGCCGGTGCGGGTGATCGACAACGCATTCAGCGTCAGCGAGCCCTTGCCTGCGAGCATGAGCTTGTTGTTGGACGAGGCATCCCATGAAAAGATCTCGTCGGTCATGGTCTCGGCATAGAGCGCCTTGGCGTACTTCAGCGCCTCGAGCGTCTGGCGCGACTTCAGGCTGGCACGACCATCGGCGTCTTGCACCCCGGCGCCGAACGCCAGCAGCATCGAGCGCAGCGCCATGCTGCTGTCGAGTTCGTTGGACATGCCGATGCCCACCTGAATGCCGTGCTTTTCCTTGATCTTGCGCCCGCCGTCACGGATGGCGTCCCAGCTGTCGGGCTTGACGCCCACGTCGGCCCACAGGTCCTCGCGGTAGTTGATGGGATCGGGCACGTAGCCGTCGGAAAAGCCGAAGTACTTCTTGGTGACCGGGTTGTAGGTGCTCTTGAGCGCGATGTCGAGCGGCTTGCCGTACTTCTTCTCGCACTCGGCGTAGACCTCGCGGTGGTCGATCACGTGGTCTTCGTACGACGCCGGCGGGCTCAGGAACATGCACAGGTCGTGGCCCTGCTTCTTGCCGATCTCGGCCGCCGCGCGGCTGTCAAGGCTGGTCATGCCGACGTTGGTGACGATGACTTCGGTGTCGTTGCGCTCACCCCATTCGCGGGTGAAGGTCTTGTTGAACCACTCGTCGTAGGCCGGCACGAAGTGGTTCCACTGCATGATCTTCAGCACCTTGGTTGCTGCGCGTGCGTTGCGCAGCAGTGGCGGCGCCACCGAAGCGGCCAGCCCCAGCGTGCCCGCGGTGCGGATAAAGCCTCGGCGCGAGCTCTGAAGCTCACTCGCAGGCGCAGTCACAGGCAATGTCTTGTTCATTTGCAGTCCTCCAGCAGATCAATCGGCCGACACCCAGCCCCACCCGTCGCTTCGCGGGTCAACGCCCCACGAGCACGTACCGATTGTGTGATGCGTTTCACACATTTTCCAAGGGCGTTTTTGGAATCCACGCATGGCTTTCAAGGGTGACAAGGCCGTATCGATTCAAAACCCTTTGCGCCCCAAACCATGGCCGCCGCGGTGTGCCGTGTTCGACCCGGTTTTTCAGCGTAAAAACTGAATAACTTGGTTTACGTTACCAACCATTACACAACTGATTGGATCGATTTGCGGGTGAATGGTCGGCTTGATCTGTGCCTGAGCACGCCGGCTCGCCGACGCAGAGCCTCTCGGCGAGAATCACTCGACCGTCCATGCAGCATTCCCCTTCTGATCCAGAACCGACCCAGACCGCCGCGACGCTGCGTGCGCCGCTGAAACTGCCGCCCGGTGAGGGCGCGCTGGCCATCTTGCAGGTCGACCTGAGCGAGCAGCTGCAATTTGTCGACAGCCAACTGGTGCTGACCGAGCGCCGTTTGCTGGTGACAGGCCACGACGACGCAGCGCTGGCGCAATGGGTGCTCGATGAGCCCGCGGCCGACCGCCTCAGCCTGCGCCACACCGACCACGGTGGCGTGGGCACGCTCGAGCTGCATGACGATCAACAGCGCCTCGCGCGCTGGCGATTCACCCTGGGGCAAAACGTGCACGCGCTGCGGCTGCTCGGCCTGTTCGAGCAGCAGCAGCTCAGGCGGCCATGGCGCCCTGGCGCGGCCGAGCTTGAGGCGGTGGCCGATGAATCGGCGCTGTGCCCTTCGTGCAAGGCGCCACTGCCCGCAGACAGCGATGAATGCACCGTGTGCAGCCGCGAGCAGCGCGACGTGCCATCGACCTGGGTGCTGCTGCGACTGTGGCGCTTTGCCAAGCCCTACCAAAAGCAGCTGGCCGCCGGCTTCGCGCTCACGCTGGCTTCGACCGCCGCCACGCTAGTGCCGCCGTACCTGGCCATCCCGCTGATGGACGACATCCTGATTCCGTTCCAGAACGGGCGCGCCATCGATCCGATGCTGGTGGTGACCTATCTGGGCGGCTTGCTGCTGGCCGCGCTGGCGGCCTGGGGTCTGGGCTGGGCGCGCACCTATTTGCTGGCGCTGGTCAGCGAGCGCATCGGTGCCGATCTGCGCACGGCCACCTTCGAGCATTTGCTGCAGTTGTCGCTGGACTATTTCGGCGGCAAGCGCACCGGCGATCTGATGTCGCGCATCGGCAGCGAGACCGACCGCATCTGCGTGTTCCTGTCGATGCACGCGCTCGACTTCGCGACCGACGTGCTGATGATCGTGATGACCGCGGTGATCCTGTTTTCGATCAACCCGTGGCTGGCGGTGGTGACGCTGCTGCCGCTGCCGTTCATCGGCTGGATGATCCACACGGTGCGCGACCGGCTGCGCACCGGCTTCGAGAAGATCGACCGCGTGTGGTCGGAAGTGACCAACGTGCTGGCCGACACCATTCCAGGCATCCGCGTGGTGAAAGCCTTTGCGCAGGAAGGCCGCGAGGCCCAGCGCTTTCGCTCGGCCAACCACAGCAACCTCGAGGTCAACGACCGCATCAACAAGACCTGGTCGCTGTTCACGCCCACGGTGTCTTTGCTCACCGAAATCGGCTTGCTGGTGGTGTGGGCGTTTGGCATCTGGCAGGTCTCCAGACACGAGATCACGGTGGGCGTGCTGACCGCCTTCATCGCATACATCGGGCGCTTTTACGGCCGGCTCGATTCGATGAGTCGCATCGTGTCAGTCACGCAAAAAGCGGCCGCCGGCGCCAAGCGCATCTTTGACATCCTGGACCACGTCTCGAACGTGCCCGAGCCGGCCGATCCGCAGCCGCTGGTTCGCGCACAGGGCAGCATCGAGTTGCAGGGCATCGGCTTTCGCTATGGCAGCCGCTCGGTGATCCGCGGGCTGGACCTCGACATTCGCCCCGGCGAGATGATCGGCCTGGTCGGCCACAGCGGCTCGGGCAAGAGCACCCTGGTCAACCTGATCTGCCGCTTCTACGACGTGACCGACGGCTCGATCAAGGTCGACGGCGTGGACATCCGCCGCTACGCGGTGGCCGACTACCGCCGCCACATCGGGCTGGTGCTGCAAGAGCCCTTCTTGTTCTTCGGCACCATCGCCGAGAACATCGCCTACGGCCGGCCCGAGGCGAGCCGCGAAGACATCGTGGCAGCCGCACGCGCGGCACATGCGCACGAATTCATCCTGCGACTGCCGCAAGCCTATGACTCGCTGGTCGGCGAGCGCGGCCAAGGGCTGTCGGGCGGCGAGCGCCAGCGCATCAGCATCGCGCGCGCGCTGCTGATCGATCCGCAGATCCTGATCCTGGACGAGGCCACCTCGTCGGTGGACACCGAGACCGAAAAGGAAATCCAGAAGGCGCTCGACAACCTGGTGCAAGGCCGCACCACGATCGCCATCGCGCACCGACTTTCAACGCTGCGCAAGGCCGACCGGCTGGTCGTGATGGACCGCGGACGAGTGGTCGAAGTCGGCCCGCACGACGACCTCATCGCACGCCAGGGCGCCTACTGGCGCTTGTACGAAGCGCAGCTGCGGCAAGCCGACAAGGACGACTTGTCAGGCGCGCTGATGCTGGGCGCCACCGGGCTGCAGGCGCACTCCGACCTCAAGGCCAGCGTCTAGACACGAGCACAGACCCACCATGACCTCTGAGCTTGTCACCTTGCCCGCCGCAACGCCCTTTGAGCTCGAGCGCGAACCCCACGGACAGCTGGTGCTGACCGCCACCGACGGCACCCGCCACGAAGGCGTGGTGCCGGTGCGCGCCTTTCCGATTGCCGCGCCTCTGCAAGGGCTTTCGATGGTGGACAGCGATGGCCGCGAGGTGGCCTGGGTGCCGTCGCTCGAAGATCTGCCAGCGCACTTGCGTGGCTTGATCGAGCAGGAACTCGACAGCCGCGAATTCACACCCGTGATCGATCGCATCGTCGAGGTCTCGACGTTTTCAACGCCTAGCGTGTGGCAGGTTGAAACCAACAGGGGCACGACCCGTCTGGTGCTCAAGACCGAGGAAGACATACGCAGGCTGCCTGGCGGTGCGCTGTGGATTTGCGACAGCCACGGCATCTCGTTCATCGTGCGCGATCGCCACGCGCTCGACCGGCGCTCGCGGCGCATGCTCGAACGCTTTCTTTGAGCGACGTCTCGCTCAGGGGCCGGTTTCGATCCAGCCCTTGATTTCGGCGATGTCCTTGGCGGCCGTGCGGTTGCGCTCGAGCAGGGACAGCAGCGACAAGGCATCGACCGCCGGCGAGAACAACGCACCTTGGTACTGGGCGCAGCCGGCCTTGAGCATGAAGGCGCGCTGCGCTTCGGTCTCGATGCCCTCGGCCACCATGTCGAGGTGCAGTGCGCGGCCCAGATTGACGATGGCGTTGACGATGCCCACGTCGACCTCGTCCTTGGGCAGGCCCTTGATGAAGCTGCGGTCGATCTTCAGCCGCGCGATCGGGAAGCGCTTGAGGTAAGCCAGGCTTGAGTAACCCGTGCCAAAATCGTCGATCGCAAGCTTGACGCCCAGCCGCGCCAGCGCTTGCAGTCGTTGCAGCGCTTCGTTGGCGTCTTGTACCAGGATCGACTCGGTGAGCTCGAGCTCGAGCCACTTGGCCTCGAGGCCGGCTTCGGCCAGGATCTGCGCCACGATGTCGACAAAATCGGCCTTCTGGAACTGCAGCGCCGACACGTTGACCGACATCAGCAGCGGGTATCCCTTGTCGCGCCACTGCACCGCCTGCGCCACCGCCTGACGCAGTGCCCAGTCGCCAATGGCCACGATGAAGCCGCTGCGCTCGGCCACCGGGATGAATTCGGTCGGATGCACATCGCCGAGTTCGGGGTCGCGCCAGCGCAGCAAGGCTTCGACGCCCACGATCTCTGCGCTTTCGATATCGACCTGCGGCTGGTAGTGCAGCCTGAAACGTCCGGCGACCAGCGCCTGGCGCATCGCGTGGTCGAGTTGCATGCGCGAACGTGGCTGCGGCTTGGCGACGCCGTTGCGCAGGTGGTGCAGCCGATAGCCGCCGCCGCCTGAGGTCTTCAGGTCGTTCATGGCGGCGCTGGCAGCGCTCAGGAGATCTTCGGGCGAGCGGCCATCGCCGGGGTAGAGCGCGATCCCGATGCTGCCGTTGAGCGTGAGGTTCATGCCCTCGATCAGAAAGGGCTGCTGCAAGGCGCTCAGCACCCGGCAGGCGGCGCCTTCGGCACGCTGCATATCGGCCTGATAGGTCAGGATGACGAAATCGTCGGCCCCCAGTCGTGCGACGGTGTCCACCTGACGCATGGTGGCGGTGAGTCGTTCGGCGATCTCGGTGAGCAGCCGGTCGCCCATGGCTGCCCCCAGCCTGTCGTTGATGGGCTTGAAGCGATCGAGGTTCAGCCACATCAGCGCGAACGACGTGGATTCGCGCTGCGACAGCGCCAACGCGTACTCGATGCGATCGATCAGCAGCCTGCGGTTGGGCAGCCCGGTGAGGGTGTCGGCGTGCGACATGGCCTCGATGCGCCGGTTGGCCTCGATGCTCTCGCTGACATCGCGAAACGCATAGACACGGCCTATCGGCTGGCCACGGTTGCGCTGCGCCAGCGTGCGCCGCTCGAGCACCTTGCCGCAACGCAGCGTGAGCACATCGCAGCCCTCGAGCGTGGCCGATTCGCCCAGCGCGTGCAGCCGCTTGGTGTAGGTCAGCGGATCGGACACCCGACGCAGCATCCAGGCCGACACGGCCACATCGTCGTGCTGCTTCATCAGCGGCTCGGGAACACCCCACAGGCTGATGAACTGCTGGTTGAAGTTGGTGATGCGTCCGAGCAGGTCGGTGACCAAGATGCCGTCCGTGGTGGAGTCGAGCGTGGCGCGCAGCTCGCAGGCCCGCTCTTCGAGCTCGTGGCGCGCGCGCAGCTCTTCGCTGCGATCGCGTATGACCACGAGGTAGGCACCATTTCGCAGGGCAGAACCGGCCATCAGCAAGCTGACCCGGCGCTGAACGGGCACCAGCTGACCATCCGGGCGGCTGATCAGCGTCTCGCCTTCCATCGGCTCGGTGAGCTGCGAGGCGGCTTGCTCCCAGAAGGCGATGTCCTGCGCGGTCGACGACAGCTCGAGCGCATCGGCCTGACACAGTGCCGCAGCCTCGATGCCGAACAGGGTTTCGGCCGCCGAGTTCACCGCCAGCACGCGCAGGCTGCCGGGCTCGATCACAACGGCAGCATCGAGCAGGCTCTCAATCAGCGGCGTGAGCTGCTGAAGCTCGTCGGGCTCGGCCATGGCCGACACCTTGGGCTCGGCGGCACGTCGCGACGGGCGCGTCGTGCGGCTGCCAGCGCCGCCTGCGCCTGATTCGGGCGGCGTCACTGCAAAGCCTCCAGCGCCATGGCCGGCTCGAAGAAGTAGTTGACCCGTGGCCGTGGCGACAGGTAGCCCAGTGCGGCATCGGGCAAGGCCAGCGGCTTGAGGCTGCGCCTGATGCCCAGCCCGCTGATGGTTTCCAGATCGACGATCAGGGCTTCGTCGCGCGGAACCTTGGGGTCATGCACCAGCACGCGCGGGCGCAAGGTGCGCGACGAATTGACGCCCACCACCAGCGCAAACCTGTCGTCGGTGAGTTGCACCACCGAGCCAGCCGGATAGACACCCATCATCTTGATGAACGCGCCAAGGATGGCCGGGTCGTATCGGTTCCTGCCCTGGGCAAACATCAAGGCCACGGCCTCGTGGGGGGTGAGAGCCTTGGCTGGATTGGCCGGATTGCACAGGTTGTCGTAGATGTTCACGAGCGCCACGATGCGCGACAGCACGGTGGTTCGGTCGTTGTTGATGCCCAGCGGAAAGCCGCTGCCGTCGCTGGACTCGTGGTGCTGCGCGACGATCACCGCGGCTTCAGGACTCAGAAGCAAACGGCGAGCGTGCGCCGTGCCGTGCGCCACGTGGGATTCATAGAGCTTGTTCTCGGCGGCGCTGAAGCCCTCTTCGCGGTGACGGTAGCGGTCGGGGATCTCGAGCTTGCCCACATCGTGGAGCAAGGCGCCGACACCAAGGTCCATCATCTCGGCGGCGGTCAGCCCGAAGGATCGCCCCATCAGCAAGGAGATCACGCTCACATTGACCGCATGGGCGTTCGCCCTGTCGCCAGCACCCTCGCTGAGCAGCCGAATGCACATGTCTTGGGCACCGACCATCTCGTCGACCAGTTGACCGACCAGCGCCTGCGCGCCCTGCCGCGCTGCCTCAGGCTGCGTGACCACACCGTCGAAAACCTGCCTGGAAGTTCTGACGGCCTCACCGAATTGGCGCTCGCAAGCCGCCAGCGCCAAGCGCTCGGCGCTGAGCATGTCGCGGTGGGCGCGACGCGCGCGGGCCTCGGGCTGCTCGGGCGTGTGTTCGGACTTGTCTGCGGGCTCGGGCTGCGCGGCAGCGGGCGGCGCCTCGGAATCGCTTTGCTCGGGGCTCCAGCGCAGCAAGCTCAGACCGGTGGCGCGCAAAGCGGCCAACTGGTCTTGCGAGGTGATCTTGAAGCTGGACAGGGGAAACGGATGCGACATCCAGCCGCCATCGAGATGAATGAACATCCCGATGCGCAGGTCGGACACATCGATCGTCTCTGAACTGGGGGTCAATGACATGGGCAGGCGATAGTCAGCACGTCACTTTGACGGGCCTGAACGGTTCATCGGCACGAATCGGCCTCATTTGAGGCCTGGAACTCGGCCAGCGACCTGATTTCGTACTTCAGCTTGGCCACCAGCACTTCCACGTCGATCGGTTTGGTCCAGTAATCGTCAAAACCCTCAGCCAGGCCGCGCTCGATTTGATGCGGCAAAGCGTCGGCGCTGAAAGCGATGCAACGCAACTGGCGGGTGCGAGGGTCGGCTTTCAGGCGGCTGCGCAGATCGACTCCGGACATGCCCGGCAGGTTCAGGTCGGTCAAGACCAGCGAGATGTCGAGTTGCTGCGCCAACTTCAAGGCCTCGGGGCCGCTGCCTGCCATCAGCAGCCGCCAGGCAGGCTGGCCGGCGAAGATCTCCTGCATCAGCGCCGTGCTCACGTCATCGTGCTCCACGTACAGCACGACGGCCTCGACGCCCTCGGACCACAACAAAGCCTGCTCGGGGTTGAGCGGCTGATCAGGCGAGCGGCCGCTCTCGGCCCTGGCCAAAGGCAGCGACACCGCAAACCGCGAACCTCGACCGGCTTGTGACAGCACATCGATATCGCCGCCCATGGCACGCAGCAGCTTGCGGGTGATGTGCAGGCCCAGCCCACCGCCCCGGGTGTCGGCGCCGTCGGCGGCCAGACGGTTGAATGGCTCGAACAGCCTTTCGATCTGCCTGGGCGACAGGCCCGTGCCGGTGTCGTCGACGCTGAGCACGCCGCTTTGGTCGACAGTCTCGAAGCGAATGCGCACGCGTCCCTCAGCGCGGTTGTATTTGATGGCGTTGGACAGCAAGTTGGTCACCACCTGCTCGAGTGCCTCGGGGTCGGCTCGCACGGCCGGCGCTGACAGGGGAATCTCGACGCGCAGCTCGATGCCGCGTTGCTGCGCCAAAGGCATGATGTCCACCGCACAGCGCTCGACCAGCAAGCGCAAGTCGATCGGCCGGCTGCGCAGCCGAAGACGGCCTTGCTCGATGCGCGACACGTCAAGCAGCTGATCGATCAGCGACAGCAAGCGAGCGCCCGATTGCCGCAGGATTTCCAGTCGGTGCTGCTGCACAGGGGCCAGCGGGTGCGATTGATCGAGTGCCATCAGTTGCGCAAAACCCAGAACGCCGTTCAGGGGCGTGCGCAACTCATGGCTGATGCGCGACATGACATCGGGCTTGCCCCAGGCAGCCCTGGCGGCCTCGGAGCTCAGTGGCTGGGGCGCCTTCGCGCCGAGGGGGTCTCGGCAGTCGACACAGGTGCCCACCAGCCGTTGCCCGTCGCTCGAACCCTGCAAGACAAATTCGAGCGTGCGCTCGTCAAGGCCACCGCGCGCCGCGAACCGCAGCGCCTGACGCGACACATCGGCAGTTCGCGCGGGCGTCACCAGCATGGCGCGGGCTGCCTGCCGGTCGGCTTGCGCCACGCTGGCCAGCCAGGCCTCGACGCTCAGCGGTTCGGCAAACTCATCGAGTCCATGGAGCCGACACGCCACTTTGTCGAGCAACAAGATGCCGCTGGAAACATCGACATCGATCACCCCGACTTCGGCTGCCGCCGTGGCCTGCTGCCACAGCTTGAGCCGGTGACGCAGGTCCTCATCGAGCGCGGCCTCGTTGGCGATGTCGGTGAAATCACAGTTCCACTGCAAGCCCCCGTCCAAGGTGGGCTCGGCGGTCCCGGCGACATCGAGCGTCAGCCAATGGCCATCGGGCTTGCGCACGCGGATGCGCTCATGGATGTTGCGCAGCAACTCGCCATGCAAGATCCAGGCGGCGTTCAGCCGGGCGAGGTCATCGGCATGAACGCGCGCGCTCAGCAAGCGGGCGTCTTCGCGCAGCGCAGGCAGGCCGATGCCAAAGATCCGGGCGAAATCGCTGGACGCGATGGGCACACTCCAGTGCCCGTCGGCCGACCGGTGTACCCTGGCCACCACCCCGGGCAGGCGATCGATCAGGGATTGCAGATCGGCCACCGGATCGCGATCTTCGCGACGCCGGAAGGAACGGGCCGACGCTTCGGTTCGCACCGGCGTGGCTGCGCCGAGTGATTCTTTGCCCGAAAAAGAGGCCGGCGGCAGCATGGTCAAAGGTAGAGGAAAAAAAGGGAGTTCGGGATGGGGCACCGCTGTTGACCTCGCATTGGATCGACTTTCATGGCTGCGTTCGATTTTGGTGCAGAAACCCAGTTTTGTACCCCCCCCAAACAGGGGGTTCCGGACCCGCAAGGCCGATTCATGCAAGCTGCCAGCGCAATGTCGGCATCATGTGCGGCATCCGAATGCGAGGGCCCTTCATGAGCAGACCTTTCATCCATCGCAGAAACCTGATGTTGATCGCCGGCGCCAGCCTGGCAAGCCGCCTCGCGTGGGCCAACGAGGTCACACACGCCCAGGTCAGCCAGGCCCGTGCGGTGGTCCAGGACCAGCTCGACGCGTTCGCCGACGATGACGCCGTGAAAGCGTTCTTGCTGAGCAGCGCGTCCGTGCGCGAGCGGTTTGGCTCGCCCGATCGCTTCATCGCCATGATCCGAAGGCGCTATCCGATGGTCTTTCGGCCGGCCTCGGTGGCCTTCCTGAAGCCGCAATGGGAAGACAGCGATCTGATGCAGGGCGTACAGATGACCGACGCCCAGGGCTCAGGCTGGCTGGCCACCTTCAGGGTTCAGCCCCAGACCAAGGGCCCATGGCTGATCGCCGGCTGCAGGGTCGAGCCCAGCGAGGGCAGCTTCACCTGAACGCGGCCATTTTCATCGCCTGCCTCAGGGACAGACTTCCATGCGGCGCGTCACGCCCTTGAGGCGTTCGTCGGCGAACCAGAAGAAATACTTGGTGATGGACACCGTCGAGCCGTCCTTGTTGAGGCTGCTGTACTGGACGGGAACCACCCAGCCCACGTGACCATTGGCCGCACTGCCCATGGGGCATGAGCCGCGCTCGGGCGTTCCAACGTTCAGATCGCGACTGGTCTGGGCGCCCTTGACGGTCAGATCGATGTAGTTGCTGATGGTCGACGCGTAATTGACCGGCGGGTTGGCTCGAACCACATCGCCGGAATTGCCGATGTTCGGGTTGGAAGAACATCCC
The DNA here is from genome assembly GCA_040400875.1 of Burkholderiaceae bacterium. GTDB lineage: Bacteria > Pseudomonadota > Gammaproteobacteria > Burkholderiales > Burkholderiaceae_C > PBB1. Next base: position 41,964 of record JBBAPK010000003.1, on the reverse strand, counting down.
GCGAGCAGGCAGGCGGCCAAGATGGCTGTGAATCGGGACATGCGTTCTCCGTGGCGCGGGCGGGTCGCGAGCGACGACCGTGGCGCAATGATGCATGGTTCGCGCCCAACGCTCATCATCACAACAGCCGACCCACGTTGAACAGCGTGAGCAAGCCCAGTGCGCCAAAGATCGCCGCGGCGATGCCGTGAAGCAGCTTCATCGACACCTTGCGGGCGATGCGATCACCAAGAAACACCGCAGGCACGTTGCTGATCATCATGCCCAGCGTGGTGCCGGCCACCACAGCCACCAAGTCGGTGTAGCGCGCGGCCAGCGCCACGGTGGCGATCTGCGTCTTGTCGCCCATTTCGGCCAGAAAGAAGGTGACGACGGTGGTGCCGAACACGCCAAAACGCTCGAGCGCGCCCTCGTCGGCATCGAGCTTGTCCGGGATCAGCATCCAGCCGGCCATCGCCAGGAAGGACACGCCGATCACCCAGCGCAAAACCTCCGGACCCAAGGCCTTGGCCACGAGGTCGCCTACCGCGCCGGCCATCGCATGGTTGGCCAGCGTGGCCACCAGGATGCCCAAAATGATGGGCAGCGGGCGCTTGAATTTGACGGCCAGCAACATGGCCAAAAGCTGCGTCTTGTCGCCCATTTCACCCAGGGCGACCACACCGGTCGAGACGAGAAAAGCTTCCACGGGGACTCCGGTTCAAAGGGCGCGCGCAGTGTAGCAACCGCGCCTTGCGCGCTGCAGCACTCTCGGGGTGACAATTTCCAGACACACCCTTTTCAGGAGAAGCTCATGAGTTCCTCAAATCTTCACAGCCGTCAACTCATTACCCCCGCGCGTCAGGCCTTGTGCGCCTTGGGCAGCGTGGCATGGGCGCTGCTTTTTCAATGCAGCGCGAACGCGCAAACCAGCACCACCACCAGCACTACCAGCACCAAAACGCAGGCCCAGACCAAAGCGCCGGCGTGTGCCAACTGCGGCACCGTTGAATCGGTGAACGAGGTGAAGAAAAAGGGCAAGGGCACCGGCCTGGGCGCGGTGGGCGGTGCCGTGGTCGGAGGCCTGCTGGGCAACCAGTTCGGCAGCGGCTCGGGCAAGACGGCGATGACGGTGGTCGGCGCCGTGGGCGGGGGCGTGGCGGGCAATGCGGTCGAAAAGAAGGTGCGCAGCGACACGGTCTACGTCGTCAACGTGCGCATGCAAGACGGCAGCCTGCGCACCGTGCAGGAATCCCAGGCCTACGCCATTGGCACCAAGGTGGTGGTCGACGGCAGCACGTTGAAGCTGGCCACCAGCCCCGCAAGCACCGCAAGCGCCACCGCCAAGTAGCCCACCGAACGGCCTGGCCGCCCGGCTTGCTGCCCGACGCTGGCTCAATCGATGAGCTCGATGCGCTCGGCCAGCAGCGCGCTGTCCACGATGAAGCCGCTGCACGACACGCGATGACCCACCAGGCCATCGAGCGTGGTGTCGCCAAAGCTCGGCGCGTTCTTGAAGCGCAGCGCGTAGCAGCCCTGCTCGGTGTCGAGCCAGACCGCCTCGCGCTCGCTCTTGCTGCCGCAGCCCAACGCGCCGCACCGCACGCTGCCGGTGAGCCCTTCGACACGCTGCGGTGATGCGCCCATTCAGCGCTGCAAGTAGATGCGGTAGCCCACGATGCGGCCGTCGACTTCACGCGCCAGCGCGGCCACTGCCGAGCGTGGCGCGCCCGAAGCTCGCGCGGCGCCTGGCGGCGTCGACACGGCCAGGTGGTAACGCGCGGCCGGGGTGGCTGGGGTGGCCGGCTTGCCGCGCGGTGCGGCATCAGCCCACCCGGCAGGCGGCTCGACCGCATAGGTCACGAAGACCTGATCGGCCGCCAGCCCGGCGCGCTCGGCGATGTTCGCCAGCGCCCGACGCAACGAAGCCGAGGGTCTGCTCGCAGGCTGCGGCTGCGAAGTGGCCGGCTTGGTCGCGCCCAGCCACTGGCCTGTGACTCGCAGGGCGGCTCGCCGTTCGCTGCGCTGCAGCCGCTGCGCCTGCAGCGCGGCCAGCCCCTGGGGCACGCCGGTGGCGCTGGGCACGCGCGCCGGGTGCAGCGAGGGGTCGCCGAGCAGGCCGAACTGCGCGAGCGTTTTCAGATCGGTCGGATCGACCTCGCGCGTTTGCTGCACGAAGCGTTGACGCGCCATCAGCGTGGCGCGCCCGATCGAGGCTCCCTCGAGCACAGCGAGCAAAAAGTACTGCGTCAGCAGGTCGGCCGCGCCATTGCCTTCGGCCGGACCATAGGCAATCGTCGAGCTGCCGAGAAAGCCGCAAGCGCCCTGGGCCAGGTACTGCTGGCAGATGGGCACGCTCAGACCCAGGGTGACCGAGTCATAGAGCTCGGCGCCGTAGCAGCACTCGGCGGCGACCACGGTGCCGGGACGAATGCGATCGGCGATGCCGTCGCTCGACAGCGAGACCGGTTGCTCGCCCTTCGCGTTCTCGCCGTAAAAGCGTGGGTCCGCCAGGCCGCCATGGCAATTGATGAAATGCGTCAGTGGCGCGAGCCGTGCGGGTGGGTGCGCATCGCGCGCCGGGGGCGACACGCTCATGGCCTTCGATTGGCCGAACACATTGAACAAGCTCAGCGCCGTCGACTCGCGCCAGGTGGCCGTGGACAGGCCGAAATATTCGCCGAACTCGGCCACGTCGCGCGTCACATGGCCGGCGGCCGAGTCGATCAGGCCGATCAGGTGCGAGGGCTCGCGAGCGCCCGTCAGATCGGGCAGCCGGCCGACCACCCGCGTCGGGCCCTTGAAGTCCGAGGCGTTGCGCGAATAGCCCGCCTCGCAGGCGTAAGGCAGATCGCTCCAGGCCAGCACATCCGGATCGGCAGGCGGCGCGTGCATCGGGTTGGCCAGATCCTGATGCGGCACCACGTCGGGCGCGCCGAGGATCATCAAATAGGCCGGCTGGGTGGCGCGAAACACGGTGTCGATGGCTGCCTTGGCCTGTGCCGCGCTCGTGGCCTGCTTGGCCGGTGCGCCGCCCATTTTTTTCAGCATCGCGGCGTCATCGATAAACACCAGCCGGCTGCGGATGCCACGCCGCTTGTCGCAGGTCATGAGCCGGCGCAAGGCGCTGCGGATCTGGGCCAACCCGGCAGCGCCGTATTTGGCCCTGAGGGCCGCGCGGTGGGTGACGATGACCTTGTCGTCCACGACAGTTTTTCGGGGCGGTGCAGCGGCGCTTCAGTGCGCCTGGGCCACGGCCGGCATCGAACCGAGGAAGGCCAGCAGTTGCTCTTCGGAATAGGGCTTGCCCAGCAGCACGTTGATGCCGGCTTGGTCGGCCTGATCGCGCAGCCTGTCGTCGTCGCCCGAGATCATCACGATGGGCAGGTGCGCGGTGCGCGCATCGCCGCGCAGATGCGTGGCCAGCTGAAAGCCATCGAGCCCGGTGATCTCCACGCCGATGATCAGCGCAAGGGGTATGGCCTCGTCGATCTGCTGCACCGCATCGAAGCCGTCGACCGCCAGCACCACCCGATAGCCATGCTTTTCAAGCAAGCGGCTGGTCTTGAGGCGCACCACCTTCGACGGCTCGGCGATCATCACCGTGGGCAGTGCGCTCGCGAACGGCAGCTCGGCGGCCTCGAAATCCATTGGCACGCTCGGGTCGTGCGCTGCAGGCATGGGGTCTGCCGGGGCTTCGAATGCGGGTTCGGCAGGCGCAGACTGCGCGAGTGGCTCGGGCTGCTCTGGCTGTGATGCCGGATCGGGCTGCGCCGGGGCCTCGGGTGACAAGCCGGCTTGCAGCTCGGCGGCCAGCCGCGCTTCCCATTCGGCGGCTTCGCGGTCGCCTTCGATGCGGGCCGCCTTTTCAGCCGCTTCTCGCTGGGCGCGCAGTTCTTCATCGTCTAGCCCGGGTTGCGTGGGCCGCGCCGGCCTGACCATCTCGAACAGCGACGAGGCACGCTGCCACGCCCG
>JBBAPK010000003.1:0-37910 GCA_040400875.1 Burkholderiaceae bacterium | reverse complement strand
TCGCTCGAGTCGCGCTACCTCGATTCGCCACAGGACATGGTCGTGGTCGACGGGGTGCGTTTGCACGTGCGCGACAGCGGTGCGAAGGATGCGCCTGCGGTGGTTCTGATCCATGGCTTTGGCGCCAGCTTGCACACTTGGGAGCCGTGGGCTCGCGAGCTGGCGCGCAAGCACCGGGTGATCCGGCTCGATCTACCGGGCTGCGGCCTGAGCGAGCCCGACCCCAGCGGCGACTACACCGACGCTCGCAGCTTGCAGTTGCTGAGCGATCTGCTCGATCAGCGCGGAATCGCGCGCGCCACGCTGATCGGCCACTCGATCGGCGGGCGCATCGCCTGGACCTTTGCGGCCAAGCATCCCGAGCGTGTGGACAAGCTGGTGCTGGTCGCCCCCGACGGCTTTGCCAGCCCCGGCTTCGAGTACGACGCGCCACCCGAGGTGCCGATGTCGATGCAGCTGATGCGCCATGTGCTGCCCAAGCCGCTGCTGCGCATGAGCCTGGCGCCCGCCTACGCCAACCCCGAGGTGCTCACCGATGCGCTGACCACGCGCTACCACGAGCTCATGCTGGCGCCGGGCAGCCGCGATGCGCTGCTCAGCCGGCTGCAGCAGACCACGCTGGTCGACCCCAGACCGCTGCTGCGCGGCATTGCGGTACCCACGCTGCTGCTGTGGGGCGAGAGCGACGCGATGATTCCGTTTGCCAACTCGGCCGACTACCTGGCCTGCCTGCCGCATGCACGGCTGGTGCCGTTCGCTGGCGTGGGCCACCTGCCGCAGGAAGAAGCCCCCGAGCGCTCGCTGGCGCCGCTGCTCGAGTTCCTCGATCAACCGGCCCCGCTGAAGTAGCCTTCCCCCATCAACGGTCATGACCTTTCAACCGACCACGGCAAAGCGCTGCTGGCAGCATCGGGCTTATGAAATCTCCTGAAACCCCAACTGCCCTCCCCCCACGCCTTGGCGCTTGTGCCGATCCCGCATCGCTCACCGTGCTGTACGACGGGGCATGCCCGCTGTGCCGCCGCGAAGTCGGTGTGTATCAGGGGCTCACGCCGCATCAGCCGCTCACGTGGTGCGATGTGAGCGACCCCGCCACCACGCTGCCTGGATCGGCGACACGCGAGGCTTACCTGGCGCGCTTTCATGTGCTGCGCGGCGGCACCGAGGTGCTCAGCGGCGCTCGCGCTTTCGTCGCGCTGTGGTCGGCGCTACCCGGCTGGCGCTGGCTCGCGCGCGCCGCAGCGCTGCCCGGGGTGACGCCGCTGCTCGAGATCACCTATGTCGGTTTCCTGCGTTGGCGACCGGCGCTGCAGCGGCTGGCGCGCGATTTCGAGCCGCCGGCGGCGATTCCCAACGACCTGATCGGCGAGATGCGCTCAGACCACGCCGGTGAAACCGGGGCGGTGTGGATCTATCACGGCGTGCTCGCCTTCTCGCGCGATGCGCGCGTGCGCGACTTCGCCCGCCGCCACCGCGACACCGAGAGCCACCACCTGCAGCGCATCGCCGAAGTGCTGCCGTGGCCGCGCCACAGTTGGCTGCTGGTGCCTTGGCGGGCGGCTGGATTTGTCACCGGGGCGCTGCCCGCGATCTTTGGCCCTCGGGCGGTCTACGCCACCATCGCGGCGGTCGAGACTTTCGTCAATCAGCACTACCAGCAGCAAATCGACACGCTGGCCGGCCGCGCCGAGCACACGGCGCTGCGTCAAATGCTGATCGAATGCCAGGCCGAAGAATGCGAACACCGTGATGAATCCATCGCACAGCAAGGCGAGTCTGCTGGCGTGCTGTTATCCGGCTGGTGCAAGCTCGTGGGATGGGGCTCTGCGATGGCGGTACACATCGCGCGACGGGTATAAAGTTTTTCGGGGTGGAGCGTGACTGTCGAGACTGCAAGCATCCCACCCTTGCACAACGCCGCATGCGGCAGCGAGTCGATGCCCTCCATCTGGCGCAAGCGTTTTCGCGCGTGCTGCAAACCAGCAGCGCAGCCTCAGTCGCGGGCTAGGACACGGCGCCCATGCGCAGCCGGCGCGCGGCTTCCTCGGCGCGCGCGTCGTCGATCTCGCGCATCACACCCCCCACATCGACCGCGCCGACAGGCTGCACGAACACCCCGGTCAGCGGCGTGTCGACCATGAGCACGCCGCGCTCGTAAAGCGCCCAGATCTCGGCGCCATGGTCGGTGCTCAGCAGCTCGGGCGCGAAGCGGCCGAAGAAGTCGCGCAGGTTCTCGACGTCGCGCAGCAGCATGCGCTTGGCGTGGTTGTTGCCGGCCGCGTCCACGGCCTGCGGCAAATCGATGATGACCGGCCCGTCGGCGGCCAGCAGGATGTTGAACTCGGACAAGTCGCCGTGCACGACACCGGCGCACAGCATGCGCACCACCTCGCCAAGCAAGCTCGCGTGGTGAGCCAGTGCCTGCTCGGGCGTGAAGTCCACGTCGTTGAGGCGCGGAGCGGCATCGCCGTGCTCGTCGGTCACCAGCTCCATGAGCAGCACGCCGTCGTGGAAGTTGTGCGGCTTGGGCACGCGCACGCCGGCGGCGGCCAGCCGGTACAGCGCATCGACCTCGGCGCTTTGCCAGGCGGCTTCTTGCGACTCGCGCCCGTAGCGCGAGCCCTTGGCCATGGCACGCGCCTGGCGGGTGTTCTTGACCTTGCGGTTTTCGGTGTAGTCCACCGCCTGGCGGAAGCTGCGGTGGGTGGCTTCCTTGTAGACCTTGGCGCAGCGGGTTTCATCGCCGCAGCGCACCACGAAGACCATGGCTTCCTTGCCGCTCATGAGCTGACGCACCACGGTGTCGATCAGGCCTTCGTCGATCAGCGGCTGCAGCCGTTCGGGTGGTTTCATCGAGGGATTTTGCGCCCCGTCAAACGCTGCGCTGGTTGACCCGCTTGGAAAGCTCCTGCGCACTTTCCTTGCGCTCGCTGTAGCGGTCGACCAGATAGGGCGACACCTCGCGCGTGAGCAAGGTGAACTTCATCAGTTCTTCCATCACGTCGACGACCCGGTCGTAATAGGCCGAGGGCTTCATGCGGCCGGCCTCGTCGAACTCGGTAAAGGCCTTGGCCACCGATGACTGGTTGGGGATGGTGATCATGCGCATCCAGCGCCCGAGGATGCGCATCTGGTTGACCGCGTTGAACGACTGCGAGCCGCCCGAAACTTCCATCACCGCCAGCGTCTTGCCCTGGGTCGGCCGCACCGCGCCCAGGCTGAGCGGAATCCAGTCGATCTGCGCTTTCATGATGCCGGTCATGGCACCGTGCCGCTCGGGCGACGTCCACACCATGCCTTCGGCCCAGGCCGCGGCTTCGCGCAGCTCGGCGACCTTGGGGTGGCTGTCGGGCACGCTGTCGGGCAAGGGCAGCCCGGCGGGATCGAAGATGCGGGCCTCGCCGCCCAGTGAGCGCAGCAAGCGCGCGGCCTCGAAGGTCAGCAGCCGGCTGTAGGAGCGCTCGCGCAGCGAGCCGTACAGCAGCAAGAAGCGCGGCGCGTGCGTCCAGCCGCCGGCACCGCGCAATTGGGCGGCATCGGTGCGGCTGAACAGCTCGCTGTGCAGGTGGGGCAAGCTGTCGTCAGGCGGCGTCATGGGCGTCCTTGCGCAAACCCAGCAGGTGATGGATGGCCACGCCAATCGCCGCCCCGGCGCATTGCGCCAGCATGAAGCCCGGCACGCTGGCCGGCGCTATGCCCGCAAAGCTGTCGGAGAACATGCGCCCGAACGCAGCAGCCGGATTGGCAAACGAGGTCGACGCGGTGAACCAGTAGGCCGCGCCGATGTAGCACGCCACCATGGCCGCCACCCGCGCTGCCGGCGCGCGCAGGATCACCAGCAGCAGCCCGGCGGTGGCCACCGCCTCGGCGATCCACTGCCCGGTGCCGCTGCGCACATGGGTCGAAAACTGCCAGATGGGCATGTCGAACATGGCGTGCGCCAGCCACGCGCCGAGCATGGCGCCCAGCAGTTGCGCCGCGACGTAAGGCAGCAGCAGCGCGAGCGCCAGGTCGCCGCGATAGGCCATCACGGCGCTCACGGCCGGGTTGAAGTGCGCGCCGCTGACCGGAGCGAACACCTCGATCAGGATGTACAACCCGCCCACCGTGGCCAGCGTGTTGGCGAGCAGCGCGACAGCCATGTTGCCGCCTGACAGCCGCTCGGCCATCACGCCCGAGCCGATCACGACAGCCAGCAGCAGCGCCGTTCCCAGCGCCTCGGCAAAGACACGCCGTGTGGTGGCAGCACTCATCAGCTGCGCCCGATCAGATCGAGCGCGCGTTGCCGCTCGGCACGCGCGGCGGGGTCGCCAGCGCCGCTGGCCCATGCGGGCGAGCGCAGCAACTCGAGCAGCTGCAGCATGCGGTAGCCGATGGCCTGACGGGTCAGCTCAAAGGCGCGCCGCTTGCCCTCATCGCCGCCATCGGCGTTCGACGGGTCGGGGTAGCCCCAGTGGGTCTTGATCGGCTGGGTGGCGCCGCCGAAGAACACCGGGCAGGCCTCGGCCGCAGCGCTGTCGCACACGGTGATCACCACCGACAGCGGCGGTGCATCGGCACCGGTGAATTCATCCCAGCTCTTGCTGCGAAAGCCGGCCGTGGCGATGCCCACGCCACTGAGCGCCTCAAGCGCAAACGGGTTGATGCGCCCGCCCGGCGCGCTGCCCGCGCTGTGCGCGCGCACCGGCCGCCCCAGCCGCTCGGCCCAGTGGTTGAGCATGCCTTCGGCAAGCACGCTGCGCGCCGAGTTGTGGGTGCAAAGGATGAGCACGTGGGTGGCGTCGTTGTTCATGAGGAAAGATCGGCTTTTCAGCAGTTGGAGCAGTTAGTGGAGGATTCCTGCGCCGCGCCGAGCTCGCAGGGCTCGCCCTGACAACAGTGCGCGGTGAGGTAGTCGAGCAGCGCGTTCATGTGATCGAGCTGCGGGCGGTAGATCAGGCTGCGCCCGCTGCGCTCTTGGGTCACCAGTTGCGAATGCAGCAACTCTTTCAAGTGAAAAGAAAGCGTCGACGCCGGCACACCCAGCGTGGCCGACAAGGCCCCCGGCGTCAGCCCCTGCGGCGCGGCACCCACCAGGGCGCGAAACACACGCAGCCGCATGGGCTGGGCCAAAGCATCCATTGCGGTGACGGCGGTTATTGCTTCTATATTTCCATATTAGTCGAAGTAAATGATGGCCCGGGGGCGGCGTGTTGGCGGTGGGTGCTGGCGGTGGCTGTGGACTTGCGCAGTCCGCGCAGCGGCGGGGCCGGCCGGCGCCCTCATGCTGCCAAATGCGCAGAAATCGGGCGCCAGCCGGCCCCGCCGCTGCGCTCGGGTGTACGCGTGAGACCGTCGTTGCGCTTTCTGTGAGGTTCGATGACTTCTTCGAGTTCGCGCGCGCAGCAACCAAACGTTTGGGATGTATAAACGCGTCTATACATTGAAGGATTCGTGATGACAGAAGCCACGCTCGACATCAAGCTCTGGGGCAACAGCCTGGGCGTTCGCCTGCCGGCGTCGGTGGCCCGTGCGGCTCACCTGACGGTCGACCAGACGGTGCGCATCACGGTGGAAGAAGGTCGCGTCATCATCACGCCGCAGGGCGACAAGCCGCCCACGCTGGCCGACCGGCTGGCCTTGTTCGACCCGGCCTTGCACGGCGGTGAAGCGATGGCCGCAGCCCCACTGGGGCGTGAAGCATGGTGAGCAGCACGCCCGCCCGGCGTGCAAGCGCCAAGCCAGCTGCCCCCAGACGAGCAGCGCCCAAGTCATGGGTGCCCGAACGGCAGGACGTGATCTGGATCGACTGCAACCCGCAAGCTGGCGGCGAAATGCGCGACCTGCACCCGATGCTGGTGCTGTCGCCGGTCGCGTTCAATGCCCGCACCGGCCTGGTCATCGGCTTGCCCATGACCACCGCCGCCTACAACGCCACCAACCCCTTCGCCTTGGCCGTGGGGCCGGCCGACGGGCGCAAGGGCGCAAAGACCAGCTACGTGCTGTGCCACCAGCCCAAGTCTTTCGACTGGCAAGCGCGCGGTGCCAAGCCACATCCCCAAGGCAGGCTGGCCGACGCCGCTTTTGTACAGGCTTGTGCGGTGCTCAACCAGATCATCAGCGTCGAGTAGCCCGGAGCGAACGCTTCCGGCAACGTCCGCGCAGCGGCGGGGCCGGCCGGCGCCCTCATGCTGCCAAACGCGCAGAAATCGGGCGCCAGCCGGCCCCGCCGCTGCGCTCGGGTTTGACTTGCCGGGCTATTTGGCCAACGTGACGGCTGGCGCGAGTTCGAGCCGCCGGGCGATGGGCCGCTGGCGCTTGGCCTCGACGTCTTCCGGGTCGTCGCAATAAAAGCGCGCGAGGATGTTGGTGTCGACGGCGATCATTTCTTGCTGCGCGGGGTTTTGGGTGACGCCGGCTTGACCAATGACGCGGGGTCGAATTCAGACAGCCGCCTGGCTTTGCTGCCGGTCTTGCTGGGCGCGATCTCGATCAGGCCATAGCCTGCTTGCGGATCGGACGGGACCACCCGGCGCCGCACTAGCGGCCGTATCACGCTGCCTTCGTCAACGAACTCGGCTTGGTTGCCGGGCGTCAGTTCGTAGCGGGCACGAATGTCGGCAGGGATGACGATCTGGCCTTTTTCGGTGAGCGTGGGAGCAGCCATGGCGCGACTCCAGCGTTGATGATTCACTCGGGCCAGCCTACCTTTCGCTTACCAGGTAAGCGAACGGCATTAGCCGGCGCCCACCCCGCGCAAGCAAGCCGCCCTGCCCAAGATATCCGCGATCACCCCCAACGTCGGCACAGAGGCGCGACAGGCTGGCGCCCGATTTCTGCGCATTTGGCAGCATGAGGGCGCCGGCCTGTCGCGCCCCTGCGCTCGGTTACCGAGAAATGGCCGCTGCGTGACGGCCCGCGGCGCGGCAAAGCCGCCAGCCCACTCGCCCCCCGTCAGCGCCTTTGCTGCTGACGGCTGCGCACCTGAGCCAGCGGGCGCTTGCCTTTGAGCTGGCGTTCGATGCCGTCGTTGAGCTGGCTGCGCAGCTCGATGACTTCTTCGAGGTGGCCATAGGCGCCGGGGAATCGCAGGTCGAGCCACAGCCACAGCGTGCACGCGCGCAGGGCCTGTTCCATGCGGTCGAGGCGGCTGTGGCCGTCGACATCGCTCAGAAACCAGGGCCGCCCTGCACGGCCGGTGAGCGCGTGGCTGGACGCCCAGCCCAGGTACTCCTGCACCTGGTTTTCGGTGCGCGTGTCCACCGGCGCCTGGGCGTAGGTGAAACGCTCCTTCAGCTTGAGCGATGCAGCGCAGCGGTCGAGCTGCTCGGCCAGATCGAGCATCTGGTCGAGCTCGGCCACCGCGAAGTGCGCGTCGTCGAGCTTGAGCTGCTCCATGAACACGCCCAGCACCTCGCGCAGCTTGGTCTTGTGCAGCCGCGAGGCGATGGTGTCGACGTGCCAGCCGTTGGGGGCCACCGGTGCCTTGAAGTCATGCGGGGCGCGCGGCGTGCGCGGCAGCAGGTCTTTCAGCGTGCGCGCGGCCGTGGGCTCGGCTTCTTTCAACACGCCGACGAAGCCTTCTTCGAGGATGCCGTAGCGCCCAGCGCGCCCGGCGATCTGGTGCACCTCGGATTCCTCAAGCGTGCGGTCGCCCTGGCCGTCGAACTTGGTCATGGTGCTGAACAGCACGCGCTGGATAGGCAGGTTCAAACCCATGCCGATGGCATCGGTGGCCACCAGGATGTGCGACTCGCCGGTCGCGAACCGCTCGGCCTCGCGGCGGCGCACTTCGGGCGGCAGCGCACCGTAGATCACCGACACCGGGTGGCCGCTGGCGGCGATCTGGTCGCGCAGCATGAGCACATCACGCCGGCTGAAGGCGACCACCGCATCACCAAGCTTGAGCGCCGAGATCGGCACCGGCTGCGCCAGCATCTCGACGTGCTGCTTGCGCTCGAAGTGGCGCACCGTGCAGCGCTCGCCGCACAGGCCGAGCAGGTTTTCGATGGCCGGCACGGCATAGGCCGAGCAAATGATGATCACCTCGTTGGCGGGCACCGCCACGATGGCCTGCGTCCAGGCCCAGCCGCGCGATGCGTCAAAGATCATCTGCGCTTCGTCGATCACCGCCACGTCGATGGGCTTGTTGGTGCCCACCATCTCGATGGTGCTCGACACCACGCGCGAGTCGACCGCGGGCACGTTTTCCTCGCCGGTCAGCAAAGAGCACGGCACGCCGCGCCCGACCAGCCGGTCGCGCCCTTCGAGCGCGAGCAACCGCAGCGGCGCGAGGTAGGCACCGTCATGGGCCTGCGCCAGCCGCTCGAAGGCGGCGTGCGTCTTGCCGCTGTTGGGCGGACCCACATACAGCGTGACGCTGCGCTGCAATCGGCGCGCCTTGTCGAAGGTGTCGGGATAGCCCTGAAAGGCCAGCTCGGTGTTCAGCCCCTCGATGGTGTCGAGCTCGGTGACGCGGTGCTCCCAGCGTTCCTGCGCGCGGGTGAGCGACGCTTTCAGCTCAGGCAGCGCCTGCGGCGTGGCGCATTCGGACTGCAGCCGCGGCAGCAGCGACTCGAGGTGGCGCGCGTTGTGCACATGGCCGCGCTCGAGCATCAACTCAAGGTGGGCCACCAGCTCGGCGGCCTGCGGATACGGCAGCGGCGTGCCCAGCGCGGTGCGCAGCGCGTCGACGTCACCGGTGCGATAGAAGTCCCACACCGGCTGTGCATCCACCGGCACATGGAACAGCACCGGCACGCGCCAGCCCGGCTCGCTCAGCGTCAGGCCGTGGCTGATCAGGCGCGTCCAGGCACCCGCGTGACGCGACACGCCCATCGCCTCAAGTGCAGCGGTGCGCTCGAGCATGAGTGGGCGAACTGCGGGGCCATCGCCCACCACATCGATGTGGGCCAGCGCCACATCGAACAGATCGGGCGCGATCCAGCGGCTCGGCCGTGCGCCCGACACCGCCTTTTGCAGCAGCACGTAGCCCAGCCGGTCGAGGTGCTCTTCGAAACCCGTGCTGCGCTCGGCAATGAAGTCGCCCGGCTTGACCACCTGCGGCAGCCGGTAAGCGGCTTGTCGCACGCGCTCGAACTGTGTCTTGCCGATGTGTGGCGGCAGCCGCTGCGCATGACGCGCATTGGGCAGGTTGATGCGTTGGGGGGCCGCTTCGGCGGGCGTGGCGGGCAACGGCGTCGCCACGGGCAGATCAGGAGATGAAGGCATCGAGGCGGGTCGGCTGGAGAAAACCGACTCTAACCGCGCGAACTGCAGCGAACAGCTGCGTCCAAAGGCTGCGGCTCAGTGCCAGGCCGACCGCTTCGACGGGCGGCACATCAGTCGATGCGCAGTGCCTGCTTGGCGCGCATCTTGGCGTTGATGTAGGCGCCGTGGGGCACGTGCAGCAAGTCGCTCACGCGGCGCATGAGGTGGTTTTCGTGGGCGGTGAGCACGCCGTCGGCATAGGCCACGCGCCACAGGTGCTCGACCATGCGGACTTTGTCTTCCATGTCGAACGACTCGTTGATCTTCGAGGTGAACTGAAAGAAGTCGCTCGACACCTGGGCCGTCTGGTGGGCCAGCTCGACCAGCCGAGCGGCTTCGTCGTCTGTGAGCTTGAACTTGTCGCGCAGCGCCGACAGCACGGAGGCGCGCTCGGCGGGGTCGAATTCGGCATCGGCGCGCATGACCTCGACCAGCAGCACGGCGGTGGCCAGCTGCAAAGCGTGCTCATCGCAGTGGGCAGCACCGCCCGCAGTCGGGGCGAATGTGGTCTCGAACAGATCCTTGAGGGTTTTCAGCATGGGGCTCAGAAGTGGTGAAGGTCTCGGCGTGCGGTCGCGCCCCCTCACAACGCGCGGCAACGCAAACTCGCCGACAAGCCCACTGTAAACGCGCTGGATTGGGGAAAACCGGCACCGCGCATCGGACGTTGGCGGTAACGTTCGTTTGAATGACATCAGGAGTACGCAACGTGACAGCAAGATGGATAACGGCCTTGAGCGCCGCGTGCCTGTTGGCAGCCCTGCCGGCTGCCGCCAAGGACGCCGGCAAGGCAAGCGACGCGGGCCTGAAGGCCATGATGATTGGCACCTGGATCAACCCGCCTGACAGCCCTGACTATGAAGGCGTGCCCAGCCGCGAGATTTTCCAGGCCGATGGCACCTACCTGTACTACGAGTACGAGGACAAGGCCTGTCAGAAGCTGTCGGGGTCCATCGCCTCGCGGTGGTACGTCTGGGAAGGCGCGCTGTTCACCCAATTCTCCGACCGCACGCTGAAAGACCACATCATCAGCATGCAGCCCAAGAAGGTGGTGCTGCGCTCAGTCGACGACAACGTGACCTACCACCGCATCAAGTCGACGCGGTGCCCGACCGAACTGCCGGCAGCTGCGGCCAAGACCGCCAATCACTGAATGTGCAGGGAGCTCAGCCCTCAGCTGCTTCAGGTTTCGCAGTGCAGCGAGCGCAAGGCCAAGCTGAACGCACCTTCCTGACGGTCAGAAATGATCACGCTCATGTGGCTGATGCGGAAGGCATCGAGCGGATCCATCCCGCGCACTTCCCTGCCCCGGAAGGTGGGCATCAGGTCGGACACTTGCAGGCGCACCTGCGTCCACGCACCGGCCGGCGCGTCGAAGCTGGCCTGATACGTCAGCCCGTCAACGCCACCCTCGGTGCGCACATTGAACTTGTAGCGCTTGCCGTCGCCACACACATCGAGCAAGAAGCTGTCGGCAGCCAGCGGCCGCTCGGTCAGCACCCCCGAGCGCAAGGCACAGAACCCGCCGTTGTTCTCAAGCGAGAGCGTGCCTTCGAAGACGGCGAATCCTTCGGGGTCATGGCGAACGCGGCTGCTCGAGACGCCGCCCATCACGACGTCATCGACGGTCACCCATTCGGTCAGGGCGGTGGGGAGTTCAAAATCAATCAAGACTTGTGGCATGGTGTTTGGCGGCTGTTGGATAGGGCACCGTCTTTTGCGGCAGGGCGCAGTCTGCCAGACAGCCGACGAACGAAATCACATTCATGCGCAATCCTCGAAATTTCCTCGTCCTCGTCGCGCTGTGCCTGGGTCTTTGCATCACGGGCTGGGCGGCACCGAGCACGGCTGGCTCAAGCGGTGGCGCCTGGGTCGTGCTTGGCTCGTCAACCGCGGCTGGCAATGGAGCCCCCGCGGGCCAAGGATGGGTGAGCCTGCTCGAGGCCGCCTTCCGGCCCGCGGGGGTGTCGATTCGCAACCTGGCGGTGGCCGGCACGGTGACGTACCACGCGCGGCCAAACTCCACGGCGTTGTCCTTCAGCCGCCCGTCGCCCAAAGCGCAGACCAATGTGGATGCGGCGCTGGCGCTTTCACCGACCATGCTGCTGCTGGCCTACCCCAGCAACGACACCGCACGCGGCTACAGCGTCGAGGAAACCGTCGGCAACCTGCTCGCCATCCGGCAGATCTCGCTGGCCAAAGGTGTTCCCGTGCTGGTGCTGTCCACCCAGCCGCGCAACCTGTCAACCGAACAGCGCGGCAGCCTGAGCCTGATCGACCAGCAACTGCGCGCGGCGGTCGGCCCTTGCTTCGTGGCGGTGAATGAACGCCTGGCCACACCCGACGGCCTGCTGCAAAGCACTTACGACTCGGGCGACGGCGTCCACCCCAACGCCGCGGGACACCGGTTGATTGCCGATCAGGTGCAAGCGGTGATCAACGGCGGCAAGTGCGTCAGGCCGCCAATCGCGCTTTAGCGATCGCGTCCTTGAGCCTGAGCAGTTCCTGATCCAGCAGCGGCGAAGAGACCCCAAGCTTGTCGGCGATCTGCTTGATGCGCCACCTCCAGTCGAGACGCTCAAGCGCCATGCGATGGTTCGTCAGCGCGATGCTCGGTGTCCAGTCAGCCAGAGCTTCAGAGATGCTCTGCACGCCGGCATCGCGCTCGGTGGTCCCCAGCTCGAGGGTGGCTTCAGGCCACAGAAGTTCACGGGCGCACTGACTGCGCGGCGAAATCCCCGCCACGGTCGCCCCGTTGGCCAAGGCATCCGTCCACCGGCCGGTGAGGTAATCCCTCGTGGGATGGACGTATGGGGCCGGACTGTGGACATTGCTGAACGACAGCGTGTACTTTGCTCGAGCGAACGCCCTCGTGCAGGTGATCTGATTCACCATGGGATCTGCATGACCTTCGGGGCGGCCGGCAAATGCAAGTCCCTTGATGGCACACGCCCGTGCAACGCTCTCATCGTCGTCCCACTGCTGGGGCTGGCGGCCGATTCGCTGCAGGTCAATCGGCCGCTGCGACGACCCTGAACCCATGTCGAGGGCATCCGTGCCCCACGCAGCCACGCTCACCGGCCGCCCCGTGGCGATCTCCCATGGCCGCACCGACTCTTCCTCGGGAACGAAGAACTGGTCGAAATGGCGGCCACGTTTGGCGATCGTAGGAATTCGGTCCACCCAGAACGAGTCGATCACCCATGCGGCCACATGCTCGTGGCCTTGCGTGAAGTACTCGAGCGAGGGAAGTGCCCACAAATCGCCAGGTGCCGGGGCGATCAAGAGGCAGACCTCGCCTCGACGCGACCGCGGACCGAATGAAGACGCGGCTCGCAGGTAGCCGACCTTCTTGGTCGGAGAAACAACCTCCAGCTCCGCCCCCAGCAGACGGGCCGTCAGCCGGGCGACCAGATCGACAGGCCCCCAGCCCCAACCCTCAGGCTGCGGATAGATGACTTTCATGCGGCGCCCTGTGTCCCTGCCGGACTGTCGGTTTGTGACTGCAGGCCTTCGGTTGGTTGCACGTGTTGCACGCTGATGGGTGAGAAAGCTCCAGAGCCTATCGGTACGGCTGCCGTGTTCTTGACTGACGGCAGCTCACTCCACCGTCACCGACTTCGCCAGATTGCGCGGCTTGTCGACATCGGTGCCACGCGCACAGGCGGTGTGATACGCCAGCAGCTGCAGCGGCACCACGTGCAGGATGGGTGACAGCGCGCCGTAGTTCTCGGGCATGCGGATCACGTGCAGGCCCTCGCCCGATTCGATGCGGGTGTCGGCGTCGGCGAAGACGAACAACTCGCCGCCGCGCGCGCGCACTTCTTGCAGGTTGCTCTTGAGCTTTTCGAGCAGGGCGTCGTTGGGCGCCACGGTGACCACCGGCATCTCGGCGGTGACCAGCGCCAGCGGGCCGTGCTTGAGCTCGCCGGCCGGGTAGGCCTCGGCGTGGATGTAGCTGATTTCCTTGAGCTTGAGCGCACCTTCGAGGGCGATCGGGTAATGCGCGCCCCGGCCCAGGAAGAGCGCGTTTTCCTTGCGTGCAAACACCTCGGCCCAGGCGATGACCTGCGGCTCGAGCGCCAGTACGCCTTGCACGGCCACCGGCAAATGCCGCAGCGCGTGCAGGTGCTGCGCCTGGGCATCGGCGCCGAGCTGGCCGCGTGATTTGGCCAGCGCCAGCGTCAGCAAAAACAAGCCCACCAGCTGGGTGGTGAACGCCTTGGTCGAGGCCACGCCGATCTCGACGCCGGCGCGCGTGATGAAGGCCAGCGCGCACTCGCGCACCATGGCGCTGGTGGCCACGTTGCACACGGTGAGCGTGTGCGCCATGCCCAAAGCTCGGGCGTGCTTGAGCGCAGCGAGCGTGTCGGCGGTTTCGCCGCTTTGCGTGATGGTCACGACCAGCGTGCGCGCGTGGGGCACGCTGTCGCGGTAGCGGTATTCGCTGGCCACTTCGACGGCGGTCGGGATCTTGGCGATGCTCTCGAGCCAGTACTTGGCCACCGAGCCGGCGTAATAGCTGGTGCCGCAAGCCAGGATGAGCACCGAGTCGACCTGCTTGAACACCTCGGCAGCCGCGTCGCCGAACAGCGCGGGCGAGATGGCATCGACCGCATCGAGCGTGTCGGCGATCGCCTTGGGCTGCTCGAAGATCTCTTTTTGCATGTGGTGGCGGTACGGCCCCAACTCGGCAGCGCCGGTGTGCGCGTGCACGGTGCGCACCTCGCGCGCCACCGGCTCAAAGCCCTCGCCACGGCGCGCGCTGATGCGCATGCCGGTGAGTTGCAGGTCGACCACGTCGCCTTCTTCAAGGTAGACGATCTGGTCGGTCACGCCGGCCAGCGCCATGGCATCGCTGGCCAGGTAGTGGTCGCCGGCGCGCTCGCCAGTGCCGATACCCAAAATCAATGGCGAGCCCTCGCGCGCGCCGATCACGCGGTGCGGCTCGTTACGGCAAAACACGGCGATCGCATAGGCACCGAGCAATCGCGGCAGCGCGCGCTGCACGGCGGTGAGCAGGTCGCCTTCGTACAGGCGATCGATCAGGTGGGCAATGACTTCGGTGTCGGTCTGGCTGGCGAACACATAGCCATGGCCTTGCAACTCGGCGCGCAGCTCATCGTGGTTTTCGATGATGCCGTTGTGCACCAGCGCCACGCGGTCGCCCGAGAAGTGCGGGTGCGCGTTGTGCACCGCCGGCAGGCCGTGCGTGGCCCAGCGGGTGTGCGCGATGCCAGTGCCGCTGGCGATGGCATCAGCCGCCACGTTGCGCTCGAGTTCGGCCACGCGCTCGGTGCTGCGCGCGCGCAGCAAGCCGCCGTGCTGGTGCACCGCGACACCGCACGAGTCATAGCCGCGGTACTCGAGCCGCTTCAAGCCTTCGATCAGCACCGGAACGATGTTGCGCGCGCTGACCGCGCCGACGATGCCGCACATGGCACTCTCCTGAGGAAATCAATTCAAGGCGATGTTAAGCAGGCCCCCGGCCGCGCTCGCCGACGCTCGTCGAGACCGGGCGTTGAATCAGCGCTGCTTCACGATCACCAGGCCCTTGAGGTATTCGCCCTCGGGAAAGGTGATGGTCATCGGGTGGTCGGGCGCCGCGCCGGTGCGCGCGTGGATCTGGCCGTCGATGCCAGCATCGAGCCCGGCGCCGGCGACGATCTTGTGGAACAGATCGGCGCTCACGCCGCCCGAGCATGAGAAGGTGAACAGCAGGCCGCCGGGTTCCAGCAGCATGAAGGCGAGCCGGTTGATGTCCTTGTAGGCACGCGCGGCGCGCTCAGCCTGGGCGGCGGTCGAGGCGAACTTGGGCGGGTCGAGCACGATGGCATCAAAGCGCCGGCCCTGATCGAGAAACCCGCGCAGCGTGGCGTTCACGTCGGCATCGATCATGCTGTGGCGCTGCGCATCGAAGCCGTTGAGCGCCACGTGGGCCATCGCCCGCTCGAGCGCCGGGCTCGACGAATCCACACTGGTCACCTCGGCAGCGCCAGCGGCCAGCGCGGCCACGCTGAAGCCGCCGGTGTAGCTGTAGCAGTTGAGCACGCGCTGCGCACCGAAGTGCCGCACGCTGTCAGCAAACAACCGCCGGCTGTCGCGCTGATCGAGGTAGTAGCCGGTCTTGTGGCCGTGCGCCACGTCCACCGTGAGCTTCCAGCCGTGCTCGCAGATGGTGAGCTCGGTGTGTTCGGGCGCGCCCGGCGGCAGGCGCAGCCAGCCGGTGATCGCAGCCAAGCCTTCGAGTTCGCGCACGCTGGCGTCGCTGCGCTCGTACAGGCGCTGCAAGCCAGTGGCCTTGAGCAGCGCATCAGCGATCACCGGCTTCCAGCGCTCGACACCGGTGGCCGTGAACTGCGCACTGAGGGTGTCGCCGTAGCGGTCAACCACCAGCCCGGGCAGGCCGTCGGCCTCGCCGTGGACGAGCCGCATGGCATCGCTGTCGATGGGCAAGCGCGCGCGCACCGTCACCGCACGCGCGATGCGCCGCTCGAAGAAAGCCGCGTCGATGCGCTCGGTGGCGTCGAAGCTCCAAGCGCGCACGCGGATCGACGACGTCGGGCTGTAGGCACCCCAGGCCAGAAATTCACCGGCGGCCGATTCGACGCGCACCGTCTCGCCCGGATCGGCGCGGCCGCTCGCGATGCTGCCTTCGAACACCCACGGGTGGCGCTTGATGAGCGAGCGTTCCTTGCCGTCACGCAGTCGGATGGTTTTCATGGTGTTGCCTGGGCTTGCCAGCTCGCCGCGCAGGCTGAACTGGAAAGATGGGTCGTTGGAGTCGCGCGGGGGTTTTTCTGCGGTTCGAGAGTCTGCTTCATGCGGGGCTCATGCGGGCAATGCCCAGACGGCATCACCCCCGACACCATAAAGGCGGCGGCCCGGTGCGGCCTGCACCAACCAGCTGCCGGTGAACTCGCCGAACGCGGGCAAGATGGCCTGCTCGCCCTCATGCACGAAGCAAGGCATGCGCACGCGGTCGCGCCCGCGGCCGTGCAGCGTGCAAGCCGGATGCACATGACCGGCCAGGACGAAGTGGGTCGCGTGCGCCTGCGGATGGTGGCAGGCGGCGAAAGGGCCGATCAAATACGGCTCGTCGACCACCGCGATGCCCAGCGATGCCGGTGGATCGCCAGCGCGGCTGTCGTGATTGCCACGCACCAGGGTCAACGCCAGCTGTGGGTGCTGCTCGCGCCAGATCTGCAGCGCGGCCAGAACCTGCGGTGTTTGCGCCTGCGCCGCATGCAGGAAATCGCCCAGAAAAACGATCTGCAAGGGGCGATGCGTTTCGATCAGGCGGTCGAGCCGCGTGAGGTTTTGCTGCGTGGTGCCGCCGGGCACCGGTTGACCCAGCGCGCGGTAGGTCGCGGCCTTGCCGATGTGGAGATCGGAGATGAACAGCACGCGCGGCTCGGGCCACCACACGGCGCGCTCGGCCAGCAAGCGCAGGTCCTGATCGGCCCACCGCACCGCGCAGGAGCTGGCATCTTCAAGCGATGCGCCATGGCGGCTGTCAGACATTCCTTTTTCCTTTGCGATCTTTTCTTTCGGCTTGGGTCGGCCCTTGCGCGCTGCCAAATGCCAAGGTGTCTTTCACCCGCTGGGCGCCCGCCGCCGATGGCGCTGCGCCGGCGGCCTGCTCCAGCTGGGCCACCATGCGCGCGATGCGGTCGGCCAACTTCTCGTTGGACAGCTGCTCGCGAAACCGCTCGACGATGAGCGGAAAGGAAAACGGCGTCGGTCGTTCGAGCTGCTGAACCACCCGCCGCTGCGCGGCCATGCGCACCAGACTGGCGTGCAGCCGGCCGATCTCGAGCTCGTGCGCGAGCAGCTCTGCTTCGGCCTGCCGCAGCAGCCGGTTGGTCGGGTCGTACTTGCAAAACACCTCGTAGAACAACGACGACGACGCCTGCAGCTGCTTGTTGCCGCGCTTTTCGCCGGGGTAGCCCTGAAACACCAGGCCCGACACGCGCGCGATCTCGCGAAAGCGCCGCCGCGACAGCTCACTCGCATTGAGCGACGCAAGCACCTCGTGCAGCAGCTGCGACTCATCGCCCAGCGCGAGCACCTGCGGCAACAGCGCGGGCCAGTCGACCTCTTGCGCGCACAGCAGCTCGAAACCGCAGTCGTTGACCGCCATCGAGAAGGTGCGCGGCTGATGCTGCGCCACACGCCAGGCCACGAGGTTGGCCAGCCCCAGGTGCACATGGCGCCCCGCGAACGGGTACACGAACAGGTGCCAGCCTTCACGGGTCTTGAGCAGCTCTGCCACCAAGGTCTCGGGCGTTGGCAGCGCAGACCACTGCTGCTGGATCTCTAGCAGCGGGCGCAAGCACTGCAGCTCCGGTGTGTCGTAGCGGCCCGCGTTGGCGAGCGCGAGCTGCCCCACCACGGCGTCGGCCAGCGTCGTCGACAGCGGCATGCGCCCGCCACTCCAGCGTGGCACCGCAGCGCGCTTGCCGCTGGCGCGTCGCACCCAAGCCGTCATGTCGTGGATGCGCACCAGCTCAAGCAATCGCCCGCCAAAAAGAAAGCAGTCGCCAGTCTTCATCCGCGCCACAAAAGATTCCTCGACGCTGCCGATCTTGGCGCCGCCGACGTACTGCACGACCATGCTGGCGTCGCTGAGGATGGTGCCGATGTTCATGCGGTGCCTGCGAGCCAGCCGCGCATCGGGGACGCGCCACACGCCCTCGGCGTCGGGCACGACACGCCTGTAGTCGGGATAGGCCGCCAGCGACTGGCCGCCCTGGGCGACGAAGTCCAGGCACCACTGCCAGCTCTCGCGCGACAAGACGGCATAGGCGGTGGCGCTGCGCACCTCGTCGTAGAGCGCGTCAGGCACGAAGCCGCCGCCCAGCGCCACCGTCACCAGGTGCTGCACCAGCACATCGAGCGGCTGCAACGGCGAGCTGCGCGCCTCGATGCGGCCCGCGGCCAGGGCCGTGCGCGCGGCGGCGCCCTCGATCATCTCGATGCTGTGCGTGGGCACGAGCGTGATGCGCGACGGTCGTCCGGGCGCATGGCCCGACCGCCCGGCGCGCTGCAGCAGCCGCGCCACGCCCTTGGGCGAGCCGATCTGCAGCACGCGCTCGACCGGCAGGAAGTCCACGCCCAGGTCCAGACTCGAGGTGCAGACCACGGCCTTGAGCTCCCCTCTTTTCAGGGCGAGCTCGACCCATTCGCGCACGGCGCGGTCGAGCGAGCCGTGGTGCAGCGCGATCTGCCCGGCCCAGTCCGGCCGCGCCTCGAGCATCGCCTGATACCAGATCTCAGCCTGCGCGCGCGTGTTGGTGAAGACCAGCGTGGTGCTGCTGGCGGCGATTTCCGCGATCACCTTGGGCAGCATCGTGAGGCCGAGGTGGCCACCCCACGGAAAGCGCTCGACGCGATCGGGCAGCAGCGAATCGACAACGAGTTTCTTGGACACCTCGCCTTGCACCAGCACACCGGCCTCGCCGCCCAGAAGTGCGCCCATGGCCTCCTGCAGATTGCCCAGGGTGGCCGACATGCCCCACACGCACAGCCCCGCGTTCCAGCGCCGAAGCCGGGCCAGCGCCAGTTGCACCTGCACGCCGCGCTTGTTGCCAAGCAACTCATGCCATTCGTCGACCACCACCATGCGCAAGCCGCCCAGCACCTCATGGGCATCGGCGCGCGCGAGCAGCAGCGACAAGCTCTCAGGCGTGGTCACCAGCACGGTCGGAAGACGCTGGTTTTGCGCGCTGCGCTCGGCCGAGCCGGTATCGCCGCTGCGCACGCCCGCGCTCCAGCCAGGCTGCAGATCCTGCAGCGGTTGTTGCAGGGCACGCAAGGTGTCGGCTGCCAGCGCGCGCATGGGTGTGAGCCAAAGCACGGTGAGCCTTGGTGGTTTGTTCACCGGGGCCAGCGGCGCGAAAGCCTGCAGCGCACCCAACCACACCGCGTAGGTCTTGCCAGCACCGGTGGTCGCATGCAGCAAGCCCGAACGGCCAGCGGCGATCGCCTTCCACACCTCACGCTGGAACTTCAGCGGCTTCCAGCCGCGAGCCGCGAACCACTCACCCAGAGCGCGCTTCACGACGGCAGCAGCTCGGCGAGGGTTTGCAGCGTGTCGGCGTCGTCGACGGACTTGTCCTCACGCCAGCGCAGCATGCGTGGAAAGCGCACCGCGATCCCGCTTTTGTGCCGCGCGCTGCGGGCGATGCCTTCGAACCCCAGCTCGAACACCAGCGTGGGCTGCACGCTGCGAACCGGGCCGAAGCTCTCGACGGTGGTCTTGCGCACGACGGCGTCGACGCGCGCCATTTCGGCATCGGTCAGGCCTGAATACGCTTTCGCGAACGGCACCAGCTTGCGCCCTTCGACCTGCGGCGGCGCATCCCACACGGCAAAGGTGTAGTCGCTGTAAAGACTGGCACGGCGGCCGTGGCCGCGCTGCGCGTAGATGAGGACGGCATCGATGGACAGCGGATCGATCTTCCACTTCCACCACACGCCCACATCCTTGGTGCGACCCACGCCGTAGCACGCCGTGCGCTGCTTGAGCATCAGGCCTTCGACACCCATGGCGCGCGCCGCTTCGCGCTGCTGTGCCAGGTCGTCCCAGCTGGCGCCCTGGAGCAGCGGGCTGGCAATGAGGCACGGATGCGGCACGCTGGCCAGCAACGCATCGAGCAGCGGCCGTCGCTCGCACTGCGCCAGCACGCGCAGGTCGCGGCCTTGCAGCTCGAGCAGGTCGTAAGCCAGCAGCGCCACCGGCAGCTCGCGCAGCAGCTTGGGCCCGAGCGTCTTGCGGCCGATGCGCTTTTGCAGCTCGGCGAAAGGCTGAACGCGCTCGTCGCGCCACACCACGATTTCTCCGTCGAGCACCGTGCCGTCTGGCAGCGCCTGGCCCATCTGCGCGAGTTCGGGAAAGCGCTCGGTCACCAGCTCTTCGCCGCGCGACCACAGCCACACCTTGCCGGCACGCTTGACGAGCTGGGCGCGGATGCCATCCCACTTCCATTCGACAAGCCACTGCGAAGGCGTGCCGAGCGCTTCATCGAACTGGGCCAGCGGCAGGTTGAACGGGTGCGCGAGAAAGAAGGGGTAGGGCTGCCCGCCGGTCTGGGCTTCGAGTTCACCGGCGCTCTCCGGGGCGATCAGGGCGTTGTAGTCGGCGGCCGAGCGTTGCCCGGTGATGTGCGTGTAGCCCATCAAGCGCTGCGCCACGCGCTTGGGGTCGAGCGCCCCCACCGCCGCCAGCGCTTGCGTGACTTGCAGCCGTGACACGCCGACGCGAAAGCCGCCGGTGATGAGCTTGAAATAGACCAGCCGCTCGTCGATGGCCAGGCAGCGCCATTGCGCGTGCAAGGTGTCGGCCAGCTGATCGGGCGGCGTGCCGCGCAGCGGCAGCAAGTGGCGCTCCATCCATTCACACAGGCCCATGGCGTGCGTTTGATCTGGCGCCGGCAGCAGCAGTGAAATGGTTTCGGCCAGGTCGCCAACCGCGTCATAGGTCTCGTCGAAAAGCCACGGCGGCAGGCCCGCAGCCTGTTGCGCCAGTTGCCGCAGCAACTTGACCGGCACCAGTTGCCGCGGCTTGCCGCCGGCCAGAAAGTAGACCGCCCAGGCCGCGCTCGCGGGATCGGCGCTTTGCAGATAGCGCTGCAGCGCGGCCTGCTTGGCCAGGCTGGAGGTGGTCGCATCGAGTTCGCGATACAGCGCGGCAAACGGCTTCATGCGGCGGGCACGGCCTCTGGGTCTTCGGCGCCGTACTCGGTCTTGAAGGCTTGCGCCTCCAGGCCGGCCTCGGTCAGCCAGCGCACCATCACCGCCACGCTGCCATGGGTGACGAAAACGCGCTGCGCGCCAGTGCCGGCAATGGCGTTCAGCAGGCCTGGCCAGTCGGCATGGTCGGACATGACGAAGCCGCGATCCACGCCGCACCGGCGCCGCGCACCGCGCAACTGCATCCAGCCGCTGGCGAAGGCATCCGAGTAATCGCCAAAGCGACGCATCCACGGTGTGCCCTGAGCCGAGGGCGGCGCCAGCACCAAGGCGCGCTTCAAAAGTGCAGCGTCAAGGCCCGGATCGGCGGCTCGCAGCGTTGGCGCCAGCGCGACGCCGGCCGCGCGGTACACCGCGTTCAAGGGCTCCACCGCGCCGTGCGTGACGATGGGTCCGATGCTCGCATCCACGCCATGCAAGATGCGTTGCGCCTTGCCGAACGCGTAGCACAGCAGCACCGACGCGCGATCCTGCTCGGCATTGGCCCGCCACCAGGCATTGATGTCGGCGAACAGCTCGGTCTGGGTCGGCCAGCGGTAGATCGGCAGGCCGAAGGTCGATTCGGTGATGAAGGTGTCGCAGCGCACCGGCTCGAAGGGCGCGCAGGTGCCGTCGGCCTCGGTCTTGTAGTCGCCCGAGGCGACCCACACGCGGCCGCCGTGTTCAAGCCTCACCTGCGCCGAACCGAGCACATGACCTGCCGGATGCAGCGACAACCTGACGCCGTGATGCACGATGCTTTCGCCATAGGCCAGCGTTTGCAGCGTGATGTCGTCGCCCAGGCGGGTGCGCAGCGTGCCTTGGCTGTCGGTGTGCGCCAGGTAGTGCTGGTGGCCAGCACGGGCGTGATCGGAATGGGCATGCGTGATGACGGCCCGATCGACTCGCTTCCAGGGGTCGATGTAGAAATCGCCAGGCGGGCAGTACAGGCCTTCGGGCCGCGCCACCACCAGATCGTCGGCGCGGGAAGCAACGCTCAGCGGCGTGGACGGCACATGCATGCTTTCATCGTAGGCCATCGACATGCCCCGACAGCCAGACGCCTCACCGCTTGATCGGGTCTTGCTTCTTGGCTCGGGGATGCGCGGCGTCGTACACCTTGCTGAGGTGGCCGAAGTCAAGCTTGGTGTAGACCTGCGTGGCGCTGATGTTGGCGTGGCCGAGCAGTTCTTGCACCGCGCGCAAATCGCCGCTGGACTGCAGCACGTGGGTGGCAAACGAGTGGCGCAGCATGTGCGGATGCACGTGCGTGGGCAGCCCGGCTTGCACCGCGCGCTGCTTGAGGCTGATGCGCACCTGGTTGGTGGTGATGCGCGCACCGCGCTGGCCCACCAACAGCGCAGGCTCGTCGGCCTTCGCCATCTGCGCGCGCAGGCCCAGCCAGGTCTGCAGCGCAACCAGCGCCGCCGCGCCCACCGGCACGCTGCGACGCTTGTTGCCCTTGCCCAGCACATGGGCGCTGGCGTCGGCGATGTCGATCCAGCCCACCGCCCGCGCGCCGGGCTGCACATCAAGGCAGGCCAGCTCGGCCACCCGCAGCCCGCAGCCGTACAGCAGCTCGGTGATGCAGTGATCGCGCGCGGCGATGGCAGCACCTTGCCGTGCGGCGTCGGGCGGCGCGCTGAAATCGGCCAGCGCCACCGCCTGATCGACCGACAGCGCCTTGGGCAGCGGCTTGGCCGCCTTGGGCGCACGCACGCCGGCCACCGGGTTTTGCAGCACCAGCCCATCGCGGCCCAGCCAGCGATAAAAGCCTCGCCACGCCGACAGTTCAATGGCGATGCTGCCCGGTGCCAGCCCTTGCGCGTGCAGCTGGCCGGCCCAGCGGCGCACATGGTGCGGCTGCACCTCGCGCAGCGGCACGGCCGCCACATCGGCCAGGCCTTGCAACCGCACGAAGGCCTGCGTGTACATCGTCAGCGTGCGCGCGGCCAGGCGGCGCTCGACTTGCAGATGCTGCAAGTGGGCCGCGAGGTCGTCGTTCACGCGCTGCCGCCGTTGGCCATCAGGCGCGAATCAGCCGCGACAGGCCCGCGCTCGAAACCTCGCCGATGCGCATCAGAAACTCGGTGCCCATGTCGGCGGCAAAGCGCGTCGGGTCGGGCGAGCCCAGCACCAGCAGCCCGAAGGCATCGGTGCTGCTGCCATGACGCAGCGGAATCAGCGCCAGCGAAGCGACGGTCGACGAGTCTTCGAGCCAGGTGGCCGCTTCGAAGCCGGCGTTGGCGCCGCAATACGGCAGCGACAGGCTCGACGCAAAGCTGCGCGCGTCGGCGCTGACGGTGCGCGCAAACGGCAGCGCGGCATGTTCGGCCGAAGCACCCCACACCCGGATGCCCGCTTGCGGAATCAGAAACTGATGCATCAGCTCGCGCACCAGCACCTCGGGCAGCGCCGCCGCCTCGGTGGTCAGCATCAGCGATCGGGTGAAGCGATGCAGCCGCTCGGCGATGGCGGCGTTTTCCTGGCCGTGGCGGATCATCTCCATGATCTTTTGCTCGAAGCCCTTGAGCCGCTCGCGCAGCAGATCCATCTGCCGCTCCTGCAGCGACACCGCGCGCGTGCCGTGCGGGCTGCTCAGCTGGATCGAGCTGAGCAAATCGGCATGGCGCTCGAAGAAACCCGGCGTGTTGGCTAGGTAGTTGGCGATGTCGGTTTCGGTGATGCCCTGGACTCCGGTGGGATTGCTCACGGTGTGGTGCTCATGGTTCGTTGATGGACAGGGTGCACGGTTGCGCTCAGAGGTCTTGCAGTTCGATTTCGCCTTCGAAGACGGTTTGCGCCGGGCCGGCCATGAAGACATGGCTGCCAAGGCCGTCGCGCAGGCCTTGCCACTCGATGGTCAAACGGCCGCCTCGGGTGTCAACATCGACCACCGCATCGAGCAGCCCCAGGCGAATGCCCGCGACCACCGCCGCGCACGCGCCAGTGCCGCAAGCCAGCGTCTCGCCGGCACCGCGCTCGAACACGCGCAAGCGGATGTGGCTGCGCGAGACGACCTGCATGAAGCCTGCGTTGACGCGACGCGGAAAGCTGGTGTGGTGCTCGATCAGTGGGCCGAGCACTTCGACGCCGGCGCTGTCCACGTCATCGACGAGTTGCACCGCATGCGGGTTGCCCATCGACAACACCGCGACCTCGACCACGCGGCCCTTGATGCGCAGCGGCCACAGATCGACGAACTGGCCGCCGGCACCGCCCTTGACCGGCACGCGATGCGCGCGCAAGCCGGCGTCGTGAAAAGGCACCCGGGGCAGATCGAAGATGGGTGCGTTCATGTCGACGCGCACGCGCCCGTCTTCGAGCATGTGCAGTTCGAGCAGGCTGTTGACCGTCTCGGCGCGCAGGGTCGACTTGTCGGACAGTTTCTTGTCGCGCACGTAGCGCACGAAACAGCGTGCGCCGTTGCCGCACTGCTCGACTTCTTCGCCGGTGCTGTTGAAGATGCGGTAGCCGAAATCGACGCCTTCGGTTTGGCTGCGGGTGACCACCAGGATCTGGTCGGCTCCCACGCCGAAGCGGCGATCGGCCAGCCGGCGCAACTGCTCGGCGCCCAGGGCGAGCGGCTCTTGCGTGGCGTCGAGCACGACGAAGTCGTTGCCGGCGCCCTGCATCTTGGTGAACCGGATTTTCATGGACCGATTATCGACGGCGCACGCGGCTCAATACAGCGAAGGCTCGCCGGGCGGGCGCGTCTTGAATCGCCGGTGAACCCACAGGTACTGCGCCGGGTTGCGGCGGATCTCCTGCTCGATCCAGCGGTTGAGCGCGACGGTATCGGCGTGGGCGTCGTCGGTGGGAAAGTGCGTCCACGGCTCAAGGAAGCGCACGCGGTAGCCCTGCGCGCCCGGCAACATCTCGGCGATCACAGGCTGCACCTTCATGTCGAGCAGACGCGCCATGCGAGACGGCGCGAGCAGCGTGGCCGCCGGCACACCGAAGAAGGGCACGAACTCGGCGCCCTTGATGCCGAAGTCCATGTCGGGCAGATTGAGGAAGCCTTCACCCTGACGGATGGCACGCAGCAGCGGCTTGGCGCCCTCGCGACGCGACAGCAGCCGCACCGGGCTAAAGCGCAAGCGACCGCGCCGCACTGCGGCATCGAACACCAGGTTGCTTTGCTTTTGGTAGATGGTGCAAGCCGGCCGCACGGTCGACATGCGTGCGGCAGGGGCCACCACCTCGAGCGACACGAAATGCGGCACCAGCCACATCATCGTGCCGGGGTGCTTGTCGGCAAAGTCGGCCGGGCCCTCGACGTGGATGAGGCGCTTGAGCCGCGCGGGCGAGGCGTGCCACAGCAACCCACGTTCGAGGATGCTGCGGCCCATGAGCTGGAAGTGCTCGAAGGCCAGGGCGCGACGCTGCGGCTCGTCCAGCTCGGGAAAGCACAGCTCGAGGTTGCGCAGCGCAATGTGCCTGCGCGAATGCGCCAGCACCCATGAAAGACGGCCGAGGGCGCGACCCAGCGGCGCCAGCAGCGCCAAAGGCAGCCAGTGCAAGAGCCACACCAGCGCGAGCCCGAGCCGCGTCAGCCCGTTGGCCAGCAGCCGCTTCATGGCGAGGCCTTTTCGCCCAGCGCCGACAGCCCGCCCGAGCGCGGCTGCTTGTAGCGGTGGTAGCCCCAGAGGTACTGCTGCGGACACTGCAGGATCAGGTGCTCCATCGCGCGGTTGATGGCGGCGGCGGCGGCGACGGGATCGTGCGGCAAGGGCTCAGCCAGTTCGCTCACGCGCACCCGATAACCGGCACCGCGCGGCAGGCGTTCACCCCACACCAGCAGCAAGGCCGCACCGGTTTGCTGCGCCAGCCGGCTGGCCAATGTCATGGTGTAGGCCGGCTGGCCAAAGAACGGCGCCCACACGCCCAGCCCCTCGGGCGGCACCTGATCGGGCAACAGGCCGATCACCTCGCCGCGCTTGAGCGCGCGCATCATCTGTCGCACACCGGCCAGCGTGGCCGGTGCGGCATCCAGTCCCGGGCGGCGGCGTGCGGCTTCGACCAGATCGCGCAGCCAGGGTTTGCGCGCCGGGCGATAGAGCACCGTCATCGCGCCGCAGCCAGCGCCATGGCGTTGCGCATAGGACTGACCGATCACCTCGAAGCAGCCGAGGTGGGGGGTCAGCAGCACCAGGCCGCGCCCTGCGGCATGGGCCTGCTCGATCAGCTCGCCGCCTTGCCAGTGAACCGCCACCGGCAGCGCAGCATCGGGCGGTCGCAGCCACAGCACGGGCAGCTCCATCAGCGAGCGGCCAGCCGACGCGATGGCGCCGCGAGCCTCAGCCCACGGCACGCCCGCCTGCTGGGCATTGGCTCGAAATCGCCGGCGGTACGTGGGCGAGGCGACAAACACCAGCCAGCCCAAGGGCGCACCTACCGCATGCAGCCAGCGCAGAGGGACATGCGCCAGAAAACGCACCAATACCTTGAGGGATATCGCAATGAAGCGCGTCATCAGGTGAATAGAATCGGATCGTCGCCGAGTTAAAGAACTACTTGCGGGGCGATTGCAGGGCAGCTTGGGTCACTTCGGGCGCCTGCCGGGCACAGGCTCAACAAACCGCTAAAGCGTTCGCCGAACCTCCAGGTGCTGGGCCGGCAACGCAAGTTGCAACCGAACGGAGTTTAAGAGTGGCGAACGATTTCCTTTTCACATCCGAGTCCGTGTCTGAAGGCCATCCCGACAAGGTGGCCGACCAGATCTCCGACGCCATCCTTGACGCGATCTTTGAGCAGGACCCGCTGTCACGCGTAGCCGCCGAAACGCTGTGCAACACCGGTCTGGTGGTGCTGGCCGGCGAGATCACCACGCAGGCCAACGTCGACTACATCCAGGTGGCGCGCAACACCATCAAGCGCATCGGCTACGACAACACCGAGTACGGCATCGACTACAAGGGCTGCGCGGTGATGGTCTGCTATGACAAGCAGTCCAACGACATCGCGCAGGGCGTGGACCACGCCAGCGACGACCACCTGAACACCGGCGCCGGCGACCAGGGCCTGATGTTCGGCTACGCCTGCGACGAGACACCCGAGCTGATGCCCGCGCCGATCTACTACGCGCACCGGCTGGTCGAGCGTCAAGCGCAGCTGCGCAAAGACGGCCGGCTGCCCTTCCTGCGCCCCGACGCCAAGAGCCAGGTGACCATGCGCTACGTCGACGGCAAGCCGCACAGCATTGACACCGTGGTGCTGTCAAGCCAGCACTCGCCCGAGATGAGCGACGGCACCAAGATGAAGCCCGAATTCATCGAAGCGGTGATCGAGGAAATCATCAAGCCGGTGTTGCCCAAGGCCTGGCTGAAAGACACGCGCTATCTGGTCAACCCGACCGGGCGCTTCGTCATCGGTGGCCCGCAAGGCGATTGCGGCCTGACCGGTCGCAAGATCATCGTTGACACCTACGGCGGCGCCTGCCCGCACGGCGGCGGCGCCTTCAGCGGCAAGGACCCCACCAAGGTGGATCGCTCGGCCGCCTATGCCGCGCGCTACGTGGCCAAGAACATCGTGGCCGCAGGGCTGGCCAAGCAGTGCCAGATCCAGGTTGCCTACGCCATCGGCGTGGCCAAGCCGATGAACATCACCGTGCGCACCGAAGGCACCGGCGTGATCTCGGACGAGCGCATTGCCGAACTGGTCAACGCGCATTTCGACCTGCGGCCCAAGGGCATCATCCAGATGCTCGACTTGCTGCGCCCGATCTATGAAAAGACCGCGGCCTACGGTCACTTCGGCCGCGAGGAGCCGGAGTTCTCGTGGGAGCGCACGGACAAGGTTGCGGTGTTGCGCGCGGCCGCAGGGCTGTGACGTCAGGGTCTGGCAGCGTGATCGAGTGACTGCTGGCGCCGCCACAAGGCGGCCCACCGAGTGACCCACAAGGGCGGCGCAAGCCGCCCTTGTGCTTTCAGGCCACGCGCGGTTTCACCCGGGATGCCGCCAGCTTGGCTTGCGCGCGGGCCACATCCACATCGGCATCGCGCACCAGCGCCACGCCCATGCGGCGCTTGATGAAGCTCTCGGGCTTGCCGAACAGCCGTATCTCGCTGTTGGGCACACGCAGCGCATCGGCCACACCGTCAAACACGATGCCCGCAGCTTCCACGCCGCCATAGATCACCGCGCTGGCGCCCGGTGTCTTCAGCGTGGTGTCGATAGGCAGACCGAGGATGGCGCGGGCGTGCAGCTCGAATTCGTTTTGCCACTGGGTCGCCATGGTCACCATGCCGGTGTCGTGCGGGCGCGGACTGACCTCCGAGAACCACACCTGTTCGCCCTTGACGAACAGCTCGACGCCAAACAGCCCCAGGCCGGCGGGATGCCCTAGCAGGCCACGCCCCAGATCGTCGGTGACGGCACGGGCGATCTCGCGCGATCGCGCCAGCGCCGCCGGGTGCATGGCGTGCGGCTGCCAGCTCTCGACGTAATCACCGCTGACCTGCACATGGCCGATGGGATCGCAAAAATGCGTCTCGACTTCGCCGTTCGCACCCATGGCTCGTACGGTGAGCAGGGTGATCTCGTAGTCGAAGTCGATGAAGCCCTCGACGATCACGCGGCCCGGCCCGACACGCCCGCCGGCCATCGCGTAATCCCAGGCCGCTTGCACGTTGGCGGGTGTGTCGATCTTGCTTTGGCCCTTGCCCGAACTGCTCATCACCGGCTTGACGATGCAGGGGTAGCCGATGCCCGGCGTCCCGTGCGCGCCATCGATGGCGGCGCGCAACTCGGCCAGCGAATCGCAAAAGCGATACGGGCTGGTGGGCAGGGCTAGCGTCTCGGCAGCCAGTCGGCGGATGCCCTCGCGGTCCATCGTCAGGCGCGCAGCGCGCGCGGTGGGGATCACCCGCACCACGCCTTCGGCTTCGAGTGTTTCAAGCACCGGGGTGGCGATGGCCTCGATCTCGGGCACCACCAGATCAGGTCGCTCGGCTTCAATCAGCGCGCGCAAGGCCGCCGGGTCGCTCATGGTGATGGTGTGCGCGTGATGGGCCACTTGCTGACCGGGGGCGTTGTCGTAGCGATCAACCGCGATAGTCTCTACGCCCAGGCGCTGCAATGCAATGAGCACTTCCTTGCCCAGCTCACCGCTGCCCAGCAGCATGACTCGGGTGGCGTGGGCGCTGAGCGGCGTTCCGATCGATTTCATGGCGTCAGGGGTGAGGCTGGAACACACTCGAATTGTCATGCCGCTCGCAGGCAACGAAAAGCCTGCGCTTAGAATCTGTTTTGCTTCGAGGAGCGTTGCAAGGCACGTCAGTGTCCCAGGCTCGAAGTTCGACATTGCAACTGCGCTCACCCGCACGATGTTTCCCCGTGGGTGAGTGGTCATTCAAGACTTCGTCCCACGTCGCTTGTGCGGGTTCCTTTTTAACTGGAGCCCCAAATGAACGCTGTACTCAAGCCCGCCGCGATTGCATCGCACGACTACGCCATTGCCGACCTGTCGCAAGCCAACTTCGGCCGCAAGGAAATCAAGATCGCCGAGACCGAAATGCCCGGTCTGATGGCCATCCGCGAAGAATTTACCCAATCCCAGCCTCTCAAGGGTGCACGCATCACCGGCAGCATCCACATGACCATCCAGACCGCCGTGCTGGTGGAAACGCTCGAAGCCCTGGGCGCCAGCGTGCGCTGGGCCTCATGCAACATCTACTCGACGCAAGACCACGCCGCCGCCGCGCTGGTGGTGGGTGGCACGCCGGTGTTCGCCTACAAGGGCGAAACGCTCACCGACTACTGGGACTACACCCACAGCATCTTTGAATTTGGTGCCAAGGGCACCCAAGGCGAAGGCCCGAACATGATCCTCGACGACGGCGGCGACGCCACGTTGCTGATGCACCTGGGCAAGCGCGCCGAAAAGGACGCCTCGGTGTTGAACAACCCGACCAGCGAAGAAGAAACCTGCTTGTACGCCGCCATCAAGGCCAAGCTTGCCGTCGATGCCACCTGGTACAGCCGCAAGTCGGCCGAGATCATCGGTGTGACCGAAGAAACCACCACCGGCGTGCACCGCCTGAACGAGATGAGCGCGGCCGGCACCTTGATGTTCCGCGCCATCAACGTCAACGACAGCGTGACCAAGAGCAAGTTCGACAACCTCTACGGCTGCCGCGAATCGCTGGTCGACTCGATCAAGCGCGCCACCGACGTGATGATCGCCGGCAAGGTTGCTGTCGTGGCCGGTTACGGTGACGTGGGCAAGGGCTCGGCACAGGCACTGCGCGCTTTGAGCGCCCAGGTCTGGGTCACCGAGATCGATCCGATCAATGCGCTGCAGGCGGCCATGGAAGGCTACAAGATCGTCACGATGGACTACGCCGCCGACAAGGCCGACATTTTCGTGTCGGCCACCGGCAACAAGCGCGTCATCACGCATGACCACATGCTGGCCATGAAGGACGAGGCCATCGTGTGCAACATCGGCCACTTCGACAACGAGATCGACATCGCGTCGATCGAGCAGTACGAGTGGGACGAGATCAAGCCGCAGGTCGATCACGTCAAGTTCCCCAATGGCAAGAAGATCATCATGCTGGCCAAGGGCCGTCTGGTGAACCTGGGTTGCGCCACCGGCCACCCGAGCTTCGTGATGTCGGCCAGCTTCGCCAACCAGACCATCGCGCAGATCGAGCTGTTTACCAAGAGCAGCCAGTACGAGAACGGCAAGGTCTACGTGCTGCCCAAGCATCTTGACGAGAAGGTGGCGCGACTGCACCTGAAGAAAGTGGGCGCGATGCTGACCGAGCTGTCCGACGAGCAGGCCTCCTACATCGGCGTGTCGAAGGACGGTCCTTACAAGGCAGACGCCTACCGCTACTGATCGGCGCACGAAGCGACCCATCGTGCGCGCCGATCAACTGCTGGTGGCCCGAGGCCACGCCCCAACTCGATCAGCCGCCCAGCGGCTGATCGACGGCGGGGCCGTGCGCTGGCTGGGCCCGCGCGGCTGGGCGGTGCCTCGCAAGGCCGGTGAGGACCTGCCCGAAGCCTGCTCGATCGAGGTGACCGACGACGCCGAGCTGCGCTTCGTGTCGCGCGGCGGGCTGAAGCTCGAGGGTGCGCTGGGCCGCTGCAGCGTGAGCGTTGAAGGTCGTCGCTGCCTTGATGTGGGGCAGAGCACCGGCGGCTTCACCGACTTGTTGCTGCAGCATGGCGCATCGCAGGTGGTGGGCGTCGACGTCGGCCACGCTCAGTTGCATCCTCGGCTCGCAGCCGACCCCAGGGTGCAATGCCATGAAGGCGTGAACGCCCGCGATGTTAGCGGCACGGCATTCGCCAAGGAGCATGCCGAGTGCTCATTCGACATCGTGGTGGGCGATTTGTCGTTCATTTCGCTCACGCTGGTGCTGCCGACGCTGGTGCGCTATCTGGCGGCGAGCGGCGACTTGCTGATGCTGGTCAAGCCGCAGTTTGAACTGCAGCCCGAGCACATCGGCAAAGGCGGCATCGTCAAGGACGCACGCAGCTTCGCCGATGTGGAAACCCGCATCCGTCAGGCGTGCGGCGCACAGCAACTCAAGGTGCGCGATTACTTCGCCAGCCCGATCACCGGAGGCGGCCACGGCGCCACCAAGGGCAACACCGAATTCTTTGTGTGGGCCCAACCCACGAAATCGACCGACACACCATGAGTCAGAAACTCCCGCCGCTGAGCCTCGAATTCTTTCCGCCCAAGACCCCCGAGGGCGTGCTCAAGCTGCACGCGGTGCGCCAGCAGTTATACGCATTGAAGCCCGGCTATTGCTCGGTGACCTATGGCGCGGGCGGCAGCACGCAAGACGGCACGCTGTCAACGGTGCGCGAGATCCTTGGCGAAGGTGCCGACGCGGCGCCGCACTTCTCGTGCATCGGCGCGAGCACGGCGCGGGTGCGCGAGCAGTTGCAAGAGTTCAAGGACGCCGGACTGCGCCGCATCGTGGCCTTGCGCGGTGATCTGCCCAGCGGCTACGGGCAGTTCGGCGAGTTCCGCTTTGCCAGCGAGCTCGTGGCCTTCATCCGACAGGAAACCGGCGATCACTTCCACATTGAAGTCGCGGCCTATCCCGAAATGCACCCACAGGCGAGGTCGCCGCAAGCCGATCTGCAGGCCTATGTGGCCAAGGTGAAGGCCGGGGCCAATGGCGCGATCACGCAGATGTTCTTCAACTCGGATGCGTACTTCCGCTTCGTGGACGACGCGTATGCGCTGGGCGCTGACATTCCGGTGGTGCCGGGCATCATGCCGATCACCAACGCCAGCGGAATCATGCGATTTGCCGACAGCTGTGGCACCGAGATCCCGCGCTGGATGAAGCTGCGCCTGCAAGGCTTTGGCGACGACACCGAATCGATTCGCGCCTTTGGCCTGGATGTGGTGACCGATCTGTGCGACCAGCTGCGCACGGCCGGCGTGCCAGGCTTGCACTTCTACACAATGAACCAGTCGGCTGCGGTGTTCGAGATCTGCCGGCGCCTGACCGCTTGAGGCCGCTCGGGGCTGTGGCGCCCTGCCGCGCAAACCGGCCGCCGGGGTTGCAGGCCTCGCGGGCACAAAATGAGCCTTGCGACTGAAGGAGTCTCATGCTGATCGTTCCGCCCTACATCGCCCCCATCAGCCTCGCGGACGCCGACGCCGTGCTGCAACAGGTGCGCCTCATCTATGACAGCGGCGTGCGGCATTTGCGTGATGCGCTGCAGCGTTTTGTCAGCGGAGAGGATTTTCCAGTCCGCGTGCGGGCGTTCTATCCGGTGGCTCGCATTCACGTCGTTTCGGGTGAGCTTGCTGACTCGCGGCTGAGTTATGGCTTCATCGCGGACCCTGGCAGCTACGAAACCACGCTGACCCGGCCGGACCTGTTCGGTGACTACTACCGATTGCAGTTTGACTTGCTGCTGCGCAACCACCAAGTGTCGATCGAGGTCGGCACCAGCTCGCAGCCGATACCGGCGCACTTCGCACTGGGCGCGCGCGACCACCTCGAAGGCTCGCTCGGTACAGCGCGTCGGCAGTTGATGCGCGAGCGGTTCGACCTTCCCGATCTGGCCGCCATGGATGACGGCATCGCCAACGGCACCGACAAGCGCGCGCGGGGCGAGGCGCTGCCGCTGTCGCTGTTCACCGCGCCACGGGTGGACTACTCGCTGCACCGGCTGCGCCATTACACGGGCACCGTGGCAAATCACTTCCAGAACTTTGTGCTGTTCACCAACTACCAGTTCTACATCGATGAGTTCATGAACCTGGGCCATGCCGAGATGGCCGACCCGGCCAGCAGTTATTGCGAATTCGTCGAACCCGGCGACGTGATCACGCGCCGGTGCGACCTCACGCCACCGCGCGACGACGTGGCGGGCGCACCGCCGCCCAGATTGCCGCAAATGCCGGCTTATCACCTCAAGCGCGGTGATCGATCGGGCATCACCATCGTCAATATAGGTGTGGGACCAGCCAACGCCAAGACCATCACCGACCACATTGCTGTGCTGCGGCCGCACGTGTGGGTGATGCTTGGCCACTGCGCCGGGCTGCGCAAGACCCAGCGGCTTGGCGATTACGTGCTGGCGCATGGCTATGTGCGCGAAGACCATGTGCTCGATGAGGACCTGCCGCTGTGGGTGCCCATCCCGCCCTTGGCCGAGGTGCAAGTGGCCCTCGAGACGGCAGTGGCCGAGGTGACCCAGCTCGACGGCTTCGGGCTCAAGGGCATCATGCGTACGGGTACCGTGGCGACTACCGACAACCGCAACTGGGAACTGCTGCACTCGGGCCACACCGAAAGCACGCCTGAGCGGCGCTTCAGCCAAAGTCGAGCTGTCGCAGTCGACATGGAAAGCGCCACCATCGCGGCCAACGGTTTTCGATTCAGGGTTCCGTACGGCACGCTGCTTTGCGTGAGCGATAAGCCGCTTCACGGCGAGATCAAACTCCCTGGCATGGCCGACCACTTCTATCGCGAACGCGTGGGACAGCATTTGCGCATCGGAATCCGTGCCCTGGAAATGCTGCGGGAACGCGACTTCGAGCAGTTGCACAGCCGCAAGCTGCGGGGCTTTGCCGAGGTCGCCTTTCAGTGACCCCGGGCCTGACCACCCCGGCTGAGCCGTCTGCCTGCGAAGCGACAGCCATTGAGCTGCGCGGCGTCGTCAAACGCTACGGCCAGGGCACGCTCGCACTGCAGGATGTTTCGCTCGAGATAGGCGAGCACGAGTTCGTGTCGCTGCTGGGCCCGTCGGGCTGCGGCAAGAGCACCGTGCTGAGGATGGTGGCCGGACTCGACACCCCGAACGAAGGCAGCATCCGGGCACCCGCGCTGATGGGCGACTCGGCTTCTTCGGGCACCGCTTTCGTGTTTCAGGATGCGGCGTTGATGCCTTGGGCCAGCGTGTTCGACAACGTCTGGCTGCCATTGCGCCTGGCAGGCTTGTCCAAAACGGCTGCTGCGCAGAGCGTCAAGCGTGCGCTGGCGTCGGTCGGGTTGTCTGACTTTGAATCAGCGTTTCCGCAGGAACTGTCTGGTGGCATGCGCATGCGAGCGTCCATCGCACGCGCGCTCGTCACGCAGCCCAAGGTGCTGCTGATGGACGAGCCGTTTGCCGCGCTCGACGAGATCACACGACAGCGTCTGAATGGCGATTTGCTGGCATGGTGGCAGTCGGCGGGGCTCGCGGTCTTGTTTGTCACCCATAGCGTGTTCGAGGCGGTGTTTCTCAGTCAGCGTGTGCTGGTCATGAGCGCGAGGCCCGGGCGCATTGCGGCTGAAGTGCTGATCGACGAACCCTTTCCTCGGACGGCGGAATTTCGTTCGTCGCTGCGCTACGCGCAGGCTTGCCGGGAGGTTTCTCTCGCGCTTGAGGCGACCCACGCAATGGCCCTGGGGGAATCGGTGTGATGGGGCGGGAGTGGTCAGCGAAGGCCTCTCGGCCTGCCGGCTCGTTGCGTACCGGCCTTGCGGCCTGGGGTTCTGTGTTCGCGCTTGTTGGCTGGCTGCTCGCTTGGGAAGCGCTGGTGCGGCTGGCCGAAATACCGCACTACACCCTGCCGGCACCCAGCTTGGTGCTGATGACACTTTTCGACAATTTCTCTTCGCTGGCGGCGAGTTGGTGGTTCACGCTGAAGATCACGGTGTTCGCGCTTTTGCTGGCGATCGCAGGCGGGGTGTTGATTGCTGCGGTATTCACGCTGTCAGCACGCCTTGAAGCCGTGCTGTTGCCGCTGGCGGTGGTGTTGCAGGTGACGCCTGTTGTGGCCATCGCGCCATTGATGCTGATCTACATCGACAGCACCACCACCGCGCTTTTGTTGTGTGCCTGGATCGTGGCTTTCTTCCCCATCCTTTCAAACACCGTGGTGGGACTGCGCGCCGCCGATCCCTTGCTGCGGGATCTTTTTGTGCTTTGTCGAGCCACTCGGCTGCAGCGCCTCAGGCTGCTGCTGCTGCCAAGTGCGCTGCCTTATTTCGTGGCTGGCTTGAAGGTTTCGGGAGGGCTCAGCCTGATTGGCGCGGTGACTGCAGAAATGGTTGCTGGCGCTGCGGGTCGAGAAAGCGGATTGGCATCGCGCATCCTTGAGGCGAGCTTTCGCACCGAGACTCCCAAAATGTTTGCAGCGCTGCTTCTTCTGGTGCTGACCGGACTGATGATTCACTTCGCATCGAGCGCGCTCTCGCGCCGTCTGCTATCGCGCTGGCACGCCAGCGAACAGCGTCGCGATCTGTCGACGCCCACGCCCAGCACATGAGCCAACCCATCCACGCAAGGAGTTCGCCGATGTTCCACATACTTCGCTCGCTGTTCAGCTTTTTTCTGCTGCTGATGATCGCTGTGGCCGGGCCCGCGCATGCGCTGGACAAGGTGCGATTCGCCACCAACTGGAAGGCACAGGCTGCACATGGCGGTTTTTATCAAGCCATTGCTGACGGTACCTACAAGCGCTATGGCTTGGACGTGACGCTGATTCAAGGCGGCCCGCAGATCAATAATCGCGCGCTTCTGCCAGCGGGTCGTATTGATTTCCTGATGACAGGAAACCTGTTGAGCAGCTTCGACAACGTCAAGAACGGTGTCCCCACCGTGGTCGTTTCAGGAATATTTCAAAAGGATCCTCAGGCCGTTCTGGCTCATCCCGGCCAAGGCTACGAAAGCTTCGAGGCCTTGAAGAATGCTCCGGTGGCCTTCATTGCCAAGGATGCTCAGTTCAGTTGGTGGCAGTGGCTGAAGATGATCCACGGGTTTCGCGATGAATCCCTCAAGCCGTACAACTACAACCTCGCGCCATTTCTCGCCAATCCGAAGTCGATTCAGCAGGGCTATTCGGTGGCAGAGCCGATATACGTCGAAAACCAGGCCGGCTTCAAGCCTGTCGTTCACCTGCTGGCTGACCATGGGTTCAGCACCTACTCGACGGTGATCGAGGCCCGCACCGAAACTGTGTCCAAGCAGCCTGATCTGGTTCAGCGGTTCGTGGATGCCTCAGCCATTGGCTGGGTGAATTACCTGTATGGCGATCGCAAAGCCGCCCATGAACTCATGCGCCGCGACAACCCGGAAATGACAGCCGCAGAGATGGAATTCTCGGTGGCGCTCATGAAGCAACAGGGAATCGTTGACTCAGGTGATTCGCTGACCGACGGGATTGGCGCCATGAATCCGGCCAGAGTAAAGGACTTCTACGGACAAATGGTCAAGGCTGGTCTGTACAAGGCGGGAGAGGTCGACCTCAGCCGTGTTGCGGACTTCAGATTCGTCAACAAGATGGTCGGTCTCGAGCTGAAACAAAAACTGACAGGGCGCTGAGCTGAACCCGAAGCGGGTGCGGCAGGATCGGGTCAGTTCAGCGCTTCATTTCAGGGTTTTTACGCAGGGATTTTTTATTACACAGTTTTATCTTGCGTTTATCTTGTTAAAGATAGATTTCGGATCGACGATATAGCCTTACCGCTCAGAGTTCCGTCCTCCATGCACGTTGATCAACCCGCATCCCCCGAAAGCATCACGAGTCAACCAGCTGAGCGCTGCGGTCTGGCGCTGCGCCATCCGGCCTCTAGTATGGGCGCTTGGGTAGCGCTGCTTCGAGATGCAGAAATTCCTGTGAAAGCGGAAACCGCTGAAGCACTGGAGGTCATGCGCAATTGTGAAGACAGCGTGGACGCCAACCTGATCGGCGAAATGATCGGAGGCGATCCGCTGATGACCTTGAAGGTGCTCGTGTTCGCTGCGAAGAACCGATCAGCAAGAGCCGTCACACAGCCCGAGACTGTGACTTCAAGTTTGGTGATGTTGGGTATCTCGCCATTCTTTCGTTCTTTTGAGCCACAGCCAACGCTCGAAGAATTCTTGAAAGGCCGCGACGAAGCCATCAAGGGAATCAACAAGGTACTTCGGCGAGCCAGCAGGGCTGCAAATTTCGCGCTGTCATTTGCGGTTCATCGCCTGGATCCCGATGCGGCCGTCATTCATCAGGCCGCCCTGCTGCATGATTTTGCCGAGCTGCTGCTTTGGTGTCATGCCCCGGATCTGGCGTTGAAGATAGAAGCCGCTCAACGGCTCGACAGCACACTCAGATCGAAAACAGCCCAATTGAATTTCTTGAACACAGGCCTGACTGAGCTTCAACAAGCGCTGATGGAGAACTGGAGACTGCCAGAGTTTTTGATTCAAATCTCTGGAGATAGCCTAGCTCAACATCCAAGCGGCCAGTGTGTGTCGCTTGGAGTGAGGATTGCCCGGCACACCGCACTAGGCTGGGATAACGCAGCGATACCTGACGACGTCAGTGACGTTTCCAAGCTGCTCAACTTATCCTCAAACGCCACGATCAGTTTGTTGCGAAGTTTAGACATCTGATTTTCATTGGGCGCCCGACGTCCATTCCTGCGCGAGCCTGCAATTTCTTCTCCCCAAAGCAAAACCCCCCGCAGGATTAC
>JBBAPK010000002.1:109925-134969 GCA_040400875.1 Burkholderiaceae bacterium | reverse complement strand
CTTCGCGAGTTTTTCCAGCGCGCGTTCCAGGGCCGGCGCCAGTTCGCGGTCGGCTTCTGCGAGCAGCGCCTGCAGCATCTCGGTGTGCCCAGGAAAGGCCACGCTGGCTGCGGCAAGCGCGGCCTTGTGAATGGGCGCAGTGACGATGGCACACACCGCGCCGCGCAAAGCCAGGACCGCAGCGTGTTCGATGGACCTGGCAGCAGCCAGTCCCGCTCGCGCATCGATACGTCCGAAAGGCACTCGGGACAGCCCCTCGGGCAAGCCTTCGACCTGCAGCACCGGGATGCAATTCGGCGGCACATCAAACACCGATTCGGCGGTGTCGATGCGGGCCACTGGCATCAGCCCTCCCGTGCAGCCCACCGCGCGGCGCATCACGCCCACATCACCGACCACGAAACATCCGGCGGCGGCAGCATCTCGATAAAGCCGCGTGATGATCTCCGGCCCGACGCCGCAGGCATCACCCATGGTGATCGCCATCGGTGCGGGTCGAAAAGCCACGGGACTGCTCATGAAAGGTGCTGGGAAAGCCGCATCAGGCGGGGCTGTCGATTTCAATGTACTGATGTTCGATGCCGAAGTGTTCAGCAATGTGCGAGCCCAGTGCTTGCACTCCATAGCGCTCGCTGGCATGGTGGCCGCAGGCGATGAAGGCCACTCCCGTCTCGCGTGCCAGATGCACCTGCGGCTCGGACATCTCGCCGGTGATGAATACATCGGCCCCAGCGGCAATGGCGCCCTCAAAGTAGGACTGCGCTGCGCCGGTGCACCAAGCCACGCGGCGCAACGCGCGTCCGTCACCCTCGACATGCGCCGGCGTGCGGCTCGAAATCTGGCGAAGGCGGCCCAGCAAATCCGGCGTGGTCATCGGCTGCTCAATCGATCCGACGAAACCCAATGACTGCTCACCAAAGCGCGAGTCCGCGCTCACGCCGATGCGCCTTCCAAATTGCGCGTTATTGCCAAATTCAGCATGCGCATCAAGAGGCAGGTGAAAAGCAAAAAGACTGATGTCATGCGCCATCAGGCGCTGCACTCGCTGCTTGAGCCAGCCTGTGAGGCGGCCGTCTTGGCCGCGCCAAAAAAGCCCGTGGTGCACCAGCAGCGCATCAGCCTGCGCGGCGATGGCGGCCTCGATCAATGCAAGGCTTGCAGTCACCCCCGACACCAGCCGACCGACCCCTGCGCGGCCCTCGATCTGCAAACCGTTCGGCCCATAATCCTTGAAGGTCACAGCCTGCATCACGGCTGACAAATACATATCGATGTCCGATCGGTGGGCCACAGACTCAACCTCATGCAAAAAACTTGGCTTATTTTCTCCCAGGCCGTCACCGTCGCCGTGGCCGTTGTTTTCGTGATCGCCACGCTCAAGCCTGATTGGCTGCCAAGCCGCTCAGGCTTCCGGGTACCCGGCCTGTTGCCCATCGCCGAGGCACCCGCAG
This sequence comes from Burkholderiaceae bacterium, assembly GCA_040400875.1. Lineage (GTDB taxonomy): Bacteria > Pseudomonadota > Gammaproteobacteria > Burkholderiales > Burkholderiaceae_C > PBB1. The sequence continues at coordinate 133,518 of JBBAPK010000002.1, read as the reverse complement.
CGCCAACAGTTGCGGCCTCAGGTGCAAACGGCAGCTACAGCCTCGCTGCCAAACGCGCAGCGCCCGCGGTGGTGAGCATCACCGCCAGTCGGCCGCCGGTGCATAGCCCCCATGAAGGCGACCCGTGGTTCGAGTTCTTTTTCGGCAACCAAAACCGCGCAGCCGAAACACAAGTCGGACTGGGCTCAGGCGTCATCGTTTCGAGTGCGGGCTTCCTGCTGACCAACAACCATGTGATCGAGGGCGCCAGCGACATTGATGTCCAACTCCCCGACGGGCGCAGCGCACCGGCCACGGTCGTCGGGACCGATCCGGAAAGCGATGTGGCGGTGCTCAAGATCGAGCTTGACCGGCTGCCCGTGATCGCATTTGCCAACACCGACAGCCTGCAGGTGGGCGATGTGGTGCTGGCCATCGGCAATCCGTTCGGGGTGGGGCAGACCGTCACCGCCGGAATCGTCAGCGCACTGGGCAGAGACCGTTTGGGCATCAACACCTTCGAGAACTTCATCCAGACCGACGCGGCCATCAACCCTGGCAATTCAGGCGGTGCGCTGATCGATACACAAGGTAACTTGCTGGGTATCAATACAGCGATCTACTCCCGTTCGGGAGGCAGCATGGGGATAGGTTTTGCGATTCCAGCCAACACCGCACAGCACGTCATGGAGGGGCTCATTCAGGACGGGCAGGTGACGCGCGGCTGGATCGGCATCGAGCCACGAGACCTCACTGCGCAGATCGCTCAGTCGCTCAACCTGCCCGTCAGTCAGGGCGTGCTGATCACCGGGGTTTTGCAAGACGGTCCGGCCGGTTTGGCCGGCATGCGCCCCGGCGATGTGGTGGTGAAGATCGCAGGCAAGCCAGTCATCAATACCCCTCAACTGCTCAATGCCGTGGCCTCGCTCAAGCCGCAGTCTGAGGCCACCATCGGGATCCAGCGCGGCACTGAAAGCCTGGCACTGAACGTCACCGTGGTTCAGCGTCCCAAGGGTTTGCCGAACGCAAGGCGTTGAGCCAGCCCAAAGGGCGTCCAGCTCAGATGCCTTTCGTCAAACCGCAGTCTCGTCATCCGACGGTGCTTTCGTGTGCTTGATGAAGATGCGCGCCGCCCAGATGCCCACCTCATAGAGCACGCACATCGGAATGGCGAGTGCCAGTTGGGACACCACGTCTGGCGGCGTGATGATGGCCGCGATGATGAAGGCGACCACGATGAAGTAGCTGCGAAACTCCTTGAGCTTCTCAATGCTGACGATGCCCATGCGCGCGAGCACCACCACCACGACCGGCACTTCGAAAGCCGCACCGAACGCCACGAACATCGTCAGCACGAAGCTCAGATACGCCTCGATGTCAGGCGCTGCCGTGATGCTCTTGGGCGCGAAGCCCTGAATGAATTTGAAGACCTGACCAAACACGAAGAAATAGCAAAAGGCCACGCCGATCAAAAAGAGCAATGTGCTCGACACGACCAGTGGCAGCACCAGCTTCTTTTCGTGCATGTACAGACCTGGCGCCACAAACGCCCACATCTGGTACAGCACCACCGGCAGGGCCACCAGGAAGGCGGCCATGAGCGTGATCTTCAGCGGCACCACAAACGGCGAGATCACATTGGTGGCGATCAGGGTCGCACCGGCGGGCAGCGAGGCAATCATCGGCGCAGCGATGATGTCGTAGAGCCCGCCAGGCCCTGGCCACAGGCACAGCGCTCCAAACACAACGCCCACGGCAATCGCAGCGCGAACCAGCCGATCGCGCAACTCGATCAGGTGCGCGACAAAGGGCTGCTCGGTGCCGCTGAGCTCGTCAGGGCCGGGTGAGTTGGTGGCCATGGCTCAGGCCGAGGCGCGAGGCGGACGGAAACGCACGACCCGAGCGGCTCCGGATTGGGCCTTGGCCCGTATGCCGTGGCGTTGCTTGTACCAGTGAGGCATCACAGAGCGCTTGAGCCGCCAATGCTTTTTCGGATTTCGATACGGTGGGATCGGCAGCAACAGCGTGTCGTAGCGATTGAATTCATTGATCTCGACCTCGCCCGATGACTCGCCTGCGGCTTGGTCGAAATCAGAGCGAGCCTGCTCGACGTTTTGCGCCATCGTCTGCTCGACATTGCGAGCCGCGTCTTCGAACTGGCCCTTCATCTTTTTGAGCTCTTCGAGCTCGATCGAACGGTTGACCTCGGCCTTGACGTCGGACACATAACGTTGCGCCTTGCCAAGCAAATGGCCGACCGTGCGAGCCACCTTGGGAAGTCGCTCTGGCCCGATGACGATGAGCGCCACGACACCGATCAGCGCCAGCTTGTCGAAGCCGAAATCAATCACGACTTGGTTTTGGCTTCCACATCGACCGTATTCGCGTCGGACGATTTCTCGGCGGTGACCTGCTGCGTTGGAGCGGCCGCATCAGGCGACGTGCCACCATCTTTCACGCCGTCCTTGAACCCCTTGACTGCACCGCCGAGGTCAGCGCCGATGTTTTTCAGCTTCTTGGTGCCGAAGACCAGCACCACGATGACCAGCACGATCAGCCAGTGCCAAACGCTAAATGAGCCCATATTGAGTCTCCTTGGAAAGAGCCGCAGATTCTAGGTCAGCCCTGTTTCCAGGGACGAGGTCCGCCGATCAGGTGCATGTGAAGGTGATAGACCTCCTGCCCACCGTCTCGACCCGTGTTGATGATGGTGCGAAAGCCGTTGGTGGCACCGGCCTCGCGCGCCAGCGTGGGTACCAGCGTCATCATCCTGCCAAGCATCACGGCGTGCTCGGGTTGGACATCAGCCTGGGTGGCGATGTGCTCCTTGGGGATGATGAGCAGGTGCACCGGAGCCCACGGGTTGATGTCGTGGAAGGCCAGCAGTTCATCGTCTTCATAGGCCTTGCGGCTGGGAATCTGGCCGGCAATGATCTTGCAGAAAACGCAGTTCGGATCGTGAGTCATCTGGGGTCCAGCGGGTCGGTTGTCTAGGGTTGGGTCAGGGCTGCGGCATGGCCTGGTTGCGGCTGAGGTTCATCCAGCCACGCACCACACGGTACACAAACCAGATCGATACCAACCCCCAAGCGATCCAGCCTGGGGCTATCAACAGCAGCCACAGCGGCGCCGTCACCAGGTACAGGCCAGCGGCCCACAGCACGCTGCGGATGCGCCAGCGAAAGTGCGACTCCTGCCAAGTACCTTGGGCATCGCCTTTTTTGACCAGGTCCAGCACAAAGGCCACGATGAGCAAGCCGACGCTGGCCTGCACTCCCGGCATCACCGCACCCACGGCCACGATGGTGTGCAGCAGATAACTGACGTTGCCTACGGTCTTGAGCGACTCGTCGGGTTCGCGCAGATCGGCGGCATCGTTCATGTGCCGTTCGCCTCACGGTCTTTCAGTTTGCGCGCGGCAAATTCCTCGAGACCCGACAGCCCCTCGCGGCGCTGCAACTCTGCCAGCACATCGGCCGGCCTGAGGCCAAACGCGCTCAGCGCCAGCATCGAGTGGAACCACAGATCAGCCACCTCGCAGACCAGCTTTTGCGCATCGCCGTCCTTGGCGGCCATCACGGTTTCGGTGGCCTCCTCGCCGATCTTTTTCAAGATCGCGTCGGTGCCCTTGCTGAACAGGCGGGCCACGTAACTCTTGTCAGGATCACCGACCTTGCGGGCATCGATGACGTCGGCCAGCCGCGCGAGCACGTCTTGCGAAGTCATTGCGGTGGGTTCGGGTTGGCTCATCGGTAGATCTGTGTGGGGTCTTTGATGACCGGGTCCACCGCCTGCCAGCCGCCGTCCTGATGGCGCTGAAAAAAGCACGAGTGGCGTCCGGTATGGCATGCGATGCCGGGTTGATGGCCAAGTTGCTCGACCTTCAGAAGCACCACATCGTTGTCGCAATCGATGCGCATCTCGTGCACCTTCTGGATGTGGCCGGACTCTTCGCCCTTGTGCCACAGCCGACCGCGCGATCGGCTCCAGTAGACGGCCTCGCCGATCTGCGCGGTGCGCTCAAGGGCTTCGCGGTTCATGTAGGCAAACATCAGCACGTCGTTGCTGCCGAGTTCTTGCGCGATGACCGGCACCAGGCCCTGCGCGTCCCACTTCACATCGTCGATCCAGTTCATCGGGCCAGTTTAGCAACCGGCCACTGCAGGACCACGCCGTGATCAATCGGCGTGAGTGGGACCCGCGTGCTGGCGCTCCTCGGCAAACCAGCGCAGCACCGGAATCGTGCCGGGCAGCACCGGGCGCACCTGCACCGGCAACTGCTCCCAGGCCATGGCCTGACCCTCGCGCATTTCGAATTCGCCCGCCCACTCGTAGACCTTGCAAAAGTGCAGCCGCACCAGCGCGTGCGGGTAGTCCACCATCTCGACCTGCCAGAGATGGGCCTGCCCGATGTCGATGCCGAGTTCCTCGTTGAGTTCTCGGCGCAGAGCCTGCGCCACGGTCTCGCCCGATTCGAGCTTGCCGCCCGGAAACTCCCAGTGATCGGCGTAAACCTTGCCCGTGGGTCGCGATGTCATCAGAAAGCGTCCCTCGGCGTCAATGAGCACGCCCACCGCCACGTCGACCGGCGTGCGCTGCGTTGCGCTCAAGCCGAATGCCTGCCGCTGTAGTCCTTGGCAAACTGGAACGCCACGCGGCCAGAGCGCGAGCCGCGCTCCAGCGCCCACACCAAGCTTTCCTGACGCGCCGCTGAAATTGCGGCATCACCAACCCCGAAGCCAGTCAGCCACTGGGCCACGATGGCCAGGTATTCATCCTGGGTGAACGGATAGAAGCTCACCCACAGGCCGAAGCGCTCGCTGAGCGAAATCTTCTCCTCGACCACCTCGCCGGGATGGACCTCGCCGTCTTCCTTGTGCTGATAGGTCAGGTTTTCGGCCATGTACTCGGGCAGCAGGTGACGGCGGTTGCTGGTGGCGTAGATCAGCACGTTGTCCGTCGACTGCGACACCGAGCCATCGAGCACCGACTTCAGCGCCTTGTAGCCGGGCTCGCCCTCATCAAAGCTCAGGTCATCGCAGAACACCACGAAACGCTCGGGCCGCTCGGCTACCAGATCGACCAGATCGGCCAGGTCGACCAGATCGGCCTTGTCGACTTCGATCAGGCGCAGGCCCTGGGCCGCAAATTCATTCAAGCACGCCTTGATGAGCGAGCTCTTGCCGGTGCCGCGTGCGCCCGTCAGCAGCACGTTGTTGGCAGGACGACCCGCCACGAACTGCTCGGTGTTGCGCAGCAGGCGTTCCTTTTGCGCGTCAACTTCGACCAGGTCGGCCAGCCGGATCGGTGCCATGTGACGCACCGGCTCCAGCGCGGCGCCGCTGGCGCGTCGGCGATAGCGAAACGCGGTGGACGCGGCCCAGTCGGGCGCGACGAGCGGGTGCGGCAATACCGCCTCGATGCGAGCCATCAGCGCTTCGGCACGCACCACGAGGTGCATCAGGGAGTCTGGGGAAAAAGACATGCGGGTGGGACGCGAAAGCGCAAGGACCGGGAATGGCCGGCAGTGTAGCCAGACGACCTCGGCACGAGGTGCTCGAGCGCGCCGAGCCGCCTGGCTTACAGCTCGATCAGTCGCAGCGCGGACTCGAGCTGCTCGGTCGGCAAGCGCTTGAAGCCCGAGCGGGCATAGCGATGCAGTCTGCCAACCGCAAACGAGGTGAGCAGCGATGCGCGCGCCTGCGCATCCGCAGAAGCCGTCACTGAGCCTGCCGCATCGCCCGCCTGACGCAGACCGACGCGCAACTGCGACTCGATGCGATCGAAGAACTGCGCCATGCGTGCAGCCAGCCGGTCGTGCTCGAACACCAGCGCATCGCCGACCATGACTCGCGCCATGCCCGGGTTCTTCTCGGCGAACTGCAGCAGCGCGCTGACCGTGCGGCGGGCCTGCTGCGCGCCTGCGGGCTCGCGCTCGGCGATCTGGTTGGTGATGGTGAAAACGCTGGTTTCGATGAAGTCCAGCAGACCTTCGAACATCTGCGCCTTGCTGGCGAAGTGGCGGTAGAGCGCCGCTTCGCTGACTTGGAGGCGGGCGGCCAGAGCTGCGGTGGTGACCCGCTCGGCGCCCGGTTGCTCCAGTATGGTGGCCAGCGCTTGCAGGATTTGCACCCGGCGCTCGCCTGGCTTGGGCCGTTTGCGGCCTTCGCCTGCCTGAGCAGTTTCGACAACCGCCTCGGCGGCATCGCTGTCAGTTGGGTCGTCGGGGCGCTCGGTCATCGTGTGGGCACCATGGGGTTTGACTCAAAGGTCACCGCCGACGGAAGCCCATCGGAGGGCGCTCACAGCGACAACAACCGCTGTACCGAATTGATTCTGGCACACACGTATGCGGGCTTTTTGCTGGGGCGAACACCCGACTGGGCTGGCCAGTAGCGCTGCATCCACACGGTGTGCATGCCGACGCGGCGGGCAGACTTCTGGTGCTCGAGCGTGTCTTCGACCAGCGTGCAGCGGTACGGCAGCGCCTTGAGTCGCGCTGCCATGTAGCGAAACATGCGTGCATCCGGCTTGGGTCGATGGTGCCCGAACATGCGCATGTCTTCGATGCAGATCACGCCGTCAAAGCAACCGGTCAGCCGCAAGGTGTCGAGCACCCGCAGCGCATAGGTGCGCGGTGCGTTGGTCAGGATGTACTTGCGACCCGGCAGCCGGCGCAGCGCGGCGCGGTCGTGCGCGCTGGTGCGCAGACGCGACTCCAGACCCGGCAGCCGGTGCGTTGTCTCCAGAAAGTGCGAGGCCCGCACGCCATGGTGCTTGATCAGCCCCAGCATCGTGGCACCGTAGTGCTGCCAGTAGTGCTGCCGCAGCTCGCCGGCCGCCTCGTGCGTCATGCCGAGGTGGTCGACGATGTACTGCGTCATCGCCACATTGGTCGGCGCAAACGACGCAGCGCTGGCGTCGTGCAGGGTGTTGTCGAGATCGAACAGCCAGACCCGATCGCGGCCAGCCGCTTTCACTTTCAATGCGAGCGGATCATGGTGCCGTAGGCCTGCTCGGTCAGCACCTCGAGCAGCATGGCGTGGGGCACTCGGCCATCGATGATGTGCACCGTGTTGACACCGTTCTTGGCCGCATCGAGAGCGCTGGCGATCTTGGGCAGCATGCCGCCGCTGATGGTGCCGTCGGCGAACAGCTCGTCGATCTCGCGCGCGGTCAGGTTGGTCAGCAGCTTGCCGTTCTTGTCGAGGACGCCGGGGATGTTGGTCAGCATCATCAGCTTCTCCGCCTTGAGCACCTCGGCGAGCTTGCCGGCCACGACGTCGGCGTTGATGTTGTAGTTCTCGTTGTTGGCGCCAAAGCCCAATGGCGAGATGACAGGAATGAACTGGTCGTCCTGCAACGCCATGACCACGCTAGGGTCGATGGACTCGATCTCGCCGACCTGGCCCACGTCGTACTCCTTGGTGGGATCCTTCAGGTCATGCATGCGCAGCTTGCGAGCGCGAATCAGCCCGCCATCGCGACCCGTCAGGCCCACGGCCTTGCCGCCGGCCACGTTGATCAGGCCGACGATGTCTTGCTGCACCTGGCCGGCAAGCACCCATTCGACGACTTCCATGGTCTCCTCGTCGGTCACTCGCATGCCCTGAATGAAGGTGCCCTTCTTGCCGATCTTGGCCAGCGCGTCCTCGATCTGCGGGCCGCCGCCGTGCACCACTACCGGATTCATGCCCACCAGCTTGAGCAGCACCACGTCCTCGGCAAAGTCCTGTTGCAGCGCGGGATCGGTCATCGCGTTACCCCCGTACTTGATGACGATGGTCTTGCCGTGGAACTTGCGGATGTAGGGCAACGCCTGCGCCAGGATTTCGGCCTTGTCGCGCGGCGACACATGGCTCAGATCGACGTTCGATGACAAGGCATCGTTGACTGCGGGGGGCGACTCAGGTTTCATGGTTCGTCTTTCGTGGCGCTATGGCAAAAAATTGTAGGCAAGGGGTGTCGGTGGCACGGGAAGGTGACGCGCACTGACTCAATAGGTGCGACCGCCCTTGAACTGGCCATGCGAGCGGCGCACCAGCGTGGCGCCCTTGGCCATGGCGGCAAACGAGGCGCCCGCGTGCGCATGGCAGATCGCCAGCCCCAGCGCATCGGCTGCATCCTTGCTCGGCAGACCGGGCAGCTGCAGCAGGCGCATCACCATGTCTTGCACCTGCTCCTTGCGGGCGTGGCCGTGGCCGACGATGGCTTTTTTCATCTGCAGCGCGGTGTATTCCGACACCTCGAGTCCCGCGCTCACCAGCCCGGTGATGGCCGCGCCGCGCGCCTGACCGAGCAGCAGCGTCGACTGCGGGTTCACATTCACGAAGACGATCTCGACCGCTGCGCAGTCGGGCTGGTAGCGCGTGGTGATCTCGCGAATGCCGTCGAAGATGATCTTCAACCGCGCCGGCAGCTGGCCGATGTCGACCGTGTCGGTCTTGATGGTGCCGCTGGCCACGTAGCCAAGAGACGAGCCCTCGGACTCGATAACGCCAAAGCCGGTGGTTCGCAGGCCGGGGTCGATGCCCAGGATGCGCATGGGTCGGTGATGAGGCCCCGGCTCAATGCCGGAAATGCCTCACCCCGGTGAGCACCATCGCGATGCCGCGCTCGTCGGCCGCGGCGATCACCTCGGCATCGCGCACCGAGCCGCCGGGGTGAATGACCGACGTCGCCCCGGCGTCGCACACCACATCAAGGCCATCACGAAACGGAAAGAACGCGTCGCTCGCCACGGCCGATCCGGCCAGCGTCAGACCGGCATTGGCCGCCTTGATGCTGGCGATGCGCGCCGAGTCGATGCGGCTCATCTGCCCTGCTCCGACGCCCAGCGTCATGGCACCACCGCAAAACACGATGGCGTTGCTCTTGACGTATTTCGCAACCTTCCAAGCAAACAGCAGATCGGTCCACTGTGCCTCGGTGGGCTGCAGCCGGGTTACTACCTTGAGTTCGCTGCGCAGCACCTCGTGGTTGTCAGCCCCCTGGATCAAAAGCCCTGAGCCCACACGTTTGATGTCTTGCAGGTTGCGTCCGCGCGACCAGGCAGTGGCACCGGCGCGGTCCACGCCGGCCAGCGGGATGCGCAGCACACGCGTGGCGGTCTTGGCTGACAGCACGGCCAGCGCCTCGGCGGTGTAAGACGGTGCGATCAGCACTTCAAGGAACTGGGCCGCCACGCGCCGAGCGGCTTCGGCATCGACCTCGACGTTGAAGGCGATGATGCCGCCGAAGGCCGAAGTCGGGTCGGTCTTGAAGGCCTGCGAATAGGCCTCAGCCGCGCTGGCTGCCAGTGCCACGCCGCATGGATTGGCGTGCTTGACGATGACGCACGCGGCTGCCGCATCCTCAAGCCCAAACGACTTGACGCATTCCCAGGCGGCATCGGCATCGGCAATGTTGTTGTACGACAGCTCCTTGCCCTGCAGTTGAACTGCGGTGACCAGCGAGCCGGGGGCCGGGTTGAGGTCGCGGTAGAACGCTGCGCTTTGGTGCGGGTTCTCGCCGTAGCGCAGGTCTTGCAGCTTGACGAATCGACCGTTGCTTTGCGCCGGATATTCGCTGCGCGTGGGCTCGCCCTCAATGGCCAGCGTGAGCGACGACAGGTGGTCGCTGATCGCCGCGTCGTAGTTGGAGATGCGGTTGAAAGCCGCCACCGCCAGCGCAAACCGGGTGCAGCGATGGACGGCCCCGTGGGATTGCAACTCGGCCAGAACGCCGGCGTATTGCGAGGCGTCGGTCAGCACCGCCACGTGCTCCCAGTTCTTGGCCGCCGAGCGCACCATGGCCGGCCCGCCGATGTCGATGTTCTCGATCGCGTCTTCAAGCGTGCAACCGGGCTTGGCCACCGTGGCCTCGAACGGGTACAGGTTGACCACCAGCAAATCGATGGTGTCGATGCGGTGCTCGAGGAGCGCCGCGCGGTGCTCGGGCAAGTCACGTCGCGCAAGCAAGCCGCCGTGAATCTTCGGGTGCAGCGTCTTCACACGGCCGTCGAGCATCTCGGGAAATCCGGTGTGGTCGGCCACCTCGGTGACCGGCAAACCGCTGTCGGCCAGCAGCTTGGCCGTGCCCCCGGTGGACAGCAACTGGATGCCCAGGGCCACCAGGCCTCGGGCCAGTTCAACGATGCCAGTCTTGTCGGATACGGAAAGAAGCGCGTGCATAGGGGGTCCCTTCAACAGGTCTCTTGGGCTGAGGATGAGTGAACCGCAGCGGCCAGCGCCCGCCGGCGGTGCTGGCTACAGAAGTTTGTGCTCGACGAGTTTGCGGCGCAGCGTGTTGCGGTTGATGCCCAGCCATTCAGCAGCTCGGCTTTGGTTGTCGCTGGCGCGCTTCATGACGACATCAAGCAGCGGGCGCTCGACCACCTTCATCATCATGTCGTACATGGCTTCGGGCTCGACGCCGTCGAGGTCCTTGAAATACGCTTCCAGGCCTTCGCGGATGCAGTCTTCTATTTGTCGCTTGTTGCTCATGCTGTCAGTCGAATCGAAGCGTGATTGGCGGCGTCGAGAGTCTCGGCGCGAGGGGTTGATCGAGATGCCATGTCGCGTGGGTCGGCTGGGGTATCGGATGCATCGTGCGGCTCGAGTGCCGGCCACAGGGGTTGGCTGTCGGCCACACCATCCAGAAACTCGCTCACCGCTCGGATTTGAGCATCGCAAGATTCAAGCCGGTTCATGACGTTGCGAAACGCCTCGCCGTCAGGCAGCGGCTTGACAGCCCAGCCGATGTGCTTGCGCGCGGTGCGCATGCCGGCGAGCTCCCCGTACAGGCTGTAGTGATCGAGCAGATGCTCGAGCAGCCATTGCTTGACCTGCGCCACCGGCGCGGCCGGCAGGTGCTCGCCAGTGGCCAGAAAGTGCGCGATCTCGCGAAAGATCCACGGCCGGCCCTGCGCCGCGCGGCCGATCATCAGCGCGTCGGCGCCGGTGTAGCGCAGCACCTCGCGCGCTTTCTCGCAGCTGTCGATGTCGCCGTTGGCCACCACCGGAATGCGCAAGACCGACTTCACCGCCGCGATGGTGTCGTATTCAGCGTGGCCGGTATAGGCCTGTTCGCGGGTGCGGCCGTGCACCGTGAGCATCGCGATGCCGGCGCTTTCCGCAGCGCGCGCGAGTTGCAATGCGTTGCGCTCGGCATGGCACCAGCCGGTGCGCATCTTCAGCGTGACCGGCACGCGGTGCGGCTCGCACGCGGCCACTACGGCGCTGATGATGGCCAGCGCCAGCGGCTCGTTTTGCATCAGCGCCGAGCCGGCCCACACGTTGCACACCTTCTTGGCCGGGCAGCCCATGTTGATGTCGATGATCTGCGCACCGCGATCGATGTTGTAGGCCACGGCCTCGGCCATCATCAGCGGGTCGGTGCCGGCGATCTGCACCGCGATGGGCTCGACCTCGCCATCGTGATTGGCGCGGCGGCTGGTCTTCAGGCTGGTCCACAACTCGCGGCGCGAGGTGACCATTTCACTGACCGCGTAGCCCGCCCCCAGACGCTTGCACCACTGCCGGAAAGGCCGGTCGGTGACCCCCGCCATCGGCGCGACAAACAGGTTGTTTGTCAGCGGAATGTGGCCGATGTGCATGGATGGAGGGGCCGCGTCTGCTTAAAAAGGAGGCAGAGTATAGCGTCGGGTTTCACGCCAATGGGGGGTCTGAATGCATCCCGATAATCCCTGATATGGAAGCTTGGATGCAGTCCTTGCTGGCGTGGTTGATGAGCACGCTGGCCTTGCCGGAAATCGGGCTGAGCACCTTGTTCGTGGTGTCTTTCATCTCGGCCACGCTGTTGCCCCTGGGATCCGAGCCGGCGGTGTTTGCTCTGGTCAAGCTCAACCCCGATCTTTTCTGGCCGGCCATCGCCGTGGCCACCGTGGGCAACACGCTGGGCGGCATGGTCAGCTGGTGGATGGGGCTGGGCGCGAGCGAGGCCTGGCACCGGCTGCAGGCCAAGCGTGGGGTACATGCCGGTGGTGCGCCAGCCGCACCATCAAACCCCGCAGCGTCGCACCGCAAGGCTGCTCTCTGGCTGGAGCGCTACGGTCCGAAGGCCTGTCTGCTCGCGTGGCTGCCTGTCGTGGGCGATCCGCTGTGTTCGGTGGCCGGCTGGCTCAAGTTGCCCTTCTGGCCCTGCGTGGTCTACATGGCGATCGGCAAGTTCGCCCGCTACGTGACGATGACCGCCGCGCTACTGTGGTTCTTCCCGGGACTCGCTGCGCCCTGAGCGAGAAGCCCCCGCCGGTCGGCCGCGACATGGCCATGGACGACAATTCCATTGCATGTACGCCCTCTATGAAGAAGCAGGAAAGCCCCAAGCCGGGCGAGTGATGTCCGAGGCCGACAATTCGATGCAAGTCGAGCTCGACTCGGGCAAGCGCGTGAAGGTCAAGTCGGCCAATGTCATGCTCAAGTTCGACAAGCCGCAACCGGCCGAACTGGTGGCCGAGGCGCAGATGCTGGCGCGCGAGATCGATCTCGACCTGGCCTGGGAATTCGCCCCCGAAGGCGAATTCAGTTTCGCCGATCTGGCGCGCGACTACTTCGACGCCAAGGCCGGCGTCGTCGAGCAGACCGCCGCGCTGTTTCGTCTGTTCGAGGCTCCGCATTACTTTCGCCGGCTGGGCAAGGGAAGCTTCAAGAAGGCGCCTGAAGAAACCGTCAAGGCCGCGCTGCAGGGCATCGAGCGCAAGAAGCAGCAAGCTGCGCAAATCGAGGCCTGGGCGGTCGAACTGGCCGCTGGCGTTTGCCCGGCCCCGGTGCGCGAGCAGCTCTACAAGATCTTGTTCAAGCCCGACAAGAACGGCCCCGAGTACAAGGCCGTGGTCGAGGCCGCCCGTCGGTCGCAAAAAGCTCCGCTCGACTTGCTGACCGGCGCCGGCGCAATCGACTCGCCGTACCAGTTTCACTGGAAACGTTTCCTGTTCGAGCACTTTCCCAAAGGTACGGGCTTCCCGACGCTCGAAGCGCCCGCCATCAAGGAAGCGCTCGAGCTGGCCCCGGTGCGGGCGTTTTCGATCGATGACTCGCAAACCACCGAGATCGACGACGCGCTGTCGGTGCAGGGTCTGGGCAGTGGCACCGTGGTGTTTGGCGTGCACATCGCCGCACCCGCGCTGGCCATCTCGCCCGACAGTGCGGTCGACAAGCTGGCACGCGACCGCTTTTCCACCGTCTACATGCCAGGCCACAAGCTGACCATGCTGCCTGACGACGTGGTGCAGGTCTACACGCTGATGGCCGGGCGCGAGTGCCCGGCCGTGTCGCTGTACGTGACGATGGACGAAGCCACGCTCGAAGTCACCGCCAGCGAAACCCGGCTCGACCGCGTGCCGATCGCCGCCAACTTGCGCCACGACCAGCTCGACAGCGTGATCACCGAAGCCACGCTGACCGGCGAGCAGCCAGCCGACTACGACTTCGCGCCCGAGCTGGCCTTTGCCTACCGGCTGGCGCGCCACCTGAAGGCCGGCCGCGAGGTGTTGCGCGGCAAGCCCGAAAACTTCAACCGCCCCGACTACAACTTCCGGCTCGAAGCCGCCGAAGGTGCCGAACCTGCCAATTCACCGCGCGGCGACGAGCGCGTGCTCATCAGCACGCGCACCCGCGGCTCGTCGCTCGACCTCATCGTGGCCGAGGCCATGATCCTGGCCAACAGCACCTGGGGCGGCTGGATCGCGACCCACGGCGTGCCTGGCATCTACCGCAGCCAGGCCAGCATGGCGCCGGGTGTCAAGGTGCGCATGGGCACGCGGCCGGCGCCGCACGCCGGCATGGGTGTCGCGCAATACACCTGGGCCACCTCGCCGCTGCGCCGCTATGTCGATCTGGTCAACCAGTGGCAGATCATTGCCTGCGTGCGGCACGGGCGCACCGCTGCGCTGGCCGCGCCGTTCAAGCCCAAGGACACCGCGATGTTCGCGATCATCTCGGGCTTCGAGGCCGCCTACAGCGCCTACAACGCGTTTCAATCGGCGATTGAGCGCTACTGGACGCTCAAGCACCTGGCGCAAGAAGACATCGCCGAGCTCGACGCCGCGGTGATGAAAGACGGTCTGGTGCGCGCCGACACGCTGCCGCTGGTGTTTCGCGCGATCGGTGCCGAGGCCTTGCCACGCGGTGCGCGGGTGCGCGTGCGCCTCACCGGCACCGACTTGCTCACGCTCGACCTGCACGCCAGTGTGCTGTCGCGCATCGACGATCCCGCCACCGAAGCCGATGACGCGGTCGAACCCGAGGAAAACGCCGACGAGGGCGCCGACAGCGCGGGCCCGCTGACGCTGGCCATTGACTTGCAAGACGCCCCGGCCGAAGGCGTTGCAGATGCCGCAGTGCCTGCCGCCTGAGCGCACGGCCGAGCCACCCCGCACGGGCTGAAAGCATGTTCGGCAAGCTGTCGACTCTGTGGGTGGCGCTGATCTTCTCGGTGGCGGTGCACGCAGCGCTGTTGACCATCCGTTTCGTCGACCCCGAGCGGTTCAACCGCATATTCGAAGACACGCCGCTCGAAGTCATTTTGGTCAACTCGCGATCGACCACCCCGCCTGAGCGCGCGCAGGCGATCGCCCAGGTGGCACTGGCCGGCGGTGGCCAGGCCGACAGCGGCCGCGCCACGTCACCGCTGCTGCCGTCCTCGCGCAACGAGGACGGCGATGCCGAGGAAACCTCGCGCCGGCAGATCGAACGGCTGCAGCAAACGCAGCAGCAATTGCTCACCCAGGTGCGCCGCGAATTGGCGCTGATGCCCTTGCCGGTCAACAGTCAGGATCAGGGTTCGCCCGACCAGCGTGCCAAGGAAGAACGTCGACGCCAGCTGATCCAGTTGCTTGCCGAGATCGAAAAACGGGTGAATGAAGAAAACGCTCGCCCCAAGAAACGCTACATCAGCCCGGCCACGCGCGAGGCGGTCTACGCGCAGTACTACGACCAGCTGCGTCGGCGCATCGAAGAGCGCGGCACCTCGCACTTTCCCGAGCAAGGCGGTCAAAAGCTGTACGGCGAGCTGACGATGAACGTCACGGTGGATGCCGCAGGCCGGGTCATCGATACCGATGTGGTGCGGCCCTCGAACTCCAGAGCGCTTGACTTGCAGGCGATCGCCATCGTTCGCGCGGCCGGACCCTTCGGGCCCTTCACCGCCAAGATGCGGGCGCAAGCCGATCAACTGGTGATCACCTCGCGCTTTAGATTCACCCGCGAAGACGGGCTCGAAACCACGATGCAGGGCCCCTCCCGCTGAAAGATTCACCGATGAACAACGTCGACCATTACGCCGTGGCCGGTCACCCGGTGGCGCACAGCCAATCACCGTTCATCCACGCGATGTTCGCCGCGCAGACCGGGCAGTCGCTGCGCTACGGGCGGCTGCTGTGTCCGCTGGGTGAAGGCGGCTTTGCGTTGACCGTGCGCGACTTCGCCGCCTCGCGCGGCAGCAGCGTGGGCGAATTCGATCCCTGCGGCAGCTCGGCCGATGCGGGGAACGTGAGCCGCGGCTGCAACGTCACCGTGCCATTCAAGTTCGAGGCGTTTGCCTTGGGCGCGCGCACGAGTGAACGCGCAGCCCTGGCGCAAGCGGCCAACCTGTTGCGCTTCGATGCCGACGGCTGGCTGGCCGACAACACCGACGGCGCCGGGTTGGTTCGCGACATTGAACACAACGCCAGCGTGTCGCTGGCGGGTTCGCGCGTGCTGCTGATCGGCGCCGGTGGCGCTGCGGCTGGGGCGCTGGGCGCGCTGATCGCCGCCCGCCCCGCCGAAGTGGTGCTGTGCAACCGCACCGTCGACAAGGCCGAAGCGCTGGCCGCACGGCACGCCGCCTGGGCTAGCACCCACGGCGTGCGACTGCAAAGCGTCAGCCTGCAGCAACCTGGCAGCGCCTTCGATGTGCTGATCAACGCCAGCGCCAGCAGCCTGAACGCGGGCGTGGTGCCGGTGCCCGCGAGCGCGCTGCGCGAGGGCACGTTGGCGCTCGACATGATGTACGGCGCTGCGGCGCGGCCTTTCGTCGAGTGGGCCGCAGCCCATGCCGCGCGCGGGCGCGATGGCCTGGGCATGCTCGTCGAGCAGGCGGGCGAATCATTTTTCATCTGGCGTGGTGTGCGCCCCGACACAGCGCCCGTGCTCGCGGCACTGCAGCACAAGCTGGCCGCAGCCGCCAAGTCAGCATGAAGCTCAAAGCGGGTTCGTCGCTGCTGCGTTTTGCCGCGCTGCTGGCCGTGGCGCTTGTCGCGCTGCAGCTGTACTTCGCGCTGCGCATCGCGCTGATGGCGGCTGTCGATCCGGCGTCCACCTCCTTTCAGCGCTCCGAGATCTGGCGGCTGCTGAGCGAGCGCGGCTCTTTCAGCTGGAGCCAGCGCTGGGTGGATGCCCCACGGATCTCGGACAACCTCAAGCGTGCGGTGATCGCCTCCGAAGACTCGGGCTTCGCCGAACACAACGGCGTCGACTGGGACGCGCTGGAAAAAGCCTGGGAGCGCAACCAGAAAGCGCAAACCCGAGCAGAGGCAGTGACCGTCCGGGTCGACGCCAAAGCCACGCGCAAGATTCTCCCCAAGGTCATCGGTGGCTCGACCATCACCCAGCAGCTTGCGAAAAACCTGTTCCTGAGTGGCGAGCGCAACCTGCCGCGCAAGGCGCAGGAGTTCATCCTGACTTTCATGCTTGAGGCGATGCTCGACAAGCGTCGCATCCTCGAGATCTACCTCAACAGCGTCGAGTGGGGCGAAGGCATCTTCGGTGCCGAGGCGGCCGCGCAATACTACTTTCACACCAGCGCGGCTCAGCTCACGCCGATGGCTGCGGCCCGGCTGGCCGTGATGCTGCCGGCGCCCAAGCGCTTCGAAAAGCGCCCCGACTCGCCGTATCTGATGTCGCGCGCGGCCACGGTGAATGCGCGCATGGGCGCGGTCGAGCTGCCATGACCGCGGCGAACACAATCACGCCATGTCTTTTGCCTTGACATCCGAGATCGCCGCTGCTGCCGCCCGACTGGTGGTCGAAGAAGGGCTCGAATACGGCCCGGCCAAAAGGCGCGCTGCCCGAAGCTTGGGCAAACACAGCACTCGGTCGGCTGATCTGCCAGACAACGCGATGGTTGAAGCCGAAGTGCGCGCCTACATTGATCTGTTTTTCTCGGACACCCAACCTGCCGAGCTGGCCGCGCTGCGAGAAGTCGCCGTCGGCTGGATGCAGCGACTGGCCGAATTTCGTCCTCACCTCACGGGTGCCGTCTGGCGCGGCACCGCCACGCGATTGAACAACGTGCACATTGAGCTGTACTGCGACGACTCGAAGGCGGCCGAGATTGGCCTGCTGGACCGCGGCATCGATTTCGACATCGGCAGCGTCGACGGCCCGCGCAACCGCCCGGTCGACGTGCTGCGAACCAGCAGCATGAGCCGTGCGCTGGGCGAAGAAGTGAGCGTCTTTCTCACGGTGCTCGATCACGACGATCTGCGTGGCGGCCTGAAACCCGACGCCAGCGGTCAGACCCCGCGCGGCGACCTCAGCGCGCTGCAACAACGCATGGAGAACCTCAAATGAACAGGCGCAACTTGGTTTTCGGTGCCGTCGCCGGTGCGGCACTGACCGCTGGTGCGACCGTCGCCTGGCTGCAGCACTCGGTCAGCGGCTCGAGTGACACGCTCGGCGCTGACTTCTGGGGCAGGCGCTTCGAACAGCCAGGTGGTGGCGAGCTGAGCCTTGAAAGCCTGCGCGGCGTGCCGCTGCTGCTGAACTTCTGGGCCACCTGGTGCCCGCCTTGCGTTCGGGAAATGCCGCTGCTCGACGATTTTTCACGCAAGCACGCAGCGCAGGGCTGGCGGGTGGTGGGACTTGCCATCGACAGCCCCTCGCCAGTGCGCGAATTTCTCGCCAAGCGGCCGGTGGGTTTTCCGATCGGCCTGGCCGGGCTGGAAGGCAGCGAGTTGGCGGCCACGCTGGGCAACCCCAGCGGATCGCTGCCATTCACCGTGGTGATCGCACGCGACGCTCGCGTCATGGACCGCAAACTCGGGTCGATCAAGCCTGAGGATTTGGAGCGATGGGTCCAGTCAGTCGGCGCCTGAGACAAACGCCGGCTGAGTGCGGTCGCGGCAAACGACTGATTCGTTAATTTGCCTTCAAAACACGCCATCGCACCGCAAACAGCATAAAGTCCGCCTCCTGCAGACCAGCGACCCGGCACCTGCCGACTCATTCAAATGCAAATTCTCGTGCTCCATGGCCCCAATCTGAACCTGCTGGGTAGCCGCGAACCCGGCATCTATGGCACCCGAACTTTGGAGCAGATCAACACAGATCTGGCCCATCTCGCCGCAGCAGCCGGCGCTGGCCTGAACACCTTTCAAAGCAACCACGAAGGTGCTCTGATCGACCGCGTGCAAACCGCACGCACCGACGGCAGCGACTTCATCATCATCAATCCGGCCGCCCTGACGCACACCAGCGTCGGTCTTCGTGACGCCCTGGCGGCAGTCAACCTGCCTTTCATCGAAGTTCACTTGTCCAACATCCACCAGCGCGAAGCCTTTCGCCATCACTCGTATTTTTCCGAGTTGGCTGTGGGCGTCATCTGCGGCCTCGGCGCCGACGGCTACCGGCTGGCACTGGACCACGCGCTGCGTTGCGTCAAACGCTGAACCCCTGACCGTGTTCGCTGCCGATGCGGATGACCTCCATCGCGCAGGGCAAACTCCCGCCACACGTCTGACCAGACATCCTTTTGGAGATCTCGCATGGACCTACGCAAACTCAAGACACTGATAGACCTGGTGTCGGAATCGAACATCTCCGAGCTTGAAATCACCGAAGCCGAGGGCAAGGTGCGCATCGTCAAGGCCGACCCGCGCGCTGTGCCACAGACCTATGCGCCCGCCCATCCGATGCCTGGGCCCGCAGCAGCACCGGCTGCACCGCTGGCCGTGGTTGCCGCGGCCGAAGAGCCCGCATTCACCGGTCACGTCATCAATTCGCCCATGGTCGGCACTTTCTACCGGGCATCGAGCCCGGGCGGAAAGCCGCTGGTCGACATCGGTTCCGAGGTCAAGGAAGGCGAAGCCGTTTGCATCATCGAGGCCATGAAGATCATGAACGAGATCGAAGCCGACAAGGTCGGCAAGGTCACCCGCGTGCTGTGCGAAAACGGCCAGGCCGTGGAGTTCGGCCAGCCGCTGTTCATCCTCGAATGACGCGGATTTGTTGATGTTCAAGAAAATACTGATCGCGAACCGCGGGGAAATCGCCCTGCGCATCCAGCGCGCTTGCCGCGAACTCGGCATAAAGTCGGTGGTGGTTTACTCCGAAGCCGACCGCGACGCCAAATACGTGAAGCTCGCCGACGAGGCGGTGTGCATCGGCCCGGCGGCATCGTCGCTGAGCTACCTCAACATGCCGGCGATCATCTCGACGGCCGAGGTCACCGACGCCGAAGCCATACACCCGGGCTACGGCTTTCTGTCTGAGAACGCCGACTTTGCCGAGCGCGTGGAGCGCAGCGGCTTCACCTTCATCGGACCCACGCCCGAATGCATCCGCATGATGGGCGACAAGGTGTCGGCCAAGCAGGCCATGATCAAGTCGGGTGTGCCCTGCGTGCCGGGCAGCGAGGGTGCGCTGGGCGATGACCTGCGCGAGACCGTCAAGGCCGCGCGCGCCATCGGCTACCCGGTGATCATCAAGGCGGCCGGCGGCGGCGGTGGCCGCGGCATGCGGGTGGTGCACACCGAAGCGGCTTTGCTGCACGCGGTGCAGACCACACGCACCGAAGCCGGCGCGGCGTTTGGCAACCCGTCGGTCTACATGGAGAAGTTCCTGCAAAAGCCACGGCACATCGAGATCCAGGTGCTGGCCGACCAGATGCGCAACGCGCTGTGGCTGGGCGATCGCGACTGTTCGATGCAGCGGCGCCACCAGAAAATCCTTGAGGAGGCCCCTGCGCCGGGCATCCCGCGCCGATTGATCGAGCGCCTGGGCGAGCGCTGTGTTGCCGCCTGCAAGAAGATCGGCTATCGCGGCGCCGGCACGTTCGAGTTTTTGTACGAGAACGGCGAGTTCTTCTTCATCGAGATGAACACGCGCATCCAGGTCGAGCACCCGGTGACCGAGCTGGTGACGGGCATTGACATCGTTCAGATGCAAATCCGCATCGCCGCGATGGAAAAGCTGCCGTTCGCGCAGCGACAGATCGC
The DNA here is from genome assembly GCA_040400875.1 of Burkholderiaceae bacterium. Taxonomy (GTDB): domain Bacteria; phylum Pseudomonadota; class Gammaproteobacteria; order Burkholderiales; family Burkholderiaceae_C; genus PBB1. The sequence goes on along the minus strand of JBBAPK010000002.1, from coordinate 113,345 downwards.
AACCCGCGGGCACTCGATCGAGTGCCGCATCAACGCTGAAGACCCCTACAAATTCACCCCGTCGCCGGGGCGCATCACCACCTGGCATGCGCCGGGCGGTCCGGGCGTGCGGGTTGATTCGCACATCTACGCGAACTATTTCGTGCCGCCGCACTACGACTCGATGATCGGCAAGATCATCGTGCACGGCGATACCCGGGAGCAAGCGCTCGCGCGCATGCGCATCGCGCTGTCCGAGACCGTCATCGAGGGCATACAGACCAACATTCCGCTGCACCGCGAACTGATGGTCGATGCGAAGTTTGTCGAAGGCGGCACCAGCATCCACTACCTTGAGGAGTGGATGAGCGGGCGCAAGCGTTGAGATGGTCGAGCTGCTGTTGCTGTGTCCTGAAGACGAAGCCGAATCGGTGAGCGACGCGTTGATGGATGAACTCGGCGCACTGTCGGTGTCCGTTGAAGATGCAGATGCCGACACCGACGCCGAGCGCGCCTTGTTCGGCGAACCCGGCATGCCAGCACCACGCGGCGGCTGGGATCGCTCGATCGTCAAGGCGCTTTTCAACGAGGCCGATGCCGCCCAAGAAGCCGCAGATCTGCTGCTCGCACAGGACTGGGCCAGCGCTGTGCAACTGCAGTCGATCACCGCACTGGCCGATCAGGACTGGGTGCGCCTGACGCAGTCGCAGTTCACGCCGGTGCCGGTGACGCCGCATTTCTGGGTGGTGCCGAGCTGGCACGACACGCCGGTAGAGGCCACTCACGTGATTCGCCTCGACCCCGGCATGGCGTTCGGCACCGGCACGCACCCGACCACGCGAATGTGCCTGCGCTGGATTGCACAGCAACCGGCCGAGCGCAGCGAACGCTGGTCGCGGGTGCTCGACTACGGTTGCGGCTCAGGCATTCTTGCCATCGGTGCGGCCCTTCACGGCGCTCGCGGCATCGATGCGGTGGACATTGATCCCGATGCCGTGGAAGCCACGGCGGCCAACGCGCAGGCCAACGGCGTGGTGGTGCGCGCGGGCTTGCCTGACATGTCCCGCGGCGAGTACCCGCTGGTGCTGGCCAACATCCTGGCCACGCCGCTCAAGTTGATGGCGCCGCTGCTCTCAGCCCATGTGCAAGCAGGCGGAGACCTGGTGCTCGCAGGCATCCTTCAGCGACAAGCTGACGAGTTGATCGACGCCTACGCGCCCTGGATGACGCTGCAAACAGTCGACGCCGAGGACGGCTGGATCCTGATGAGTGCCCATCGCGCCGATTGAGGCTGCATGGCATGATGGCCCGATGAGTTTCGCCACCCGTTGCACCTCGTGCGGAACGATCTTCCGGGTCGTTGTCGACCAGCTCAAGGTGTCCGAAGGCTGGGTGCGGTGCGGCCGCTGTCACACGGTGTTCAATGCCGAGCAAGGCCTGTTCGATCTGGAACACGACGCGCCGCCGGCCTGGGACGAGCCCGCAGCCGCCGATGACACCCTGGCGACCGAAGCCACCAAAGAGAATTTCTCCTCGCACGAGCAGTCGGTGCCTGAGCCGTCTGACGGGTCGGAGCCGCCCCTAGGCGTTGGCGCGGCGGCCCGCGCGTCGTTGGAATCAATACCGGCTTTCCATGACTACAAAACGCCCTTGCCTACTGACCACCAGGATGCGGCCTTTGACATGACCGCCACGCGGTTCGAGGGTGCGTTCACGGCCCAGCGGGAGCCTGACGATGGCCCCGAGTTGCTCGAACCCATGACCGACTCGGCCAGCGCGCCGGGTTTCGTTCTTCAGGCTCAACGCAACGAGCGTTGGCAAAGCACGCCGGTGCGTCTGATGCTCGGCCTGCTGTCGCTGCTGCTGGTGCTGGGCCTGGCGGCACAGGCCACACAACACTTTCGCAACCTCATCGCTGGGCAGTGGCCGATGGCCCAGCCTGGGCTGACGCGGTATTGCGATTGGGCTGGCTGCAGCATCGAGCCTTTGCGGCATCTCGCGTCCGTGAGGATCGACAGCTCGGCGCTCAACGCCATCGAACGAACCGATGCCCCTGAGGCCTTGACCTTGACCGTCACCCTGCTCAACCAGAGCTCGCTCCCGCTGGCCATGCCTGCGGTGGATCTCACGCTGAGCGGCGCCGACGGCGAGGTGATTTCGCGGCGCGCCTTGTTACCAGCTGAATTCAATGCCGCGCCGCTGCAACTCGCCCCCGAGGTCAACACCCCGTTGCAGGTGCATCTGGCGGTCGATGGCCAAAAGGTCAGCGGTTACACCGTCGAAGTTTTTTATCCCTGATATGACCCCTTGCCCGGAGCTTCAATGCCTGCCTTGATTTGCGGATCTCTCGCGTTCGACACCATCACCACCTTCGGCGGCCGCTTTGCCGAACAGATCCTGCCCGAGCAGGTGCACATCCTGAACGTGTCGTTTCTGGTGCCAACACTGCGCCGCGAGTTCGGCGGATGCGCCGGCAACATCGCCTACACGCTCAGCCAACTCGGCGGCGAACCGCTGGTGCTGGCTGCGCTGGGCAGCGACGGCGATCAGTACCTGCAACGGCTGTCAAACTGGGGGGTATGCACAGACCACGTGCGTGTCGATGAACACAGCTTCACGGCACAAGCCATCATCATCACCGACATCAACAACAACCAGATCACCGCGTTTCACCCGGGCGCCATGCAATCGGCCCAGCTGACGGTGGTGCCGGCGCGGTCAGACATCCGCATCGCCATCATCGCGCCCGATGGACGCGACGCCATGATCGAGCACGCCCAGCAACTCGCTGTGGCCAAGATCCCGTTCGTATTTGATCCTGGCCAGGGCCTGCCGATGTTTGATGGCACCGAACTCAAGCGCTTCGTGGCCCAGGCCACCTGGGTCGCGCTCAATGACTACGAGGCTCGCATGCTGTGCGAGCGTACGGGGCAAACCCTGGAGTCGCTGTCGAGCTCGCATCTGGCGGGCGTCATCGTGACGCTGGGCGCCGAAGGCTGCGATGTGTGGGAACAAGGTCAATGCACCCATGTGCCGGGCGTGCCAGCCGTCGAGGTGCTCGACCCCACTGGTTGCGGCGACGCCTTTCGAGGCGCCTTGCTCTATGGGCTGGAACGGGGCTGGTCATTGCTGCGCTGCGTCGAACTCGGCAACCGCATCGGCGCACTGAAGATCGCTTCTCGCGGCGGCCAAAACCACCGCATCGACCGGTCAGCATTCGATCTTTGAACGCAAAAAAACCCGGACATTCCGGGTTTGATGACTGACGAAGCCCGCTTGAGCGGGCCCCGCCAAATCAGGGCTTGGTTCCCGTTGGGAACGGCCAGGCTGCCTGAGGGCTGAGCGCAGTCTTTGCAGCCGGAGCCGCAGGCTTGGCTGCAGCCTTCTTGGCGGCGGGCTTGGCGGCGGGAGCGGCAGGTTTGGTAACTGCCTTCTTCGCAG
>JBBAPK010000002.1:53410-109825 GCA_040400875.1 Burkholderiaceae bacterium | reverse complement strand
GAGCTGCCTTCTTCGCAGGAGCTGCCTTCTTCGCAGGAGCTGCCTTCTTCGCAGGAGCTGCCTTCTTCGCAGGTGCTGCCTTCTTCGCAGGTGCGGCTACCTTCTTCGCGGGTGCTGCCTTCTTCGCAGGGGCGGCTTTCTTGGCCGGAGCGGCCTTTTTCGCAGTTGCCATTACGTTTCTCCTTATTCAGTTAAAGAAGCACTGTCGTGTTCCCGCAAGAGCCGGCCTCGGACAGTTATTCATCACCCGAAAACTGCCTGAGAAGGCGCCACGGTGCGATGAATTGGGTATCAAATCGGGGGCTGCTTCTGTGTCAGCACTACTCGATTTGGAAATCGTATCTGCTCAAATCAGTCCCACGAGAGCGCGCCGCCCGATTGATATTCGGTCACGCGCACCTCGAAGAAATTGCCTTCCTTCTTCAAATCAATCATCTCGCTCATCCAGGGAAAGGGGTTTTCCTCGTTCGGGAAAAGCGCCTCGAGACCGATTTGCGTCGCACGGCGATTCGCAATGTACCTCAAATAACCCTTGAACATGGAAGCGTTCATACCTAGAACACCACGCGGCATGGTGTCCTCGGCGTACCGATACTCAAGATCGACAGCCTTCAGGAAAAGCGCCTTGATTTCGGCCTTGAATTCGGCAGTCCAAAGCAGTGGGTTCTCGAGTTTGATCTGGTTGATCAGGTCGATCCCAAAATTGCAGTGCATGGACTCATCACGCAAGATGTACTGATACTGCGTTGATGCCCCGGTCATCTTGTTCTGGCGACCCAAGGCCAGAATCTGGGTGAATCCGACGTAGAAAAACAACCCTTCCATCAGGCACGCGAAAACAATCAGCGACTTCAGCAGCGTCTGATCGTCTTCCAGCGTTCCGGTGCGGAATCCGGGATCCATGATCGCCTCGATGAACGGGATCAGGAACTGGTCCTTGTCACGGATGGAGGCCACCTCGTTGTAGGCGTTGAAGATTTCGGCTTCGTCCAACCCCAGGGATTCAACGATGTACTGATAGGCATGAGTATGAATGGCCTCTTCAAAAGCCTGGCGCAGCAGGAATTGACGGCATTCAGGCGCAGTGATGTGGCGGTAAGTGCCCAGCACGATGTTATTGGCAGCCAGGGAATCGGCCGTGACGAAAAAGCCGAGGTTGCGCATGATGATGCGGCGCTCGTCATCGCTCAGGCCATTTGGATCTTTCCATGTCGCGATGTCGCGCGACATGTTGACCTCTTGCGGCATCCAGTGGTTTGCACAGGTAGCCAAATATTTTTCCCAGGCCCATTTGTATTTGAATGGGACCAGTTGGTTGACATCGGTGCGGCCGTTGATGATCCGCTTGTCCGCCGCCACCACACGTCGGCCTTCGACCGGTTTGGCCTGTGCCGGCCGGATAACCGGCTCAACGGGCAAGCCGTGCGGCTGTGCCGCAGTTGCGGCCATCATCTCGATCATTTCATCATGAAACCCACCGGCAGCCACAGGCTTCAGGAACGCGGCCTGAGGTGCGGGCATCGATTTGGTTTCTTCTTTCCAAGACAGCATGGTGTACCTTAAGTAACTAGCGATTATCCAAGCAATGTGACAAAACACAAAGCATTACTTGCCGGATAACTGAATGACCTCAACGAAAATGTTGCTCTGCGACACAGAATCGCAAGACAAGAACTCACTGGCAGGCTTCGCAATCCGGGTTGTCGATGGCGCACACCTTGACGTCGGTGGCGGCCGGCTGCGGCTGGGCCGCCACCGTGATGGGCTGGGCCGGTGCCAGCACCGAAACGCTGTCGCCAGACGCTGCACCGCTGCTGACCGCATTGAGTTGCCCCGACTTGACCGTGGACTTCTCGGCGTGCGTGGCGCCCATGGTGCGCAGGTAGTAGGTGGTCTTCAGGCCGCGAATCCATGCCAGCTTGTAGGTTTCATCGAGCTTCTTGCCCGACACGCCCGCCATGTAGATGTTCAGTGACTGCGCCTGATCGATCCACTTCTGCCTGCGGGCCGCCGCCTCGACCAGCCACTGCGTCTCGATCTCGAAGGCCGTCGCGTACAGCACTTTCAGGTCTTCAGGCACGCGGTCGATGCGGCGCAGCGAGCCTTCGAAATGCTTGAGGTCCATCACCATCACGTCGTCCCACAAGCCGAGCTGCTTCAGGTCGCGCACCAGGTACTCGTTAAGCACCGTGAAGTCGCCCGAAAGATTGGCCTTGACTGACAGGTTGCCAAACGAGGGCTCGATCGACGCGCTGACACCAATGATGTTGGAGATGGTGGCGGTGGGGGCAATGGCCACGCAGTTGGAATTGCGCATGCCGTGCTCGGCGATGCGGGCGCGAAGAAGGCTCCAGTCCAGGGTGCTGCTGCGATCGACTTCGACGTAGCCGCCGCGCGCTTCGGCCAGCAGATCGAGCGAATCGATCGGCAAGATGCCGCGGTCCCACAGCGAGCCGGGGTAGCTGGAGTACCGGCCACGCTCGGCGGCAAGGTCGGTCGAAGCCCAGTAGGCGTGGTAGCACACGGCTTCCATCGAACTGTCGGCAAACTGGACTGCGGCTTCGGACGCATAGGGCACGCGCAATTCATGCAGCGCATCTTGAAAGCCCATGATGCCCAGGCCCACCGGCCGATGGCGCAGGTTCGAGTCGCGCGCCTTCTTGACCGCGTAGTAGTTGATGTCGATCACGTTGTCGAGCATGCGCATGGCGGTCGACACCGTGCGCTTGAGCTTGGCATGGTCGATCTGCTTGCCGTCGGGGCCGTCCACCAGGTGGCGCGCCAGGTTCACCGAACCCAGGTTGCACACCGCGATTTCGGTCTCGCTGGTGTTGAGCGTGATCTCGGTGCACAGGTTGCTCGAGTGCACCACGCCCACATGCTGCTGCGGCGAGCGCACATTGCAGGCGTCCTTGTAGGTGATCCAGGGGTGCCCGGTCTCGAACAGCATCGACAGCATCTTGCGCCAAAGATCACGCGCTGGCACCTTCTTGTGCAGCTTGAGCTCGCCGCTGGCCGCACGCGCCTCATAGGCGGTGTAAGCCAGCTCGAAGTCGCGGCCGAACTTGTCGTGCAGATCAGGGCAACTGCTCGGCGAGAACAGCGTCCAGTCGGTGCCTTCCATGACGCGCTTCATGAACAGATCGGGGATCCAGTTCGCGGTGTTCATGTCGTGCGTGCGGCGACGGTCGTCACCGGTGTTCTTGCGCAGCTCGAGGAACTCTTCCATGTCGAGGTGCCAGCTCTCGAGATAGGCACACACCGCGCCCTTGCGCTTGCCACCCTGATTGACCGCCACGGCGGTGTCGTTGACCACCTTCAGGAAAGGCACCACGCCCTGGCTCTTGCCGTTGGTGCCCTTGATGTGGCTGCCCAGCGCGCGCACATTGGTCCAGTCGTTGCCCAGACCGCCAGCAAACTTCGACAGCAAGGCGTTTTCTTTCAAGGCCTCGTAGATGCCGTCGAGGTCATCGGCCACGGTGGTCAGGTAGCAGCTCGACAGCTGCGAGCGCCGCGTACCGGCATTGAACAGCGTGGGCGTCGAGCTCATGAAGTCGAAGGTCGAAAGCACTTCGTAGAACTCGATCGCACGCGCTTCGCGGTCGATTTCATTGAGCGCCAGGCCCATGGCCACGCGCATGAAAAACGCTTGCGGCATCTCGATGCGTTGCTCATCGATGTGCAGGAAATAGCGGTCGTACAGGGTCTGCAGACCCAGGTAATCAAACTGCAGATCGCGATCGGCCTTCAAGGCGGCGCCCAGACGTGCCAGATCGAACTGCATCATCTTCTCGTCAAGCAGCTCGGCATTCACACCTTGCTTGATGTAGCCCGGGAAGTATTCGGCGTAGCGCGCGTGCATGTCGGACTGAAGTACTTCTTCACCGAGGATCTCACGGCGAATGGTGTGCAGCAGCAAGCGCGCGGTCACGCGGGTGTAGCCGGGGTCTTTTTCGATCAGCGTGCGCGACGCCAGGATCGAAGCCTTGTGCACCTCGTCGATGGGCACGCCGTCGTAGAGATTGCGCCGGGTTTCCGCCAGGATGGGCTCGGGGCGCACATCGTCGCCCAGACCTTCGCAAGCGGCCTGCACGATCGTGTGCAAACGTGCCCAGTCGAGCGGCACGCGCTGACCACCGTCGAGCACGTTGAGCGCGACTTCGGCAGTGATCACGGGCTGCGCCTGCTTCGAGCGCTCTTGAGAGCGACGCTCGCGGTACAGCACGTAAGCACGGGCCACTTCATGGTGGCTGCCCCGCATCAGGCCGAGCTCGACTTGGTCTTGCACGTCTTCGATGTGGAAGGTGCCGCCTCCCGGACGCGAACGCAACAGCGCGCGCACCACCGACTCGGTGAGAACGTCGACGGTTTCTCGCACGCTGGCCGATGCCGCGCCTTGCGTGCCATGAACCGCCAAAAACGCCTTCATCAGCGCGACCGCGATCTTGCTGGGTTCAAACGCCACCACCGCGCCGTTTCGGCGAATGATGTGAAAGGACTCATACGCAGAAGCCGTCGGCGCAGCAAGCGCTGCCACACGCTGGGGGTTTTGAACCAAGGGGTCGGAGCTGACGGAGATCGCTTGCATGTGTGGCCTTTTCTTTTGAATCTGTGGGTGCCGAAAACTGATGGGTCGCTCGGATGGACGCGCTGACAAAGTCAACGCAACCGAGCCTCAAAGGATGCTGTCTGTGTAACGACTGGATAAGCGCAAATGTCGCGCTGGCCTCACGCCTTGGGGAGCGCCCAGCAAAGCGCCACGATGACGCCCGCCGACACGCAACGAAGACCTCGAATGTCCTTGGCTCACGCGGCACCTCGAAGGCACCGAGCGCCACGCCGAAGCGGCCCTGCGCGTGTCGCCCGATATGGCGCCGAACCTCGCGCCAGGCGCGGCCAGGGGCAACACCCTGAGCTTGATTCTCATCGCACGACGAATGGCGAAACGTTTGGCATGAACACACTATATCTGTGGTCTTCACGACCTTCAAGCACTACCGATAGTGTGTCGATGTAAAAAGACGTTGGGTCCTGGGGCGAAGTTTCATGCCCTGCTTCAGGGAGCGATCGCACCATTTCGGGCCGGGGCAGCGCGCACGCCGCAAAGCCATTGGGCGGCTGGCCGGCAGGCCGCGAATTCATTGGCTCGCAAGCCAGACTCAGGCTGCATCGCCCGCCAATGCTGGTGCCGTGAGTCGCTTCGGCTGGATGGGTTTGCAGCCCACACATGGCGAGCCGACCCGATCACGTCAGGATCGCTGGATGACAGCCTCGGGAAAGTACCCTTCGGGCCAACCCAGGGTGGTCATCAACCGAGGCCAGTCGAAGCCCGCGCCTGGGTCAGCCTTGCGTCCTGCGGCCACATGTTCGTGCCCGGCCACGTCGAGGCAGCAGCCCGCGCCGGCCAATGCCTGCAACACATCGCACAGGCTGCGGTACTGGGCGAGCTCGAAGACCTGACCCTCCAGCCCCTCGAGCTCGATGCCCACCGAGTAGTCGTTGCAATTGGAGCGGCCTCGCCAGTTGGACACGCCGGCATGCCACGCGCGTTCAGCGCACGACACGAACTGGATGCAGCGCCCATCGCGGCGTATGAAGAAGTGCGCCGACACGCGCACATCACGCAGCCTGTCGAAGTACGGATGCGCAGACACATCGAGCTGGTTGAGGAAAAAGCGCTCGACTTCATCGCCGCCGTAGACACCGGGCGGCAGGCTGATGGAGTGCACGACCGCCAGGCTGGCCTCGACGCCCTTGGGTCGAGGCCCGAAGTTGGGTGAAGGGCAATGCCGCGCGCGCGACCACCACCCGCCGCTCCACTCGGATGCAGTCTCAGTCCTCGCCACGATCGGCATCGGCGTTCGGTGAATCGACACCCGCCATCACGTTCAGGCGCGCCATGCGATAGCGCATCTGCCGCAATGACAAGCCCAGGCTCGCACCGGCTGCCGTGCGGTTGAAGCGGTGCTGCTCAAGCGCCCGCAACAAGATGTCGTGCTCGATGCCGTCGAGATAGATCTCGAGATTGCTCGGCAACTCCGGCAGCGAGGCCCCCGCAGGCAACCCGCGAGCGCCTGCCACCTCAGCCGCTTGCGAAGCACCCATCGAGAGATCGGCCACGCCACCGAATCCAGACGATGGCGCATCGGTGAGCGCGTCGAACGAAAGCCCAAGGTCGGCGACATCGATGAACTCACCGCCCGACAGTGCCACCGCGCGATGCAGCAGGTTCTCGAGCTCGCGCACGTTGCCCGGAAACTGATACAGCGACAGCTGCTGCAAAGCCAGGCTGGTCAAGGCGGGCGCTGGCCACACACCGGCGTCTCGCGAGATTCTGTGGAGCACCTGCTCGCCGATGCTGGCCAGATCCTCGAGCCGTTCGCGCAAGGGCGGCACGCGGATCTGGATCACATTGAGCCGGTAGAAAAGGTCCTGGCGAAACCGGCCTGCCTGGACTTCGGCGCCGAGGTCTTTGTGAGTTGCGCTGAGCAAGCGCACGTTGGCTGGCAACTCACTGACGGCCCCGACAGGTCTGACCGAGCGCTCCTGAACCGAGCGCAGCAGTTTCGACTGCATCGACAGCGGCAGCTCGCCAATCTCATCGAGAAACAGCGTGCCCCCGTCGGCTGCCTGGAAAAAGCCTTCGCGGTCTTCATTGGCGCCGGTGAAGGCGCCGCGCCGGTAGCCGAAGAACTCTGCTTCGAGCAGGTTTTCCGGAATGGCGCCGCAGTTGACCGCAATGAACGGATGCGCGCTGCGCGAGCTGACCTCGTGAATGGCGCGAGCCACCAGCTCCTTGCCGGTGCCCGATTCGCCTTGAACCAGCACCGGAGCCATGCTGCGAGCGACCTTTTCAACCAGCGAGCGCACCTGGGTCATGGCCGCCGAGCGGCCCGCCATTCGGTCCAGCGCAGCGCTGCGCGGCCGTCTCGGCGCCGCCGCGCCGCTGGTGGGCACACGCTGTTGATCCGTTCGGCCACCGCCTTCGATCGCCGCAGCGCGGTGTGGCGCCGACGCGCCGCTTTGAGCGGGCAGACCCGACGGCAGGTTGCTCGGCGCGGTGGTCGGGCCACGGCCCAGCGCCGATGCCACCACCGCACGAAACTGCTTGAGGTCGACGGGCTTGGTCAGGTAGTCATAGGCCCCGGCCTTCAGCGCCTCGACCGCGTTCTCAGCCGAGCCATAAGCAGTGATGACGATGGCCTTTTCATGCCGTGCATGGCTTTCAAGAAAGCCCAGCACATCGAGCCCCGAGCCATCGGGCAGTCGCATGTCGGTGATGACAGCGCTGAAGGTTCGCTCGCGCAGCAGCGAACAGGCCTCGCCGACATTGCCGGCGGTTTCGATGTCATAGCCCTCGCGCAGCAAGGTCAGCTCATAGAGCGTGCGCAGATCCGGCTCATCGTCGATGACAAGAACGCTGAGGTGTTCGGCAGCAGTCATCAATGGCAATCAGTCCGAACCGGTGGCCGTTTGCTCCGCAACAGCTGACACGGGCCGGCGGCGCATGTTGACGAAAAAGTCATTTCGATTGGGTTCAGACGGCGGGCGCAAGCGGTAGTCGATGCTGGCCCCGTGCTGGTCACACAGCTGACGACAAATATACAAGCCCAGTCCGGAGCCACGGCTGCGTGTCGAGAAGAAAGGCTCGAACAGATAACGCTCGACCTCCTCGGGTATCAGTGCGCCATCGCTGCTGACACTGAGCTGCACCATCACCTCGTCAAGGCTGCTCAGCCGCACGTGCACCGCGCCCGGCAAATCGGTGGCGTGCATGCGGGCGTTGTCGAGCAGGTTGACCAGCACGCGCCTGAGGTGTTCTGCCTCGAAAACCGCCCCCAGGGGCTCATCGGGCAGTTCAACCTTGAGCACGCTGTGCTCGACGATGTCGATCGAATTCGAGCGCGCCCACTCGCTGCAGATGTTGGCCACCTCGGCGCGCACGGCAATCGGCTCGGTGGCGATCACGGCCGCAGGCGCCACCTGCATCACATCGTCGACGATGCGCGTGAGCCGCTTGACGTTGTCGGCCACCATGCGCGTGAGTTGCCGCTGCTGGGGCGTCTGGGCGTCTTCTGCCAGCAGCGCGTTGGCCTGCCCGATGGCCGACAGCGGGTTGCGTATCTCATGGGCAATGCCGGCCGAGACCCGGCCCATCGCTGCCAGCTTTTCCTGCCGCATTCGGGACTGCAGGCTGCGCACGTCCTCAAGCAGCAGCACGCACAACTCCTCGGCCGAGGGCTGCGCATCGCCACTCGTGAAACGCATGCGCACCCGCAGGGTTCGGCTGGCCCCCTGTTCGAATCGCAGCGTCACGTCTCGGCCTGCTTCGGGCCAGACGGCCTCGTGAAAGCCGCGCTCGACGGTTCTCACCAGCTCGCTCCAGTCATCGACGCCGCGCAACTGAAAGGGAGCCATGCGCCCTTCGCCGCGGCGAACCAGCAGCCGCCTGGCCGCTGGATTGGCCGCGCGCACCCGACCCGAGCGATCCACCACCAGCACGCCGTCTTGCATTTCCTCGATGACCAGCCGGTTGAGTTGGCCCTGCTGGCGCGCGAACTCCATGCTGTCCCTGGCAGAGAGTTCCTGGCGCGCGAGTCGGTTGGCGAGTTCACTGGCCAGCAGCGAGATCACCAGCAAACCACTGCCCGCCAAGCCGGCCTGCGACAGCAACTTGACCGGATCGCCCCCAGCCATGACTCCCAGCCAGCCGTAGCCCAGCAGCAGCAGCACCACCGCCGCCGCTGTCGCCAGTGCCTGAACGCGCGCAGCCAGCACCCCGGCCATCAGCGCGGGCAGCACCAGCAGCGCCCCGTAGTTCAGGTTGGAGGCGAACGACAGGACGTGCAAGGCCATGAAGCTGGCGATGTCCACGCCGATGCAGGCCACCCATTGAAAGCGGCTGAGCCGCGGGGCACCAGGCTCGTCGACCGCCTGCGATGAGGGCGCCAGCCTCATGGCGATGGCCAGCAGCGCATAGACCACGCTGACTGCCACAACTGCGCGGTTGGGCATCACACCAAAAACCCCGGCGGTTGCCAGCGTGAGAACGAGCGCCAGTCCGAGCGCTGCGCGAGCGCTCAGAAAGGCACGCAAGGTCCGCTGGAACGCCGCGTGTTCTTCCAGTTCGACCGCCTTGTCAGACGGCGCCATGAAGCGCGAAGTGTTTTCCTCGGTGAGCCCGACGTACTGTGCCGGGATCTCGTCGGGGTCCCGCATGAAGGCCCCGAACCACGACTCGTCGGCTCGAGCAGCGCGTGAGCGGCTGCGGCGGTCGGTCTTGCGACGCTCGAAGGGCTTGGTCGCCTGGTTCATCAGCGCGGGGCACCCGAATGCGCATCACGATGCGCATCGCTGCAGTACCAGCGCTCATCAGACAAAAGCGCGTCGCCCTGCGGCAGGTTCACGCCGCAATGCTCGCAGGCGACCATCGCCTCGCGCGAGGGCTCGCTGGGCTCCCCGGCACGAGGGCTTGCACTTGAATCGCCGCGCCGCCCCGCACGGATCAGCCACACGACCGCGACGAGCAAACCAACCAGCAGCAGATATTTCATCGGCTGATCAAGGCAGTCGGTGCAACACGGGTACGCTCATCAAGCGCCGGGCGGACTCAGCAGCACGTCGTGCACAAAGCGCGATCCCACGTAGGCCAGCAGCAGCAAGACGGCACCGGTGTAAACCCACCGAGTGGCTTGACGGCCGCGCCAGCCCAAGCGTCGGCGCCCCGTCAGCAAGCCGGCATAGACCAGCCAGCCCAGGATGGAAAACACCGCCTTGTGGTCCCAGCGCCAAGGGTCCGAGAAGAACCAGCCCAAAAAGATGGCCAGCGACAGCACCACGAAACCGGCCGACACGAAACGGAAGGTCAGGCGCTCCAGGCGCATCAGCGGCAGCCCCATGGGCGCTGCGGCAAGAGTGGCACGGGGGTGGGCGTTGCCGGGCAAGGTCATCGGTGCCGCGGACGGCGGTTGGCGCATTTGACGATCGGCACGATTGAGCATGGCCGCATGCAGCACCGCCGCGCCGAAAAGGCCGTACGAAGCAATGCCCAAAACCCAATGAATCGGCGCCCACGGCGAGCCGGCATGGGGGCGCAACTCGCCCGGAAACAGCAAGGCCAGCAGCACCGCCTCGGCGCCCAGAATGGCCAGCGTGCGACGCAGCCCGCTGATGGGAAGAAAGCGGATCTCGGCCAGATAGACAGTGATCACGAACCACAGCGTCACCGACAGCGCCGTCGCGAAACCGAAACGCGCCGCGGCCACATCAGTGCCCATGCCCGAGATGTCGACCACCGTGGCCAGCGCGTGCAGCACCCAGGCCACCACCAGACTGACACGAAAGGCACCCACCGCACGCTCGGGGATCAGCGCGGCCACCACGTAAGCCAGCAAGGCCATGGCGCTGACTCCGCTCAGCAAGCTTGACAAGGCCAGATCGGTCACGTCGCGACCCCTGAAGATAGACTCATCGCCAAAGTGTACTTTCGCGTTCCGGGCTTCCCGGCACCGCCCGCAAACTCATGGCATCCACCCTCACCGAACGACTGAGTCGCGCCGTCAAGACGATGCGCGGCCAGGCTCGCATCACCGAATCCAATGTGCAGGACATGCTGCGCGAGGTGCGCATGGCGCTGCTCGAAGCAGACGTGGCGTTGCCGGTGGTGCGAGATTTCATCGCGCGGGTCAAGGAGCGTGCACTCGGCGCCGAGGTGGTGGGCTCGCTGTCGCCCGGACAGGCGCTCGTGGGCATCGTCAACCGCGAGCTCACGGCCACCATGGCCGGCAACGACATTGGCGGCATCAGCGACATCAACCTCGCAGCGCAGCCCCCGGCGGTCATCCTGATGGCCGGCTTGCAAGGCGCGGGCAAGACCACCACCACCGCCAAGCTGGCCAAGCACCTGATCGAAAAGCGCAAGAAAAAAGTGCTCACGGTCTCGGCCGACGTCTACCGCCCCGCAGCCATCGAGCAATTGAAGACAGTGACCCGTCAGGCCGGCGCGGAGTGGTTCCCCTCCAGCGCGACCGACAAACCGATCGACATCGCCCGCGCAGCGCTGGATTACGCGCGCAAGCATTACTTCGATGTGCTGCTGGTGGACACCGCCGGCCGTCTGGCCATCGATGAAGCGCTGATGCGCGAGATCAGCGAGCTGCACGCTGAGCTCAACCCGGTGGAAACACTGTTCGTGGTCGACGCCATGCAGGGTCAGGACGCCATCAACACCGCCAAGGCCTTCAAGGAAGCGCTGCCGCTGACCGGCATCGTGCTGACCAAGATGGACGGCGACTCGCGCGGCGGCGCGGCGCTGTCGGTGCGGCAGATCACCGGTGCGCCCATCAAGTTTGCAGGCGTGAGCGAAAAGATCGACGGGCTGGAGGTGTTCGATGCCGAGAGGCACGCCGGGCGCGTGCTGGGTATGGGCGACATCTTGGCGCTGGTCGAACAGGTCACGCAAAACGTTGACATGGCGGCGGCCCAGAAACTCGCCGACAAGGTCAAGTCAGGCGACGCCTTCGACCTCAACGACTTCTTGCAGCAGATTTCGCAGATGAAAAATATGGGCGGTCTGGCCAGCTTGATGGACAAGCTGCCGACCCAGATGGCCGCTCAGGCCGGCGCGGTCGATGTGGACCGGGCCGAGCGCGATGTGCGCCGCATGGAAGGCATGATCTGCTCGATGACGCCGCTCGAGCGTCGCAAGCCCGACTTGATCAAGGCCACCCGCAAGCGCCGAATCGCCGCCGGCTCGGGTGTTCAGGTGCAAGACGTCAACCGCATGCTCAATCAGTTCGGGCAAATGCGCGACATGATGAAGAAGATGAAAGGCGGCGGCCTGATGAAGATGATGAAGCGCATGGGCGGCATGAAGGGCATGGGCGGGATGCGCTGAGCACGCCCGGCAGACTCAACCTAGCAAGGCGTTGGCGAACTCGCGTGCGTTGAAGGTCTCCAGATCCTCGAGCTGCTCACCCACGCCGATGAAATAGACCGGCAGCGATCGAGCCGCCACGGCAGAGCCCGCTTCATGGCCCCGCTCGCGCGCCCACAGCGCGATCGCAGCGAGCACGCCGCCCTTGGCCGTGCCGTCGAGCTTGGTCACGATCAGCCCGGTCAGCCTCAAGGTGTCGTCAAAGGCCTTGACCTGTGCCAGCGCGTTTTGTCCGGTGTTGCCGTCGATGACCAGCAGCACCTCGTGGGGCGCGCCCGATTGCGCCTTGCCGATCACCCGCTTGACCTTGCGCAACTCTTCCATGAGGTGCAGTTGGGTAGGCAGCCGCCCGGCGGTATCGGCAATCACCACATCACAGTGGCGGGCCTTGCCGGCAGTGACCGCATCGAAGGTCACCGCAGAAGGATCGCCGCCTTCTTGGCTGACGATTTCCACGCTGTTGCGGCCCGCCCAGATCTCCAACTGCTCGCGCGCCGCCGCACGGAAGGTGTCGGCTGCGGCCAGCAGCACCTTCTGGCCACCCTCGGCGAGATGGCGCGTGAGCTTGCCGATGCTGGTGGTCTTGCCGGCACCGTTCACACCCACCACCATGATCACCGTGGGCGAGTGCTCGCCGACGGTGAGCGAGCGCTGCAAGGGCTGCAACAGCTCGGTGATGGCCTCGACCAGCAGTGCCTTGACGGCGGCCGGCTCGGTGGCGCGTGTGTCCTTGACGCGGCGCTTCAGATCGGCCAGCAGGTACTCGGTGGCCTTGACGCCGGCGTCGGCAAGCAGCAGCGCGGACTCCAGATCTTCGTAGAGCGCGTCGTCGATCTGCGCTGCGGTAAACACCTGGGCCAAGCTGGAGCCGGTCTTGCGCAAGCCGGATCGCAACTTGTCCAGCCAGCTGCGGCGCTCGGGTGAGGCGGCCTCGACGGCTGGCACCACCGCGGTCTCAATGGCTGGCGCATGAGGCTGTGGAGCCGCTGGCTCGGGCGTCTGGGCAGCGGGTTCGAGCGGTGGGGGTTTTTTCTTGAAAAAGCTGAACATGCGAAGACAGGTTGGCGCGGGGGCAGTCTCATCGTAGTCGTTCAATTGCTGCGCAGCGGCGACATCTCCACAATCCGGCCGATGCAAGGTCACCGAGGCGACAGCAAGAACAAGGGCAGCCTTGGCATGACTTCGGTGCTCGGCGACCTCTGCCGAGCCCTGCGCGAAGTGCTTGGTGTGTGCCTGCAGCTTGAGCGCTCGCACATCGCCTATGCGTGCGGTATCCGCGCGGCGCTGACGCTGGTGGTGGTGCTGTGGATCGCCCGCAGCGGTGGCCGCATGGACATCGGTGTGCCCATGGCCATTGGCATCTTGATGGTCAACCTCAGTGACGTCTGCGAACCCCACGGATTTCGCTGGCGCACGATGCTTTGGACCGCGGCGTGTGCCTGCCTGTCCACCTGGCTGGCGGGAATGGTTTCTGCCGATCCAGCCGCTCATCTTGTCGCCGGCATCCTGTTGGCGGCTGTGCTCGGTTACGCCAGCGCGCTCGGCCCCAGGAGCAGCCTGGCTGGGTCCATTGGTTTGGCGATGTTCTCGCTGTATGCCGGCTCAGAGATCGGCAGCCATCGCTCCTTGGCCGATGCGCTGGCCGTCGGCGCGGGCGGCGTGCTGGCCACCTTGGTTGCCATCGCGGGTTGGCCATTGCGGCGCTTCGAGGCCCCGCGCACCCAGATCGCCATCGCCTGCGAGAAGTTCGCCTTTGTCTGCGCTGATTTGCGCTTTAGATGGGCATCCACGGCGGTGGCCTCGGCCATCCTTGACGCGGCCCGATCGGTGGAAACAAGCGGCGCGGCGGGGCCCACCGAGGTCTGGTTGCGAAAGTTCCTCGAGTGCCTCGAGCGCAGCCGCTGCCTGCTGCTGGCGATCGGGCCGATGCATGAGCAACTGTCGAATCCGGCGCCGCTGGACCGTGTGCTGGCGGCCGCGTCGAAGTTGACCCGGGCGATGGGCGCAGCACTGGCCTTGAAGCACCGCGCGCCTCGCGTCATGGTCGAGCTCGGAAAGTTCCAGGCAGCATGCGATGCCTACGATGATCCGCCAGGTGTCGAAATCGTGCGCCGCCTGCGCGGCTGCCTCACCGAAGCCGCTCAACTGATGCCTGGCACCTGGCCGATTGGCAGCGGGGCGAGCACCCGCTGGGTCAAGAGTACGTTTGCCGGCATCCGGCCAACGATCCGTCAGCACGTCGACATGCGCGACACCTATGTCAGGCACGCGCTCAAGCTGGCCATCACCTTCGGACTGGCCGTCGCCGTTTCGCTGGGGCCCTGGGATCCCAGTCACATCCACCACACCTACTGGATTCCGCTGACGGTGGCGTGGATCTGCAAACCTGATCTTTTCAGCACCGTGGGCAGGATAGGCATGCGGGTGCTGGGCACGGCCGCAGGGGTGTTGCTGGTCACGATCTTCCTGAATTTCATTGGAAGCGAGCGCGCCATCATCGTGATTGCCGGCATCGGGGCCTTCGTGTCGTGCGCTTTTTTGTGGGCCAACTACGCGGTGATGGTCATTGGAATGACGCTCGCGGTGCTGTGCCTGGGTGCGATTGGCGGGGTCGCGGTCGAGGCCGAGGCGTCCGTGCGCTTGTGGGCCACCTTGCTGGCGGGCGGCCTCGTGGCGCTGACCGCGCTGGTTTATCCCCTGCGCAAGGGCGCTGCGGTGTCGGGTCACTTGTCCAGCATGTGCAGCGATGTGCGCACCTACGCCGAAAACTTGCGATGTGGCCAGCCGCAGGCAGAACTGTCAAAGGCTCGCGCGGCATTGCTGCGCGACCGAACCAACGCGGCGCTCACGCTGGCTGCCGCTGCGGCCGAGCCGCCAGCGCTGTGGGAACGGGGCCGCGTTCGTGTGGACGTGGCAAGTGCACAGGCCGTTCTCCATGAACTGGAGGCCGAGCTTTCGAAGCTGATCGCCATCGACATCCTGGGGCATCCACTGCGGGACTCGCCCACAGCCTGGCCGCAATTCGAGACCACCCTGTGCGACATCGAGCGCCGCATCGGAGCCCTGAGCAGCACGAAAGCCGCTAAATCTTGATGCCAACCCAGCGAGCCGCCCCCTATACTCTCGGGCTTTTGGCGCTTTAGCTCAGCCGGTTAGAGCGACGGAATCATAATCCGCAGGTCCGGGGTTCGAATCCCTGAAGCGCCACCAGTCCTATCCTCATGCGGCAGCCACTTTCGAGAGATCGTTAGTGGCTGTTTCGCTTTGACGCACGCACGGTCCATTGGCAAACCACCGGGCAATGCCCCGCAAGTCTCGACGCCCCATGACACGCAAATCACGGCTTACCAATGTGCTGCGGCGCTTCATGCTGGGCACCGCCTTGCTGGTCGGCGCGGCCTCGATTGCGCAAGCGCAAGATCAGGCGATGCGGCGCTTTCCACAAAACGCACTGCGTGGCGTGATCACGTTTGGTGAGCCACCTTTGGTGCAGCTCAACAACGAATTGACACGGCTGGCTCCCGGTGCGCGCATTCGGGGCACCAACAACTTGCTGTTGCTGTCGGGCACGCTGGCTGGCTTGAAGACAGCGGTGAACTACACGCTGGACAACACCGGCCAGTTGGAAGACGTGTGGTTGCTGCGCGATGAGGAAACGGCCAGAAAGCCCTGGCCTTCCACCTCCCAGGAAGCCGCGCAATGGAACTTTGACGCCGGCAATCAGATATGGTCCCGACCATGACCAAGCCCGCAACAGGCAAGAAGGTGTTCATCAAGACCTTCGGCTGCCAGATGAACGAGTACGACTCGGACAAGATGGTTGACGTGTTGCGTCAGGCCCAGGGCTACGAGCCCACATCCGACGTTGAACAAGCCGACCTGATCCTCTTCAACACCTGCTCAGTGCGAGAAAAGGCGCAGGAAAAAGTGTTCAGCGATCTCGGCCGCGTCAAGCACCTGAAGGAAAAGGGTGTGCTGATTGGCGTGGGAGGCTGCGTGGCCAGCCAGGAAGGCGCAGCCATCATCAGCCGCGCGCCCTATGTGGATGTGGTGTTCGGGCCGCAAACGCTGCACCGTCTGCCCGATTTGCTGCAACGGCGCGTCGCCGAGGAGCGCTCTCAGGTCGACATCAGCTTTCCTGAAATCGAGAAGTTCGACAACTTGCCGGTCGCGCGGGCCGAGGGCGGCACCGCCTTCGTGTCGATCATGGAAGGCTGCTCGAAGTACTGCAGCTACTGCGTGGTGCCCTACACCCGCGGCGAGGAAGTTTCGCGGCCGTTTGACGATGTGCTCACCGAAGTGGCGGGTCTGGTCGAACAAGGTGTGAAAGAAGTCAACCTGCTCGGCCAAAACGTCAACGCCTACCGCGGCGCCATGAGCAAGCACGGTGGTGACAGCGCCGAGATGGCCGACTTCGCCTTGCTGATCGAGTACGTGGCACAGATTCCCGGCATCGAACGCATCCGCTACACCACCAGCCACCCGAATGAATTCACGCAGCGCCTGATCGATGTCTACGCACGCGTACCGCAGCTGGTTGACCACCTGCACCTGCCGGTGCAGCATGGCAGCGATCGCATCCTGATGGCGATGAAGCGCGGCTACACCGCCATGGAATACAAAAGCACGGTGCGCAAGCTGCGCGCCGTGCGGCCGAATCTGCGTCTGTCGAGCGACTTCATCGTTGGCTTTCCCGGCGAGACAGACGAGGACTTCGCCAAGATGATGAAGTTGATTGAAGACGTGGGCTTTGACAGCAGCTTCAGTTTCATCTTCAGCCCCCGGCCTGGCACGCCGGCGGCGTCACTGCAAGACGACACGCCACACGCCGTGAAACTGGAGCGCTTGCAAACGCTTCAGGCTGCCATCGAAAACCATGCCCACGACATCAGCGTGTCTCTGGTCAACACGCGGCAGCGCGTGCTGGTCGAAGGCCCGTCGCGCAAGGACAGCAGCGAGTGGATGGGCAGAACGATCTGCAACCGCAAGGTCAATTTCAAGGCGAGGCCTGGTCTGCTTGGCCAGTTGATGGACGTTTGGATCACCGAGGCCAACCCGCACTCGCTGCGCGGGGAGTTGCGTGCTGACTGAAGGCACCAAGCCCCCTTCAGCGCCGGCGCACACACCACCACAGGCCGGCCGCACAGGCCAGCACCATGGACATGTACGTCACCATCTTCGCATCGTGCCCGGTGACGATCAGGCCTGCCAGTTCAGCCGCAAGACTGGCCAGCGCCCCACTGGTGGCCAAAAACAACCAACGCACCGAGCGCAATTCGCTGCGCCACAGCACTTTCGCCGCGGCAGCGCCGAGCAGCCCCAATGCGATCGCCGGCGCCAGGAAATCAAGCAGATGAAAAAACACGCCAGCAAGGTTCATTCAAGTCGCCATTCAGGCCCACCACCTGGATCGAAGGCCGATTTGGGGGCTGGTCGTGATTGTCAGGTGGGCGGCGAGATGAAAATACTGTAAATTTTCGTTGACAGTCAAAGTCACCATGAGCGTTTTCACCCTAGGCCTCAACCACGCCACCGCATCGCTAGACATGCGCGGCAGGTTTGCGTTTTCGCCCGAGCGATTGGCGCCCATGCTGCTGGCGTTTCGAGAAAAAGTGCAACGCTCTCCGGAAGCTGCACTGGTGTCCACTTGCAACCGCACGGAACTGTATGTGGGTGCAGACGCTGCCTTGGTCACGCCTGCGATGGACTGGCTGGCTGAGGTGGGTGGCATGTCGGCAGCCAGCCTGCGCGAACACACCTACGTGCTCGAAAACGAAGCCGCAGCCCGTCATGCCTTCCGCGTGGCCAGCGGCCTCGATTCGATGGTGCTGGGCGAGCCTCAGATCCTGGGCCAGATGAAGCAGGCCGTGCGCGAGGCGGACACGGCTGGCACGCTGGGCTCGACGCTGCACCAGATGTTCCAGCGGTCCTTCGCTGTTGCCAAGGAGGTTCGCAGCTCGACCGAAATCGGATCGCATTCGATCAGCATGGCCGCCGCTTCGGTACGGCTGGCATCGCAGCTGTTTGAAGACCTCAGCCAGATCAAGATTCTTTTTGTGGGCGCCGGCGAGATGATCGAACTGGTCGCCACGCATTTCGCGGCAAGAAAGCCACTCGCCATGGCGATCGCCAACCGCACGCGCGAACGCGGCGAGACGCTTGCCAAAAAATTCAACGCCGAGTTGCTGCCGCTGTCTGATCTGCCCAACCGCTTGGGCGAGTTTGACGCGGTGATCTCGTGCACCGCCAGCACCTTGCCGATCATTGGCCTGGGTGCCGTGGAACGTGCGCTCAAGGCGCGCAAGCGCCGACCCATCTTCATGGTCGATTTGGCCGTGCCGCGCGACATCGAGCCTGAAGTCAGCCGGCTGTCGGACATTTACCTGTACACGGTCGATGACTTGTCATCGCTGGTGCAAATTGCCGGCGAAAAGCGGCAGGCCGCAGTCCAGCAGGCCGAGGCCATCATAGAAACCGGGGTGCAGGGCTTCGTGAACTGGCTGGGGCAACGCAACACGGTGCCGCTGATCCGCGCCTTGAACTCTCAAGCCGATGAATGGCGCGCCGCAGAAATGGCACGTGCGCGTAAGTTGCTGGCCAAAGGCGAAGACATCGAGGCAGTTCTTGAATCGATGTCGCGCGGATTGACCCAGAAGATGATGCACGGCGCGCTGGTTGAACTGAACACCGCAGAGCCCGCTCAACGTGCGGATCTGGCTCAAACGGTGTCACGACTTTTCCTGCGCAACTCGGCTTTTGGCGGCCAATCATCGGCCAAGCCAGACTCGGCAGCCGACGACGCAAACCTTTGACGCCGCCACGCTGGCAGGCGAATACACAGCTCAGGTGATGCTAGGCTGGGCGGCTTGGGTGACAAGCCGTCTCCCGGTGCGTGAATGGCCCCATGAAAGATTCCCTTCGGCAGCAATTTGAACGTCTGGCACTTCGCCTCCACGAGGTCGAAGCCATGCTGGCCGATCCGGCGATCGCTGTCGACATGAACCGCTTCAGGGCCGTCACGCGAGAACACGCTGAGGTGTCGATGCTGGTGGCGGCCTTCCAGCAGTTCAAGGCACGCGAGCACGATGCTCAGGCCGCCCGCGCCCTGCTCGAGCAGTCAGCAAACGATGCGGACATGGCGCAAATGGCGCAAGACGAAATCACCGCGGCGCTGGCCGACGTCGACCGGCTGCACCAGACCTTGCAGGCCTCTTTGCTGCCCAAGGACCCCGACGATGTTCGCAACGCCTTCGTGGAAATTCGTGCGGGCACCGGCGGCGACGAATCAGCGCTGTTCGCCGCCGACATCGCGCGCATGTATCTGCGTCACGCGGAACGCCTGGGCTGGCGCGCAGAGCTGATGTCAGAGAGCCTGTCCGACCTCGGTGGCTACAAGGAAGTGGTGCTGCGCATCGAGGGCAGCAACGTCTACGGCCAGCTCAAGTTCGAGTCAGGTGGCCACCGGGTCCAGCGTGTGCCCGTGACCGAAACGCAGGGGCGCATCCACACCAGCGCCTGCACGGTCGCCGTGCTGCCGGAGCCTGACGAAGCCGAAGAAATCCAGCTCAATCCGGCAGATCTGCGCATCGACACCTTCCGCGCCAGTGGCGCAGGCGGACAGCACGTCAACAAGACTGACAGCGCCATTCGGGTGACACACATCCCAACCGGCCTGGTGGCTGAATGCCAAGACGACCGTTCGCAGCATCGCAACAAGGCGAAGGCACTCGCTGTGCTCGCCGCCCGCCTGCGCGACAAGGACCGCAACGAACGCGCAGCCAAAGATGCGGCCACCCGAAAGGGGCTGATCGGCAGCGGGGATCGCAGCGATCGCATACGAACCTACAACTTTCCTCAGGGCAGGCTGACCGATCACCGCATCAACCTGACGCTTTACAAGCTGCAGTCCATCCTGGATGGGGAACTCGATGAAGTGGTGTCTTCGCTCAAGGCGGCCAGCGCCGCTGAGCAACTGGCCGCACTCGAAAGCGGAGAGTCGTGACAGATGCAGGCCTGCTGGGGCCGTGGTCGATCGCACAGGCGACGGCCCAGGCGCGCAGCGAGGGCATCGACAGGCTGGACGCGCACTTGATGATCGGCGCCTTGCTGAATCAACCGCGCGGCTGGCTGATCGCGCACGACGACCTGCTGCTCACACGAATTCAAAGCGAAAAGCTGATGCAGTGGGTGGGCCGCCGCCGTGATGGCGAGCCTTTGGCTTACCTGCTTGGCCAGAAAGAGTTTCACGGGCTGATGCTGCAAGTCGGCCCATCCGTGCTGGTTCCGCGCCCAGAGACCGAACTGCTGGTCGACTGGGGACTGCGCTTGCTGCAAGGCCGGCTGGCTGCAATTTCAAATCCACGCGTCATCGATCTGGGTACCGGCAGCGGCGCCATCGCGCTGGCCATCAAGCACCGCTTCCAGGCAGCCACGGTGGTGGCGGTGGATTGCAGCGCGGCCGCGCTCGAAACGGCCAACGGCAATGCCCGCTCGCTCAACCTGACCCTCGATCTGGTGCAGGGAGGCTGGTGGAGCGCCGTACCTGGCAAACGCTTCGACCTGGCGCTGAGCAACCCGCCCTACATCGCCAAAGGGGATCGCCACTTGGCAGCGCTGCGCCATGAACCCCAAGGTGCACTGATCGCCCACCGAGACGGCCTGGCAGATCTAGAAGAGATCATCGATGGCGCTCGCGCGCACTTGAACCCGGATGGCTGGTTGCTGCTCGAGCACGGCCATGATCAAGCCAACGCGCTGCGGCAGCGGCTGGCGGGAGCGGGCTTTGGCCAAGTGCAAACGCTGTGCGACCTCGCGGGCTTGGAGCGATGCACGGGTGGACAGATGCACCTGTCATGACGCCGTCGTTTCGTGTAGGCTCTGATGCTGTCCAAGACTGCCATTCGGAGCACCCATGAGCGACACCCTCAAGCGAATCGATGAAATCGTCAAAGGCAACCCCGTTGTCTTGTTCATGAAAGGAACCTCGCAGTTTCCGATGTGCGGGTTTTCGGGACGCGCCATACAGATCCTCAAGGCCTGTGGAGCAACCAACGTCAAAACCTTCAACGTGCTCGAAGACGAAGATGTTCGTCAGGGCATCAAGGAATATGCCAACTGGCCCACCATCCCGCAGCTTTATGTGAATGGTGAGTTCGTCGGCGGCTCCGACATCATTGCCGAAATGCACGTGGCCGGCGAGCTTCAGTCTTTGCTCAAGCCCTGATTCGTCGACAGCATCGAGCCGCCCAAGGCTCCGCGGTCCAAAGCGGTGGCCGGCATCTCAGGCGCATCCGGTGCCGTTTATGGGGTGCGCCTGCTGTAGCGGCTGCGGGTTTCAGGCTTCGAAACTCATTTAGTGGCCAGCCCGGCCGGGTGCTCAATGCACACCACGACCTCGGTCTGGATCGTGCTTGCTTGAGCGCCTTGCCGATCATGCGCACAACCCGGCCGAGATCGGTGCCACGATCGCGAGCGGCTCGTTCGCCACACGCAGGCGATGGTGGTTGCCTCTGTTCGAGATGGTCACCGACAGCGTTGAGCGCGTGCTCGCCTTGATCTCGGTGTCGACTCGGCCACTGCGCAGGCTTGGACGGCGGCTGTGAGCCCGTCTTATCAGCCCTGACGGATGTCCCACTGCTGACGGGCCGCGAACACCATGTTCGGGTACTCAGCGCGGCCTCGGCTGCCGTTGTAGCGACCAAGCGCCAGAAACTGATCGCCACGATCGACGTCGAGGTAGTGGCGCAGGATCACGCAACCAAATCGCAAGTTGGTCTGCATGTGAAACAGCCGGCCAATGTCACCGTCGCCAATCAGCCGCGACCAAAACGGCATCACCTGCATGTATCCCCGAGCACCAGCCGAGCTGATGGCGTACTTGCGAAAACCACTTTCAACCTGTATCAAACCGAGGATCAAGGACGGATCCAGCCCCTTGCGCTTGCTCTCGTACCAGACGGCCTCAAGAAACTCCCGTCTGACGTCGTCATCGGGCTTGCGGTTCTTGAGCCGATCGCTGGCTGCACCCAGCCAACGCAAATAGCTCAGCCGCGCCTCGACGGTGTCGAACTCGACCCTCGGCGGAGCGGCATCAGACACCGCCGCCGACAATGCCGAACGCACCGCGTCAGCCAGAGGCTCTTCGACCTGGTTGCCTGCGCGCACATTTGATGCGGGGGCCAGCGTGGCCAAGCCCGAGATCAACAGTGCTCGCCGATGGAGCGTCATGCCGAGAGCTTTGCCCCAAGCCAGTCCAAGATGCCGGGCAGCGGCACGGTCTGGGCTTGCGCATCGCGCCGGCCCTGATATTCGACCGTGGCCTCTTTCAACCCTCGGTCTCCGATGACCACACGGTGTGGCACGCCGATGAGTTCCCAGTCGGCAAACATCGCCCCAGGACGTTCGCCCCGGTCGTCAAGCAAAACATCGATTCCGGCAGCGGTCAAATCGGCGTGCAGCTGGTCGCAGGCAGCACGCACGGCATCAGATCGGTCGTATCCGATGGGACAAATGACCACTGCAAATGGCGCGATGGATGCGGGCCAGATCATCCCGCGATCGTCGTGCGACTGTTCGATCGCCGCACCAAGGATGCGTGTGATTCCAATGCCGTAGCAGCCCATTTCCATCAAACGAGGTTTGCCGCCTTCGTCCAGATACGTGGCATTCATGGCCTCGCTGTATTTGGTGCCAAGGTAGAAGACATGGCCCACCTCGATGCCACGCTGGATCGCCAACGGACCGCAGCCGTCAGGAGACGGATCACCCTCGACCACATTGCGGATGTCAGCCACCCCAAGCGGTTCGGCCACATCGCGGCCCCAGTTGACGCCCACGTGGTGAAAATCTTCTTCGTTGGCGCCACACACAAAGTCACTCATCGCAGCCACGGTACGGTCAGCGATGACCGTCACGGACTCGGATACCCCCACGGGGCCCAGATAGCCAGGCTTGCAACCAAAGCAGTCAGAGATTTCGGTCCCCGTGGCAAACCTATAGCCCGCCTTGAGCCCAGGCAGTTTGCCGACCTTGACTTCGTTGAGTGAGTGGTCGCCTCGCACCAGAAGCAGATAAAGACTCGCGCGGGTCCCCTCGGGAGCATCAGGCGGGGGATCGGTCGCGACAACGAGCGACTTGACCATCGAAGACAGCGGCAAGCCCAGAAATTCGGCCACCTCCTCGCAGGTGGTCTTGGCCGGCGTGGACGCCTTGACCAAAGGCTTGGCGGCAGCGGCACGCTTATCAATCAGACAAATCGCCTCAGCCAATTCGATGTTGGCGGCGTAGCTCGATTGCGGGCAGTAGACCACTGCGTCCTCGCCGGTTTCGGCAATCACCTGAAACTCATGGGACCTGTCGCCACCGATCGCGCCGGTGTCAGCAGCCACGGCACGAAAGGTCAACCCAAGACGCTCAAAGATTCGAACGTAGGCCGCGTACATCGCGTCGTAGCTCTTGCCTGCCGACGCAGCGTCACGATCGAACGAATACGCGTCCTTCATCGTGAACTCTCTTCCGCGCATCACGCCAAATCGCGGGCGACGCTCGTCGCGAAACTTGGTCTGGATGTGAAAGAAGTTCTTGGGCAGCGCGCGGTAGCTGCGAAGCTCCTGGCGGGCGATGTCCGTGATCACCTCCTCGCTGGTGGGCTGAATGATGAAGTCGCGGTCATGGCGGTCTTTGACTCGCAGCAACTCCGGCCCCATCTTGTCGAAGCGCCCTGTCTCTTGCCACAACTCGGCCGGCTGCACGAGCGGCATGAGCAACTCGACGGCACCCGCGCGGGTCATCTCTTGTCTGACGATGGATTCAACCTTGCGGATGACTCTCAGGCCCATCGGCATGTAGGAGTAGATGCCTGCGCTCAAGCGCTTGATGAAGCCCGCCCTGAGCATCAACTTGTGACTCACCACCTCGGCCTCCGCAGGCGCTTCTTTGAGGGTGGAGACGAAAAACTGGGAAACTTTCATGTGGAGATCTGCCCGGATGGGCCCCGGGTGAGCGCACCAGCCGAAAGCAAGTGCTGGCACAGGGAAGGACAGGCTGCAAGGGTTTTCACCGCCCATACCCAGTGCAATAATGAAAATAACAATAGATTTTGGAGAAGATTATGCTCGACCGGGAGGGGTTCAGACCCAACGTCGGGATCGTGTTGCTGAACCATCAAAACGAGGTTTTTTGGGGCAAACGGCTCCGACGGGACTCGTGGCAGTTCCCTCAAGGAGGGATCAAATACGGCGAGACGCCCGAGCAGGCGATGTATCGGGAACTGCACGAGGAAGTGGGGCTGTTCCCTGACCACGTGCGCATCATCGCTCGCACCAGAGAATGGCTGCGCTACGAGGTGCCCGACAGGTTCATTCGGCGCGAATCTCGAGGCCACTACCGTGGACAAAAGCAGATCTGGTTTTTATTGCAACTGACGGGTCGCGACAGCGACATGAACCTGCGGGCCACCGACCATCCCGAGTTCGATGCCTGGAGATGGCATGAATACTGGATACCTCTGGACGTTGTGATTGACTTCAAGCGCAACGTTTATCAAATGGCTTTGACCGAACTGTCTAGGTTTTTACCAGAAGCAGGATTTCAAAAATCCGTCAATTCACATCAAACAAGAAACGTGATGGGGAAGGATCCTGCTCCTTGAGCCTGATTGAAATTCACGTGGATCAATGATCTTCGAGAATGACCATGTTATCTCTGTGAACCATCTCAGGCTCGCAGGAAAATCCCAAAGTTGCTTCAAGCTCGTTGGATGATTTTCTGGCTATCAATCTCGCTTCACCGCTTGAATAATTGATCAGCCCACGAGCCACTTCAACGCCGTCGGCCCCCAAAAGAGAAATAACGTCCCCACGGTGGAAATCCCCCTTCACTTCAATGACGCCAACAGGCAACAAGCTCTTGCCCTCGCCGCAGATTTTGCTCCGTGCGCCCGCATCGAGAACCAAGGCACCGCGCAACTGCAGTTGATCCATCATCCATTGCTTGCGAGCCGCCATTTTGGGGGTCTGAACCCCCAAGGCTGTTCCGATCGGCTCGCCAGCACACAGTCTCAAGAGAATATCTTTTTCTCGTCCCCAGGCGATGACGGTACTCGCTCCGCTGCGCGCGGCGCGTTTGGCTGCCAGTATCTTTGTGATCATGCCACCACGGCCTATGGTGCTTCCTGCACCGCCGGCCATGCGCTCGAGGGCTGGGTCTCCTGCCAAGGCATTCGCAATCAGTTGAGCGTGCGGATTTTTTCTCGGGTCTTCCGAGTAGAGGCCGTGTTGATCGGTGAGGATGACCAGCGCATCAGCCTCTATCAAATTGGCAACCAAGGCACCCAAGGTATCGTTATCGCCGAACTTTATTTCATCATTAACGACCGTGTCATTTTCGTTAATGATGGGGATGACATTCAATTTCAGTAACGTCGTCAATGTCGATCTGGCATTGAGATAACGCTCACGGTCGGCAAGGTCAGAGTGCGTCAGCAACACCTGCGCGCTTTTGACGCCATAAACCCTGAGCATCGACTCATACATGTGCACCAGTCCCATCTGGCCCACCGCAGCAGCAGCTTGCAACTCATGCAACTGCTTGGGACGCACAGACCAACCCAGCCGCGTCATGCCCTCGGCGATGGCGCCGCTTGACACCATCACCAACTCACGCCCTTGCGCGGCCAGGGCGGCCAGTTGTCGGCACCAGTTGCCGATCGCATCGGAATCGAGCCCCCGCCCCTCGTTGGTCACAAGGCTGGACCCCACCTTGATGACGATGCGGCGAGCGTTTGCAAGCACTTCGTTCATGGGTCTTCAACACGGTTGATGGAGTCTGTGAAACGCGGATCCGTTTCTGGCTCAGGTGCGTTCTTGGCGCCAGCCACATGGTCGTACACAGCACGGGTCAAGGACTCGCAACCTTCTCGGGTAAGGGCCGAGATCTGGAAGACGGGGCCCTTCCACTTGAGGCGTTTGACGAAGTCAGCAACTCGTTGAGCTCGCTCCTCGACAGGAATCATGTCAAGCTTGTTGAGCACCACCCAGCGAGGTTTGTCGTAGAGCGACTCATCGTATTTTTTCAACTCGCGAACGATCGCCTTCGCTTGCGCCACGGGATCCACGGCGGGGTCGAATGGAGCAAAGTCCACCAAGTGAAGCAGCAGGTGTGTGCGCTGCAAGTGCCTCAGGAATAGATGTCCCAACCCCGCGCCCTCAGAGGCCCCCTCGATCAACCCCGGAATATCCGCCACCACGAAGCTTTGTTCAGGCGCGACCCGAACCACCCCAAGATTGGGGTGAAGCGTCGTGAATGGATAGTCTGCGATCTTGGGTTTGGCGTTCGAAATGGCTGTAATCAGCGTGGATTTCCCAGCGTTCGGCATGCCGAGTAAACCCACGTCTGCCAAAACCCGCAACTCAAGACGAATATTGAATTTCTCACCCGGCCAACCGGGAGTTTTTTGCCTTGGTGCTCGGTTGGTACTGGTTTTGAAATGAAGATTTCCAAAACCGCCGTCTCCACCCTTTGCAAGCAGGACTTTCTCATCCGGAACGAGCAACTCGGCTATCACGCGATCTGAATCAACGTCCGTAATGATAGTACCCATCGGCATGCGCAGGATGATGTCCTCGGCAGCAGCGCCAAACTGGTCAGATCCCCGACCATTTTCTCCTCGACGCGCCTCATGGCGCCGAGCATATCTGTAGTCGATAAGCGTATTGAGGTTTCTGTCACCAACCGCGAAAACGCTCCCGCCTCGCCCACCGTCGCCTCCATTGGGGCCCCCAAATGGAATGAACTTCTCGCGGCGAAAGCTCATGCAGCCATTGCCACCATCCCCGGCGGCAATGTCGATAGTTGCTTCATCAACGAATTTCATGAAATGTAGAAGTGGGGGGAAGAGTAATTGTTTTTATGAGTCGAGCGGGGCAGGAGTAAAAAGGATATATCGAAACTTTTTATCCATAAAGACAAAGGCCCCGGGAAAACCGGGGCCTGCTGTCAAATCAGAGCCTGAATATCAGGATGCTTTCACACTGACCGTACGACGATTTTGAGGGCCCTTGACCGAAAAAACCACCTCACCATCGGCAAGAGCAAAAAGCGTATGGTCCCGACCGACACCCACATTCACGCCTGGGTGAAACTGGGTTCCGCGCTGTCGCACGATGATCGCGCCAGACGAGATCACCTCGCCACCATACACCTTGACTCCAAGCATCTTGGGCTGGGAATCTCGTCCATTGCGGGTTGAGCCGCCGCCTTTTTTCTGTGCCATTCTTTATTCCCTTGGGTGCAATATTCTGATCAAGCGTTCACAACGCCGATCTGGAGCTCTGTGTACGACTGCCGGTGACCTTGGCGCTTTTGGTAGTGCTTGCGACGGCGCATCTTGAAGATGCGAACCTTGTCATGCCTGCCTTGTGACAACACCGTCGCCGAAACGGTCGCGCCGGCAACCAGCGGGGTGCCGATCGTCATCGCAGCACCTTCACCGACAGCCAAGACCTGATCCAGAGTCACCTCTTGACCCACCTCAGCCGCAATCAACTCGACCTTGATTTTTTCACCTGTGGTGACCCGGTATTGCTTACCCCCGGTTTTTATGACCGCGTACATGTCTGACCCTTCCAATTTGGTTCTCGGCGCTCATCGATCTCGGAACTTGATCGAGCGCAGAGCCGAGCACGTTAACACATGGTGCCAATTTATAGAAGGGTGCGATCCGCCGCCGAGTCGCTTAAAAAGTCAACCGCCCAAGTTCCTATAATTTTGAATGAGCTTTGACAAGGATCTTGTGCGCGCAGAACTTGAAGTTCGACCAGCACCCCGGAACCCCGGCATTGACGCCATGGGAGAAGAGATGCGAGAGGTGGATGCGGTCATTCGACGAAGACTGACTTCTGAGGTGGCCCTCGTTGACCAGATCGCGAGGTACATCACGACCGCGGGCGGCAAGCGCATCAGGCCATTGCTGGTTTTGCTCTTTTCCAACGCACTTGGTTTCAAAGGCGCAGAGCGTTTTGAACTTGCCGCGAGCGTCGAGTTCATCCACACGGCAACCCTCTTGCACGACGACGTGGTCGACGAGTCTGGGCTGCGACGCGGTCGAAAAACAGCAAACGCTGTTTTCGGCAATGCGGCCAGCGTTCTGGTTGGCGACTTCATCTATTCGCGGGCCTTCCAGATGATGGTTTCGGTCAACCAGATGAAGGTGCTTCAAGTTCTGTCAGACGCAACGAACATCATTGCCGAAGGCGAAGTGCTGCAACTCATGAACATGCACGATGCCGACTTGCCCGTCGCCGACTACCTCAAGGTGATTCGCTACAAAACGGCAAAGCTTTTTGAAGCAAGTGCCCGCCTCGGTGCCGTATTGGCAGGCGCACCCGCCGATCTGGAAGAAGCATGTGCCGACTACGGTCGTTCCCTGGGTACGGCTTTTCAGCTCATCGATGATTTGCTCGATTACGAAGGATCGGCCGGCGAGATGGGCAAGAACGTCGGTGACGATCTTCGAGAAGGCAAACCGACACTGCCCTTGCTGCTGGCCATGGAGCGCGGCAACCCGCAGGAGCGCGCTTTGATTCGCCAGGCCATTGAGACCGGGGATGTGGACCAGTTGCCAGAGGTCATTGCGGCAGTTCGGCGCACGGGCTCCATTGAGGCCACGCGTGACGCGGCGCGGGAGCAAACCCGTTTGGCAGAAAACAGCCTGGCCATGCTCGACAACTCAGAATACAAAGACGCTCTGATAGAGTTATCTCGTCGTTGTCTTGATCGATCGTCTTGAGCCGTTCAAGCTTGAATCGTGATCGTCGATTTGAAGCTGCGGTGTAGCTTAGTCTGGTAGATCGCTACGTTCGGGACGTAGAGGCCGGGGGTTCGAATCCGCTCACCCCGACCCGCCGATAAAGGTCGAGTTTGATGCCCGCCCAGCCCTTAAAAAAATTCGGTCTCAGGCCTCCCGTCAGCTGTGTTTGCGGGCTCGCGCAAGGTCAGCGCACCGGCACCCTGGTATGGATCGGGATCACCGCACCGTGGGACGGGTTTCCCGCTTTCACGCGCACGCGCCGTGGCTGATTACGGGCAGCCAACGGCCGACACGATCGCCGAGACATCTCAGTCAGCACTGTCTGGCGTTGCACGTGTGCTTGTGCATGCCGGCAAGCTCAGCGAACAATCTGCCGCAGGGCTGGTGAAGTCTGCCGCAGACAAGCGAACGGGCTTTGTGGCCGAGCTGATCAAGTCGGGCGCGGTATCTCCAGTCGACTTGGCACATACCCTGTCGACCGCATTGGCGCTTCCTTTGCTGGACCTCAACGCTGTCGACCCGGAGCGGCTGCCCCGACACGTCATCGACGGAAAGTTCTCGGCGCAGTTCCAAGTGGTGGTTTTGGGCAAGCGTGGGAATCGGCTTTTCATTGGCGGCGCCGACCCCACCGACCAAGAAGCAGTCGAGCGCATCAAGTTCGCGACCCAACTGACGCCCGAGTGGGTCATCGTCGAGCATGACAAGTTGTCAAAGTTGCTCGAGGGCAGCGGTGCGAGCGCGACAGAAACGCTTGAGTCGATGGCGTCGGGCGATTTCGAATTCGACGTCACCGAAGAGGCAACCGACCAGCAGGCTTCTGAACCCACCGCCGAGGTCGAGGATGCGCCTGTCGTGCGCTTCCTTCAAAAAATGCTCATTGATGCCATCAATGCGCGTGCGTCCGATCTTCACTTCGAGCCCTACGAGTACCACTACCGCGTTCGCTTTCGCATCGATGGCGAACTGCGCGAGATCACTCAGCCGCCCATTGCGATCAAGGACAAGCTGTCTTCGCGCATTAAGGTGATTTCGCGGCTCGACATCTCTGAAAAGCGCGTTCCCCAAGACGGCCGAATGAAACTCAAATTCGGCAACAAGTCCATCGATTTCCGGGTCAGCACATTGCCGACGCTTTTCGGCGAAAAGATCGTGATCCGAATCCTTGATGCGTCGAGTGCCAAGCTGGGCATTGAAGCGCTGGGGTACGAAAAAATTGAGCGCGATCGCTTGATGCAGTGCATTCAGCGTCCGTATGGCATGGTGCTGGTGACCGGGCCCACCGGTTCAGGAAAAACCGTGTCGCTTTACACCTGCCTGAACATACTGAATCAGCCAGGCGTGAACATCTCCACCGTGGAAGACCCGGCAGAAATCAACCTGCCCGGCATCAATCAGGTCAACGTCAACGACCGCGCGGGAATGACATTCGCGGTGGCGCTGAAGTCTTTCCTGCGGCAGGACCCGGATGTGATCATGGTGGGCGAGATCCGCGACCTTGAAACGGCTGACATCGCGATCAAGGCGGCCCAGACGGGTCACATGGTGATGTCGACACTGCACACCAATGATGCGCCCACCACGCTAACGCGCATGCTGAACATGGGCGTGGCGCCATTCAACATTGCATCGAGCGTGCTGCTGATCACCGCTCAGCGCCTGGCGCGAAAGCTTTGCGAGAGTTGCAAGGTGCCCGCTGATTACCCCCTCGAAGCCATGCTCAAGGTCGGTTTCGAGGCCAGCGAGTTGAATGGCTCGTGGAAGCCGTTTCGGGCCGTCGGTTGCTCGGCGTGCAGCAACGGATACCGCGGCCGTGTGGGCGTCTATCAGGTGATGCCAGTGACCGAGGAAATCCAGCGCATCATCCTCGCGCAAGGGACCGCGGTGGACATCGCGGTCCAGGCCCAGCGCGAGGGCGTTCGCGATTTGCGCCAGTCGGCGCTGGTGAAAGTTCGTGCGGGCGTCACCTCTGTCGAAGAAGTGATCGCGATCACGAACAATTGATTCGAACTGAATAAAAACGTCGCCCGGCCGATAACACGGCAGGTGGGACGTTACCCGGAGGCACCATGGCGACTGCAGCGGCCGCAAAAAGCGGCAGAGATGTCGTTTTTGAGTACGAAGGCAAAGACAAGAACGGCAAGCTCGTGCGTGGAGAGATGCGCGCTGGCGGAGAGGCCATGGTCAGCGCCAGCCTGCGTCGTCAAGGCGTCCTGATCACCAAGATCAAGAAGCGCCGTACCAGCGGCGGGCGCGCCATCAAGCAAAAGGACATCGCCGTATTCACGCGACAGCTGTCGACCATGATGCGAGCCGGAGTTCCATTAATTCAGTCCTTCGACATCGTGGCTCGCGGCAGCCCCAATCCAAGGCTGACCAAACTGCTGACCGACGTACGCTCCGATGTGGAAACCGGCTCCAGCCTTTCCTCGGCGTTTCGCAAGCACCCGCTTTATTTCGATGCGCTTTATTGCAACCTTGTCGAAGCTGGCGAGGCAGGCGGCATTCTTGAAGCGTTGCTGGACCGTCTGGCGGTCTATCAAGAAAAAACGATGGCCATCAAGAACAAGATCAAGTCTGCGTTGATCTATCCGGTCGCCGTGCTGGTCACAGCGTTTGTGGTGGTGACTGTGATCATGATCTTCGTGATCCCGGCCTTCAAGGATGTCTTCACATCGTTCGGTGCAGATTTGCCAGCGCCCACCTTGATCGTCATCGCGATGTCGGAGTTTTTCGTCAGTTACTGGTGGGCCATCTTTGGCTTCTTGGGCGGCGGCGTCTACTTTTTTCTTGAGTCATGGAAGCGCTCGGAAAAAATGCAAAAGACGATGGACCGCTTGTTGCTGCGTGTGCCCGTCTTTGGCGATCTGGTCAACAAGTCGGCCATCGCCCGCTGGACACGCACGCTGTCGACCATGTTCGCCGCGGGCGTGCCCTTGGTCGAAGCCCTCGATTCCGTCGGTGGCGCTTCAGGCAATGCAGTCTTCGCAGAAGCCACGGTGGCCATCCAGAAAGACGTGTCGACCGGCTCGTCTCTCACCACGTCAATGCAGACGACCGGCGTCTTTCCCAACATGGTCCTGCAGATGTGCTCCATTGGTGAAGAGTCGGGATCTCTCGACCAGATGCTGGGCAAGGCCGCCGAGTTCTACGAGGACGAGGTCGACGAAGCCGTCAAGGGCCTGTCGAGCCTGATGGAGCCCTTCATCATCGTCATCCTGGGCACCGTGATCGGCGGCATTGTGGTGTCGATGTATTTGCCGATCTTCAAGATTGGCCAAGTCGTCTGACCCACCCGGCATGGACCTTTCTTTCGTCGAGGTGATGCTCACGCCTTGGGCGCTGGCGTTGCTCGGCCTGTGCATAGGCAGCTTCCTGAATGTGGTGATCCACCGCCTTCCGCAGATGCTCGACAGAAGCTGGAAGGCTGAGTGTGCCGACATGCTTGGCATGAAGGTGGACTTGCCGCCCGAAATGACGCTTTCTGCCCCGCGCTCGCGCTGCCCCTCGTGTGGCCACGCCATCGCCTGGTACGAAAACATTCCGGTGTTGAGCTACCTGTGGCTGCGCGGCAAGTGCTCGGCATGCAAGACGCCGATTTCCGCGCGCTACCCCTTCTTTGAAGTGCTCACGGCAGCGATCTTCGCGGCGCTGGCCTGGCGGTTCGGCGCCCAACCCACGACCTTGCTTTGGTGCGCTTTCGCGGCGGTGCTGGTCGCGCTTGCCGGCATCGACTGGGACACCACCTTGCTGCCCGATGGGTTGACGCTGCCGCTGCTTTGGGGTGGTCTGGTCGCAGCCGCGCTGGGGCTGACGACCTCGCTGTCATCGGCTGTGTGGGGTGCTGTGGCTGGGTACCTTTCGCTGTGGAGTGTTTACTGGCTTTTCAAGCTCGCCACGGGCAAGGAAGGCATGGGCTACGGAGACTTCAAATTGCTGGCAGCCCTGGGCGCATGGCTCGGTGCTTCGATGGTGCTGCCGGTGGTGCTGGGCGCCTCTATTTTCGGCGCGGTGGTCGGCATCGCCATGAAACTCAACAGCTCTCTGCGCGAAGGCCGCTATGTGCCCTTCGGAC
The DNA here is from genome assembly GCA_040400875.1 of Burkholderiaceae bacterium. GTDB lineage: Bacteria > Pseudomonadota > Gammaproteobacteria > Burkholderiales > Burkholderiaceae_C > PBB1. The sequence goes on along the minus strand of JBBAPK010000002.1, from coordinate 77,011 downwards.
CCTTCCTGGCGGGCTCGGGTCTGGCGGTCTTGCTGCTGGGTCCGGTGCGTGTGCTGGGCTGGCTGGGTTGGGCTTGATGCCAACGCGCTCACACTGAGTTGCACTTTCGGCACGCTTGAGCATGAAACTCGTCTCCCCGCCGCCATTGCGCATCGGTCTGACCGGCGGCATCGGCAGCGGCAAGAGCACGGTGGCGCGTTTGCTGGCCGGTCATGGTGCCAAGGTGGTTGACACCGATGGGATTTCTCGCGGTCTGACCCAAGCCGGCGGCGCCGCGATGCCGGCACTGCGCGAGGCTTTCGGCGAGGGCGTCATCGGGCCCGATGGCGGCCTGGACCGCGATCAGATGCGCCGACTGGCCTTTGCCGATGGCACAGCTCGCAGCAAGCTTGAAGCGATCTTGCACCCGATGATTTCGGCCGAAGCGCAGCGCGAAGCCGCCGCCGCAACCGACACTGCGGTCATCGTTTTCGACATCCCGTTGCTGGTCGAGTCAGGTCACTGGCGGGACTCGGTGCACAGGGTGCTGGTGGTCGACTGCAGCGAATCAACGCAAGTCGCTCGCGTCATGGCTCGATCAGGGTGGACTGCCGACTCGGTCAAAGCCGTGATGGCCGCGCAGGCCACCCGTGAAAGGCGAAACTCGATCGCTCACGACGTAGTCGTCAATGACGGCATCAGCCAGGCCGATCTGGCTCGCCGAGTTGAGGCCTTGTGGAAGGCGTGGCAGCCTTTGCTTCAACCTGCCGTGTGAAACAATCTTTTGGCTGGGGTGATTTCTCACCTGAGCGTGAGTCTTTTCTCTGGTCAAAGGCAGTGCCACTTGGTTCTCTACGAGCATCCGTTCAACGAAAGCATACGAACCATGCTTCGGCTCGAACACCTGTTCGACCGGCTGGGACAGTTGGCGCCACGCGATGGCGCAGTTGACCATCACTACGCGATCGCCACCATCTTCGAGATCATGGAAGTGGCCTCGCGGGCCGATCTGAAATCCGATCTGCTCAAGGATCTGGAACGGCAGAAATCCCGCCTCAACGGTTACCGCGGCAATCCTTCCATCTCTGAAGACGCGCTCGACAGCGTGATCAACAAGATCGACCACGCACATGACGGGTTGAACAATTCCGCCGGCAAGACGGGTCAGGCGCTCACGTCCAACGAATGGCTGATGAGCATCCGCAGTCGCATCAGCATTCCCGGTGGCACCTGCGAGTTCGATTTGCCGGCTTATTACGCCTGGCAGCAATTCGACCCGTCGCGGCGCCGTGCCGATCTTTCACGCTGGATCGACCTGCTGCTGCCTTTGGCAGAAGCGCTCAATGTGCTGCTGGGCCTTCTGCGTGACTCGGGCGTGGCGCAACGCGTGTCCGCACCCGGTGGTCAATTCCAGCAAAGCCTGCCGACCGGTCGAACCTATCAACTCATGCGAGTTCGAATCAGCACCGAACAGGAGCTGGTTCCCGAGATCACCGGGCATCGGCTGATGGTGTCGGTGCGCCTGATGAGCCAGGACTCTGATGGCCGGCTGCGTGCCCACACAGGCGACAGCAGCTTCGAGTTGACCTTGTGCTCGTGAGCGCTTCGCAGGTCCCCCAACGCGTAGTGCGTTGCCCGAAGTGCGGCGGCAACAGCCTTTACGCCGATAGCAACCCCAGCAGACCCTTTTGCAGCGCACGCTGCAAGAACAACGACTTCAACCATTGGGCCAGCGAAAGCTACCGGGTCGAGTCAAAGCCCGATCTCGAAGACCCCGAGAACCCGCCGTGATGAACGGCGTCGCGATGGACACCGTGGCGTGCCGCGAATGCGAGTTGCAGCAGCGCGTGCCGCTGCTTCCCCCAGGGGGCAAGGCGGTTTGTGCGCGATGCAAGATGACCATCGCGAGAAACCCGGTGGATCCGATAGACCGACCGCTGGCGCTGGCCATCACTGCGGCAGTCGTGTTCCTGATCGCCAACCTGTCACCGCTGATGGGAATGTCGGTGGCCGGGCTCGACTCGTCCACGACCATCCTCGGCGCGGCCAGGCAAACCTGGCTGCATGGCAGCGAATTGGCAGCGGTGAGCGTCGCGTTTTGTGCGGTCGTGGCGCCTGGCCTGTTCATCGCTTTCATGCTGTTGATGCTGCTGGCGGCCAGAAGGCCGCCGGCCCCGCGGTGGGTCGGTCGATTGCTGCGCATGTCAGAGTCGGTGCAGCCTTGGTCCATGAGCGAGGTGATGCTGCTGGGCGTGCTCGTCGCGCTCATCAAGGTTTCTCAATTTGCCACGGTGGTGCCTGGGGCAGGACTGCTCGCCTTGGGCGTGCTCGTGGTGCTGCTGGCCGCGCTGGGCTCTTCATTTGACAGCCACGTGATCTGGCAACGAGTCGTCTGGGCAGACGGCACGCACCCTGTGCCGATGGAGCCCGGCCTTGCCAAACGAAGCGGCACGCTGTCGATCACGGGCGAGGAATCAACCCCATGCGGGCTGGTCTCATGCACGAGCTGCGGGCTCCTTTCGCGCCCCGCACCCAACGCGCAGCGCGGCCACTGCCCTCGCTGCGGTGCAGAACTGACCGAGGCCTCGTACGCATCGATCCAGGTCACCTGGGCCTTGTTGATCGCGGCAGCCATTCTTTACATCCCGGCCAATTCGCTGCCGGTGCTCATCTCGACGTCTCTCGGAGCATCGCAGTCAGACACGATCATCAGCGGCGTGGCCTACTTGTATCAATCGGGGTCTTGGCCGCTTGCCTTGATCGTTCTGGTCGCGAGCGTGATCGTCCCGCTGGGAAAAATCGTTGTGCTGGCATATTTGCTGATCACCGTGCAGCTGGGCTCCGTTAAGAACAATCATGACCGCACCCGGCTGTATCGAACAGTCGACTTCGTCGGGCGCTGGTCGATGCTGGATGTGTTCGTCGATGCGTCCATCGTCTCGCTCGTGCAGCTAGAGCCGCTGATGTCGGTGGAACCGGGCCCGGGAGTTACCCTGTTCATGTCTGTGGTGGTACTCACAGTGTTCGCTGCGCGGTCCTTTGATCCACGACTGATCTGGAACGCGGGCCGTTTCAAACAGGTGCTGCATGTCTGAACCAGAACCAAACACTGAACTGCCTCAAGCGATGGTGCTGGCGCCCAAGCGCCACCGCGTATCCATGGTCTGGATCATCCCCATCCTGGCCGCGCTGGTGGCTCTCAGCATCGCGGTGCACCGCATCAGGAGCGAAGGCCCGACCATCACGATCGTGTTCAAGGCCGCCGACGGCATCGAAGTCGGCAAGACATTCATCAAGTACAAGGACGTGAACCTCGGTCAGGTCACTGACGTTCACCTGTCAAACGACTATTCGCAGGTGGTCGTCACGGCCAAGATGACCAGCCACGCAGCCGCACTGCTGGTTGAAGACGCGAAGTTCTGGGTGGTACGACCCACGATCAGCCTGAGCGGCATCTCGGGCCTGAACACCCTGCTGTCGGGCAACTACATCGGCTTCGAAGCCGGGACTTCGAAGCAAACCCAAGACGAATTCAACGGGCTGGAAAAGGCACCGCTCATATCAGGCCAGCTGGGGCGTGAGTTCATCCTCAAATCCCATGACCTGGGTTCGCTGTCCGAAGGCTCGCCAGTGTTCTTTCGCCGCGTGCCTGTGGGCCAGGTCGTGTCATTCGCCATCGCAGACGACGGCGCTTCTGTGGAGATCCGGGTCTTTGTCAATGCGCCCTATGACAAGCACGTTATCACCAGCTCCCGGTTCTGGAATGCTGGGGGCGTTGACATCACGACGGACGCAAACGGCATCGGCATTCGAACCGAGTCCATCGTCGCGGCACTGGTCGGTGGCATCGCTTTCGATGTGCCCAACATCTCGCCGGGCGACACGGTTGCACCGTCTGGTGCGCAATTCGTGCTGTACGGCGACCGGCCGGCCGCCATGAAGGCGCCGATCGCCGGTTCACGTCACTACGTGCTCCACTTCAGCGAGACGCTGCGCGGCCTGTCGGTCGGTGCGCCGGTCACTTTCTTGGGCCTGCCGGCGGGCGAGGTCACCGAAATCGACCTTGAGCTCGACAAGTCAGGCAAGAACGTGCGTCCGCGAGTGACGGTCACCTTCTACCCGGAGGGCCGGCTGTCTTATACCGATGCGAGCCAGAAGACTCAAACGAGCGGCGACGACAAACGCCGCGGCGGCCTGCTGCGGCGCTTGATCGAAGAGCGCGGTCTTCGCGCGCAACTCAGAAGCGGCAACTTGCTCACGGGACAGACCTACGTGGCCTTCGAATACTTTCCAAATGCCGACCAAGCGAGCACCGACTGGAGCCGCGACTTGCCTGAGTTGCCGGTGGTGAAAAGCAGCCACGTCCAAATCGAGGACAAGCTGACCAGCGTGCTGGCCAAGATCGACAAGCTGCCGATTGAAGACCTCGGGCGCACGCTGAATCTGGATCTCAAGGAGTTCCACAGGGTGCTGGTGGGCACCGGAAAAATCATCGGTCGGGTCGACGAGGAGCTCTTGCCAGCGCTCAACGCCAATCTCGACGCGATGCAGCGCGCGCTGGTCAGCATCGAGCGCGGCATGAACAACGCAGATGCCAACGTGCTCAGCCCCGATGCGCCCGCGCAGCAGGAGTTGCGCGACGCGCTGAGCGAATTCACCCGCGCCTCGACCAGCATGCGCATCCTGTTTGACTACCTCGAGCGGCACCCCGAATCGGTGATCCGCGGCAAGCCCTCACCGAAAAGCGGAGACAAGTGATGCGTGCAACCGCCCTGACATGGATCGTCTGCGTCATCACCGCGTTCCTGACCGCCTGCGCCACGTCGCCTGCGACGCGGTTCTACACACTCACGGCCACAGCCGCGCCGGCTGCCACGCCGTCGGCGCTGGTGGTCGCCGTGGGCCCAGTCACCGTGCCAGCCACGGTCGACAGGCCTGAGATCGTCCTCAGCGCAGGCCGCAACGAATTGACACCGGCCGACTTTCACCGCTGGGCCTCACCGCTGCAAGACAACTTCTCCCGCGTGATCGCCGAGGACCTCGGGTTGATTCTTGGCTCGCCGCGGGTCGGGCGGTTTCCGCCGGCCCTCGGCGTGGACGTCGACTACCGCGTGTTTGTCGATGTGCGCAGTTTCAACTCGACATTGGGCGAAGCCGCCGCCATCGACGCCATGTGGACGGTGCGGCGGATGAAAGACAAAAAGACGCTCTCCGGACGCACGGTGGCGCGCGAAAGTACCGCCGACGGCAGCTATCAGGCGCTCGCGGCAGCACACAGCCAGGCCGCCGCCAAGCTGAGCCGCGACATCGCCGATGCGATCGCCGCGCTTCAGCGCGAGGCGCCCTAGCGCGAACCCCCGGCCGGGCCGCTGGCGCAGCGCCATCCGAAGCCCGTCGCATGAGACGGCCTTGAAATCGAAAGGTCGACCCCTATAATTCTGTTGCTAGCACTCGATCGAGATGAGTGCTAACGACGCTGCTTCCGGGCGTTTGTGGGTTTGTGCGATTGCCCTGTCAGACGCAAAGCCGCTCACAGACGAACACCTGAAGCCACCCAGTCCAGTCCGATTTATCCAGGAGATGCTATGAAACTTCGTCCTTTGCACGATCGCGTGATCGTCAAGCGCCTCGAGCAAGAAACCAAGACCGCCTCGGGCATCGTCATTCCAGACAACGCCGCCGAAAAGCCCGATCAGGGTGAAGTGCTGGCCGTCGGCCCAGGCAAGCGCAGCGACAAGGGCGAGTTCATCGTCCTCAATGTCAAGGTCGGTGACCGTGTGCTGTTTGGCAAGTACAGCGGCCAGACCGTCAAGGTCGATGGCGACGAACTGCTCGTCATGCGCGAAGAAGACCTCTTCGCTGTTGTCGAGAAATAAAGCCACTGCGCGACGCTTTCTTTCCCGACAACTGAGCGTTGAAGGAAAGCGATAAACCACACTGATTTTGGAGAAACACACATGGCAGCAAAAGACGTGATTTTTGGCGGTGAAGCCCGTGCCCGCATGGTTGAAGGCGTGAACATCCTCGCCAACGCGGTCAAGGTCACCCTGGGCCCCAAGGGCCGCAACGTGGTGCTCGAGCGCTCATTCGGCGCGCCGACCGTCACCAAGGACGGTGTCTCGGTCGCCAAGGAAATCGAGCTCAAGGACAAGCTCCAGAACATGGGCGCGCAGATGGTCAAGGAAGTCGCTTCCAAGACCAGCGACATCGCCGGTGACGGCACCACCACGGCCACCGTGCTGGCTCAGGCCATCGTTCGCGAAGGCATGAAGTACGTGGCCGCCGGCATGAACCCGATGGACCTCAAGCGCGGCATCGACAAGGCCGTCACGGTACTGGTCGAGCAGCTCAAGAAGCAGTCCAAGCCCACCACCACCTCCAAGGAAATCGCTCAGGTCGGCACCATTTCGGCCAACAGCGACGAAGAAGTCGGCCGCATCATTGCTGAGGCGATGGACAAGGTCGGCAAGGAAGGCGTGATCACTGTCGAAGACGGCAAGTCGCTCAACAGCGAACTCGAAGTCGTCGAAGGCATGCAGTTCGATCGCGGCTACCTCAGCCCGTACTTCATCAACAACCCGGAAAAGCAGTCCGCGATTCTGGAAAACCCGTTCGTTTTGCTCTTCGACAAGAAGATCAGCAACATCCGTGACCTGCTGCCCACGCTCGAAGCCGTGGCCAAGGCCGGTCGTCCGCTGTTGATCATTGCCGAAGAAGTCGAAGGCGAAGCCCTGGCCACGCTGGTGGTCAACACCATTCGCGGCATCCTGAAGGTTGTGGCCGTCAAGGCGCCTGGCTTCGGCGACCGCCGCAAGGCCATGCTCGAAGACATCGCCATCCTCACCGGTGGCAAGGTCATCGCTGAAGAAGTCGGCCTCACGCTCGAGAAGGTCACGCTGGCCGATCTGGGCCAGGCCAAGCGCGTCGAAGTGGGCAAGGAAAACACCACCATCATCGACGGCTCAGGTGCCGCAGCCGACATCGAAGCGCGCGTCAAGCAAGTGCGCGTTCAGATCGAAGAAGCCACCAGCGACTACGACCGCGAAAAGCTGCAAGAGCGCGTGGCCAAGCTGGCTGGCGGTGTTGCACTGATCAAGGTCGGCGCTGCCACCGAAGTCGAGATGAAGGAAAAGAAAGCCCGCGTCGAAGATGCGCTGCACGCCACGCGTGCTGCCGTTGAAGAAGGCATCGTGGCCGGTGGTGGCGTGGCGCTGTTGCGCGCCAAGCAGACCGCAGGCGTCATCAAGGGCGACAACCCTGACCAGGAAGCCGGCATCAAGCTGATCCTGCGCGCCATCGAAGAGCCAATCCGCATCATCACGCAAAACGCCGGCGACGAGCCCAGCGTGGTCGTGGCTGCAGTGCTGGCCGGCAAGGGCACGTTCGGCTACAACGCAGCCAACGGCACCTATGGCGACATGATCGAAATGGGCATCCTCGACCCCACCAAGGTGACCCGCACGGCACTGCAAAACGCCGCCTCGGTGGCGTCTTTGATGCTGACCACCGAGTGCATGGTGGCCGAAGCTCCGAAGGACGAGTCCGGCGCCGGTGGCATGGGTGGTGGCATGGGCGGCATGGGTGGCATGGGCGGCATGGACATGTGATCGTCCGCGCTGTTCGGGCTCCTAGAGTCCGAACACGCACTTGCTGTGAAACGGGGCTGCTCACGCGGCCCCGTTTTCATTGGCGCACACCACTTAGACTCAAATCAATTTCACCGCGCCGCTGCAACGATCCGCACGCAAACCCGGCCCCGATCGACATGTCGCTCCCTCCGCCCATGCTGCGCTTCATCGAGGAAGAACTTTCCCGCGCGCCGCTTCTCATCCAGCGGGTCACCGCGGCTGCCATCTCGCAACTGCAGCACGGCACCCGGCCCGAAGCCACCAGCGCTCGCGAAGAACGCCTGGTGCGATCCGAGGTGATGGAGTCGCTGCTGAGCAGCACCCCTGAGTTCACCCAGCTGTTCACGGACAAGTTGCGCGAGATCGTCACCCACGAGCTCGGTGGACGACTTCAAAGCACCGCCTCAGGCAGCCAGGGTGACACCACGGGCTTTGATCTGGTCGATGAAAGCCAGGTCGAAGCCGATATCGAAATCTCGCGGGCCACGCAGGCGATCGATCAGGCCGCTGAATGGGAGCTGCGCGAACTCCAGACCTTCACCTCGGCGCTGGCCGGCCAGACGCACGTCATCGCCAACTCGAACCCGTTGCGCCCAGCGGTCTACGCCCAGGCGCTGTGGCACGCCGCCTGCGCCATCACACCCAGGCTCACGCACCGCAGGCTGCTGCTGCGCACCGTGGCGGGCTGCCTGGCGGGCCAGCTCAAGTTGAGCTGGGCAGCAGCGTGCACCCGACTCGAGGGCCAGGGAATCGAGCCGAGCGCCTACAAGACCACGGTTTTTCCGTCGAGCGCTGCGCCCGATGCCGTCAAGGCCAAACGGGCCGACACCCAGCGTCTGGACCACCTGCTGTCCAGAATGCCAGGCGGCGCATCGGGCGGTGGTGCACCGCTCTCAGGGCCGTCGACGAACGGCCCGAACGTGAGCGCTGGCGCACAGGGCGCTCGCTTCAGCGCGGCCTTCGAACAAGCCCTGCAAAGCATCGAAGTCTTGCTGCGCTCTCATGCCGCGGCCGGCCCGGGTGCCGTCAGCGGCGGGCACAACCCGCCCTTGCCTCTGCACGAACACAGCACATCGCTGGCGGACCATGCCGCCGATGGGATCGACCGCCAGATCGTCGAATTGCTGTCTCGCCTGTTCGAGGCGGTTCTGAGCGACGACCAGCTGAGCGCGGCCACACGGGCCGTGCTGGCACGGTTGCAGGTCTCGGCCTTGCGCGTGGCGCTCGGCGACGCGACCATGCTCGAAAGCGACCAGCATCCGGTGTGGCAGCTGATGAACCGCATCGCGGCGGCGGCCGGGCTGTGGCCTCGTTCTGACGATCCCCGAACGGCCCAACTGCTCGAATTCAGCGAATCGCTGGCCGCCCAAATCGCCGCCACCTCGCAGCCCTCGACCGAGCTTTACTCGCGAGGTCTCGAGCAGCTCGAAGAACACCTCGCCCAACAGCATCAGGCGCAGCGCGATGCATCGCTGGCGCTCATCGAATCGCTGGTGCTCGCCGATCGGCGAGAAACGCTGCAAGACGAGCTGTCGGATCAGTTCGCCGAGTCATTCAGCTCGATCACGACGGCGCCCAGGGTGGTTCAATTCATGAGGCGCGAATGGCCGCGCGTGGTCACCGAATCCTTGCTGCGCTTTGGCGCTGACAACGAACAAAGCTCGGCCTTGCTCAAGGTCGTTGACGATCTTTCAGCCAGCCTGCGGGTCGATCCGAGCCAACGGCAGCAACTGTTCAGCCTGCTGCCGCCACTGCTCAAGCGCCTGCGCGAAGGCATGGCGCTGATCGCCTTGCCTGAAGCCCGCCAAAAGGCCCTGCTCGATGACCTGATGGACGCGCACCAACAACTGCTTGGCTTTTCGAATCGAGCCGATGACTTGCTGCTGTCCGACACGCCAACGGTTGACAAGCCCGTGTGGGCCGACACGCAGCCGGCCGAAGAGACGGCGGCCGAGGCGATGATCGAGGTGGCCTCGATGGACACCGTGCCCGCCGAGCTGCTGTCGATCGACGAAGGCCCGCAAACCATGCCGGACTCGCTCACCGAGCACATCGTTCTCGCGCAGCCTTGTCTATGGTTGATCAGTGGGCGCTGGCAGCAGGTGCAACTGCTTTGGCGCAGCGAATCGGCGCGGTTTTTCTTGTTTGCGGGTGAAACCGCTGGCTGTCCTCATTCGATCACCGGCGTGGCGCTCGAACGCCTGGGCCGCGAAGGTCTGATCAAGCCACTGGCAGATTCGCAACTGCTGCAGCGAGCGATGGACCGCGTGGCCGAGCAACTCGGCCAGCCACGGCGCTGAGCCGTCTGGCGGTCGACTCCGCGAGCGCACGTTCAGACCGCGCTCTACCTTGACCCCGGTCGACCCTGACGCCGCCGGGCGCTGCGGCACTTGCCTAGGCGGGATGCACCCAGCCGTGCAGCAGCATCGCGGCATCGCCCACGCCGCTTTTCTTCAGCGCCGAGAAAAGCGCCACGTTCACATCAGCCTCTTCGGTGGTCAGTTCGCCCAGCGCCTGTTGCGCCTTGGCCAGCGCCATGGCCGCTTCGCTGCGGTTGAGCTTGTCTGACTTGGTCAGCAGCACCAGCAGCCTGACCGAACCATTGCCCACACGCGGCGCCACGAAGCCCAGCAACTGCCGGTCCAGATCGGTGAAACCCAGCCGCGAGTCGATCATCAGCACCAGCCCTGTCAGGCTGCGGCGCACATCGAGATACTCAGCCATCACCTGCTGCCAGCGAAGCTTGGCACCACGCGCCACTGCGGCATAGCCATAGCCTGGCAAGTCGGCGAACAAGGCATCGGAGTCGGTCTTGGGGCCGAGCTCAAACAGGTTGATGTGCTGCGTGCGCCCCGGCATCTTGGACGCAAACGCGAGGCGCTTTTGTTGCGTCAGGGTGTTGATCGCCGTCGACTTGCCCGCGTTGGAGCGGCCCACGAAAGCGATCTCGGGCAGCTCGGTCTGCGGCAGTTCGGGCAGCTTGCTCGCGGTGGTCAGAAAACGCGCCGTGTGCGTCCAGGCCAGAGCCACTTTGTCTGGCGCGGCAAGGGTCGTGACCGACGGACTGTGGGGAGATGTCTCGGTCATGTTGGCCGTCAAAAACTGCGATTGTAGAATCGGCTCCATCCCAAAACCAGCCTGCCATCTGACCATGAAGTTCGTGTCTGCCCTGCTGTCTTGCTGCTTCCTCGCCCTTTTCGCTGCCAGTGCTTCGGCCAATGAGGCGCCCGCTGTCGAGAAGCCCGATCCCGTCAAGGGCCAGGCCAGCGCCGCGATCTGCGCCGGCTGCCACAGCCAAGACGGCTCGCGCGGCAGTCCGGCGCAACCTATTCTGCAAGGCCAGCACCCTGAATACCTGGTCAAGCAGCTGACCGAGTTCAAGGCTGGCAAGCGCGTCAACCCGATCATGTACGGCATCGCTGCCACTCTGAGCGAGAGCGACATGAAGAACATCGCTGCTTTCTACAGCACGCTGCAAGCCAAGCAAGGCTTTGCCAAGAACGCCGACACCGTGGCGCTTGGCGAAAAGATCTACCGCGGTGGTATTGCCGATCGCGGTGTGCCCGCATGCGCCGGCTGCCACAGCCCCAACGGCGCTGGCATTCCCGCGCAATACCCCCGACTCGGTGGTCAGCACGCCGAATACACCGAAACGCAACTCACAGCATTTCGCAGCGGTTATCGCAACACCAACGCGGCGATGACCGGTGTGGCTGCCAAGCTCAACGATCGCGAGATCAAGGCTCTGGCGGACTACACGGCCGGCCTGTACTGAACTCAGGCCATCCATTGAAAGCCGGTCTTTGACCGGCTTTTTTCATTTCAGGCGCCCTCTCATGTCGGGGTCATGCAAGCGGGCTTAAAGTGCAAGCAGATCACCTCGGCCATCACCATGCCCTACATCCATCGCAACGCTGACGCCAGCATCGAAAGCCTGCATCGGCATGCTGAAGAACACGCTCAGGAGTTCCTCGATGACGACCATGCCGAGGTGCAGGCCTTTGTGGGGCGGGTGGCGCCTGGCAGCGAAGACTTCTCAAGCCTCGATGCGGATTTCGTGCGGGTGATCGAGGACGTGATCGACGCGCTGCTCAGCAAGAACGTCATCAACGCCACTGACCTGCCCGCCGAAGCCCAGGCCAAGTTGTTTGCTCGCAAGAGCTTTCGCGATCGCGCATCGCGCAACGCCTTGAACTTGTTCGCGCCACACGGCTCACACGATGTGATCTGAGCACTCGCAAAGGGCCCCATGCACTTCCACAAAGACCACGGCCTGAGCCACGGCACGGCCAGCGACATCACGCCTCGCGCGGTATACGAACAGCGCAGAAGTCTGATCAAGGCCATGGCTGCGGGTGCCGCAGGGCTGGGGCTGGCGGCGTGGGCTTCACGCGATGCCTTGGGCCAGGTCGCCCAGCCCGGCAAGCTCGCGGCCCTGCCCAGCGCGCGCAGCGCCGCCGCCGGCGCGGTGACGATGGAAAAGCTCACGGCCTACAGCGACGTGACCACGTACAACAACTTCTACGAATTCGGCACCGACAAGTCCGACCCCGCCGAAAACGCTGGCACGCTGAAAACCCGGCCGTGGACGGTGCGCGTCGAGGGCGAGGTCAAAAAGCCCGCCACCTTCGACATCGACGCGCTGCTCAAGCTCAGCGCGATGGAAGAGCGCATCTACCGCCTGCGCTGCGTCGAAGGCTGGTCGATGGTGATCCCGTGGGTGGGCTACCCGCTGTCAGAGCTGATCAAGCGCGTCGAGCCCACCGGCAACGCCAAGTACGTCGAGTTCGTGACCCTGGCCGACCGCAAGACCATGCCCGGCGTGGGCTCGCGCGTGCTCGACTGGCCCTACGTCGAAGGCCTGCGCCTTGATGAGGCGATGCACCCGCTGGCCTTGCTCACCTTCGGCTTGTATGGCGAGGTGCTGCCCAACCAGAGCGGCGCGCCGGTGCGCATGGTGGTGCCCTGGAAATACGGCTTCAAAAGCCCCAAGTCCATCGTCGCCATCCGCTTCGTCGCAGCCGAGCCGCGCACCAGTTGGAACAAGGCCGCCAGCAGCGAATACGGTTTTTATTCCAACGTCAATCCCACGGTCGACCACCCGCGCTGGAGCCAGGCCACCGAGCGGCGCATCGGCGAAGACGGGCTGTTCAAGAAGAAGCGCCCCACCCTGATGTTCAACGGCTACGAGCCGCAAGTCGGCCAGCTCTACGCCGGCATGGACCTGAAAAAGTTCTTTTGATCGGCGCGAATATGCTGCGGCATTCGGGAGCCAAGCCGCTGCTGTTCGTGCTGTGCCTGCTGCCCGCCGGTTGGTTGTTCTACGGCGCCTGGGCCGACACGCTGGGCGCCAATCCGGCTGAAGCGCTGATCCGCGCCACCGGTGACTGGACGCTGCGCTTGTTGTGCATCACCTTGGCCATCACGCCGCTGCGGCAAGCGTTCAACGCGACTGGTCTGGCGCGCTTTCGCCGCATGCTGGGGCTGTTCACCTTCTTCTACGGCGTGCTGCATTTCCTCGGCTACAGCTGGCTTGATCAGGGCTTTGATGTCGAGGCCATTGCGCGCGACATTGCCAAGCGCCCGTTCATCCTGGTGGGCACCGCGACGCTGCTGGTGATGCTGCCGCTGGCGGCCACCTCGTTCAACCGCGCGATCAAGGCGCTGGGCGCTGCGCGCTGGCAGCGGCTGCACCGCGCCGTCTACGCCGCTGCACTGCTCGCGTTGCTGCATTTTTTCTGGATACGCGCGGCCAAGCAAAACTTCGCCGAGTGGAGCGTGTACGCGGTTGTCATCGGCGCACTGCTGGGCTGGCGGCTGTGGCGCTGGGTCTCGAGCCGTCGCGCTCAAGCACACAACGAACAACCATTACAACATTCACACTGAGTATTAATAACGTACTAGCACTTAACTCATTTAATTTTTGTTTCGTACACTTATCACGCAATTGAATACGGCCTGCCCATCGGCTCTTGCCGCGCGGCAAACGGTGGCGCACAGTCGGGCTTGCCTCACTTCTGTCAGGCGTTTCTGAAAGCAATTCGTGCCCTACATCGGAATCGTTGACGACAACCCCACCGCCTTGCTGCACATGCGCATCCTGCTCGAGCGCGCCGGGTTCGCCGATGTGAGAACGCACACCGATTCGCGCGCGTCGCTGGCGGCCTTCAAGCTCGAGCCGCCGAGCGTGCTGCTGGTCGACTACCTCATGCCCGGTCTCGATGGCATTGAGCTGCTGGGGCAGCTTCAGCAAGCCGGCACCACGCTGCACACGCCAGTGGCCATGGTCTCGGGAGCCGAGGATCTGGAATCGATGCGGCTTTGCGCCTACCGCGCCGGCGCCATCGAGGTGCTGGCCAAACCGGTCAACCCGCAGGAATTCACGCTCAAGGTTCGCAACCTCGCGCGCTTGTCGACCGTGCCGCTTCATGGGCGTTTTCAGGCCGATTTCTCGCCGCTGGTCGTGCCGCGAAGCAGCCACGCGCCCAGCCCCAAATCCAGCCCCAAAAACGGCGTGCAGCGCGATGACCTGCCCATGCTTCGCATGCTCGAAAAGGTGGCCGCCTTTCGCGATGACCACACCGGCAAGCACACCACGCGCATGGCGTTTTATGCCGCGGCCATAGCGCACGCCTACGGGCTGAGCATCGCGCAGCAAGACCAGCTCATGGAAGCCGCGCCGCTGCACGACATCGGCAACATCGGCTGCTGCGACGACGTGCTGCACAAGGGCCATGGCGAGCAGCTCGACGCGGCGGCTCTTGTAGCCATGCAGCAGCACACCACCACCGGCTACGAGCTGCTGCGCGAATCGCCCTCGCCGGCGATGCAACTGGCCGCCGAGATCGCGTTGTCCCACCACGAGTGCTGGGACGGCAGCGGCTACCCGCTGGGCCTGTCGGGCGAGCACATCGCGCTGTCCGGGCGCATCGTGGCGGTGGCCGATGCGTTCGACGCGCTCACCACCGTGCGGCCCTACGAGCCCGGCTGGCTGGCCGAGCGCGCCCGTCGCGTCATCAATGGAGACAGCGGCTCGCGGTTCGACCCGGCCGTGGTTGAAGCCTTCGATTCAGCGTTCGACAGCCTGCTGCGCATCAAGCGCCACTTCGACGGCGACGAGGTGTTTGCCGCCCTTCCTTCGTTTGCGCATTGAGCGTTTCGATGGTCGACCTGATCAGCACCAACGCGCCCGAACCACAGCCTGCGGACTGGCGATTGGGCCCGAAGGAGCGCCGGTTTTTGGGCCTGACGCTACTGCAGACGTGCTTGCTGATGATGACGATTTGCATCAGCATCTTTTTTGCGGTCAGCTACTCGTACCTGAAGTCGATCGACATGGACGCGGCTGCATCGCGGGCCTTGATCGCGGCCGACGACTGTCAGGACGCGGTCGTCGCCTTGCGGGGCCAATCGACTGATCAGGCTGATTTCATCGAGCGCCTGAAGCAGTTCAAGCTGCCGCCGGCCATCCAGGCCGTGCGGATTTTTCGCAAGGCCGACGGCGTGCAGATCTTCAGCCTGGGCGAGTTGTCGCCCGGCGCATCGCTGGCGCCTTCGGCACAGGAGCTCAGCAGCTCGGGGCATAAGGTCGACTTGCAGTCGCAGCAAGTGGTCCACTGGATGCCCATCGACGCGAGCCCGGAGGCGGTCTTCATCGAAGCCTCGGCCGCAGATTTCATGGCGAGCGGGCGCCACAACCGCCACCTTTCAAATGAAGCCTTGATTGGCTTGCCCGTGCTGCTTTGCCTGGCCATGTTCTTCGCCTTGTGGCGGCTCAACGTCGCCCGACTGCGCGATCTGAGCGAAGACCCAGCAGCAGGCTTGGCGCGCAAATTGCCGTGGTGGGCCTGCACCGAATTGATCCTCGCTCACCGCACATCGCGGCATCTGGTGGCCATCGCGCAAGACAGATTGGCCCAGAGGATGCGCTTGCTCAGGGTGATGCAAGTGGTTCTGGACGAGGCCGCCGAGGCCGTGATCGCCTGTGACATGGAAGGCGTCGTGCTGGTCAGCAACCGCCAAGCCGACTTGTTGTGGTCGCCTGCGGGGCAGTCGCTGGTGGGCGAGTTGTTGCCCCAGCCCTTGACGGAGCTCGTGGCGCCCGATCTGGCAGCCAGCCAGGCTGCAGTGTCGACCGCCATTGCACAGCGACCCAGCCGCCGAGTCATCCATGCCGAAGTGAATTCGCTGCAGTCAGCGCGCATCCCGATGCGGCTGAACTGCCGCATAGCCGTCGTCGGTGACGCGCATTGGCTGGTGATTCAGGGACTCGACCTGAGCGCCGAGCTCGCGGCTCAAAAGACGGTCGCAGATGCAATGGCCAAGGTCGAGCAGGCCAACCGAGCCAAGAGCCGCTTTCTGGCCACCGTCAGCCACGAGATTCGCACGCCGCTCAACGGGCTGTTCGGCATGCTTGATCTGCTGTCGCGCTCCGAGCTTGACGACGAACAGCACGAATTGCTCGAGACCGCGCGCCTGTCAGGGCGGCAGTTGCGCTCCTTGCTCGACGATGTGCTCGATCTGTCCAAGATCGAAGCCGGCAAGCTGCAGTTCGAGCGGGCGCCTTTCGACGTGCGCGAGCAGCTCGGCCGCGCGGTTTCGGTCTTCCTCGCGACAGCGCAGGCCAGTGGATTGACGCTCAACATTCAATGGGACACCCCACAGCGCACGCTGCTGGGCGATGTGTTTCGCATCAGCCAGGTGCTCAACAACCTCATCAACAACGCGCTGAAGTTCACCGAAGAGGGTTTCATTTCGGTAGAGATACGCACCGTGCACCCCGACCCCGACCAAGACTTGTGCGAGCTGTGGGTCACGGTGGAAGACTCGGGCAGAGGCGTCCCGCCAGATCGCATGACTCAAATTTTTGAGCCCTTCGCGCAGGCCGATGAGTCGACCAGCCGCAACTTCGGCGGCAGCGGGCTGGGCCTGTCGCTGTGCCGCGAGCTGTGTCACGGCATGGGCGGGCGCATTCACGTGGCGGCGCGACCGGGCGGCGGCACCATCTTCACCTTCATGGTGCGCTGCGAGGTGGCTCACGGCATGTCACCGCTTTTCGACACGCAGCCCTCAGAGCACTCGCAACTGGCCATGCTGCAAGACGCCCGCGTGCTCACGGTCGACGACAACCGGGTCAACCAGGCGCTGCTGCAAGGCTGGCTGAATTCGGTCGGCGCGTCAGTCACGCAGGCCTTCGATGGCCAGGCCGCTGTGGCCGCTGTGATCGCCCAGCCCTTTGACATCATCTTGATGGACATCTCGATGCCGGTGATGAATGGCCTGGACGCCACCCGCGCCATACGCTCGCTGGCCGCAGCAAAAGGGCCCGGCTCGCTGCGTTTTGCCAAAGTGCCCGTGCTCGGCGTGTCGGCCCACGCGATGGCGGGTGACCGCGAAGCGTGCATCGCGGCCGGCATGAGCGGCTACGTCACCAAGCCGATCAAGCGCGATGTGCTGTTCGAGCGCATGGTGCGAGCCATGTGTGGCGTTGCCCAGGATGCATGATCGACCACCCGAGCAACCCTGCCCGCTTGACGCCGCATGAGTGAACACAACGCCACCGCCGCCGAAGCCGCCGTCTTGGTCATCGACGTGCAGCAAGTCATCGAAGACCTGCAGATCGACGAGGCAGGCTACCTCGACCTCGTCGGCGTGTTCCTTGACGAGGTTCCGACCATCCGCGAGGCCATCGCCCGCGCGCTGGAACGCGGGCGTGAGCCTTTGACCCGCGTGAGCCACGAGCTGGGCACCACGCTGGGCGTGATGGGCGCGACCCGAGGCATGCGTCTGGCGCGTGACATCGAGCGTGCCCTGCGTGCCGGCGAGCCAGTCGACCTGAGCGCGGCGGCAGCATCCTTGCTGCGCGAACTCGAAGCGGTGGCGCAGACCCTGAGGTCGGGGCCGGCTGTGCCATGAGCCAGCCGCCAGCGAAGGGCGAGCCCACACCCAGGCCTGTGACCGAGCAGCTCGACCCCGAACTGGCTGCCGACAAGGCGAAGTCGCTGCTGAAAAGCATGCGCAGCTTTCTCGCCGATTCGGATCTGCAAAGCGCGCGCATCCGCGTGGCGGTGACGATCCCGGTCGCCGCGCTGTGCCTTTTGGGCTGGCTGATCCTCACTGTGTTCGGCGGTGTGTTCCTGGGGGGAACCAAGCATCCAGAAACGATGCTCATAGCCGGCGGCGTCTTGCTGCTGGTCGGCGCGCATGCCTGGATCTATCCCGGGCCCAACACGGTCACCACAGCCTTATTGGCAGCGGTCATCGCATTGATCTATGGCTTTGCCGTCAGCGTCAATGGCCTGCTGCCCACCATCTTCATGAGCGCGGTCATCATCGCGCTGCATGCGGTGGCCGTTCCTCGGGCGGCTCTGGTGCTGTCTTTGCTGACCCTGGCATTGACGCCGCCCTTGGTGTGGTTCGCATCCGCGGGCGAGATCAACTACCCGTATTTGTTCCGCTCCATGACGGCCGGAATCATCGCCGTCACGTTTTTGCAGATTTTGTGCCGCTCCAGCGCCAGGTTCAAGGTTGAAGCACTCAGGGTGACACAGGGGCTGGAGACCCTGACCGCATCTTTGGGTGCCAGCCTGGAGCAAGCCGTGTTCGAGCGCCGCAGGGCCGAAGACGCGCTGGTGGCCGTGCAGGCTGCCGACGCGCGGCTCATGACCGTCAAGACCCAGCTCGAAGATGCCGTGGGCTCCATGTCGCAAGGTCTGGTCATGGTCGATGCCCAGGGCCGTGTCGTGCTGTGCAACCCGCAGACCCGGCGCATCCTTGATCTGCCGCACGACACGCTGGATCCGCAGGCCCTGCTCGGCGACGCGCTTGAATCACCAGCCGAGCACGGCGATCAAAACAACGGCGCACCGTCATCGGGCTTCGTGGCGCAGCGCGATCAACCCGACGGATCGACCACCCGCACCCTGAACACTCCCGACGGTCGACATGTCGAGATGAACTCCCGGCGCATGCACTCGGGCTACACCGTGCACACCTACACCGACGTGAGCGGCTATGTGCACAGCAATGAAAAACTGCGCGCGGCGATGCTGGGCATGACCAGCGCGCAAGCGCAACTGAATGCCGAGATACAGCGCGCCCGACAAGACTCCGACATGAAGTTGCGCTTTGTGGCTGCGGTCAGCCACGAGATCCGCACACCACTCAACGGCATCGTGGGCATGGTCGACCTGATTGCGCGCAGCGGTCTCACCGAACAGCAGTCAGAACTGATCGCTGACTTGGAAACCAGCACCAAGCAGCTGCGTGAGCTGACCGACGACATCCTCGACCTGACTTATCTGAAGGACGCGAAGTTCTCGCTGGCGCTGCAGCCGTTTGACCTGACGTCGTTCGTGGACAAGGTCGTGCGGGCCGCCCAGGGTGCGGCTCAGGCCAAGGGGCTCATGCTCGAACTGTTCATGCGCGATGTGCCATGCATGGTGATCGGCGATACGCAGCGATTGCAGCAGGTGTTGAACAACCTGATCCACAACGCCATCAAGTTCACCGCACAGGGCTGGGTGCGTCTGTACGTCGAGTGCAGGTCGGTGAAATCCACCGCCGGCAATCTGGAGATGATCATTGCGGTGGCCGACAGCGGACGCGGCATCGCCCACAGTGCATTGACCAGCATCTTTGAGCCCTTTCGCCAGGGTGACGATTCGATCAACCGCGACTTCGGCGGTACCGGCCTGGGGCTGACCTTGTGCCGCGAGCTGTGCGAGGCCATGGGCGGCAGCATCCGTGTGACGAGCCGGCTGGGCAAGGGCTCGGTGTTCACCGTCGCGGTCGTGCTGCAGCGCTCAGACAACAGCGAACTGTTCGCAGACACGGTGCCGGCTCCACTGGACGAAACAACGCCGGCGCTGGCGGGTCGGCGCATCCTGGTGGTCGACGACAACCGCATCAACCACAAGCTGCTGGCCCTGTGGCT
This sequence comes from Burkholderiaceae bacterium, assembly GCA_040400875.1. Classification (GTDB taxonomy): domain Bacteria; phylum Pseudomonadota; class Gammaproteobacteria; order Burkholderiales; family Burkholderiaceae_C; genus PBB1. Next base: position 57,469 of record JBBAPK010000002.1, on the reverse strand, counting down.
GAAAGCAGCCGGTGCCCACGTCCATCAGGCCTTCGACGGTGCCGAAGGCCTGCGCGCGGCGTCGGCCGAGCTGTTCGATGCGATCTTGATGGACGTGTCGATGCCAGTGATGAACGGCATGACCGCCACCCGCGCCATCCGCTTGCTGGGTCAATCAGGCGATGAGCGGCTGGAGCGACTCGCGGCGGTGCCCGTCATCGGCGTGACGGCCATGGCCAGACCCGAAGACCTGCGGCTGTGCCTGGAAGCCGGCATGGACGCGCACCTTGGCAAGCCGCTCGAGCGTGTCAAGCTGCTGCGCACTCTGGCCGACGTCATCGAGGCCCATACCTGGCTCAGCAACGGCCAGACCGCCAGCGCGGTCTAGCTCGCGAGTGCGGGCTGCGCCGAGCGCTCCAGTGCCAGCGCGGCACCATCGATGCGCAGCTTGATGTCGACCATCGCCTCGGCGCTGGCTTCGAAGGCACGAACGATGTCCGGATCGAACGACACGCCGGACTCGGCAGCGATCACGCGGCGTGCCCGATTCACCAGCCAATGCAAGGGCCGGTTGGGAATGGCGGTGATCAACTCGAACGCATCGGCCACGGACGCGATGCGCCCGAACACCGGAATGGCCGCACCGCGCAGCCCCTGCGGGAAGCCCGAGCCGTCCCAGCATTCATGGTGGGTGAGCGCGACCTGGGCGGCCACATCCAGCGCGGGCGATCCGTGGCCCTTGAGAACGTGATGCCCGATCGTGGTGTGCGCGCGCAGGTCATCGAGCGTGGGGCCGGCTTCGCGGCCGCTTCTGCGCGCGACATCGGCCACGCCGATCTTGCCGATGTCGTGCAGCGGCACTGCGGCGCGCAGCATGTCGACCTCGCTCGGGCCGAGTCCGGCGGCCGCACCGATGGCCGCAGCAAAGGCGGCCACGCGGTGCACATGCTGGCCCGAAGGCTCATCGTGCCAGGCGCTCAGGCGCTCGAGCATGCGCAGCAGCGTCGCGCCAGCCTCGGGCGTCTGGGCGCGCACCTCGCGCAGCTGAGACAGCACAGCGGGGTTGCCGTGGCCGGCTGCCGCGAAATTGCTGACGCGGTGGATGAGCTCTTGCTCGGCCACCCGCTTGTCGATCACGTCGACCGCCCCGGCCTTGAACGCGGCCAGCCGCAGCTCGGTCAAGTCCAGCCCCGACAGCAACACCGCCGGCAGGTTAGGAACGATGCCTTCGTGCCTGAGCAGTTCGACCATCGCCAGGCCGTTGAGCTGCGGCATGTTGTAGTCGACGATGAGCACGTCGGGGCAGTGCTCGCGAATGCGCGACACGGCGATCAGCGGATCGGACTCGGTCATCACGTTGTCGAAGCCAGCGGCGCCGAATGCACGCTTCAAGCGGGCCAGCGTGGGGCGGTTGTCATCGACGATGCAGATCGAACTCATGGTGTGATGACCTGGTGAACAGCTGGGGATGAAGTGGCCTGGCGGCGGGACAGTTCCTGCAGCATCAGGGTCAGCTCGGTTTCGATGGCCCGGATGGCGCTCAGGACGTCAAGCCGCAGCGCCTTGCGAAGCTTGATCTCGACAGCGCGCGTCAACAGCGCGCAGCGCTGCGCACCGACCATGGCGCAGTTGTTGGCCACTTCATGCAGGGCTTCAACCAGAACCAGGCGGCCTGCCACGGGTGCTTCGCACAGCCAGCGCCGCATGGCGTCGGCCTCAAGCAAGACCATCTCGGCGACCTCGTCGTAGCCCTTGAGGTCGCCGCCGAATTCGGCGATTCGGGTCTGCACGTCGAGCACTGGCAAAGTGTGGAAGACCTCTCCGCAAATGGCGGCGGCCACCATGGTGTGAGTTGACTGGGCGCTTTGCAACATGGGAAGGCCTCGATCAGTTCAGGTTGGTGAGGGATCAATTCAGTTGGGCAGCGGCAGCAGCGGCGCGTAGGCCTCGTTGCCGTCGTAGTGCGCCTTGATGGACAGCAGACGGTCCATGCTGGAGGTGAACGCGCTGACCACATCGGGGTCGAAGTGCGTGCCCGAGTCGGCGACGATCTGATCGACGGCCCGCTCCACCAGCCACGCCGGCTTGTAGGGCCGCACGGTGGTGAGCGCATCAAACACATCGGCCAGCGCCACGATGCGGCCTGACATCGGGATGTCGGCGCCGCGCAGCCCCAGCGGATAGCCCGTGCCGTCCCAGCGCTCGTGGTGCGACAACGCGATCTCGGCGCCCAGCTGCAAGACCGGCGAGGCCTGATCGCGCAGCAGCTCGTAGCCGATGGTGGTGTGGCGGCGCATCACGTCCCACTCTTCAGGCGAGAGCGCTGTGGGCTTGCCGAGCACGGCATCCGGAACGCCGATCTTGCCCAGATCGTGCAGCGGCGCTGCATCGCGCATCAACTTGCACTGAGCCGTGGTCCAGCCCATCTTGGCCGCGATCGCTCTGGCGTAGCGCGCCATGCGCTCGGTGTGCTTGCCGGTGTTTTCATCGCGCAGTGAAGACAGCCGCTCGAGGATGTGCAGCGTGGAGCGCTGCACTTCGGCGCGGCTGGCGACACCTTGGCGAAGCGCATCGCGAACCAGCGACGATGCAGCGATGTCACGCGCACTGCCGGCCGGCTCGGCGGCTGCGGCGGGTGGCGCGGCCATGCGGATGAGGTTGCGCAAACGCAGCGCCATCTCCTGGACGCTGATCGACTTGGGCAGCACTTCCATCACGCCGGCCTGCCACGCCTGCAGCTTGATGGGGTCGGTCAACGAGGCGGCCACCAGCGCCACGGGAGTGCGTGGCGACACCCCGGTGGCATGCAGCGCCGTGAGCAGCTCGATACCGTTCATGCCCGGCATCGAGTAGTCGACCAGCAGCACATCGGGATGCCTGGTGCTCAGGCCGGTCAGCGCATCGAGCGGGTGGCGGTAAGACACCACATCGCCAAGATCGGCGTCTTTGATCAGCCGACCCAGCCTGGCCAGCCAGACGGCGTTGTCGTCAACGATGCAGATTTGTGCGCGGCGCATGCGCACATTGTCGATTAATTGCTTAAGTCATGTAAGTTATTGCTTTTAAACAAATACAACACCTTGAGCACTATTTTATGTTTTCAACCGGGCCGCGCCGATGCGCCAGCGCGTCGATGTAGCCGTGCAATCGCTGGAACGACAGCGGTTTGCGGTAGCAAAGCGTGACGTCATCGAGCCCGCCGCCTGCGGCGATTTCGTCATCTGACAGTCCGGTAACCACCAGGACGCGGGTGTCTTGCAGCTCAATCGAGCCGCGCACCGTGCGGATCAGGTGAAAGCCGTCGAAGGGCTCCATGGCCAGGTCGGTGATGACGAGTTCGGGGCGGCGCTGCGCAATGGCCAGCAGTGCGGCCGCACCGTCGCCGGCATAACTGACCGTCACGCGCGGGCCCCAGTCGGCCACCGCCTTGCTGTAGGCCTTGAGCTGCACCGGGTTGTCCTCAACGATGAGCACGGCCAGCGGCCCGCGATGCGAACTGCGTTCGGGACTGGCCAGCCCGGTGCGCTTCATTTCGGCCACGTCGCTCGCGGCCACACGCCGGTGCCCGCCCTGGGTCTTCCAGGCGCGCAGGGTTCCGGCTTCGACCATCTTCTGGATGGTGCTGACCGACACCCCCAGCAAGGCGGCGGCTTCCTTGGTGCCCAAATAGGGTTCAGCCGCAGCGCTGATTTCGTCCGCGCGTGACTTGGGTCTGGCCATATTGGATTCCTTGTGAATTTGTACCGGAGCCTAGCCTGAAAAGACCCCGAATCAAAGAGGTTTGAGCACTTTATTCGCAGGCCGGACCCTTGGCCTTCATGCGTCCCAGCCAGGTGACGATGGGCACGAACAGCACCGACAACACCCCGGTGGCGATCAGCACCTGGCCGATCGACAGCACCAGGGCATCGGGAGAATTGGCGGCCGAACGCATCTCGATGAACGAAGACGCCGCGGCCACGCCCACCCCGCCGCAGCCGATCAGCGCGGTCAACACGACGCCCGATGCGCCGCCCGCCTTCTGGGCCGGCACCACCGCTTGCGTCACGACGCTGGCAAACGACCAGCACAGGCCGGTTC
>JBBAPK010000002.1:17500-53310 GCA_040400875.1 Burkholderiaceae bacterium | reverse complement strand
TCTGGAGGCGACCAGCACCTCGGCGCTCATGGCCGCGCCACCGACCAGCGAGGCCAGGCCGAACACGGCCGCACCGATGAACAACCAGGTTCGCCGGCCCAGCAAGTCAGCCAGCCGCCCACCCACCACCAGCCCCGACGCCAGCGCGAGCATGTAGCCGCTGATCACCCATTGCAGCTGCGTCGTGCCAATGCCGAATTCAAGCGCGGTCGCCGGCAACGCCGCCTGAACGGCGAAGAAATCGAGATTGATGGCAAACATGACCATCGCCGCCGCAACGATCAAACAGCGCTGTTGGGGATCGTTCGTGAGTGCAAAAGGCATGAAGATCCTTGGGAATCAAAGCCGTCGCTGACGTGAGCGGGAGGCGATTCCACCACAGGCCCCGCCACAGGCGGGGGTCACACGCAGCTCGACGAGCCTGAATTTTTCTTGCGCTGCGGGCGCAAAACCCCCTGAATAGGGGGGGCACAAAGTGTGAAGAAGTACCTAGACTTTGCCTTCATGGTCAGGGATGAAGTTTCTGTGCCACGCCCTTTTGCCCACCCCAATCAGAGGAACTTCTCATGAAACACCTCAAGAAAATTCTGACAGCCGTGACCTTGGTCGCAGCAGCCAGCAGTGCGTCGGCCATTCAGTTCGACTTGAACCCCGCTTACTTCACGCCGGACAGCGGCTACAGCAATGGCGGGGCCTTAAGCTTTTCTAAGCTGGGCGTCGACTTCGTTGCGGACACCACCCCCCGCTCATTCACCTTGGAAGTCGGTGATACCGCTTACTCCAACACGTTTGGCACCGTCACATTGGATGATGGCGAGATCTTCAGACGCCTTGGCGCTTCCTTTATTTGCAACGGATCGGCTCTCCCATGCGTTTTCACCAATGAAACCGACAATCTCGGCGTGACTGCCACCTTCTCGTTCAGCAACCCGTTGAGCGGCCTTCAGACCGTCACCGCTACGGGCACAGCAGCCTACGGCTTTATTAACGACGCAGCCACCGACTTCACAATCACCTGGGCAGACAAGCTGGTGGACTTCGGCAATGGTGGTCAATTCAAGATCTCCATGGACACACTCCAGTTCACATTCGACGGTGAGGTGCAGGACCAGACCTACAACATCGAGATGGTCACAGCTCCAATCCCCGAGCCAGAAACCTACGCTCTGATGCTGGCCGGCCTGGGCCTGGTGGGCTTCATGGCTCGCCGTCGCAAGCAAGCCTGAGCTTCACAGCTCCCACGAAAAACCGGCCATCTGGCCGGTTTTTTCTTGGCGGCGGGCCACCTGCCATCACGCGGCCAGGTGCCGCAAAGCTGCCGAGTTGAGTGCGTAGTGCGATTGCACTACGATGTGGTCATGAAAGACGCCGTCATCCCCCAAGTCCGTGTCGAGACCGAACTGCGCGCCAGCCTCGACGCGGCGCTGCGCCCTGGCGAAACGCTGACCGACTTCGTCGAAGCCGCCGTGCGCAACGCCGTTGAGTACCGGCGCGTTCAGACAGCCTTCGCATCGCGTTGCGACGCATCTCTGGGCGAGTACGAGCGCACGGGAGTGTCCATCCCCGCTGCCGAAGTCATCGCCAAGCTCGAATCCAAGCTCGCGAGGCGCCGCAAGCAACTCGGCGGATGAGCTACGCCGTCGAATTCACGCAAAGCGCTGAAGACGACCTGGTGCGGCTGTACGACTTTCTGCTCGATCGCGCCGAAACGCTCGAACAACTGGCCGTCGCTGACGAGGCGCTCAAGGTCATCCGCCAAGCCGCCCTCAGCCACCTGTCGACCACGCCGTACAGCTATCGCAAGGGCGGTGCCCGGTCGACGCTGCGCGAACTCATCATCCCGTTCGGCACCACCGGCTACATCCTTCGCTTCGACATCCGCTCGCCCGAGTTGGTGCTCGTCATCGGCGCACGCCACCAGCGCGAGGAAGACTTTCATTGACCGCAGCCAACGCTCAGCGGTGCTGCCGTGAGCACATGGCCCGCGGTGCTTCAAGCACCCGCTGACCCTTGTCTTGCGCCATCGATTTGGTAGGCCGTGCTGGGCTCGAACCAGCGACCAAAGGATTATGCGTACCACCTCGGCTTTCGCCGCCCGTTTCCGGTTCGTGGTCTGGACTCTGTCTTGCCTTTCGGCCTTCCCGTCGAGTCTCTACACGTTCTCCTTGAAGGAGCTTCGCTCGGCGTTGGCATCGCAGGCTTACACCCGCCTTAGCGTTCACCGAATTTGAGAAGTTCTACCTCGGGGCACCTTGCGATACCCCGGGCAACCCGTTTGAAACCACCCGTGTGCCGTGAGGCATTTAGGGTGTTTCTTCAAGTCCTCTGCTCTAACCAACTGAGCTAACGGCCCCCGACGCGAATTTTCGCACGCACGTGGCGCGCGGCACGAGGCTACTTGTTGCTCAGCGCGTTGCTGACCAACCGCGAGGTGATGTCGACGATCTGGATCATGCGGTCGTAGGCCATGCGCGTGGGGCCGATGACGCCCAGGGTGCCCACGATGATGCCGTCGACCACATAGGGCGCCGACACCACCGAGAGTTCTTCGTAGGGCACCACGCGACTTTCGCCGCCGATGTAGATGCGCACGCCTTCGGCGCGGCTGCTCACGTCGAGCAAGCGCATGAGCTGGGTCTTTTGCTCGAACAGATCAAACAGCTTGCGCAGCGAACCCATGTCGCTGGAGAAGTCCTGCACCGTGAGCAAGTTGCGCTCGCCGGAGATCACCAGTTGCTCCTGGCTGTCGGCCATGGCGTCAGTGCCGGCTTGCACCGCAGCATGCATCAAGGTGGTGATTTCGCCGCGCAGCACATCGATTTCGGTCTTGAGCCGCTCGCGTATGGCCTCAAGCGTAAGGCCGGCGTAGTGCGCGGTGAGGTAGTTGCTGGCTTCGAGAAGCTGCGCCTGGGTGTAGTCCTGGGCGGTGAAGATGACGCGGTTTTGCACGTCGCCATCGGGTGCGACCAGAATGACGAGCACGCGGCGCTCGCTCAGCCGCATGAACTCGATGTGATGGAACACGCTGGCCTTGCGCGGCGCGGTGACCACGCCGACAAAGCTCGACAGGCTGGACAGCAGCTGCGCCGCATTGGCGATCACGCGCTGCGGCTGGTCGGCGGCGAGCTGGGTCGCCTCGAGGCCGGCCGCGTCGCTCAGGCTCAGCGGCTGCGCGGTCATCATGGTGTCAACGAACATGCGGTAGCCGCGCGCCGTGGGGATGCGCCCGGCGCTGGTGTGCGGGCTGACGATCAGGCCGAGCTCTTCCAGATCGGCCATCACGTTGCGGATGGTCGCGGGCGACAGCTCAAGCCCGGAGGCCTTGGACAGCGTGCGCGAACCCACCGGCTGGCCATCGGCGATGTAGCGCTCGACCAGGGTCTTGAGCAGTGATCTCGCGCGTTCGTCCATCGTGTTTTGATTGTAGGTTGGGGGGTTTTCGCTGCGTCTTGTCAAAAAGTGCTGTGGTGTAATTTCCCCATGAAAAGCCCGTTCCGTCATGCTGCGCTGGTCGGGAAGTACAACGCTCTGGGCAGCCGCCAGGTGCTCGACGAGGTCGCCCGATTTCTCATCGACCAGGGCCTTGAAGTCTCGATGGAGCGGCAGACCGCACTCAACACGGGCCTCACCGATTACGGCGCGCTTACACCCGACGAGCTGGGCAAGCTCTGCGACATCGCAGTGGTGGTGGGCGGCGACGGCACCATGCTGGGCATGGCGCGTCAGATGGCCCGCCACGGCATTCCGCTGGTGGGCATCAACCAGGGTCGGCTGGGCTTCATCACCGACATTCCCATCGGCGAATTCGCCGCCGCGCTGGCACCCATGATTGCCGGGCGCTACGAAGAAGAGCGCCGCACCATGCTCGAAGGCTGCGTGTGGCGTGATGGCGAGGTGATCTTCGAGGCGTTTGCGCTCAACGACGTGGTGGTCAGCCGGGGCGCCACTTCGAGCATGGTCGAGCTCAAGATCGACATCGGCAAGGAAAGCGTGACCAACCTGCGTGCCGACGGTCTGATCATCGCCTCGCCCACCGGCTCGACGGCCTACGCGCTGTCGGCGGGCGGGCCCATCTTGCACCACAGCATCGCGGGCTTTGTGCTGGTGCCCATTGCACCGCACGACCTGTCAAACCGGCCCATCGTGCTGCCCGACTCGGGCGAGATCAGCGTCGAGATCGTGGCGGGGCGCGACGCCAGCGTCAATTTCGACATGCAGGGCTTGGCCAGCTTGCTGCACGGCGATCGCATCACGGTGCGCCGCGCGCCGTATCAGGCCAGATTTCTGCACCCGCCCGGCTGGAGCTACTACGCCACGCTGCGCCGCAAGTTGCACTGGAACTCGGGGGTGGCCTGATGCTGCGCCGCCTGGCCCTGCGTGATTTCGTCATCGTGACCACGCTCGAGGTGGAACTGGCTGCCGGCTTTTCGGTGCTCACCGGCGAAACGGGTGCCGGCAAGTCCATCTTGGTCGATGCGCTGCAGCTGGCACTGGGCGGCCGCGGCGATGTGGGTGTGGTGCGCGAAGGCTGCGCGCGCTGCGACATCGCGGCCGAATTCGATTCACCGGCATCGCTGGGCGCGTGGCTTGAAGAAGCGGGCTTCGAAGCCGGCGACACGCTGTTGCTGCGCCGCTCGATCGACGCCCAGGGCAAGAGCCGCGCGTGGGTCAATGGCAGCACGGCAACGATCGCCCAGCTGCGCGAGGCGGCCGATCATCTGGTCGACATCCACGGCCAGCACGCCTGGCAAAGCCTCACGCGCGGCGCTTCGGTGCGCGGCTTGCTCGACGACTACGCGGGTGTGAGCACCCAGCCGCTCGAGGCGGCGTTTTCAAAGTGGCGCGCCGCCGACGATACGCTGGCCCGTGCCCACACGCAGCAAGCTGATCTGGAGCGCGAGCGCGAGCGACTGGCCTGGCAGATCGGCGAGATCGACAAGCTCGCACCGCACGCCGATGAGTGGGCGACCTTGAATGCCGAACACAGCCGTCTGGCCAATGTGCACACGCTGCTCGAATCCGCACGCGATGCGCTGGGCGTCATCAGCGAGATGGACGACAGCGCCGACGCGCTGACCAGCCGCGCGATCGACCGGCTGCATGAGGCCGCGGCCATCGACGGTGAACTGGCGTCGGTGGTCGAGGTGCTGCAAGGCGCGCAAGCCCAGCTGAACGATGCGGCGCGCACGCTGTCGGGCTTTCTCAGTGGCACCGACGCCGATCCTGATCGTCTGGGCGAGCTCGACGAGCGCCTGGCCGCATGGGTGAGCCTGTCGCGCCGCTACCGCCGCCCGCCCGCCGAGCTGGTGCAGTTGCATGAGCAATGGAAGCAAGAGCTGCACGCGCTCGAGGCCGCCGCCGATCTCGATGCACAGCGCCGTCTTCTGGATGCGGCCAGCGCCGCCTACGAGGCTGAAGCCTCGCGCGTGTCGGCGCTGCGGCACTCGGCCGCGCCCCGACTGGCGGGGGCGATCACGCAGGCCATGCAGCAGCTTGGCATGGTGGGCGGGCGCTTCGAGGTGGCGCTGATCCGCCAGGAATCGCCGCAATCGTTCGGCCGCGAATCGGCCGAGTTTCTGGTGGCCGGGCATGCTGGCTCAACGCCCAGAGCGCTGGGCAAGGTGGCCTCGGGCGGCGAGTTGTCGCGCATCGCGCTGGCCATTGCGGTCACCACCAGCCAGCTGCAGCGCGGCGAATCGAGCGCGGGCACGCTGATCTTCGACGAGATCGACGCGGGCGTGGGCGGCGCGGTGGCCGAAACCGTGGGCCGTCTGATGAAGCAGCTGGGCGCGGGCCGGCAGGTGCTGGCGGTGACGCACTTGCCACAGGTGGCTGCGTGTGCCGATCAACACCACGTGGTGTCCAAGGCCAGCGTGGACGGCCAGGCGCGCAGCGATGTGCAGCCGGTCTCAGGCGAGGCCCGGGTGGCCGAGATCGCCCGCATGCTGGCCGGCGAACGCCTGTCGGGCACGAGCCTGGCGCACGCCCAGGAAATGCTCTTGTTGGGCGCCGAACCCTCCACCACCAGGCCTGAGCGATGAGCACGACAGACACCGGCGAAGCGCGCGAGGTGGTGCTGGTCACGGGCATCTCGGGATCGGGCAAGTCGGTGGCGCTCAATGCGCTGGAAGACGCCGGTTTTTTCTGCATCGACAACCTGCCGCCCGAGCTGCTGCGCGATTTCCTGCGGCTCGAACAGCAGCGCGAAAACCGCCGCGTGGCGGTGGCGGTGGACGTGCGCAGCGCCGGCTCGCTGCCGCACCTGGTGCTGCTGCTCGAGCAACTGCGTGCCGAGGGGGTGGTGGTGCGCTCGATCTTTCTGGATGCGAGCACCGACGCGCTGGTGCGGCGCTTTTCCGAAACGCGCCGGCCTCACCCGCTGTCGCAAGGCGGCAGCTCGGGCATCGCGCCGGCCACAGGAACGGCCGAAGGCCACCGCGCGCTGATCGATGCGATCGAGCTCGAGCGCGAACTGCTCGCCGACTTGCGCGAGGTGTCGACGGTGATCGACTCGAGCCAGTTGCGCACCGCCCAGTTGCGCATCTGGATGCGCGATCTGGTGCGCGTCGGTGCCAACCAGCTCACGCTGGTGTTCGAGTCGTTCGCCTTCAAGCACGGAGTGCCGCTTGATGCCGACTATGTGTTCGACGTGCGCGTGCTGCTCAACCCGCATTACGTGCGTGAACTGCGCGCTCTGGACGGCCGCGACGCCGGGGTGATGGCCTTTCTGGAAGAGCAGCCCGAGACCCACGAGATGCGCGATCAGATCGAGGCCTTTCTGGCGCGCTGGCTGCCAGCGTTCGAGCACGATCAACGCAGCTACCTGACGGTGGCCATCGGCTGCACCGGCGGGCAGCATCGCTCGGTCTACATGGCCGAAGAGCTGGGTCGCCGCTTTGCGAAGCGATCGGCCACGCTGATCCGCCACCGCGAGCTTGACGCGCGCGATTGAGCCTGGCGCTCAGCCCAGCAACAGTTTGCGCAAGGGCGCGGGCAAACCGGCACCCAGCGCCTCGTCCAGGCTGAACCAGCGTCCTTCAGGAAACGATGCGGTGCAGGTCGCCACCTGTGCTTCATCGGCCGCAGCCGGCAGCGACCAGCGCACGGGGTGCAGCGTCCAGTCCAGGTGCGTCAAGGTGTGCGTGAAGCTGGGCAGCGTCTCGAAGTGGCCAGGCCACTCCCGCGCCGCGCGATACAGGTTTTCATGCGAGTCGAACTCGGGCAGGCTCCACAGCCCGGCCCACACGCCGCTCGCGGGCCGCTTGACCAGCCACACCGCGGCTCGCCATGTCAGCCACAGCCAGGCGTGCTCGCGCGCGCTGCGCTTGAGTTTGCGGGTCTTGACCGGATAGGCCTGCGGGTTGCCATCGCGAGCTGCCACGCACAGGCCTTGCGCAGGGCACAGCAGACACTGCGGCGAGCGCGCGCTGCACAGCGTGGCGCCCAGGTCCATCAGGCCCTGCGTGTAGGACTCAATGCCCGAGTCGGGCAAGACGCGGGTGGCCTCGGCCCACAGCTCGCGTTCGTTGGCGGCCTGAGCCAGATCACCGTCAAACCCCAGCACCCGCGTGAGCACGCGCTTGACGTTGCCGTCGAGGATGGCCACGCGCTCGCCAAAGCAAAACGCAGCCACCGCCGCGGCGGTAGAGCGCCCGATGCCGGGCAAGGTCTGCAAGACCGCGCTGCTCGCGGGAAAGCACCCGCCGTGATCGGCCACCACGGCCTGCGCGCAGCGGTGCAGGTTGCGCGCACGGCTGTAGTAACCCAGCCCGCTCCAAAGGCCCAGCACGTCATCGAGCGGCGCGGCGGCCAGTGCCGCCACATCGGGAAAGCGCTGCAGGAAACGCTCGTAGTAGGCCAGCACGGTGCTCACCTGGGTTTGCTGCAGCATGATTTCAGACAGCCAGACGCGATACGTATCGCGCGTGCCCTGCCACGGCAGGCCATGGCGGCCGTGGCCGCGCTGCCAGTCGATCACGGCCTGAGCCAGCGGCACGGGCGTCAGCGCTTTTGGCACGTTGGGCAAAAGAAGGTCGACCGCTGCGCCTGCACGATGCGCCTCACCTTGGTGGCGCACACACGGCACGGCTCGCCCGCGCGGCCGTAGACGTTGGCACTCAACTGGAACTGCCCGGCCATGCCGTGCGCATCGCGAAAGTCGCGCAGGGTCGAGCCGCCTAGCGCGAGCGCGGCTTGCAGCGTTTGGCGAATGGCCAGCGCCAGACGCTGGCAGCGCGGGCGGCTCAGGCGGTCGCTGCGGGTGCGCGGGTCGATGCCCGCGGTGAACAAGGCCTCACAGGCGTAGATGTTGCCGGCGCCGACCACGATGTCGCCACCGAGCAGCGCGAGCTTGACCGCCACGCGGCGACGCTGCAGCGCGGCGTGCAGATAAGCGCCATCGAACGCGGGATCGAAGGGCTCGACACCCAGCGTCGACAACAGCTTGGCGGCCATGCCCTCGTGCTGCGACGGCGACCACACCACCGCGCCGAAGCGGCGCGGGTCGGTGAGCCTGAGCGTGCCCTGATCGGTCACCAGATCGAAGTGGTCGTGGGCGCCCGGCGGATCGGGCTGCGACACGAAGGCCAGCGAGCCCGACATGCCCAGATGCATGAGCACGCCGCCCTGCCCGGCCGCGGGCGCGGTAGCAACATTTTTCGACAAAGGCAGCCAAAGGTATTTGCCGCGCCGCGAGACATCACCCACCACCTGAGCGCGCAAGCTGGCCGGATCGACACCCAAAGGCCAGCGCAGCGGTTTGCCGAGTCGAACGTCGGTGACCACAGCGCCGGCAATGCGCTGGGCAAAACTCTGTCGGGTGACTTCGACTTCAGGCAGTTCTGGCATGGGCGGAATTATCAGGACGCAAACCGGTCGGACCTTGTGAGGTGCGCGCGCACCCCACCGCCTAGAATCTTTTTCAGCCCCCAGGAGTCGTCAATGCCAGCACGTTTTCCCTCAGCGCCAGCCGCTTGTGCGCTTGTGATCGCGCTGTCAATCGGAGCTCCGTGCCTCGCAGCCCAGCCGTCTTCCAAAGGCGAGACACCGGCCGCTTCACGCGCAGATGCCCCACCTGCAGCCGATGCCGTCGAGAACTCGCCTCTCGATGCCGCGCTTTTCTACCAGTTGCTCATCGGCGAGATCGAGTTGCGAGCCAACGAGCCGGGTGCCGCGTATTCGGTACTGCTCGCCGCGGCGAAAAAGAGCAAGAACGAGCAGGTCTTCCGACGCGCCACCGAGGTGGCACTGCAAGCGCGCGCTGGCGATCTGGCGCTGCGCGCGGCCCAGGACTGGAAATCGGCGCTGCCGCAATCGCTGGAGGCCAGCCGCTACGTGGTGCAGTTGCTGGTCGCCTTGAATCGCTCTTCAGAAACCGGCGAGCCCCTGCGCTCGATGATCGAGCTCACGCCGCCGGCCGATCGCGTGGCGCTCATCAGCAGCCTGCCGCGTTTCTTCGAGCGCGCGGGCGACCGCAAGAGCACGCCGGCGGTGCTTGAAAAGGCGCTGGAGCCCTACGTCGATCAGCCCAGCACCCGGGTTGCGGCCATGGTGGCGATCGGGCGGGCTGCCCAAAACGGCGGCGACGACACTCGCGCGCTCGAACTGGTCAAGCGCGCCCATGCCTACGACGCGCTGGCGCAATCGCCGGTGCTGCTCGCGCTGGATCTGCTGTCTGCGAACCCGGCTGCCGAAGCTGTCGTCACGTCTTATCTGGCAGCTAAGCCCGAGGATGATGTGGTGCGGCTTTACTACGCCCGGGCCTTGTCTTTCGCGCAGCGCCATGCCGACGCGCTGGCCCAGATTGAACGGGTCACGCGCGACAAGCCTGACCTGTCATCGCCGTGGTTGACGCTCGGCGCGCTGCACCTCGAGCTGCGCCAGCCCAAGCAGGCCACCGCCGCGCTGGAGACCTTCTTGGCGAAGGTGCGCGCCAAGCCGGCGGCATCGGCTGCGACGCCGGCAGCCATTGCCGCCGCCCATGCTGCCGGGGGGAGCAAGGGTCTTGAGGATGACGAGATGTCGCTCGGCCCCGACCATGGCGTGTCACGCGCCATGCTCATGCTGGCGCAAGCTGCCGAACAACTCGGCGACTTCAAGGCCGCACAAGCCTGGCTCGACCAGATCGACGACCCGCAGCGCGCGCTCGAGGTCGAATTGCGACGCGCGTCATTGCTGGCGCGGCAAGGCCGCATGGACGAGGCGGTGCAACTGGTGAGGCAAGCACCCGAATCCAACGAGGGCGAAGCGCGCGCCAAGCTGCTGGCCGAAGCGCAGCTGTTGCGCGAGAGCAAGCTGTACGAGCAGGCCAACCAGGTGCTCGACAAGGCGAACCTGCGCTTCGTGAACGACACCGACATCCTTTACGAGCAGGCCATGCTGGCCGAGAAGCTCGACCGCGTGGACGACATGGAGCGCTTGCTGCGCCGGGTGATGGAGTTGCGCCCCGACTACTACCACGCGTACAACGCGCTGGGCTATTCGCTGGCCGATCGCGGGCTGCGCCTTCCCGAGGCCAAGGCCTTGATCCAGCGGGCACTGGAGCTGGCACCCGGAGAGCCTTTCATCATCGACAGCCTGGGCTGGGCCGAGTACCGCATGGGCGATCGCACCGAATCGATCAAGCACCTGCGGCAGGCCTATCAGGCGCGTCCCGATGCCGAAATTGCCGCCCACCTGGGCGAGGCGCTGTGGGTTGATGGCCAACTCGACGAAGGTCGTCGCATCCTGCGTGAAGGCAAGGCGCGCGACCCCGGCAACGAGGTCCTGCGCGAGACCGTGACGCGGCTGAAGGTCGATTTGTGACCTGGGGACGGCATGCGGTCTTGGGCTTGGTGGCATGGGTGCTGGCAGGCTGCGCAACGCCACCTGCCGCACTCGACCCCTTGATGTCGAGTGACCGACTCTCGGGGCGCATGTCGGTGCAGATCGACGGCACCGGCGAAGACCCCGCTCGCAGCGTGATCGCCGCGTTCGAATTGACGGGCAACGCGCAGCGCGGCCGGCTCGATCTGAGCACGCCCATCGGCGTCACCCTGGCGCGCGCCAGTTGGCAGCCCGGTGCGGTCAGCGTCGAAACGCCCCAAGGCAAAAGCCAGCATGCCAGCCTGGCGGACATGTCCAGGCAAGTGCTCGGCGAAGAGCTTCCAGTGGCTGCGATGTTCGACTGGTTGCGTGGCCGCCCTTGGCCCGGTGCCCAAAGCCTGGCGGCCATGCCGGGCGAGCCGGTGGGCTTTCATCAACTGGGCTGGGCGGTCGATCTGTCGAAGTTCGAGCAGTCGCGCGTTGCGGCAAGGCGCAGCGAACCGCCTTCGGTCGTGGTGCTGGTCAGGCTGGACACCGAATGAGCATCCTGGCCTTTTACGATGTGCCGGCGCCGGCCAAGCTGAACCTGTTCCTTCATGTGGTGGGACGCCGGGCTGACGGCCACCACCTGCTGCAGTCGGTGTTCGTGCCCATCGACTGGGCTGACACGCTGCACTTCGAGCGGCGCGACGATGGCCTCATCGTGCGCCACGACCTCTCGGTCAGCCTGCCGGCAGACGACCTGAGTCTGCGCGCGGCGCGCTGCCTGCAAGCGGCCAGCGCCTGTCGTTTTGGCGCCGACATCTCGATCGACAAGCAAGTGCCCTGGGGCGCGGGGCTGGGCGGCGGCAGCTCGGACGCCGCCACCACCTTGCTCGCGCTCAACCGCCTGTGGGGACTGAACTGGCCGCGCTCGAAGCTGCTCGAGCTCGCGCTGCCGCTGGGTGCCGACGTGCCGTTTTTCATCGGTGGCACACCAGCCTGGGTCGAAGGCATCGGCGAGCAACTCACCCCATTCGATGTGCGCAGCCAGAACTTTGCGCTGATCAAGCCCCACGAATCGCTGGAAACAAGGGCCATATTTACCCATCCCCAGTTGGCTCGCGACAGTCAGCGCATTACACTCGAGGGCTTTGATGCGCAGGATCTCGCCCGTATTGCGTTGCCAGATGATGGTCACGCATGGGGTCGAAACGATTTGCAGCCGGTGGCCGAGTTGTTGTGTCCTGCGGTTCGACAAGCGGCTGATGAATTGACTCTGCGGTTTGGCAACAGCCGGATGAGCGGTTCGGGAAGCACGGTGTTTGCCCGCTTGGGCGAGACCGACGCGTCGGGTTCTTTGGCTGCGATCAACGCGCAGTCTGGCTGGACCAGCCGGATTTGCCGTAGTCTGCAGCGGCACCCTTTGTACGATTGGGTGAGCGAATAAGGTTTGTGGGTGAGCGGCGTTTGTCGCCCATCCGATGTAGGGGAGTCGCCAAGTTGGTTAAGGCATCGGATTTTGATTCCGACATGCGAGGGTTCGAGTCCTTCCTCCCCTGCCAGATTCAGTTGTTTCCCGGAATGGCCTGACCGCAGGCCCGGGCTGTACCGAGCGAAAGCCTCGTGCTTTCACAAAGCCTCGTCGGAGGAAATGTGCTTTTCAATACCGTGCTGTTCACAGGCAACGCCAATCCGGAGCTTGCCCAAGAAATCGCCACCCATCTCGGGGTTGAACTCGGGAAGGCTTCGGTGGGACGTTTCTCCGACAGCGAGGTGGCTGTTGAGATCGAACAAAACGTTCGCGCCCGCGACGTGTTCGTGGTGCAGCCAACGTGCACGCCGACCAACGAAAACCTGATGGAACTGTGCATCATGGTCGACGCCCTCAAGCGCGCCAGTGCAAGGCGCATCACCGCTGTGATGCCCTACTTCGGCTACGCACGCCAAGACAGGCGTCCGCGTTCGACGCGCGTGCCCATCAGCGCCAAGGTCGTGGCCAACATGCTCGAAGCCGTGGGTGTCGAGCGGCTTTTGACGATGGACCTGCACGCCGACCAGATCCAGGGTTTCTTCGACATCCCGGTGGACAACATCTACGCCTCGCCAGTGCTGCTGTCAGACCTGCAATCCAAGCGCTACGACGATCTGGTGGTGGTGTCTCCGGACATCGGCGGTGTGGTTCGGGCGCGCGCGCTCGCCAAGCAGCTCAATTGCGATCTGGCCATCATCGACAAGCGCCGGCCCAAGGCCAATGTGTCTGAAGTGATGAACGTCATCGGCGAGGTCGAAGGCCGCAACTGCGTGATCATGGACGACATGATCGACACGGCAGGCACGCTGGTGAAGGCAGCCGAGGTGCTCAAGGAGCGTGGCGCCAAGAGCGTCTACGCGTATTGCACGCATGCCGTTTTTTCAGGCCCGGCCATTGAGCGCATCCGCGGCTCGCACCTCGATGAGGTGGTCATCACTAACACCATTCCGATGACAGACAGCGCCAAGACGTGCTCCAAGGTGCGCCAGTTGTCGGCTGCTTTCCTGTTTGCCGAAACGATCCGTCGCATCTCCGACGGCGAGTCGGTCACTTCTTTGTTCGCCGAACAGAACAACAATTTCTGATCGGTGAGCCAAGCATGCGGGCTTCAGGCCGCATGTTCACCCGGGTCGAAAGACCTGTTCTTGAAGCACCTGGTCGCGGGGCTTCACCACTTTGGGAGTCAATATGAAATTCGTCGCTTATGAGCGTACGCTGCAGGGGACCGGAGCGAGCCGCCGCCTGCGCAACGCCGACAAGGTCCCTGGCATCGTCTATGGCGCGGGCAGCACGCCGGCCATGATCGAGCTCGATCACAACGCCCTGTTCTTCGCGCTCAAAAAGGAAGCCTTCCACTCTTCCATCCTTGAGATGGAACTGGCCGGCAAGACCGAGCAGGTGCTGCTGCGTGATTACCAGTCTCACCCCTTCCGCCCGATCGTGCTGCACATCGACTTCCAGCGCGTCGATGCCACCACCAAGGTCAACAAGAAGGTCCCGCTGCACTTCATCAATGAAGATGAATCTCCTGCGGTGAAGGTCGACAAGTGCGTGGTCAACCACGTCGTGACCGAGTTGCGCATCCAGTGTCTGGCGTCGCAGCTGCCTGAGTTCCTGACAGTCGACCTCGGCTCGCTGGCGCGTGGTCAGTCGCTGCACGTCAATGACGTCGTCCTGCCTAGCGGTATCAAGGTGGTGACCCAGGGCAAGCCCAATCCGGTTCTGGTGTCGGTGTCGACGCTGTCTGCTGAGGAAGAAGCCGCGCCTATCGTGGTGGCAGCCGCAGCGGCTCCGGCCGGCAAGGGCAAGAAGACCGAGAAGCAAAACAAGAAGTAAGTCAGGCGGGATAGCCTTCCGCTTGCTCAAGGCCCCACCTCGGTGGGGCTTTTTCATTGATGCAATGCCCTTCGATAATCCACAGGATGATTCGACTCATGGTGGGCCTGGGAAATCCTGGGGCGGAATACGAAGGCACGCGGCACAACGCGGGCTTCTGGTTCATCGACGAGGTGGCACGCGCGCTCAAGGTGAGCTTGCTGCCCGAACGCGACTACCACGGCATGGTGGCTCGCGTGAACCGACCGGCGGGTGCGCTTTGGCTGCTCGAGCCGATGACTTTCATGAACCTGTCGGGCAAGTCGGTAGCGGCGCTGGCGCGGTTTTTCAAGATCACACCGGAGGAGATCTTGGTGGCGCACGACGAGCTCGACATCGAACCCGGGCAGATGAAGATGAAGCTCGGCGGTGGGCACGCCGGCCACAACGGCCTGCGAGACATTCAGGCGCAGTTGGGCGAGCCCGGCTTCTGGCGACTGCGCCTGGGCATCGGCCACCCCGGCGACAAGGCCGAGGTGTCAGCGCATGTGCTGCGCAAGCCCCCGGCCATCGAACGCATGGCCATCGAGTCGTGCATCACCCAGGCGATGAGTTCGCTTGATCTGCTGATCGACGGCCCGATGGATCGAGCGATGGCGAAGATCCATGCCCGCCCGGCGCCACCCAAGCTGGCGGCCACCGCCAAGGTAGAGCCGAAGTAGCCGTCACACGCCAGCGGCGTTTTGCCTGGCCTCGGTCTGCAAGCGCTGGTACTTCGCCCACAGCGATTCTTTCGACTCGACATGATCGGGGTGCACCGGAATGCAGCTCACCGGGCACACCTGCACGCACTGCGGCTCGTCGAAATGCCCGACGCACTCGGTGCACTTGGACGGGTTGATCTCGTAGATCGCGATCCCCATGAAGATGGCGTCGTTCGGGCACTCAGGCTCGCACACATCGCAGTTGATGCACTCGTCTGTGATCAGCAGTGCCATGCAAACCTCGGCCGTGAATCAGGCATCGCCGCCATGCGCCACACGCGAGCGCAGGCGCTGCAGCACCAAAGGCGACACGAACTTCGACACATCACCACCCAAGGTGGCGATTTCGCGCACAAAGGTGCCCGACACAAACTGGTACTGGTCGCTGGGCGTGAGGAACACGGTTTCCACATCGGGCATCAGTTGGCGGTTCATGCCAGCCATCTGGAACTCGTATTCAAAGTCGCTGACCGCGCGCAGACCGCGCACCACCACCTTGCCGCCGATGTCCACCACGAAGTCACGCAGCAGCCCGCGAAAGTCGATCACCTCGACGTTGGGGTACTTGGCGGCCAGCTCCTGGGCGATCTCGAGACGCTCGTCGATGGTGAACATGGTGCGCTTGTGGTGACCTGCGGCCACCGCCACAACCAGCCGCTCGAAAAGTCGGCTGGCACGGCGCATGAGGTCTTCATGGCCGAGCGTCATCGGATCGAAGGTACCGGGGTAGACGGCGGTGAGCTTGGTCACGGAAGTCATCGGGTATTCCCTAGAGCCCTGGGGGTGGCGCAGTGTAGCCCTCGGCCCGCGTGGTCAGCAGGTGCGCATGGACCTGGCCGGCGCGCATGTGCCGGTGCAGCCGCAGCCCGAACTTCGCCAGGTCGTCGTCGGTGTGGCCACGGCCGTCTTCAAGATAGATGAAGCCGTCGGGCACCAGCAAGCGGGCCGCAGCTCGCAAGGCCGGCCCGAGCAGCGCGCTGTCAAACGGCGGGTCGATGAAGATGAGCTCGAACGACTGCGGCGCGGCACGCGCCATCCAGCCCATCGCGTCGGTGGCTTCCACGCGCACGGTCTCGGCCTTGAGGCGCAACTTGGAATCGCCGAGGCTGCGCGCCTGACGGATTTCGCGCTCGAGCAGGATCACCGAGCTGGCCCCCCTCGATGCGGCCTCGAAGCCCAGCACGCCGCTGCCGGCAAAGGCATCCAGACAGCGCCACCCGCTCAGGTCGGCGCCCAGCCAGTTGAACACCGTCTCGCGCACGCGGTCAGGCGTGGGCCGCAACCCGGGTATCAGGGCCACTGGCAACTTGCTGCGCTTCCACTCGCCGCCGATGATGCGGACCTCGCGCGGCAGGGCCACGATCGTCGGGTCTGGCGCCGGCTTCTTGACCACCTTCTTGCGCTGTGGCGGCTCGGCGAAGGCGCGGCTGCCGAACTGGGGCGCGTCCTTGGTCTTCACAGGCGAACCGGTATGCCGTCGCGGGCCATCAGCGCCTTGGCCTGACCCACGGTGAATTCGCCGTAGTGAAAGATGCTCGCTGCCAGCACCGCATCAGCACCGCCAATGCGTATGCCTTGCGACAAATGCTCGAGCGTGCCCACACCGCCAGAAGCAATGACAGGCACGCTGACCGCATCACTGACGGCGCGGGTGAGGCTCAGATCGAAGCCGCTCTTGGTGCCATCGCGGTCCATGCTGGTCAGCAAGATTTCGCCCGCGCCATGCTCGGCCATCTGCCGCGCCCAGGCCACCGCATCCAAGCCGGTGTTCTTGCGCCCGCCGTGGGTGTAGACGTCCCAGCCTTCGCCGCGCGCGGCGAGATCGTCGCCAGCACGCCGCTTGGCATCGATGGCCACCACGATGCATTGCGCGCCGTAGCGCTGCGACGCGTCGCCAATGAGCTGCGGGTTGGCCACCGCCGCCGAGTTGAAGCTGACCTTGTCGGCGCCCGCATTGAGCAGCCGGCGCACGTCTTCGACGCTGCGCACACCGCCGCCCACCGTGAGCGGGATGAACACCTGCGAGGCCACCGCCTCGATGATGTGCAAGATGAGATCGCGACCGTCGCTGGTGGCGGTGATGTCGAGGAAGGTGAGCTCGTCGGCGCCCTGATCGTTGTAACGCGCGGCGATTTCCACCGGGTCGCCCGCATCTCGAAGCGACACGAAGTTGACGCCCTTGACCACGCGGCCGCCGGTCACATCAAGGCAGGGAATGATTCTCTTGGCAAGCATGGGTGGGTTCGCCGGCTGCAATCGAGCGGCATCAGGGCAGGAAAGAGAAAGCGGCGTTCAGAGGTGGCCGTTGAGAGCGTCGGCTCGCGCCTGCGCTGCGGCGAAATCGAGATCGCCCGAATAGATGGCGCGACCGCAGATGACGCCATCAATGCCCTCGAACTGCACCGCGCACAAGCGCTCGATGTCGGCGATGTTGCTCAGGCCACCCGAGGCGATCACCGGAATGGTCAGCGCTTGAGCCAGCTTGACGGTGGCTTCGATGTTGATGCCGCTCAGCATGCCGTCGCGGCCGATGTCGGTGTAGATCACGCCTTCGACGCCGTAGTCCTGGAACTTCTTGGCCAGATCGATCACCTCGTGGCCGGTCAGTTTGCTCCAGCCGTCGGTGGCCACCTTGCCGTCCTTGGCGTCGAGCCCGACGATGATGTGGCCGCCGAAGGCGCTGCACGCATCACGCAGGAAGCCGGGGTTCTTGACCGCAGCGGTGCCGATGATGATGAAGCTCAGGCCGTCGTCGAGGTAACGCTCGATGGTGTCGAGGTCGCGGATGCCGCCACCCAACTGCACCGGGATCTCATCGCCCACTTCGGCCAGGATGGCCTTGATGGCCGGCTCGTTGACCGGCTTGCCGGCAAACGCGCCGTTCAGGTCGACCAGATGCAGCCGCCGCGCACCCGCATTGACCCAGCGCCGGGCCATCGCGGCGGGGTCTTCGCCGAAGGTGGTGGAGTCGTTCATGTCGCCTTGCTTGAGGCGAACACATTTACCGTCTTTGAGATCGATCGCAGGAATCAGCAGCATGGCCGGGTCGAACAGTTGATGAATGAAGGCGCCCTCGTCGACTCGAGGTCACAAGCGCCGAGTATCCGGCGAAGGCAAATCTGCATCGGGGTGCTCACGGCTGCCAGGACAGGAAATTGCGGTAGACGGCCAGGCCGTGAAGCGCGCTTTTCTCGGGGTGAAACTGGGTCGCAAAAATGTTATCCCGTGCCAGCGCCGAGGTAAAGCGCTGGCCGTAGTCGGTTTCACCCACGCTGTGCGATGAATCCACCGGGCGGGCGTGGAAACTGTGCACGAAGTAAAAACTCGCACCATCGGGCACGCCAGCCCATAGCGGGTGGGAGCGAGCCTGATGCACCTGGTTCCAGCCCATTTGCGGCACCTTGTAGCGGCTGCCGTCAGGCTGCAGTTGTCCTTCAAGCCGGAAGCGAATCACCTCGCCCGGAAACAGGTTCAGCCCCGGTGTGCCGGTGTCGGGGGGGCCTTCTTCGCTGCGCGACAGCAGCATTTGCATGCCCACGCACACACCGAGCAGTGGCTTGTGGGCTGCCGCATGCAGCACAGCCGGCAGCAAGCCGGAGTCGCTCAGCTCGCGCATGCAATCGGGCATGGCGCCTTGCCCGGGCAGCACGATGCGTTCGGCGGCCATGACCACGTCAGGATCGCAGGTGACGACCACGCCGTAGCCCGAGCCCTGAGCCACATGCATCACCGCCTGCGAAACCGAGCGCAGATTGCCCATGCCGTAGTCGACCACGGCCACCGTTTTGGTCACAGGCTGCCCTTGGTCGACGGGATAGTGCTGCCCATGCGCGGATCGATCTCGACGGCAAAGCGCAGCGCGCGCGCGAACGCCTTGAACACCGTCTCGCACTGGTGGTGGGCGTTGCTGCCGCGCAGGTTGTCGATGTGCAGCGTCACGCCCGCGTGGTTCACGAAGCCGTGAAAGAACTCGTAGACCAACTGCGTGTCCAGATCACCGAGCATGCCGCTGGTGAACGGCACTTCCATCGTGAGACTGGGGCGGCCCGAAAAATCAATCACCACGCGCGACAGCGCCTCGTCGAGCGGCACGTAGGCGTGGCCATAGCGGCGCAGCCCGCGCTTGTCACCCAGCGCCTTGGCCACCGCCTGGCCCAGGGTGATGCCGATGTCTTCGATGGTGTGGTGGCCGTCGATGTGCAAGTCGCCCTTGGCTTCGATCTCGAGGTCGATCAGCCCGTGGCGGGCGATCTGGTCGATCATGTGATCCAGAAAACCGATGCCGGTGGCGAGCTTGGCAACGCCAGTGCCGTCAAGGTCTACAGCCACGCGGATTTGCGTTTCGCTGGTGTTGCGGGTCACCTCGGCGCGGCGGGGTGATGAGGTGCTGGCGGGTGTGCTCATCGCGGGCTCACTTCATGGGTGGGTGTTGACAGGGCGTCGAGCGCTGCGAGCAGCGCGTCGGTCTGAGCCTCGGTGCCCACGCTGATGCGCAGGAAAGGCGCGATGCGCTCGGGCTTGGGAAAGTGGCGCACCAGCACCTTGTGCTCACGCAGACCGGCAGCCAGCACCGCGCCATCGCTGCCCGGGCGGCGGGTAAAGATGAAATTGGCGGCCGACGGCAAGACCTCAAAGCCGCGAGCCTGCAGCCCGGCGACCATGCGCTCGCGCGTGGCGATGACCTTTCGGCAGGTGGCGCGAAACCAATCGTCGTCGTCCATGGCCGCCACCGCACCGGCCAGGGCCAGCCGGTCCAGCGGGTAAGAGTTGAAGCTGTCCTTGATGCGGCCCAGCGCTTCAATCAGATCCGGGTGACCCACCGCGTAGCCCACGCGCAAACCGGCCAGCGCGCGCGACTTGGACAGGGTGTGCACGACCAGCAGTTGCGGGAACTCGCGCACCAGCGACACCGCCGACTCACCACCGAAGTCCACATAAGCCTCGTCGACCACCACCACCGAGTCCGGGTTGCCGATCAGCAGCCGGCGCACCTCGGACAGCGGCAAGGCCACGCCGGTCGGGGCATTGGGGTTGGGAAAGATGATGCCGCCGTTGGGGCCGGCTTGCAGGTAGTCATCCACCCGTACCGAGAAGTCCTCGGCCAGCGCGATCTGGCGCGCCAAGATGCCGTAGAGCCCGGCGTACACCGGATAGAAGCTGTAGCTGATATCCGGGTACAGCAAGGGCGCATCGTGCTTGAGCAGACCCAGAAACACGTGGGCCAGCACCTCGTCCGACCCGTTGCCGACGAAGACCTGGCTCGCGTCCAGGCCGTGGTGGCGGGCGATCGCTTCTTTCAGCGCGCCGGCCTGCGGGTCGGGATACAGCCGCAGCGGATCGCCGCTGGCCGCGGCAATCGCCGCCAGCACGCGCTCGCTCGGGCCGTACGGACACTCGTTGGTGTTGAGCTTGACCAGCCCGTCGATGCGAGGCTGCTCGCCCGGCACATACGGCGTCAGCGTGTGGACGATATCGCTCCAGAAACGGCTCACGGCTTGTGTCCCCTCAGCTGTGGTTCTTCAGCCGCATCTCGGCGGCCTGGGCATGGGCCTGCAGGCCTTCGCCATAGGCCAGTTCGGCGGCGATCACGCCCAGCGTCTGCGCGCCCGCTTCGCTGACTTCAATCAGGCTGCTGCGCTTTTGAAAGTCATACACGCCCAGCGGCGACGAAAAGCGCGCCGTGCCCGAGGTGGGCAGCACGTGGTTGGGCCCGGCGCAGTAGTCGCCCAGGCTCTCGCTGGTGTACGCGCCCAGAAAGATGGCGCCGGCGTGGCGCAGCAGCGGCTCCCAGCGGTGCGGCTCGCTCGAGCTGACCTCGAGGTGTTCGGGCGCGATGCGGTTGCTGATCTCGCAGGCTTCTTCCATGCTGCGCGTGAGGATCAACGCGCCGCGGCCTTCGAGCGAGGCTCGAATGACATCGCGACGCGGCATGGCGTCGATCAGGCGGTCAATCTCGATTTGCACGCGGGCGATGTAGCCAGCATCGGGGCTGAGCAGAATGCTTTGCGCGAGCTCGTCGTGCTCGGCCTGGCTGAACAGATCCATCGCCACCCAATCAGGCGGCGTGCTGCCATCGGCCAGCACCAGGATCTCGCTCGGGCCGGCGATCATGTCAATGCCCACCTTGCCGAACACGCGTCGCTTGGCGCTGGCCACATAGGCATTGCCCGGGCCGGTGATCTTGTCGACGGCCGGCACCGTGGCCGTGCCGTAGGCCAGTGCAGCCACCGCCTGCGCGCCGCCGATCGCGAACACGCGGCTCACGCCCGACACCGCTGCAGCCGCCAGCACCAGCGAATTGCGCTCGCCACGGGCAGACTCAGGCGAGCCATCGCGGCGCGCCGGGGTCGGCACCACCATCACGATCTCGCCCACGCCGGCCACCTGTGCCGGCACCGCGTTCATCAGCACGCTCGACGGATAGGCCGCCTTGCCGCCCGGCACGTAGATGCCCACGCGGTCGAGCGGCGTGACCTTCTGGCCCAGCAAGGTGCCGTCGGCGTCGCGGTAGACCCACGAGCGCCCGCACGCTTCGAGCTGGCGCTGGTGGTAGCTGCGCACGCGGTCGGCGGCGGCTTGCAGCGCCGAGCGCTGCGCCGGCGTAATGGCGAGCAGCGCGGCTTGCAGCTCGTCGTGGCCGATTTCCAGTGCGGCCACCGAAGCGGCCTCTACGCCGTCAAAGCGCTGCGTGTATTCGAGCACCGCAGCATCGCCGCGCGTGCGCACATCGGCCACGATGGCCGCCACCCGCGTCTCGATCGCGTCGTCGGTTTCGGCCGACCAGTGCAGCACGCGCTCGAAGTCGGCCGCAAAGGTGGCGGCGCGGGTGTCGAGGTGGCGAATGCGTACGGTCATGACGAAATGGCGCTGGCGAAGGCGTCGATGATGGCTCGGATCGGCTCGCGCTTGAGCTTGAGCGCGGCCTGGTTGACGACCAGGCGCGCCGAGATCTTCATGATCTCCTCGACCTCGACAAGGTGGTTGGCCTTGAGCGTGTTGCCGCTGGACACCAGATCGACGATGGCATCGGCCAGGCCGGTCAGCGGCGCCAGCTCCATCGAGCCATAGAGCTTGATCACATCGACATGCACGCCCTTGTCGGCGAAGTGCTGGCGTGCGGTCAGCGTGTACTTGGTGGCCACGCGGATACGCGAGCCCTGCTTGACCGCGTTGGCGTAGTCGAAGTCGGCGCGCGTGGCCACGCTCATGCGGCACTGGGCGATCTTCAGGTCGAGCGGCTGGTACAGGCCCAAGCCGCCATGCTCGATCAGCGTGTCCTTGCCGGTCACGCCCAGATCGGCACCGCCGTATTGCACATAGGTGGGCACGTCGCTGGCGCGCACCAGCACCACGCGCACATCGGGGCGGTTGGTGCCGATGATCAGCTTGCGCGATTTTTCCGGATCTTCGGCCACCTCGATGCCGGCGGCCTTGAGCAGCGGCAAGGTCTCGTCAAAGATGCGTCCCTTGGACAGCGCGAGCGTGATCACGTGGCGGCCTTATTTGGGGTTGTCGGATTCATTGCACGCGCTCGATGTCAGCACCGATGCCGCGCAGCTTGGCTTCCATGCGGTCATAGCCGCGGTCGAGGTGGTAGATACGGTCCACCACCGTCTGGCCGTCGGCCACCAGGCCGGCGATGACGAGACTGGCCGATGCGCGCAGGTCTGTGGCCATCACGGCCGCACCCGACAAGCGTGGCACGCCGTGCACCACCGCCATCGGTCCGTTGACATCGATATGGGCGCCCAGGCGCACCAGTTCATTAACGTGCATGTAGCGATTCTCGAAGATCGTTTCGGTGACGGTGGCCGTGCCTTCGGCAATGCAGTCGAGCACCATGAACTGGGCTTGCATGTCGGTCGGGAACAGCGGGTATTCGCTGGTGCGAAAACTCACCGAGCGCGGCCGTCCATGGCCGCTCACGCGTATCCAGTCGTCGCCCGATTCGATGGTGACGCCCGCCTCGCGCAGCTTGTCGATCACCACATCGAGGTGGTCGGCCCGGGCATGGCGCAACAGCACATCGCCACCGGCGGCGGCCACCGCGCACAAAAAGGTCCCCGCCTCGATGCGGTCAGGAATGATGTGGTGGCTGGCGCTGGCGCTCAAGCCGTGAAGCCGCTCGACGCCATGCACCCGGATGCGACCCGAGCCGTGGCCCTCGATGCGCGCGCCCATCTTGATCAGCATCTCGGCAAGATCGACCACCTCGGGCTCTTGGGCGGCGTTTTCCAGCACGGTCTCGCCCTCGGCCAGGGCGGCGGCCATCAGCAGGTTTTCGGTGCCGGTCACGGTGACCATGTCGGTGGTGATGCGCACGCCGCGCAGTCGCTGCGCACGTCCGTCGGCGCCGGTGGGCGACTTGGCCAGGATGTAGCCATGCTCGACGCTGATGTCAGCGCCCATGGCCTGCAGGCCCTTGATGTGCTGATCAACCGGCCGCGAGCCGATGGCGCAGCCGCCAGGCAGCGACACGCGCGCCTGGCCGAAGCGCGTGAGCAGCGGCCCGAGCACCAGGATCGATGCGCGCATGGTCTTGACCAGCTCGTAGGGCGCCTCGGGCAGGTGCACCGCAGACGCATCCAGGGTGACGGCATCGGGGCGGTCTTCATGGCGATCGGCCACCACGCCCATGTTGCGCAGCAGCTTGAGCGTGGTGCCCACATCCTTCAGGTGCGGCACGTTGGTCAGCGTCACCGGCTCGGCGCACAGCAAGGCCGCGCACAACTGAGGCAGCGCTGCATTTTTGGCGCCGGAGATCGTCACCTCACCTTGAAGGCGACGACCGCCACGTATCAAAAGTTTGTCCATGAGCTTGGTAGGGCGACTGCGGCACGAGCGAGCCCGATCGACGGGACTCGCCAGCTGCAGCCTGGGCCGCAGCGGCTTTCAGTGTTGATGCAGGGTGGCTCGGTCGGGGCTGGTGCTCCACTCGTGGGGAGTCAGCGTCTTCATCGACAGGGCGTGGATTTCAGCGCGCATGCGCTCGCCCAGCGCCCGATAGACCAACTGGTGTCGAGCCACGCGATTGAGGCCGTCAAACGCTTGCGTCACGATGGTGGCAAAGAAATGCCGCCCGTCGCCTTGCACCTCGAGGTGCTCGCAAGCCAAGCCCTCGGCGATGTAGCGCTGGACGTCGTTCGCGGTGGGATCAGACATCGTCAAATTATGGCTCAGGCACTCACTGGCGAATCTTGTAGCCGATGCGCAGCAAGTGCAGCGACACAGCGCACACCACGATCACGCCGATGCCGGCAATGCTCGCGCTGAGCCAGGGCGCCACGTCGCTGGTGCCGAAGAAGCCATAGCGAAATCCGTCGACCAAATAGAACAGCGGGTTGAGGTGGCTCACGCGCTGCCAGATGTCGGGCAAGCCCTGCACCGAATAGAACACGCCGGCCAGAAAAGTCATGGGCATGACGACAAAGTTCTGAAAGGTCGCGATCTGGTCGAACTTCTCGGCCCACAAACCTGCGATCAGCCCCAGCGCGCCCATGATCACCGAGCCCATCAGGGTGAAAGCCACCGCCCACAACGGGTGCGCCAGCGTGAGCGGCGCAAACCACACCGACACCGCCAGCACGCCGGCTCCGACGCACACACCGCGCACCACGGCCGCGCCCACATAGGCCAGAAACCACCCCCAGTGCGACAGCGGCGCCACCAGCACGAACACCAGATTGCCGCTGATCTTGCTTTGGATCAGCGATGACGACGCGTTGGCGAATGAGTTTTGCAGCACGCTCATCATCACCAGCCCCGGAATCAGGAAACTGCCGTAGCCCACACCGGAGACAGTGGCCATGCGGCCTTCGAGCACATGGCCAAAGATGAGCAGGTAGAGCACCGCAGTGAGCACGGGAGCACCCACGGTCTGCACGCTGACCTTGCGAAAGCGCAGCACCTCTTTGTAAAAGAGCGTGCCCGCGCCCGACAGCGCGTGCGGCGGCGGCATGTCCAAGCGCGGCGTCATGACGGCACCACCGGCGCGTCGGTCTTCATGATCTCGAGGAACACATCTTCCAGATCGGCTCGCCCGATTTCCAGATCTTCGGGCTGGCATCCATGGGCCAGCAAGGTGGCCAGCACGGATTCGACTTCGCTCGCATCGCGCGTCTTGATCTGCACGATGCGCCCGGTCACGCGGGCGCGCTGCGCCAGCTCGGCCGGCAACGGCGTGTGCAGCTTGAAGCGCATCACTGTGCCCGCCCGACCCGCCAGCAGCGACGATGTGCGGTCCAGCGCCACCACCCGTCCGTGCTTGAGCATCGCGATGCGTCCGCACAGCGCCTCGGCTTCCTCAAGGTAATGCGTGGTGAGCAGCACGGCGTGGCCTTCCCAGTTGAGCTTGGAGATGAACTGCCACAGCGTCTGACGCAACTCGACGTCAACGCCGGCGGTCGGCTCGTCGAGCACGATCACCGGCGGTCGATGCACCAGCGCCTGAGCCACCAGCACCCGGCGCTTCATGCCGCCCGACAGCTGCCGCATGTTGGTGTCGGCCTTGTCGGTCAGGCCCAGGCTGTCGAGCAGCTCGTCGATCCACGCGTCGTTGGCGCGGCGGTCAACACGCACGCCGAAGTAGCCGCTTTGGAACTGCAGCGTTTCGCGCACGCTAAAAAACGGATCGAACACCAGCTCTTGCGGCACGATGCCCAGACTGCGCCGTGCGGCCGCGAAATCAGCCGCGACATCGTGGCCGAGCACGGTGACTTGGCCGGAAGTCGCGCGGGTGAGACCGGCCAGGATGCTGATCAGCGACGTCTTGCCTGCGCCATTGGGGCCGAGCAGCCCGAAGAATTCGCCCGCTTCGATGTCGAAGCTGACCTCGTCGAGCGCGTGCACGCTGCCTCTCGCGCCGCTGTAGCGTTTGCTCACGGCCTTGAAGGACACCGCGGCCTTGGACTCGCTGTGCGAAAGATCGGTCATTGAGTTTCAGATTGTAGGCAGCGGCGTGTGCTCAGACCCAGCGCGCAGCAGCGCGACACGGTGGCCGAGCGCGCGCGCACACCGTTGCCGAAAAGCGGCATCATGGCCACCACGAGCGCGACGCCGCGCCACCGGAGTTTCGTGATGCCAACGATCGAATCCATCGCCGCCCACGCCGACGACATGACCGCGCTCAGGCGTGATCTGCACGCCCACCCCGAGCTGTGTTTCCAGGAGCAGCGCACCTCGGACCTGATCGCGCAACAGCTCACCGAATGGGACATTCCCATCCACCGCGGGCTGGGCAAGACCGGTGTGGTGGCGATCCTCAAAAATGGCAGCTCGGCGCGCGCGCTGGGGCTGCGCGCCGACATCGACGCGCTGCCAATGAGCGAGCACAACACCTTCGCCCATGCCAGCCGCCACGCCGGCAGGATGCATGCCTGCGGCCACGATGGCCACACGGCCACGCTGCTCGCCGCTGCCCGCCATCTGGCCACGCACCGCGATTACGACGGCACGGTGTATCTGGTGTTTCAGCCCGCCGAAGAAGGTGGCGGTGGCGCGCGCGAAATGATGGCCGACGGCCTGTTCGAGCGCTTTCCGATGGAAGCGATGTTCGGCCTGCACAACTGGCCCGGCATCGCGGTGGGCCAATTCGCGATTCGCAGCGGCCCGTGCTTTGCCAGCAGCAACGAGTTCCGCATCACCATCCGGGGCAAGGGCACGCATGCCGCGATGCCCCACCTTGGGCTCGATCCCATCCCGGTGGCGTGTCAGCTGGTGCAGGCCTTCCAGACCATCATCACGCGCAACAAGCGCCCGATCGACGCGGGCGTGATCTCGGTGACGATGATCCATGCGGGCGAAGCCACCAACGTGGTGCCCGACAGCTGCGTGCTGCAGGGCACGGTGCGCACCTTCACGCTGGAAGCACTCGATCTGATCGAGCGGCGGATGAAAGAAATCGCCGAGCACACCTGTGCGGCGTTTGGCGTGGGCTGCGAGTTTGCGTTCAAGCGCAACTACCCGCCCACCATCAACCACCCCAAGGAAACCGAATTCGCCCGCGCAGTGCTGGGCGATCTGGTCGGTGCTGCCAACGTGCTCGACTTCGAGCCGACCATGGGCGCGGAAGACTTCAGCTACTTTCTTCAGGCCCTGCCCGGCGCCTATTTCGTGATGGGCAACGGCGACGGCGATCACCGCGAGGCCGGTCACGGTCTGGGGCCATGCACGCTGCACAACCCGAACTACGACTTCAACGACGCGCTGATCCCGCTGGGTGCCACCGCTTGGGTGCGAATAGCCGAGCGCTGGCTGGCCAGCCCGAGCGGCTGAACTCGCCCCCGCGCCGCGTCAGTCGATCAGCCGCAACTGCCGCAGCTCGGCGGCAATCGCATCGGCACCCGTGAACAACCGCGCCTGCCAGCCGTGGGCCAGTGCAGCCTCGATGTTTTCGGGGTGGTCATCGATGAACAGCGTGGTCGCCGGATCGCAGCCAAACGCCTGCTCGGCCAGCGAGAAGATCGCCGCAGCCGGCTTGCTGATCTTCACCCGCGACGAGAAAACGCCGCTTTCGAACAACTGCAGGAATGGCTGCTCGCGCTCGATTCGATCGGCCAGCGGCGCGGGCATGTTCGACAGGTAGTGCAGGCGATGGCCGCGATCGCGCAAGGCCCGCACCAGCGCCACGCTGGGCTCGATGGGCTGCAACTCAGCCGGCACGGCGTCGACCACCGCTTGCACCTCGCGCACTTGCAGCCCGGTGCGCTTGGCAATCAGCGGCACCATCTCGGCCTCGGTCATTGCGCCGCGGTCGTATTCGCCCCACTCGCCGCGGTACGACAAAAAGAACTGCTCTTTCCAGTGCTGCGGGCCCAGCTCATCGGTGATGCGCTGCGGCAAGGTGCGCGCGATCAGCGCGGCCGGATCCCAGCGCAACAACACGCCACCAAAGTCCCAGATCACCGTTGTCATGAGCGCAAGCGGTTGATCAGCCCGGCGGTGGATGAATCCAGTGCGCTGTCGTCCAGACCGCCACCTGAAAGGCGCGGCAGCAAATCGCGGCAAAGCGCCTTGCCCAATTCAACGCCCCACTGATCGAAGCTGTTGATGCCCCACACCACGCCGCTGGTGAACACCCGGTGCTCGTACATCGCCAGCAGCGCGCCCAGGCTGTGCGGTGTCATCCGATCGAGCATCACGGTGGTGCTGGGGCGGTTGCCGGGAAAGTGCCGGTGCTGCGCGAGCGTCATCGCATCGACCTGCCGCGATGCGGTGGGCGCGGCATCGGCAAGTGCTTGCTCGACGGTCTTGCCCACCATCAACGCTTGCGACTGCGCCAGCCCGTTGGCCAGCAGCATGGCGTGCTGGCGCTCGAGCTGGCCGAGCAAAGCGGGGTCCTGGCCGGCGCCCACAAAGGTGGGCCGCTTGACGAGGATGAACTCCACCGGGATCAGGTCGGTGCCCTGGTGCAGCATCTGGAAATAGGCATGCTGGCCGTTGGTGCCTGGCTCACCCCACACCACCGGGCTGGTGGCAAAAGGCAGCAGCTGGCCGTCACGGTCGACACGCTTGCCATTGCTCTCCATCTCGAGCTGCTGCAAGTAAGCCGGCAGCCGCTTGAGTCCGTGGAAATACGGCGCGACGCTGCGGCTGGTCGCGCCGCAGAAATTGCGGTACCAGACGTCGAGCAGCCCCAGCAGCACCGGCACGTTCGACGGCAGCGGCGTGTCGGAAAAATGCCGGTCCATCGCATGCGCACCGGCCAGCAACTGGCGAAACGGATCGGCACCGATGGCGATCGCGATGGGCAAGCCAATGGCAGACCACAGCGAAAAGCGCCCGCCCACCCAGTCCCAAAAACCGAAGCTTTTGGTGATGCCGAACTCGGCCGCGGCCTCGACGTGGGTGGTGGTGGCCACGAAATGGCGCGCGATGTCGCGTCCGCCGCGCGACTCGAACCACGCCCGCGCGATGTGCGCATTGGCCATCGTCTCCTGGGTGGTGAAGGTCTTGCTGGCGATGATGAACAGCGTCTCGGCGGGTTTGAGGCGCGACAGCACCGAGGCCATGTCGTGCCCATCAACGTTCGACACGAAGTGATAGCTCAAACCCGGATGGACGCACGCCTCAAGCGCGGGCAGCACCATCTGCGGCCCGAGATCGCTGCCGCCGATGCCGATGTTGACGACGTGACGGATGCCGCTGCTGGCGGTGCCGCGCACCGTCTCGGCGTAGTTCAGCATCGCATTGAGCTGCGCATGAACCTCGCGGCTGAACGGCCCCACACCGCGCGGTGCGCGCAGCGCCGTGTGCAGCACAGCGCGGTCTTCGGTGGTGTTGATGGCCTGGCCCTCGAACATCGCATCGCGCTGGGCCTCGAGCCCACACTCACGCGCCAGATCGATCAGGCAGCGAAAGGTGGTCGCATCGAGATAGTTCTTCGACAGGTCGACGAACACCTCGGGGGCCTCGAAGCTCAGCGCGTCGAAGCGTGTGCCATCGCGGGCAAAGGCCGCTCGCAGGTCGAACTCGCTCGCCAGCGTGGCGAAGTGCGCCTTCAAGGCGCCCCAGGCGGCGGTGTGATCGCAGCGGGTCATGGTGCTTGCCGCTTCAAAGCGCCAAGATCAACGCGTCGAGCTTGCCGGTATCGGCCACGAAGGCGCGAATGCCCTCGGCGAGCTTCTCGGTGGCCATCGCGTCTTCATTCAGCGCGTAGCGAAAGCTCGCCTCGGTGTGGCTGATCGGCTGCAAGTGGGCGTCAGCGACGTCAGGCGACAGCATGCGCACAAGAGGTGCGTCGCTCGACTGCAGCGTGGCGAGCAGTTCGGGGCTGATGGTCAACAGATCGCAGCCGGCCAGCGCAGTGATCTGGCCCACATTGCGAAAACTCGCGCCCATCACCTCCGTCTTCACGCCGAACTGCTTGTAGTAGCGGTAGATCTGCGACACCGAGCGCACGCCCGGGTCATTGACGCCGGTGCTGGCGGCTTCATCCCACGCCCCGCCGGCGGCCTTCTTGTGCCAGTCGTAGATGCGCCCGACGAAAGGTGAAATCAGCTGCACGCCCGCCTGCCCGCAGGCCACGGCCTGGGCAAACGAGAACAGCAAGGTCAGGTTGCAGCGTATGCCTTCGGCTTGCAGCGTGCGCGCGGCCTGCATGCCTTCCCAGGTGGCGGCGATCTTGATCAGCACGCGTTCGCGGCTCACGCCCTCGGCCTCGTACAGGCCGATCAACCGGCGAGCGCGCGCCAGCGTGGCGACCACATCGAAGCTCAACCGCGCATCGACCTCGGTCGACACACGCCCGGGCACCACCTTCAAGATTTCGAGGCCAAAACGCACCAGCGTGCGGTCGACGATCTCGTCGAGCGCAGCGCCACGGTGCGCCGCGGCGGTGTTCGACAGCAGCGGCGCGTAATCGGGCTGCTGCACGGCCTTGAGGATGAGTGACGGGTTGGTGGTGGCGTCTTGCGGCGCAAAGGCCGCCAGTTGCCTGAAGTTGCCGGTATCGGCCACCACGGTGGTGAACTGCCTGAGTTGATCGAGTTGGTTCATGACGTCACGGGAAGCATCAGGCCACGATTAGAACCCGAGCCGATGACCGAAGACATCACACAGATCAATCCCTGGCGGCATGCTGCGTGGTGAAATGGGATCATCAGCAAGTCGCCCGCGGGCCCCCACGACATGTCTTTCGACCTGGTTTTTTTCGGCGGTACCGGTGACCTCACTTGGCGCAAGCTGATGCCCGCGCTGTTCCAGGCCTTTCGCCACGGCAAGCTGCCGCCGGGCGGGCGCATCCTGGCGGTGGCGCGCGACGAGCAGAGCGACGAGCGATATCGACTCTGGCTGAAGGATCGGTTTCAGGATGTCGATGTCGGCAAGCGCCCGAGCGACGAAGAGTTCGCCCGCTTCGCCGAACTGCTGCATTACCGCCGCATGGACTTGTCGCAGCCCGCGCATTACGCCGGGCTGAAGCAGTGGATAGACGAGCGCGGCGCCGACACCACGGTGCTGTACCTGGCCACCAGCCCCCACCTCTTTCCGCAAATCTGCGAACAACTGGGCGCTGTCGGGCTGAACGGGCCGGCGGTGCGCGTGGTGCTGGAAAAGCCGCTGGGGCACGACCTGTCCAGCGCGCAGGAAATCAACCGGATCGTGCGCTCGGTGTTCAGCGAGTCGCAGGCCATGCGCATCGACCATTACCTGGGCAAGCCTTCGGTGCAAAACCTGATGGCGCTGCGCTTTGGCAATGCGCTGTTCGAGCCGCTGTGGCGCCGCGAGAGCATCGCCAACATCCAGATCACGCTGGCCGAGGGTCTGGGCGTGGGCACGCGCGGCGACTTCTATGACCGCACCGGCGCCTTGCGCGACATGGTGCAAAACCATGCACTGCAGTTGCTTGGCATGGTGGCGATGGAGCCGCCTTCGCGCTACGACGCCGATGCCATCCGCGATGAAAAACTCAAGGTGCTGAGATCGCTCAAACCCTTCACCGATGACAGCGTTTCGCGCGATGTGGTGCGCGGCCAGTACCGCTCCGGCGCCATCGGTGGCCAAGCGGTGGCGGGCTATCTGGATGAACCCAAGGTGCCCGCCGGCAGCCACTGCGAAACCTTTGTCGCCTTGCGAACCGAGGTGCAGAACTGGCGCTGGGCGGGGGTGCCTTTTTACCTGCGCACCGGCAAGCGGCTGGCCGCACGCGAAGCGCAGATCGTGGTCAATTTCCGCCCCACGCCGCACAACATCTTTTCGGGCCCGAACCCGCCCAACAAGCTGGTGATCAAGCTGCAGCCCGAAGATGGGCTGGAGTTGCACTTGCTGGCCGCCAAGGGTGCGGGTCAGGGCGAGGCCTTGGCCGAGGTGTCACTGGACCTCGACTTCGACAAGGCGTTTGCGCAAGAGCGGGTCGGCGCTTATGAGCGCTTGCTGGTCGACGCGATTGCCGGCAGGCTCAACCTGTTCGTGCGCAGTGACGAGCAGGAACAGGCCTGGCGCTGGGTCGAGCCCGTCTTGCAGACATGGCGGCGTGACGATGAATCAGGCAGTGCACCGCGACCTTATGCGGCGGGCGCCTGGGGCCCGGCGGCAGCCAGCGCGCTGGTCGCCCGAGACGGATTCGCGTGGTCAGAGGAGCAGTGAACGGCGCGCCAACGCAAGCCGCCGAGCCTCAGACCACAGCAGTGGCGAGTTCCTCGTCATTCAGGCCCAGCAAAGCGTCCACACCGTGCAATCGGGCGAGCTGGCTCAAGCGCGAAGGCGCGTGTCGCATGGCAAACGAGCGTCCCGAGGCCTGAGCCAGACGGCGGCACTCGAGCAGCACCGCGAGCACCGAGGAGTCAAACTCGTGCAGCCCGCCAGCGTCGATCAGCAACTGATCGGCAGGCTCTCGCGCCAGCGATTGCTGCAGCAATCGCAGCACGCTGCGAGCATCGTTGATTCCCACCGTGGCGGGCAGCAGCAGCATCGCCAAGACCGATCAGGTGCGCGCTGCAGCGGTCTTGTTGCGCTGGGCCAGCTTGTCGATCAGGCCATCGATGCCGGTGGCGTTGATTTCCTGGGAGAAGCTGTTGCGGTAGTTCTCGACCAGCCACACGCCCAACACATTCAAGTCATAAATCTTCCAGCCCACGCTGGAGGACTTCTCGAGCCGGTAATCGAGCTGTATGGGGTCCCCCTTGCCACGGATCTCGGAGCGCACGATGACCTCATCGCCTGTCTGGGCCACTCGCGAAGGCTTGATGCTGACCGTCTGGTCACGCACCTGCGACAGCGCGCCGGTGTAGGTGCGCAGCAGCATGGTCCTGAACTCGGCCTCGAGGCGGGTCTGCTGCTCGGGCGTGGCCTGACGCCAGTAGCGACCGACCGCGCCAGAAGTCATGCGCTGAAAGTTGACGTAAGGCAGCACCTTGGTTTCGATCAGGGCGTGGAGCTTCTTGATGTCGCCGGCCTGCAGCGCCTTGTCTGCCTTGACGGCATTGAGCACGTCGTTGGAGACCTTTTGAACCAGGTCATCCGGCGACATGGCCGCAGCTTCAGCAGGTGCCGAGACTTCCGCGCTCTGGGCGTGAAGCGCGGGCGCAGTCGCCATCAGCAGGCCGCAGCACAAGGCGCTCAACAAGTGGGAGTGAGAGGATTTCATGATCAGGTCCTTTGACTGGTTGGGCTCATCGATCAGGGAGTTGCGTCCGGAGCTGGCTGGGCCTCAGGCACGTTGCCGTCGTTCACCAGGCTGAGTCTGCGCTGCAGGTGCGCGTCACGCACGAAGGTGTACTTGTCGAGCACGGCGTCATCAAGCAGGTCGCCGACTTTGAGCAAGTTGGCGCGCGTGTTCACGATCTGCAAGCTGCTGGCCGCCATCCGCCAGCCAAAATCATCCAGCAGGAGAAACCCCGGCGTGACCATGAGGTCGAGCGGAAGACCGAACGAGTCGCGCACGGTCGACGGCCCGATGATCGGCCACACCATGTACGGGCCGGCACCTACGCCCCAGGCACCCAGGGTCTGGCCGAAATCCTCGGGGTATTTCTTGATCCCCATGTCGGTGGCCACGTCGAACAGGCCGAGGATGCCGACGGTCGTGTTGGTAACCACCCGAAGGCCGTCGCTGCCGGCGTTGCCCAGCTTGCCTTGCAGCGCGCTGTTGACGGTGGACCACAGATCGGCGAAGTTGTTGTAGAAATTGGTCAGTCCTTGGCGAAACGTGGCGGGCACGGCGTACTTGTATCCGGTGGCCACCGGCTTGATCAGGTTCGCATCGAGCGACTCATTGAAGCTGAACACGCTGCGGTTCCAGCCCTCGTAAGGATCTTGTGGAACCGGTGCGGAGGCTGTCGGCGCTGAGGCGCAGCCCTGCAGCAGCAACACGGCCAAGGCCACCGGCGTGATCGCCTTCCAGCGGGAACCTACTTGAAGCGCAGCATTAGCCATCATTTTTCTCCCTTGGCATCGGCTCCTGGCGCCGCGCCTCCATCAGAGGCCTTGTTGTACAGAAATTGACTGATCAGATTTTCAAGCACCACGGCCGACTGGGTTTGGGTGATCACCGAGCCTGGAACCAGGTTTTTCTCGTCACCGCCAGGCTCGATGCCGATGTACTGTTCACCGAGCAGACCTGCCGTGAGGATCTTCGCCGAGCTGTCCTTGGGAAAGGCGAACCGCTGCTGCAGCTGCATCGCCACACTGGCCTGGAAAGTCTTGTCGTCGAAGGTGATCGACTCGACGCGACCGATCACCACGCCGGCGCTCTTGACCGCGGCCCTGGGCTTGAGGCCTCCGATGTTGTCAAAGCGTGCAACCACCGAGTAGGTGTCATCAAAACTGATGCTGAGCAAATTGCCAGCCTTCAAGGCCAGAAACAGCACCGCCGCAGCACCTGCCATCACGAACAGGCCCACCCACACATCATGACGAGATTTTTGCACCGTCAGCCCCTTTTACGTTCCATGGTCATCAGACCGAAAACATCATCGCAGTGAGCACGAAATCGAGTGCCAGCACCGCAAGCGACGACACCACGACCGTGCGCGTGGTGGCTTGAGAAACCCCCTCGGGCGTTGGCTTGCAGGTGTAACCCTGCCACAGCGAGACAAAGGTGACCGTGACACCGAAGACCACGCTCTTGACCACGCCATTGCCCACGTCCGACCACCAACTGACGCCGCCTTGCATTTGAGACCAGAAGGCGCCTCCATCGATGCCGATCAAGGGCACGGCCACCAGCCAGCCGCCAATCACCCCCACGGCGCTGAACACACCGGCCAGCAAGGGCATCGACACCAGCCCGGCCACGAAGCGCGGTGCCAGCACGCGCTGCACCGGATCGACGGCCATCATCTCCATGGCATCGAGTTGTTCGCCGGCTTTCATCAGACCGATCTCGGCGGTCAGCGAGGTTCCCGCGCGCCCGGCAAACAACAGCGCCGACACCACAGGCCCGAGCTCACGCACCAAAGACAGCGCCACCAGCAAGCCCACGGCTTCAGCCGAGCCGTAACGCTGCAAGGTGTAGTAGCCCTGCAAGGCCAGCACGAAGCCGACGAACAGCCCCGACACGGTGATGATCGACAGCGACCGGTTGCCCACGAAGAAGACCTGCTCGACCACCAGCGAGAAGCGCCGCAAGGCAGCCGGGATCAAGGCCAGCAAGCGCAAGAGCAGCCGCGCAGCCGCGCCGATCACCATCAGTTCGGCAATCACCACGCGACCGACCCAGGCCGGATTGAGCCAGTTCATGCCTTGCCTCCCGCGCCAAAGTCTTCGGCCACTGACACCGCAGGATAGTGAAACTGCACCGGCCCATCCGGCGAGGCCGAAAAGAACTGGTGCACCAGCGGATCGGTGCTTTCACGGATCTGGGCCGGCGTGCCCTGGGCGGCCACTCGCCCGTTGGCAAGGAACACGATGTGGTCGGCGATCTCGAAGGTTTCTTCCACGTCGTGCGACACGATCACGCTGGTCACGCCCAGCGCATGGTTCAGGTCTCGAATCAGCCGCGAAGCGCTGCCCAGCGAAATCGGATCGAGCCCGGCGAACGGCTCGTCGTACATGATCAGGTCGGGGTCGAGCACGATGGCGCGGGCCAGCGCGACGCGACGCGCCATGCCGCCAGACACCTCCGAGGGCATCAGGTGGCGCGCGCCTCGAAGGCCTACGGCGTCGAGCTTCATCAGCACCAGGTCACGGATCATCGATTCGCTCAGGTCGGTGTGTTCGCGCAGCGGGAAGGCCACGTTGTCGAAGACCGACAGGTCGGTGAACAGTGCGCCGAATTGAAACAGCATGCCCATGCGGCGACGCAGGTCGTAAAGCCCCTTGCGATCGAGCCCGGCCAGGTCGATGCCATCGAACAGCACTTGCCCGCTGAGCGGCGACAACTGCCGACCTATGAGCCGCAGCAGCGTGGTCTTGCCACCACCCGAGGTGCCCATCACGCCGATGACCTTGCCACGCGGCAAGGAGATGTCGACGTTCTC
>JBBAPK010000002.1:0-12500 GCA_040400875.1 Burkholderiaceae bacterium | reverse complement strand
GAATTTGATGTCTTCCTGCGAGTAGCCAAACAGCTGCTGGCGATCGAGCAAGGTCTCCGAGAACGCGTAGGTCGATGCCTCAGCGGGCACGTCCCCGAGCTTGATGCGCACGCTCTCGATCCAGCGCCGATAAGGCTTGGCCGAGGCGAAGTGGTTCTTCAGCTCCTCGTCATCGATGATGCGGCCCTGATCGAGGTCGATGAGGAACATCTTGCCCGGCTGCAAACGCCATTTCTTGACGATCTTGTTCTCGGGGAAGGGCAGCACGCCCGACTCGGAGGCCAGCACCACCAGATCGTCGTCGGTGACCGCATAGCGCGCCGGACGCAGACCGTTGCGGTCCAGCGTGGCGCCGATCTGGCGGCCGTCGGTGAACACCATGGCAGCCGGGCCGTCCCAGGGCTCGAGCATGGCGGCGTGGTACTCGTAAAAAGCGCGCCGACGCGGATCCATGGTGGCGTGCTGCTCCCACGCTTCGGGAATCATCATCATCGCGGCGTGAGCCAGCGAATAGCCGCTCATGGTCAGCAGCTCGAGCGCGTTGTCGAAGGTGGCGGTGTCGCTTTGGCCTTCGAAGCTGATCGGGTAGAGCTTTTGCAGATCGTCGCCCAGCACGGGTGACTTCATCACGCCTTCGCGGGCACGCATCCAGTTGAAGTTGCCCTTGACGGTGTTGATCTCGCCGTTGTGCGCCACCATGCGGTAGGGGTGGGCCAGCGGCCACTCGGGAAAGGTGTTGGTCGAAAAACGCTGGTGCACCAGCGCCAAGGCCGAGGTGGTGCGCGCGTCGCTCAGGTCCTTGTAGTAGCGGCCCACCTGATCGGCCAGCAGCAGGCCCTTGTAAATGATGGTGCGGCAGCTCATGCTGGGCACGTAGTATTCGTGGCTGTGGGTCAGCTCCAGACGCTGGATGGCGCTAGAGGCGGTCTTGCGGATCACGAACAGCTTGCGCTCCAGCGCATCGGGCACGATCACGTCGGGGCCGCAGCCGATGAAGATCTGGCGGATGACCGGCTCTTTCGCGCGCACCGTGGGCGACATCGGCATGTCGGCGTCGACGGCCACATCGCGCCAGCCCAGCAGCACCTGGCCTTCAGCGCGAACCGCACGCTCGAGCTCCTGCTCGCAGGCCAGCCTCGAGGCTCGCTCCTTGGGCAAAAAGATCATGCCCACGCCGTACTCGCCCGGAGCGGGCAGTTCCACGCCTTGCGCGGCCATCTCCGACCGGTAGAGCTCGTCCGGAATCTGGATCAGGATGCCCGCGCCGTCGCCCATCAGCTTGTCGGCACCCACCGCGCCGCGGTGGTCGAGGTTCTCGAGAATCTTCAGGCCCTGCTCGACGATCGAGTGCGACTTGTGGCCCTTGATGTGCGCGATGAAGCCCACGCCGCAAGCGTCGTGCTCGTTCGATGGGTTGTACAGCCCGAGTTCGGACGCCGCACTCAGTTCCTGCGCGCTGGCAGGGGACACGGGAAGGCTGGACATGGCGACTCCTTGGCAAATTGAGCGGCGAATTTACTGCGCTGCACCATTCAACTCAAGGATTTTTAAATAGGGTCAGTCCCTACTAATAAACCAACCCGAAAAAGAAACTAATTAATTGGGGACATACCAATCACCCGTTCGGTGCAAAAAAGCTGCGCTCAGACGGGCTGCTGCCCCAAGGGGGGTCGGCCGAGAGGCTTTGGCGAAGGTCTGCGGCCGGCCGACGCACCAACATTGGCCAGGAACGCCGGCGAGCCCAAGGCCCAGCCCTTGAGCAGCGTGGTCTCGATGCGTTGCACATCCGCCGCACGCATCGGCAGCTCGAGCAAGCGGCGATAGGCCGCATCGCGCGCGAAAGGTGTGTTGCCCAACTTCCAGTAGGCTGAATTGGCCGGCATCGCCGCCACCAGGGCATCGCTGCGCAACCCCGCATGGTGGGCCGCGCTGGACGCGGCGAATTCGATCGCCGAAGACGCCAGCCCCTGGCGCTGCGCCGCCTGCTCGACGAACAGAACACAGCCCAGCAACTCGGTGGTCGACTCCAGCGGTGCCGATGAAAACCGGCTTTGCCACAGCGCTCCGGATCGCTGGTGGCGCCGGTTGAAGGGGCCCACGAATTCACGGGTGAGTGCTTGCACCATCTTGCCGAGCGACTGCTCGGTGCGCGGCACCAGCACCAGCTGCGTGCTGTGGGTCAGCAAGGCGTAGGCGATGACGGCCACTTCATGTTCATCGCAACAGTGGCGCAAGGCCACCAGATAAGCCAGCTGATCCGCGGGATCCATCAGGCCCGCACCGCCGGCGACCAATCGCTGCTGCACCAGATGCGGCAGTTGCGCCACCACCAGGCGCTTCAGTCTGGCCATGAAACGGCCGAAACCCCACAAGGGGGGCGTTGGACACCAGCCGTTCGTGCGGCGTTTTCGCTCGGACGGCCGGGATTCGAGAACTCTTCACGCTGGCTTTGCCGTCCGTCAGGGCCATCGAGCCGCCGAACCGGGCGGCCCAGTAGCTTGGCGCATGGCGCGCTTAAGGTGCTCTCAGAGACATGGCGAAAACGCCGGCCTGAGGGGTTCGGCGGCTCCAGAAGATTCATCAAAGGTCTGACTTGAAACATCTTTCGCGCGGATTCACATTGGTCGAGTTGCTGGTGGTGATCGCCTTGCTGGCGATCATCGCATCGCTGGCCGCGCCCGATCTGCGCAGTGCCATCGTTCGCAGCAAGGTCGCCGGGCTCGGCAACGAGTTCGCCATGGCACTGCAACAGGCCCGCGCGCTGGCGGTGTCACGCAACAGTTGCATGACGCTTTGCGTCGCCTCTGCCAACAACGCCACCACCTGCACCGCCACTACCGTGGCGAATGCCGACTTTCTCGCCAACGGCTGGTTGATTTTCCAGAACCCGGCTTGTGATGCTGCCGCCACAGACCCCGCGTCTTCCAGCGTCGGCGGGACGGTGCTTCAGCAGCGATCAGCCGAGGCCTCTGGCTACACACTCAAGCCATCGGGCACGGCCTTGAACATCGTGCTCTTCGACCCTCGCGGTTACGCCAATCTGAGCGGCAGCGGCTTTTTCCAGATCGCACCGCCGAGCAGCGTCTCGACGATCGGTGGCAACGACTATCGCCGCACCATCTGCGTCGATGCCGCCGGGCGTCCCACGGTGCGCCAGTACGCCGCCAACTGCAGCTGACCATGATGACCCTGCACCCAAGCCCACCTCGACGCATGTCCGCCACCCGTCGCCGGGGCGGGCCAGCGCTTTTTCGCCAGGCCCACGCGGGCAGTTCCCTCATCGAGGTGCTGGTCGCCATGCTGGTGCTGTCCATCGGGCTGCTCGGCGTGGCCGGTCTGGCCGCCGCGTCGCTGCGGTTTTCGCAAGGCGGCTGGGCGCGTGCCTCGGTTGCATCGGGGCTGTCCGATCTGGCCGATCGGGTGCGAACCAACCCGGGCGCCGACATCACCGCCTATGTGTTCAACACCACCAATTACGCAGGCCAGCGAACCGCACTGGACGGCGGTGAAGTCAAAATCTGCCCCGCGCCCACCGCATGTACGAAAAACTGCATGGCCGCAGACACCGCATGCAACGCCACCGAACTGGCGGCCTTCCACATGGCCGAATGGCGTCTGGCCATGAACAGCAGCATGCCGGGCTCGGCGGTGTGGGTCTCGGGCCAACGCGACGAGGGCTACCAGACCACGCTCATGTGGTTCGACAAGAGCTTCGTCCAGACCGACGGCACGACGCTGGACACATCGGCCACCTGCAGTTCTACCTTGACGGGCGTCGCCGCGCGACAGTGCTGTCCGGCCGATGCCGCAGTCAGTGCTGGCGTGCGCTGCATCAACATGATGATCGTGCCATGAGCCGCATCACCTTCTCACGGCCTGTGGGACGAGCCGGCGTGCCCCAGTCGCAGCGCGGGGTGAGTCTGGTCGAACTGATGGTCGGCCTGATGATCGGCATCGTGCTGTCGATGGCCGCTGCCGCGCTTTATCTGGGCACCCGCGACATGTCGCGCGGCTCGCAGGCGATCACCGACGTCAACGAGACCGGCAAGATCGCGCTCGAAATGATCGGCCGCGAGATCCAGAAGGCGGGCTTCTATCCGGCGCAGTTCGGCATGAACTGGACCACCAACAACGACGCCGCGGGCTCTTACTACAACGGCAAGGACCCCACCAAGGCGGTCTTCAACAGCGGGCTGTTCGGCTGCGACGGCGCCAACTACGACCCGGCCACCAAGGCCTGCGACGCCACCACCGCCGGCAAGCCCGACTCGATCATCGTCAACTACTTCGCCTCGAGCGAGTTCGGCGCCGACTCGCTGCTGGGCAACACCAATGACTGCAATCGCAACAAGGTGGCCAACGACACCGACAACTCCAGCCGCAACACGTCGGGGCTGCCGCTGTTCGTGTCGAACCGCTTTGGCATCGTGTCTGAAACCAACT
Organism: Burkholderiaceae bacterium; assembly: GCA_040400875.1. GTDB lineage: Bacteria > Pseudomonadota > Gammaproteobacteria > Burkholderiales > Burkholderiaceae_C > PBB1. The sequence goes on along the minus strand of JBBAPK010000002.1, from coordinate 8,057 downwards.
CATACAAGGACACCGACGGCAACATCGTGAGCGCAAAAAGCCTGGGCTGCCAAGGCAACGGCAGCGACGCTGCAGTGGCTCAGCCCGCGCTGCAGGGCGTCGATGACCTGGTGATCCGCTACGGCCTGTATGACGGCGACGGCACGGCTGATGGCGTGGGTCAGTCCCCCACCGAATTCATGACGGCCGCGAACGTCAGCGCGCAGCCCGACGTCAGCGGGCGCACCCCGTGGCAGCGGGTCACCGCAGTCAGCGTGTGCGTGCTGGTCCGGTCGGTCGCCAATGGTCGACAGGAGGACAACCCTGACTTCGTGCGCTCGTACACCGACTGCCGCGGCAGCAAAGTTTCCCTGCCCACGGGCGACCGCTATGTCTACAAGACGTACCAGCGTGTCTTTGCCGTTCGCAACAACCTGAGCGCACAACTGTGAACACTCGCAGCTTCAGCGCGGATCGCGCGTCAGTCCGGCGCATGCGCGGCATTGCCCTGCCGGTGGTGCTGATGTTTTTGCTCATCATCACCATCTCGGCGGTTTACAGCATCCGTCGTTCGACGCTCTCCGAGGGCATCACCCGCAACCAGCTCGACTACGAGATCGCCCGCCAGTCGGCCGAAGCAGCACTGCGAGACGCCGAGCGCGACCTGTTCTCTTCCTACATCGCCAAGCCGACAGCGGCGCTGTGCGACCGCAGCGCCGACCGACCCTTGAAAGACAAGCTGGTGCCAGGGCTTTGGGAGTCGACCTGCCCCAAAGGCCAGTGCCGCGTCAACCCCGATTACCTGGTCAACAGCAACTACACGACCAAGGCCAATCCACAGCCATGGTGGCCGGCCAGCAAAGACGGCCTGTGGGGCAACAACGAGAACCTGTCGAACTGCACCTTCTCGGGCGGAGTGCCCATCGGCACCTTCACCGGCACGCCCAATGTGTCCGGTGTGGCGCGCCAGCCCGAATACCTGATCGAGTGGATCGACCGTGCGGCCGATCCGGTGATGCGAGTCACCGCCCGCGGCTTTGGCGCCGACCTCAACACCGAGGTCGTGCTGCAAAGCTATGTGCGCCCGCCCAACTGAACCCAGACCCGAGGCTCCCATGAAAAAACTGCCCCTGATCTTCGCGTTCGCGCTGGCTGTGTTGACGGGCCCTGCCCTGGCCGTGCCGAGTTCGATCCCGCCCAACATCATCTCGACCGCGCAGAACAAGCCCATGGTGATGCTCACAGCCTCCAAGGACTACACCATGTTCTGGAAGGCTTACAGCGATTTCGAGGACATCGACTTCGATGGCGTGGTCGACTACACCTACAAGACCACCTTCAGCTATTACGGCTACTTCGACCCCGACAAGTGCTACACGTACACGTCCACCACGACCGATGACGGCCGCTACGTGCCTTATGGCGATGTCAGCAGCGCCACGGCAGATGCGGGCAAGCACTACTGCGCCGCGGGCGCCGGGCTGTGGAGCGGCAACTTCCTCAACTGGTCGACGATGTCGCGCATGGACGTGCTGCGCAAGGTGCTGTACGGCGGCCTGCGCTCCTACAACGGTGGCACCCAGGCCGATCGTTACAAGAACGGCGACACAGCATCCGACACCACGCTCGAACAGTCCTTCGTGCCACGCAACAGCCAGGCCTTCGTCAAGTACTACAACGGCGCCGACGTCGACCGGGTGACGCCGTTCAACAGCACCAATGCCAAGAACAAGGGCATCACGCTGTGCCGTCGTTCGTACATCTTGAATGACATCGGCACATCTCATGTCGTTGACAACTTGTTCACCCCTCAGATTCGCGTGGCCATCGGCAATGTGGCCTTGTGGAACATGACCGAAGTTCGCACCTGCAACTGGTCGACAGAGATCGGCTATGCCTGGAAGGACACCACGATCGATTTCATGAAGTCGAACTACGTCACCCCGATCGGGCTCACCGGCGCGGCTGACTCTGACTACGTCCACAGCACCAGCGTGCCGGTGCAAGCCACTGATGGGGCGACCTACACCAGCAGCGGCAAGACCGTGGGTCCCAATTTCACGGCGCGGGTTCAGGTATGTGTGTCGGGCAAGCTCGAGCCGGGCTGCAAGCAGTACGGATCGGTCTACAAGCCCTCCGGTCTGCTGCATGAATTCGGCGAAAGCACGTCCAGCGGCGCGGCGGCCGCCCGCGCCGAATTCGGCTTGATGATGGGCTCGTACGACAACAACCTCGAAGCCGGTGTGCTGCGCAAGAACATCAGCGAGGTCAACGACGAGATCACAGCAACCACCGGGCAGTTCAAGCTCTCGGGCGGCATCATCCAGTCGCTCAATGAGATCACGCTGTACGGATACAACATGAGCACCGGAAACTACAGTGAGACCTGCTATTCCGACAGCATCCTGAATGGTCAGTGCCCCTCCTGGGGCAATCCAGTGGGCGAGTTGCTGCTGGAGTCCACGCGCTACTACGCCGGCAGGATCGCCCAAAAAACCTCGGGCACCAAGGACAAGGAGGTGGGACTGATCGCCACCACTTGGGTGGATCCCTTGAGCAGCACCGCGGACAACACCGTCATCAACAGCGGACTGAAGCGCTTTCAGCTGTATGGGCGCGGCATCTGCCGGCCGCTGAACATGATCACCATTTCGGGTGGCATCAACAGTTTCGACAACAACCTCATCACGACAGGGTTCAGCGACATCACCAGCAGCACCACCGCTCAAGCCCTCACCAAGCAGATCGGTGACAAAGAAGGCATCACCAGCACCACGCGGCTGGTGGGCAAAAGCGGCACGGCATCCGATGTTCAATGCACCCGCAAGACCGTCGACGATCTCGGCGCGGTCGAAGGCATCTGCCCCGACGGTCCTAACTTCAAGGGCACCTATCTGAGCGCCGGCATCGCCCACTACGCCAACACAAAGCGCATCCGCACCGACAAGAACACCATCGCCAGCCAGATCCCCGACCTGCCGTACGACGCCATGACGGTGCGCAACTACGCCGTGTCGATGTCGGGCGGCACCGCCAACATCGAAGTGCCCATGCCGGGCCTCGCGGAATGCGCGAAAGCCAAGGGCGGCCTGGCCAATGCGGCCTGCAAGCGGGTCTACATCACCCCGGCCAGCCTGGACTCGCTGCGTCTGCCTGCGCTGCCGGGCAACCTGGTTGATTTCAAGATATTGAGCAGCACCGTCGATGCCAGCGGCTTTGCCAAGGGTTCGGCGCTGGTGCTGTGGCAGCACAGCATGCTCGGTGAAGACCAGGACCAGGACCAGCTCGATTCGATTCGCTGGGAGGTGGCCGGCACCACGGTCGCACCGACGCTCACCATCTACACCCAGGCCATCGAGGCCGACACCGGCTCCACGAAGCCCTATGGCTTCGGCTACACGATCACCGGCACCGACGCCGACGGGCTGCACATGCACAGCGGCATCAACGACTACCCCGTGACCACCACCGGGGTGATCGTGCCGACCAGTGCCTCCAAGTCGACCAGCAGCTGCCCCAAGACGTCCGGCAGCAGCCCGACGGACAAGCTGTGCTCCGTCGTCAAGATCAGCAACGTCAACAACTACGTGCGCGGTGAAACCTACAAGACCTTCAAGATGAATGGCACCTCCAGCGCCACGCTGAACGAGCCGCTGTGGTACGCCGCCAAGTACGGCGGCTTCAAGTACACCAAGGACGACCAAACCGCCGCCGGCAAGGGCGACCTCTACCCGACGCGCCTGAACCAGTGGGACAGCAAGAAGGAAAACGGTGCGCCTTGCCTGGGCACTGCGTCAGACCCCTGCGATGGCGTACCCGACAACTACTTCTTCGCGCGCCGTCCAGACCTGCTCGCGCAATCCTTGCGCGAGATCATGGAAGACATCGTCACCTCGTCGAATACCGCACCGGCCATCGCGTCGAGCCAGTTGCAAGAAGGCGACTTGAAGGTGGTGGCCACCTTTGATGCGGGCGATGGCAGCGGTGCGCTGCGCTCTTACGCGCTGCAGGCCGATGGCTCGTTCGCCGGTGTCGGTAACGAGACCTGGAGCGCGCACACGCTGCTCACGCAAACAGCGGCCAGCGCGCGTCAGGTCATCACCACTCAGGCGGTGTTGGGGGTCAATACGGGGGTGGCCTTCACTTGGGCCACGCTGATCGCTGCAAAGCAGACCATCCTCAAGGGCAGCAGCACCGACGCCTACGGCCAGAAGACGCTGGACTGGCTGCGCGGCGACAAGACCTACGCCGATGAGTTCCGCACCCGCGCGGCCTCGTCCATCCTGGGTCCAGTCGTGAATTCGAACCCGACAATTCAGAAACGACCGAACGGGCGCTATCTGGGCAGCGCATTCTCGGGCTATGCCGATTTCATAAAGAGCTGGTCGGCTCGCCGCTTGCTGCTGTGGGTGGGCGCAGGTGACGGCATGCTGCATGCCTTTGACGGCAGCAAGACCAGCCTGGGTGGGCAGCCCGTCATGTCATTCATTCCCGACCCGGTGTTCGCCAAGCTGCCCAGCTACGCGTCGATCAGCGGCGCCAAGGTGCAGCCGCTTGTCGACGGCTCGCCGTTTGTGGGCGACGTCAAGGTCAACGGCATCTGGGCGACCTACCTGTTTTCTTCGCTGGGCCGCGGTGGCAAAGGCATCTTCGCGCTGGATGTGACCAAGGCGGGCACGGTGAGCACCGATGCCAGCAACGTGGCCACGGTGTCCGGCTCGGAGCTGGACCAGGCCCATGCGGCTTTGATCTTCAAGTGGCAGCTCACCGATGCCGACGACGCCGATCTGGGCTACGTCATCTCCGAACCCACAACCAACCGCGCGACCAACCAGCCCGGCCAGATCGCCATGATGAACAACGGCCGCTTTGCAGCGTTGTTTGGCAACGGCGTGGAAAGCTCAAAGGGCAATGCCGCCTTGTTCATCGTCTTCGCCGACGGATCGGCTGCAGGCGACGGTGGCAAGTACAAGAAGCTGGTGGTGCCAACGATCAGTACGGCGACCTGCACGCAACCGGCCACTCCGTATACGGGCTACTGCAACGGCCTGAGTCAGGTCACCTGGGTCGACACCAACAACGACCGCATCGCCGACTACATCTATGCCGGCGACCTCAAGGGCAACCTGTGGCGCTTTGACGTGAGCAGCAGCGATGCGGCCAACTGGTCGGTGTCGTACTACCAGCAGCCCTTGTTCACGGCCGTCGATGCCATCGGCAATGCGCTGCCCATCACGGGCGCGCCCGAGACTCGCTATCACCCGCTGGGCGGCGTGATGGTGGGCTTCGCGACCGGCGCGGCGGCGTATGCCGCGGACTTCCCGAAGACCACCCGCACCAACGCGATGTTTGGCATCTGGGACAACCCGAACTTCAATACCACCAAGTACGCCACCTCGAGCGCCATGCTTGGGGCGTTGCCTCGCGGCCTGACCAATCTGGCAACCCGCACGCTGGTCAACTTCAACACCGCTGGCACCCAGCGCACAGTCACCGGTGACGCCATTGACTGGGCCGCCAAGAAAGGCTGGGTGATGCCGTTCAACGGGTCATCCGAAATGGGGCTGAACAACATGACCATCGCCAACAGCCAGTTGCTGACCGTGACGGTATCGCCAGCGCCTGCCAAGACGGGGGCAGACAGCGATGCTTGCACCGACACACCGGTGGCGCGGCTGCTGGGCGTCGATCCCGTCACCGGCCTGCCCAATGGGCTGCTCAGCATACAAGTCGAAGACACCACGGCCAATTTCGCCATACCCCAGTACGTGACCATGTTACTGGCCTCGGTTCCCGTCAACGACCAGAAAGGCCAGTTCGTGGGCGATCTGGTGGGCAGCGGCTCGACACAGGCCGGCTGCGCCAGCGGCTCGCTGGCCTGCACGGCCTATGAAGGCGCGACCTCTGGCGGCGAAAACCCTCGCCTGTCCAGCAGCTTGAATTTTGGGCGCGTCTTCTGGCGCGAAATCCCCGGCCTCAAGACGCGTTGATCATGAGCCCACACAAAGCACGCAACGCAAGCCGCCCCGCATGGGCTCGCCGCCACGGCGGCTTCACGCTGATCGAATTGATGATCACGATTGCGATCATCGCGATACTCGCGGCAGTCGCCTACCCGTCCTACAAGGAGTACGTGGCCAAGGGTAGACGGGCTGAGGCGCAGGCCTTGCTGATGCAAGGTGCTCAGTGGATGGAGCGCTTCTATGCCGAGAACTACAGCTACAGCACCAACACCGCCGGCGTGGCAGTGACGGACGCGACGATGTTCCCGGCGCGCTACAGCCAGTCGCCCGCCAGCGGCACCGCGGCTTACACCATCGCGGTCGTCCCCACGGCGACCACCTACACCATCACCGCCACACGCACCGGCACCATGGCCGCCGACAAGTGCGGCAACTTCCAGATCACCCACACCGGCGTCAGGCAACTGGCCACCGGCACTTACTCGTCAGCTGCTGGCGCCACCCAAGTCGCGGCGATGCAAAGCTGCTGGCGGTGATGCGGGTGCGGCACGCTGCGAACCCTGGTCGCTCGCGCGTGCGGCTGGCTGTCGCGGTGGCGATCGCTGCGGTGCTGCACGTCGCCGTGGCCGTGGCCGCGGTCATTACAGGGTCTGACGGCATGGCAGGCCCATCGGGCACACACGCCGCGGTCAAGCCACGGGCCACGCCCATGCAGGTGCGCTCGGTGATCGCCCAAGACTTGCTGGCCACCCCCGCGCAAGCAACGCCTGTCGAGCCGGCGCCCGACGCGGCGAGGCCTGCAGATGGCACATCAGCGCCCCAGCCGTCGATCGGCACACGCTACTTTGACGTCTCTGAAGTCGACACGCCGGCCATGCCTCTGCCCGAATGGCAAGTGGACGTGGCGATGCTGATGGCCCAGGGCGTGCGCAGCGTGAGCGTGGACGTGTTGATCAGTGAAGGCGGCACCGCACAGCAGTGCGCCGTCACCCGCGTCGAGCCCGCGCAGCAGCCGGGACTGCTGGCAGCGGTGGCCTCGAAGTTGTGCGAAACCCCGCTGCGTCCCGCCCTCCGACAGGGGCTGGCCGTGCCCAGCGTGCGTCACATCGAGCTGGTGCTCGCCTCGGACTGAGCCAGCGCAGTCGAGCACTCGGTCGGCTTCAATCGAACAGCCGCTCGCCGCTCAGGCGCTCATGTTCGCGCAGGGCAAAACGGTCGGTCATGCCGGCGATGTAGTCGGCCACCGCTCTCGCGTGCTGGGGGTGTCCGGCTTCGAGTCCGGGCAGCCGGGGCACCGATTCAGGCAGATCGCTTGGCTGCGCCATGTAGCGTTCAAACAGTCCGCGCACCACTTCGCGGGCCCGGTCGGTGTTGTCTTGCACTTTCGGGTGCCAGTACAGGTTGCGGCTAAGAAAGTGCTTGAGCTGCGCGCTTTCAGCGGCCATCTGCGAGCTGAAACACACCAGCGGCGGCTGCGCACGCACATCGTCGGACGAGGCGGGGGCGGCCTTTTCAATCAGGGCGCGGGTGCTGGCTGTCACATCGTGGATCTGCGCTGACAACATGCGGCGGATCGCCTCGAACAGCAAGCGCCGGCCACTGAGATGCGGATGCTGCTGCAGGCTCTCGCGCCGGTAGCGGTCGAAGACCGCCGCTTCTTCGAGCTGCTCCAGCGTCAGCAGACCCGAGCGCACGCCGTCATCGATGTCATGCGCGTTGTAGGCAATCTCGTCAGCCAGATTGCACAACTGGGCCTCAAGGCTGGGCTGGGTGCGCGCCAGAAAACGCTGGCCAACGCCTGCGGGCTCGGCGGCTTCAAGCCTGCGGGCATTGGCTTGCGAGCAATGCTTGAGCACCCCCTCGCGCGTTTCGAAAGTCAGGTTCAGGCCGTCGAATTCGGGGTAGCGCGCCTCGAGCAGATCGACCACACGCAGGCTCTGGAAGTTGTGCTCGAAGCCTTCGCGATCAGGCCGGATCTTCAGCAGGCAGTCGTTGAGCGCATCCTGTCCGGCGTGACCGAAAGGCGTGTGCCCCACGTCGTGGGCCAGCGCGATGGCCTCGACCAGGTCTTCATGCAGGCCCAGCAACTGGGCGATGGACCGTGCAATCTGCGCC
>JBBAPK010000001.1:104121-151044 GCA_040400875.1 Burkholderiaceae bacterium | reverse complement strand
GCGTCTGCCGGCTTGCGGGTGCTGTTGCGGCTGGCACTCAACCCGGCTTCCGGGGCCGTGGCCAGTGCGAATCCGGTGGCCATCGAACGCAGCGTGAGTGCCAGTGCAGGCGTGCCCGTGCGCTATCTGGCGGCCAGCGGTTCGCAGTGGCACGCGGTGCTGCTCCAGTGCGATCCCGATGCATGCGAGGCGGCGCTGGCTCGCCTGACAGCCGATACCACCCGCTTTTCGGCTGTACAGCGTGATGAGCTTCGGCGACCATAGCGACTCCTTGCCATGCACCTTGCGGACCCTGCCATGCGACTCCTGAAATCTGTCCCGATGCTCGCGCTGTGTGTCGCTGTGCTCACGCTGTTCAGCCCCGGGGCGGCCCAAGCCCAAGCCCAGGCCGAGGCCAGCGCGGCGACGGCCCGCGTGATCGTCAAGTTCAAGACCCCAACGTCCAGCACCGATGCAGCAGCCCAGGCGGCGTCGGGTGACCCGCAGGCCCGGCTGCAAGGTCTGGCCCGACGCCTCGGCGTGACCGTGCGCGCACGCGTCGGCCCCACCGATGCCACCCGGCTGGTGACCGCCAGCGGCCTCGATTCACGTCAGCTGGCCGCGCGAATGGCGCTCGACAGCGAAGTCGAGTACGCCGTGCCCGACGAGCGCCGGCATCTGCTCGCCGCGCCCAACGACCCGCGCTACGCCGATGGCCAGACCAGCGCCGGGCCGGCCGTGGGGCAGTGGTACTTGCGCGCCCCGCAAGGCGATGTGCGCTCGTCGATCAACATCGAAGGCGCTTGGGCCGCAGTCAGTGGCAGCTCGCGCAACGTGGTGGTGGCGGTGCTGGACACCGGCGTGCGCTTCGACCACCCCGACCTGAAGCGCTTCACCGACGGCGGCAGCCTGCTCAACGGCTATGACTTCGTCACCAACGAATTCATTGGCAACGACGGCTCGGCAGGCCGCGACGACGATGCCTCCGACCCCGGCGATTGGCTCACCGCCGAGGATCTGGCCAGCGATGCCGCCAAGGCCATCGGCTGCACGCTGGCGAGCGGGGCTGAGCTGGGTAACAGCTCATGGCACGGAACGCAGACTGCAGGCCTGCTCGGTGCCATCACCCAGAACTCGCGTGGCATGGCTGGCGTGGGTGGTGCCGACCGTCGCATCCGCGTGTTGCCGGTGCGGGTGCTTGGCAAGTGCGGCGGCTTCGACTCGGATGTCATCCCGGCCATGCGCTGGGCGGCCGGTCTGAACGTGCCTGGCGTGCCTGACAACCCGAACCCGGCGCGCGTCATCAATCTCAGCCTGGGCGGTGTGGGTGCGTGCTCGGCCGCCTATGCCGACGCCATACGCGAGATCACCCGGGCCGGTGTGGTCGTGGTGGCAGCGGCTGGCAACACCGACGGTGGCGAGGTCAACGCGCCAGCCAACTGCACCGGCGTGATCGGCGTGGCCGGCTTGCGGCATCTGGGCACCAAGGTGGGCTATTCCGATCTCGGCCCCGAGATCGCAATCAGCGCACCGGCGGGCAACTGCGTCAACGTGGGCGGTGTGTGTCTGTACCCGCTGCTGACCACCACCAACAGCGGCACCACCACACCGGTGAGTGCCGACGAGAGCTACACCGAAGACGGCGACAACGCCACCGCGGGCACCAGCTTCTCATCGCCGCTGGTGGCCGGCACGGCGGCCTTGATGCTGGTGGCGCAATCGTCCTTGAGTACTGACGAGGTGCGCCAGCTGCTGCAGAAGTCTGCGCGCACCTTCCCCACCAGCGGTGATCCGAATGCTGTCGGCACCTGTCCGGCGACCGCGTCCGGTGGAAGCACCGAGCAGAGTTGCTACTGCACCACCTCGACCTGCGGGGCCGGCATGCTCGACGCCGGTGCTGCCGTGGCGCTGGCTCAAGCCACCGAGCCGGCCAGCGAGTCGATGGCCGGCGCATTGGGCTGGGGTTGGCTGCTGGGTCTGGCTGTGGCGGTGTGGGCCGTGTCACTCAGCCACCGCGAGGCCTGAGCGTGGTGTGCCGCCGCCCGGGCGGCTACGGTGCGTCGCAGCTCACGAAGCCTTTGCCCGCGGTGCCTGCAGGCAGCGCCTCGAGGGCTGTGGCCTCGGTCGGTGTGGCTTCGTCCACCCGCAGATGAGACACCTCTGAGGCCGGCGAGATCTCAACCAGCCGCCCGGTGCGTACGCCACGCGCTGCAAAGGATTCCAGCGCTGCCTTGGCTGCGGCGAGGCTGTCGAATTGGCCGATCGACAGGGTCTCGTCGGTGCCGCTGGCGGACTTCACGATCTCGACGGCGACGTTCAGACGCTTGAGCTCGGCGAGCTTTTTCAGCTGCGCTTCATGGGGTGCTGCGCGGCCCACCGCGATGATCCACTGGCCCGGCGTTTCGGTGCTCAGTCGGCTGAATCGACCGGCCAGCGCACTGGCCGCCGGGCTGGCTGCGAGCGCGGCCTCGGCGGCGCTCAGTTGTACCGCATCGAAGGGACCGGCCTCAAGGCAGCGGGTGACGGGCTTGGGCCGCGGCGGTTCTTGCGCGGGCAGCACACGCACGGAGTCAGGTCGCACCTGCTGAGCCAGCCGCTGCGTGTCGCGATCGCCCACCGCGCGCGCACCCACCACGCCGTCGAGCCAGCCTTGGGTCCACGCAAAGAAGGCCGCATTGGCCAGCAACAGGATCACCACCAAGGCCCTCAACATGCAACGTCTCCAGTGGTGCTTGCCACGCGCACGCTCACTTCGCCAGAAATGACTTCACGCAAACCGTCTGCCGTGATCAGCCGCAGCGCACCGTTGCCAGCCACGCCGTCAGCCACCCCGCTGAGGCCGTCCGCAGGTGCTGCTGCCGCGCCGCCCGCGCCGATACCCGCGATGACCGTGCGGCCGCGCAGCACGTCGCGCGCGGCAAAGCGTTCGGCAAAGCCGGCCAGCCCGTTGCGTGAGAACTGCTGAAGTGCTTCGACCAGCGGCAAGGCCACACGCGCCAGCACCGCCGGCGCCGTGGCGCCGGCATCGATTTCATGCACACAGGCAAAGCCGCTCGAGGCCTGTGCCTCGTCAAGGCTCATCGGCAGCACATTGAGCCCGACGCCCACCACGGCCAGCTTGAGTGCGCCGGCGGACACCGTTTCGATCAGCAGGCCGCCCAGTTTGCGACCCTCACCCGCAGCACCTGCCGGCGGCATCAGCCACAGGTCGTTGGGCCATTTGATGCCTATCCATGGACGCGTGGGGCTGGCGCCGGTCGCGTCGCGAGCGCCGGCGGGATCGAGCGCTTCGGCCAGTGCCACGCCCACGGCCAGCGAGAAGCCCGACCAGTCGGCTGCCGCCAGCGGGATCGCCAGCGAAAACGTCAGCGACGCTCCAGGCTGCGATTGCCATGAGCGACCCTGCCGGCCGCGCCCGTGCGTTTGTTGTTCGGCCACCAGCAGGCAGGGCTGGTAGTCGGCATCTCGGCGGCCAAAGGCCTTGCCTTCGGGAAGGCGGCGCAGGCCGTCCATGTCGAAGTCGCTCGACAGCCGGCTGGGCACACGCGCGTGCTCAAGCAGCGCGGTGTTGGTCGAGGCGATCTTCGACACCACCTCGACCGCCAGGTTGGGCATCACTTGCGACAGCCGCAGATGCAGCCGCTCGACCCCCCAGTCCAGAGCGTGCTCGCCGGGCGAGCTCATTGCTTCTTCGGCCCGAGCATCGTGCCGCGGCAGCTCGCAGCACCGCAGCGGCAGGCGTACTGCTTTTTCAACTTGGCCGTCTGGCGCTCGTCGAGGATCAGGCCGTAGTCGTAGAAGAGTTCGTCCCCGGCGTCCAGGGGATGCAAGGCGCGGATGAACACCCGGGCGTCGACCTCATCGGCGATGCAGTTGGGCTCGCACGCATGGTTGATCCAGCGCGAGCTGTTGCCGCCGCGCTTGGCGTCGATCACATGGCCGCTTTCGAGGCTGAAGTAGAAGGTGTGGTTGGGGTCTTGCGGGTCGTGCGGGTGCCTGCGCAAGGCCTCGGGCCAGTCGATGACCTCGCCGGTGTATTCGATGATCAGCTCGCCGGCGTCGATGGGCGCCACCGCAAACACGCCGCGGCCGTGTACCGAGCTGCGCCGCACCTGAATTCGACGCCCCGTCGAAGTTCGGGGGGGCTTGAGCGGGGCCACTGGCGTCATCGGCGTCTTTGGGTACATTGGGTTGGTGGGCGCGCATGTGTGCGTGCGTGCCCGGGCGTGCGTGTGTGCGCGCGAGACCCCCGAATTGTAGAGACGCGTGCAGCCTGCCATGTGGCCGCACGACCTTCACCGAGACTTTGCAGCAAAGACAATATGACCAAGACCCTGATCATTGCCGAGAAGCCCAGCGTGGCCCAGGACATCGTGCGTGCGCTCACGCCCGTGGCCGGCAAGTTCGACAAGCAAGCCGATCACTTTGAAAACGGCCGCTACGTCGTCACCTCGGCGGTGGGGCATCTGGTGGAGATCAAGGCACCGGAAGAGTTCGACGTCAAGCGCGGCAAGTGGAGCTTCGCGCACCTGCCGGTGATCCCGCCGCACTTCGATCTGGCGCCCATCGACAAGGCCAAGTCACGGCTCGCTGCCGTGGTCAAGCTGGTCAAGCGCAAGGACGTGACAGACCTCATCAACGCTTGTGACGCGGGCCGCGAAGGCGAGCTGATCTTCCGTTTGATCGTGCAGTACGCCGGCGTCAACGAGAAGAAGACCGTCGCACCCAAACCGATTCGGCGGCTGTGGCTGCAAAGCATGACGCCACAGGCGATCCGCGACGGCTTCGACAAGCTGCGCGGCGAGCCCGAGATGCAAGGCTTGTCGGATGCCGCGCGCAGCCGCAGCGAAGCCGACTGGCTCGTGGGTATCAACGGCACGCGCGCCATGACGGCGTTCAACTCGCGCGACGGCGGCTTCTTCCTGACCACCGTGGGCCGGGTGCAGACCCCCACATTGAGCGTGGTGGTCGAGCGCGAGGAAAAGATCCGCAAGCACGTGTCACGACCGTATTGGGAGATCAAGGCGACGTTCGCTGCCACTGCGGGTGAATATGAAGGCAAGTGGTTTGACACCGCCTGGAAGAAGAACCCCGACGACGCCGAGCTGCGCGCCGACCGCGTCTGGAACGAGGCCGATGCGCAGGCCATCGCCCAAGCCGTGCGCGGCCAGCCGGCCAGCGTCACCGAAGAAGCCAAGCCCAGCTCGCAAAGCGCGCCCGCGCTGTACGACCTGACCAGCTTGCAGCGCGAGGCCAATTCGCGCTTCGGCTTCAGCGCCAAGACCACGCTGTCTATCGCGCAGGCGCTGTACGAAAAGCACAAGGTGCTGACCTACCCGCGTACCGACAGCAAGGCGCTGCCCGAGGACTATGTGCCGGTGGTCAAGGAAACCATGGCGATGCTGGCCGATGAAGACCTGCCGGGTCCTTTGAGGGCGCTGTCGGGCCACGCGCGCAAGGCGCTCAACGACGGCATGGTCAAGCCCAACAAGCGCATCTTCGACAACGCCAAGGTGTCGGATCACTTCGCCATCATCCCGACGCTGCAGGCGCCGAAAAGCCTCACCGAGATCGAGGCCAAGCTCTACGACATGGTGGTCAAGCGCTTCCTAGCGGTGTTTTATCCACCGGCCGAGTTCATGGTCACCACCCGCATCTCGAGCGTGGCAGCGGCGGGCAAGAAGTTCAGCTTCCAGACCAATGGCAAGGTGATGGTCAAGCCGGGCTGGCTGGCGGTGTATGGCCGCGAGGCGCAAGAAGACGACGCCAACCTGGTGGCCGTGCAACCTGGCGAACTGGTGCAAACCGAAAGCGTCGACGTCAACGCGCTCAAGACCAAGCCGCCGGCGCGCTACACCGAAGCCACGCTGCTCAGCGCCATGGAAGGCGCGGGCAAGCTGATCGAAGACGACGATCTGCGCGAGGCAATGGCCGAAAAGGGCCTGGGCACGCCAGCCACCCGCGCGCAAACCATCGAAGGGCTGATCCTCGAGAAGTACATGGTGCGCGAGGGCCGTGAGCTGATCCCCACGGCCAAGGCCTTCCAGCTGATGACGCTGCTGCGCGGTCTGCAGGTCGAAGAACTCACCAAGCCCGAGCTCACCGGCAACTGGGAGTTCCAGCTCGCCGAAATGGAAAAGGGCAAGTTGAGCCGCGCGACCTTCATGGCCGGCATTGCCGCCATGACCGAGCGCGTGGTGGCCAAGGCCAAGGAATACGACCGCGACACCATCCCCGGTGACTACGCCACGCTGCTCGTGGCCTGCCCCAACTGCAGCGGCGTCATCAAGGAAAACTACCGCCGCTACACCTGCATCGGCAAGGACGCCGCCGCGCCGGTTGACGCCGCCGAACCGCACGGCTGCGGCTTCAGCATCGGCAAGATCCCCGGCAGCCGCAGCTTCGAGCTGAGCGAGGTCGAGGCCTTCATCACCCACAAGAAGATCGGCCCGCTCGAAGGGTTTCGCTCGAAGGCCGGCTGGCCGTTCACCGCGGAGCTCAAGCTGGTGTTCGACGACGAGATCAAGAACTGGAAGCTCGAGTTCGATTTCGGCGAAGACGCCAAGGGCGAAGCCGGCGAGCCGGTCGATTTTTCGCAGCAGGAGTCGCTTGGGCGCTGCCCGAAAGACCAGGGCCAGGTGTTCGAGCACGGCACCAGCTATGTGTGCGAGCACGCCGTGGGCGCCAACGTCACCTGCGACTTCAAGAGCGGCAAGATCATCTTGCAGCAGCCGGTGCCGCGCGAGCAGATGACCAAGCTGCTGCAAACCGGCAAGACCGATCAGCTCGAGAACTTCGTGTCCAACAAGACCCGGCGCAAGTTCAAGGCGCGCCTAGCCTTCGACGCCAAGGAAGGCAAGGTCAGCTTCGAGTTCGAGCCGCGTCCGGTGAAGGCTCCGGCGGCGAAGAAGGCGGCCGCCAAGAAGGCGCCGGCGGCATAAGCCGCGGCCAGCGGGGCAGCACTTCACCGGGCTTGCGACAGCTTGGCATCTCACTTACGATTTGCCAATTCGTAAGGAGGCGACCATGTCCGAATCCACCATCACCACCAAAGGCCAGACGACGGTGCCCCGGCAGGTGCGCGAGCAGCTGGGCGCCGGCCCGGGCACGCGGCTGGTATGGCATGTGATGCCGGGCGGTGGTCTGATCGTCAGAGCCAAGACCCACTCGGTGCTTGATCTGGCCGGCAGCCTGAAGCCTTCCAAGAAAAAGCCTGTGGCCGTCGAAGACATGAACCCCTGGCGCTGATGGGCTGAGCCCGGCATGGCCTCGCTCGACACCAACGTGCTGGTGCGGTTTCTGGTGCGTGATGACGCGTCCCAGGCTGCTGCCGCCACAAGCCTGATCCGCAGCGCGGTTCGCAAGGGCGAGCCGCTGTTCGTGCCGGTCACCGTTTTGCTTGAACTCGAGTGGGTGCTGCGTTCAGCGTTTGGCTTTGACAAACCTGCCGTGCTGCAAGCCCTGTTCGGTCTGCTCGGGTCGTTTGAGCTGGCCTTCGAGTCCGAGGGCGCCATCGAACTGGCGCTGGCTCAGTACGAGCGCAGCGCCGCCGATTTTTCCGATGGCCTTCACGTTGCGCTGGCCCAGCAGGCCAACCAGTCGCCGCTGTGGACTTTCGACAAGGCCGCCGCCAAGCTTGATGGCGCGAAGTTGCTGGTCTGACTGGTTGAAGACACCCGCGCGCCCACGGCTGCAACGGGCGGTCTCAGCCGTCTGTCTGCCCCAACATCGATCGCCCCACGGCTTCGGCCACCTCGATGCCGTCGACACCCGCCGACATGATGCCGCCGGCGTAGCCCGCGCCTTCGCCGGCGGGGTACAGGCCGCGCACATTGAGGCTTTGCCAGTCGCGACCGCGGGTGATGCGCAGCGGCGATGAGGTGCGCGTTTCGACGCCGGTGAGCACCGCGTCGGGCATGTTGAAGCCCTTGATCTGCCGCTCGAAGGCGGGCAGCGCCTCGCGGATCGCATCGATGGCGTAAAGCGGCAAGCTGGCGTGGTCGCGCTGTCCCAGATCGGTCAGGTGCACGCCCGGCTTGTACGACGGCTCGACCGCACCGAGCACGGCTGAGGCCTGGCCACGAATGAAGTCACCCGCCAGCTGGCCTGGCGCCATGTAAGTACCGCCACCCAGTTCGAACGCGCGCGATTCCCAATGGCGCTGAAAGGCCATGCCGTCGAGCGGGCTGACCGGGCCTTCGGCGAGGCCGTCCTTCCGGTAATCCTGCGGGTTGATGCCCACCACGATGCCGGCGTTGGCGTTGCGCTCGTTGCGCGAGTACTGGCTCATGCCGTTGGTGACGACGCGGTTTTCCTCGGACGTGGCGGCCACCACGGTGCCGCCCGGGCACATGCAAAAGCTGTAGACCGAGCGGCCGTTTTTGGCGTGGTGCACCAGCTTGTAGTCGGCC
Organism: Burkholderiaceae bacterium; assembly: GCA_040400875.1. Lineage (GTDB taxonomy): Bacteria > Pseudomonadota > Gammaproteobacteria > Burkholderiales > Burkholderiaceae_C > PBB1. Next base: position 142,654 of record JBBAPK010000001.1, on the reverse strand, counting down.
GCGCCCAGAACCGGGTGGCCGGCCGACGGCCCGTAGCGCGCGCGGTCGATGACGCCTTGCGGGTGCTCGATGCGAAAGCCGATCGAAAACGGCTTGGCCTCCATGAACACGCCGCGCTCGTGCAGCATGGTGAAGGTGTCGCGCGCGCTGTGGCCGAGTGCCAGCACGACGTGGTCGGCGCTGATGTGCTCGCCGGTGTTCAGCGTCACGCCGCGGATGCCGCCGGCCTCAATCAGCACATCGACCACGCGCTGCTGAAAGCGGATTTCGCCGCCGAGGGATTCGATCTCGGCGCGCATCTTCTCGACCATGCCGACGAGCCGGAAGGTGCCGATGTGCGGCTTGGCCACGTAGAGGATTTCCTCGGGCGCGCCGGCCTTGACGAATTCGGTGAGCACCTTGCGCGTGAGGTGGCGCGGGTCGCTGATCTGGCTCCACAGCTTGCCGTCGCTGAAGGTGCCCGCGCCGCCCTCGCCGAACTGCACGTTGGACTCGGGCTTGAGCACGCCCTGGCGCCACAGGCCCCAGGTGTCCTTGGTGCGTTCGCGCACTTCCTTGCCGCGCTCGAGCACGATCGGCCGCAGCCCCATTTGCGCGAGCACCAGCGCGGCAAACAAGCCGCACGGCCCGAAGCCCACCACCAGCGGGCGGCCGCGTTCGCTGGCGCGCCAGTCGGCCGGCACGTGGCCGACGAAGCGGTAGCGGGTGTCGGGCGAGGACTTGATGTGCGCATCGCCGGCATGGCTCGCCAGCACGGTGGCCTCGTCGTCGACCTCGCAGTCGACGGTGTAGATCAGCGTGATGGCGGTTTTCTTGCGCGCGTCGTGGCTGCGCTTGAAAACGGTGAACGAGCGCAGCGCGGCAGCCTCCACGCGCAGCCGCGACAGCAGCGCTGCACGCAGGGCGGCCTCGGGATGGTCGAGCGGCAGGTTCAGGTCGGTGATTCGGATCATTGACGAAGAGAGGTTCGGGCCGCCGCGGGCTTCAGCCGCGCGACAGCAGCTTTTCTTCGGCCAGTGCCAGCGACTCGGGCAAGCCTGACAGCACCAGGGTGTCGCCTGCGGCGAGCAACACCTCATCGTCGGGTTGGCTTGCCGCGCCCGAGGCCCGCCGCACCGATGCCACCGTGACGCCGACCGCGTGCAGCGCCTGTGCGGCCACTGTCTGGCCCACGCAAGCGCAGCCCGCTGTCAGCGTGACGCTGTGCAGGCGCACGCTGCCCAGTTCGTCCGCGGTGTCGTCATCGGCGCCATGGAAGTAGCCGCGCAGCAGGCTGTAGCGCGCATCGCGCTGCTCCTGCACCACACGGATCACCCGTCGTATTGGCACGCCCACCAGCGCCAGCGCGTGGCTGGCCAGCATCAACGAGCCCTCGATGGCTTCGGGCACGACTTCGGTGGCACCGGCGGCACGCAGCCGCTCGAGATCGCTGTCGTCGATGGTGCGCACGATCACCGGCACCCGGGGCGCGTGTTCTTGCACCAGACGCAGGATCTTCAGCGCCGACTGTGTGTCGTGGTAGCTCACCACCACCGCGTTGGCCCGCGCCAGGCCGGCGGCCATCAGGCTTTGCAGCCGTGCGGCATCGCCGAACACCACGCTCTGGCCGGCGGCCGCCGCCTTGCGAACGCGGTCGGGGTCGAGGTCGAGCGCCAGGTAGGGGATGTGCTCGGTCTCGAGGATGCGCGAGAGGTTCTGGCCGCTGCGGCCGTAGCCCGCGATGATCACGTGCGCTTCTGTGTTGATCGCACGTTTGGCGATGGTGGTCATCGCCACCGACTGCATCAGCCAATCGATCGGAATCAGCCGCATCACCAGCCGATCGCTGTAGGCGATCAGCAGCGGCGTGGCCATCATGCTCAGCACCATGCTGGCCAGCACCGGGCTGAACCAGCGCGGGTCGATGAGGTGCTCCTGCGCACCCAGGGTCAGCAAGACGAAGCTGAACTCACCGGCTTGCGCCAAATACATGCCGGTGCGCAAGGCAACGCCCGGTGCCGTGCCGAACACCCGTGCCAGCACGGTCACCAGCGCGAACTTGACCAGCACCGGCAGCAAGGTCAGCAGCAGCACCAGCTGCCACTGATCGACCACCGGCCGCCAGTCGAGCTTCATGCCGATGGTGATGAAAAACAGGCCCAGCAGCACATCGTGGAAGGGGCGGATGTCGGTCTCGACCTGGTGCTTGAATTCGGTCTCGGCGATCAGCATGCCGGCGATGAAGGCGCCCAGCGCCATCGACAGCCCGAAGTGCTCGGTCAGCCAGGCCAGTCCCAGCGTGACCAGCAGCAAGTTGAGGATGAACAGCTCTTCGCTCTTGCGCCGCGCGACCATCGTGAGCCACCAGCGCATGAGCTTTTGGCCGCCGGCCAGCAAGAGGGTCAGCAGCACAGCGGCCTTCATCGCTGCCCAGCCCAGCTCAACAGCCAGATCGGCGCCGCTTGAATCGAGCGCCGGAATCAGCACCAGCAGCGGCACCACTGCCAGATCCTGAAACAGCAGCACGCCGATCACGCGGCGGCCGTGTTCGCTTTCGAGTTCGAGCCGGTCGGCCATCAGCTTGACGACGATGGCCGTGCTCGACATCGCCATCGCAGACGCCAGCACGACCGCACCTTGCCATGACAGCTGCCACGGATGGTCGGTGAACGAATACAGCCAGGCCAGAAGGAAGTGACCGCCCAGCGTGCCGGCGATGGTGAGCAGCACCTGCGCCAGACCGAGCCCGAACACCAGCTTGCGCATGCTGCGCAGCTTGGGCAGGTTGAATTCGAGACCGATGACGAACATCAGAAAGACGACGCCAAATTCAGCCAGATAGCGCAACCCGGCCGAGTCCTTGGCCAGCGCGGTGGCGTTGGGGCCGATGATCACGCCCACGGCCAAGTAGCCCAGCACCGGTGGCAGCTTGGCGAGCCGGCACAGCACCACACCGGCGACGGCCGCCACGAGGTAGAGCAAGGTCAACTCGAAGGTGGATGCCATCGGCGCGGTGATTTATCGCAGTGTGGTGGGCAAGGGCCGGCGCAGTGGTTTGGCAAGCGGCATGCTGTCGCCGAGGCGGCGTGCCTAGAATGCGGCTTCCCTGTGGTTGGATCCTAATGGACACCTCCGAACGCCCGCTGATTTCTGCCACCGCAGGCGCTTCGTCGCAGCGCGCCGTGTTTGACGCCCAGCGCGCCTTGCAACTGGCGTGCGACACCTTCGACATCGAAGCGCGCGCGCTGATTGGACTGAAATCTCGCCAAGGCGAGGCCTTCGCCCGCGCCGCAGAAGCGATGCTGCGCTGCGCCGGCCGGGTGGTGGTGATGGGCATGGGCAAGAGCGGCCATGTGGGTCGCAAGATCGCCGCCACGCTGGCATCCACCGGCACGCCGGCGATGTTCGTGCATCCGGCCGAAGCCAGTCATGGCGATTTGGGCATGGTCACGCCTGCCGATGTGGTGCTGGCGATTTCCAATTCCGGCGAAAGCGACGAGATTGCTGCACTGCTGCCGGCGCTCAAGCGGCTGGGCGTGACGCTGATCAGCATGACCGGGCGCGCGGACTCCTCGCTGGCGCGCCACGCCGATGTGTCGCTCGACAGCGGTGTCGATCAAGAAGCCTGCCCGCTCAACCTCGCGCCCACAGCGAGCACCACGGCGCAGATGGCGCTCGGCGATGCGCTCGCGGTGGCGCTGCTCGACGCACGCGGTTTTCGCGAAGCCGACTTTGCGCTGTCGCACCCCGGCGGCAGCCTGGGGCGCAAGCTGCTCATCCATGTGCGCGACCTGATGGTCTCGGGCGACGCCGTGCCCCACGTGGCACCCGATGCGATGTTGGGCGCCTTGCTGGCCGAGATGACCGGCAAGGGCCTGGGTTTCTCGGCCATCACCGACGCACAGCAGCAGGTGCTGGGCATCTTCACCGACGGCGACTTGCGTCGTTTGATCGAGCGCGGCGAAGACTTGCGCTCACTCAGGGCCGCCGGCGTGATGCACCCCAGCCCCAAGGTGATCCGCGACGACGCGCTGGCCGTTGATGCCGCCGGCCTGATGGAGCAGCACCGCGTGACCAGCGTGTTGGTCGTCGATGCCGATGGCCGGCTCGTGGGCGCGCTGAACTTCAACCAGCTGATGCGCGCCAAGGTGCTTTGATGGCACCGATCGCGCCTCGGCCCCTGACCCCGGTGCTCGCCTTCGAGCCCGAACTGCTGCTGATGGCGCAGGGCATCAAGGCGGCCATCTTTGATGTTGATGGGGTGCTCACCGACGGCAGCCTGTACATCGGCGAGCACGGCGAAGCCTTCAAGGCGTTCAACAGCTTGGATGGTCACGGGCTCAAGCTGCTCACGCTGGGCGGCATCACGCCGGTGGTGATAACCGGGCGCGATTCGCCTGCGGTGCGCCGTCGCATCGCCGACCTCGGCATCGCCCACGCCATCTACGGCGTGCACGACAAGCTCGCGGCCGCTGACGCGGTGATGCGCAGCTTGCAACTCGGCTGGGGCGAGCTCGCAGCGATGGGCGACGACTGGCCGGACCTGCCGCTGATGACGCGAGCCGCATTTGCCTGCGCTCCGCCCAATGCCCACATCGAGGTTCGTGCTGCGGCACATCACGTGACCCACGCCGCTGGCGGCGCCGGAGCCGCGCGCGAATGCTGCGATGTGCTGCTCACCGCCGCTGGCCGCTACGCGGCGCTTTTGCACGGCCACCTCACCACGCTCGACAGCGCATCAGGAGAGCGGCGTTGAACGCGACCAACGAAGCCGCCTTGCGGCCCGTCGAGGAGCGCGTTGCGGTGCGCCGCTTGTTGTTGCCCTGGTATCGCCGCGTGGTCGATGCGGTGTCGCACTACCTGCCGCTCGTGCTGATGGCGCTGCTGGCGCTGGGCACGTGGAGCCTGGTAAAGAACACGCCGGTGTCGCAGGATGAAAAGCCAACGGTCGCCCCGAGCCATGTGCCTGACTACACCATGGAAAAGTTCACCGCACAGCGCTTTTCCAAGGATGGCGCGCTGTCGGTGGAGATGGAAGGCGACACGCTGCGCCACTATCCGGACACCGACACGCTCGAGATCGACAACGCGCGCATCCGCTCGATCACGCCCGATGGCCGGGTGACGAGGGCGTCGGCCGACACGGCGGTGTCCAACGGCGACGGATCGGAAGTGCAGCTGACCGGCAATGCCCACGTGCTGCGTGAGGCCTACAGCCGCAACGGCGCCAAGGAGGCGGCCGTCAACTTCCGCGGCGAGTTCCTGCATGCTTTCCTGAGGACCGAGCGCGTCAGCTCACACCTGCCGGTGACCATCACAAGGGACACCGCACAGATTCGCGGCGACTCGATGGATTACGACAACCTCACACGCGAAGCGCGGTTCAAGGGCCGCGTGCATGCCGTTTTTGCAAAAGCCGATGCCGCGACCCAAAGCGCTGCGCCGGCTTCTGCAAACCGTTGAGCCCGGTTTGTCGGCAAGCCCATCGAAGGTCCCCGCGTTGAGCGCACCGCTGGTGTTCATCACCGGGGCGTCCAGTGGCATCGGGCAGGCGCTGGCCGAGCGTTTCTTGCAGGCCGACTACCGCCTGGCTCTGGTGGCCCGCCGAGGATCTGAGATGACGGCCTGGGCGCAAGCGCGAGGCCTTGATGCTCAGCGTTGCACGGTCTACGAGGCTGACGTGCGTGACATCGAAAGCATCACGGGCGCGGGTCGCCAGTGCATGGCGGCGCAGGGCTTGCCCGATGTGGTGATTGCCAATGCCGGCATCAGCGTGGGCTTTGACACCGCCGAGCTTGAGGATCTCGAAGTCCTGAGTGACACCTACCAGACCAATCTGATCGGGCTCGTGGCGACATTCCAGCCCTTCTTGCAAGGTCTGCGCGAGCGCCGCAACGGCACGCTGGTGGGCATCGCCAGTGTGGCGGGCGTGCGTGGCCTGCCCGGCCACGGCGCCTACTGTTCAAGCAAGGCCGCAGTGCTCAGTTATTGCGAAAGCCTGCGCGGCGAATGCCGTGCGTTTGGGGTCAAGGTGGTGACCATCAGCCCGGGCTTCATCGACACGCCGCTCACGCGAGACAACGACTACCCGATGCCTTTTCTCATGTTGCCCGAGGCCTTTGCCGATCGGGCGTTTCACGCCATACGGCGCGGCTCAAGCCACCAGGTGATTCCGTGGCAGATGGCCATGGTTGCCAAGTTGCTCAGGGCGTTGCCGGACACGCTGTTCGACCGAGCGTTCCATGGGCGAGGGCGTAAGCGCCGCCGCTCAGAGCAGTCGTCAGGCGACAGCACGGCCCACAAATAAAAACGGCTGCACTTAAAGTGCAGCCGTTGGGATCAGCAGGGTCGGCTTATTGACCAACCGCGCTGATCACAGCAGATATCGCTGATCAGTAGCCGCCGCCGCCGGAGCGGCCACCGCCACCGCCGCTGTAGCCGCCACCGCCGGAGCGGCCGCCGCCGCCGCCGCCGCCGCCGTAGCCGCCGCCACCACCGGAGCGGCCACCGCCACCACCGCCAAAGCCGCCACCACCACCACCACCACCACCACCGGAGCCGCCGAAGCCACCACCACCGCCGGAACGGCCTGCGCCGCCACCACCGCCGTAGCCACCGCCACCGCCGCCACCGAAGCCACCACCGCCGCCGGAACGACCGCCGCCGCCGCCGAAGCCGCCTGGGCGCTCTTCGCGCGGACGTGCTTCATTGACGACCAAAGCACGACCGTCCATTTGCTGTCCGTTCATGCCGTTGATGGCGGATTGCGCTTCCGCATCAGAGCCCATTTCCACGAAGCCGAAGCCCTTGGAGCGACCGGTTTCACGGTCCATCATGACCTTGGCAGACGACACGGTGCCGAATTGCGCGAAGGTTTGTTGCAGATCATCGTCACGTACGTTGTACGAGAGGTTACCAACGTAGAGTTTGTTGCCCATTTCGAGCGCCTTTCTTTCCAGAAAACACAGAATAACTGTGTAGCTTCAACCTATCCTGACCCATTCAAGCAAAGGCGCTGCTACTGACCACAGAGCGGCGATTATTGATGAATTAATCGATCTTGGGTAAAGGGTTCTCCACCCCTTGTGCCCCAAGTGTTGTTTTGGGGCGGGTCGCGGCATTCGCCATTGCATCGGTGCGTTGCAAACGTTGAGCAGCGTCAACTCAGGGCTTGATAGCCGCAGTTGTCGCAATTGAGGGAAAGCAGGGAAACCCCGTAGTTCTGCCCAAAAGGCCGGGGCCTAAAGTTTGGCGACTCGCGGAATCAGCCCTAGGCTTTTTCCCAGCGGGGTGATGAGGAGACACGATTGGCGATCAAAGGACTGAACGTTCCTTGAAAGCATTAACCGGGCCGCACCATCGGTCTGAGTCAAAATAAAAAAGCGCTGGTATCCCCAGCGCTTTTTCTTTTTTACCGCCCACAGTGAGCCGCCCCGCCCCATGACCGAACTGGTTGTTTTGAGCCTGGCTTCGCTGTTCGCAGGCTTCGTGGACGCGGTTGGCGGCGGCGGCGGACTGGTGCTGGTGCCGGCTTTGTTCGGCGTGTTTCCAGGCGCCGCACCCGCCACCTTGTTCGGAACCAACAAGGCGGCTTCTGTCTGGGGTACCGGCTGGGCCACATGGCAGTACGCCAGCCGAGTGCAAATGCCTTGGGCGGCACTTTGGCCGGCGGCCCTAGCGGCACTGGTTGGCAGCGGCGCAGGCGCCTGGTGCGTCACGGTGGCCGACCCCACCCTTTTGAGGCGGGCCTTGCCCTTCGTGCTGATGGTCGTGCTGATCTACACGCTGGTTCGCCGCAATCTCGGGCGTGTGCATGCGCCTCGGTATCAAGGCCGCACGCAGGCCGCAGTGGCCAGCGCGATCGCATTCATCCTCGGCGTTTACGACGGCTTCTTTGGGCCGGGTACAGGCAGCTTGCTGGTGTTCCTGTTCGTGCGCTTGCTGGGTTTCGATTTTCTGCATGCGAGCGCCAGCGCGAAGTTGCTCAACACCGTGACCAATGCGTCGGCACTGCTGCTGTTTGCCTACAAGGGCTACGTGTGGTGGCATCTGGCGGCGCTGATGGCCGTGGCCAACGTGATCGGCAGCCTCATCGGCACGCGCATGGCGCTGCGTCACGGCGCGCCCTTTGTGCGCGCAGTTTTCGTGTGCGTTGTGGCCTTGCTGATCGTCAAGACCGTGTGGGACGGCTACTTCAAGTTGGCTTGATCTCTCAAGCTACGATTGTCGAATCGCTTCCCCGTTTTTCCCATCACCGATGCCCGTCGATCCCGAACTGCGCGCGCTCACCATCGACATACCCGCTCAGCCGGAGTCGCTGGTGAAGTTGTCGTCGCTGCTGGCCGCGTATGAGGTCAACTTGCAGCAAGTCGGCGCGCTCGTGGAATCGGACATGGCTTTGGCCGCCGCGGTGCTGAAGGCGGTCAATTCGTCCTTGTACGGGCTGTCGGGCCGAGTGCAAAGCGTGCATCAGGCAATCACCTATCTTGGCACCCGCGAGGTTGCCGGCATCACTTTCGAGATGGGCTTGCGCGCCGTGTTTCCGGGCGCTCCCGATCTGGCTGCCGTGTGGGAACGTGCGGCTGTGCGCGGGTTGCTGATGGGGCGCATCGGCGACGCCATCGGCGTCGATCCGTGGGCTGCGCATTCGGCAGGTCTGTTCGAGGAGTGCGGCAAGGCGGTGCTTTTCCGTCATGCGATGGATCGCTACAAACCGATGCTCCTGCGTGCCACGAACGATGAGGAACTCGTCGTCCTCGAGCACCAGGAGTTTGGCGTCAGCCACGACGCGCTGGGCGCTGCGATGTGCGAAAGCTGGGGCTTGGCGCCCGGAACGGTGGCCAGCGTGCGCTTTCATGTGACGGTCAACGCGACCCGAGAGTTGCCCGCGCAGGTTCAGCGCCGATCGATCTGCGTGCTGTCGGCCGTGGCGCGCGCGCTGATGACTGATCCCGACACGCTCGAAGAGGTGGTGAATGTGCTGGCGCCACAGGCTCAGCTCGAGCCCGAACTGGTGCTGCGCGGCGCACGCCGTGTGCAGCAAAAGATCGAAAGCGCGGTGGGGGGCGACGACTGAATCTTGGCGTGAGGGGGCGAACTCAGCCCATCAATGCCCGCGCCAGACCGATCAGCGCGCACGCTCCGATCACCCGCGTCACGCTCACCCCGAAACGCATCAGCGCCACCGCGCTCGCCAACCCGATGAGCGCGCTCGCCCACAAGAACGCTGCGCCGAAGCCGTCCGGCCAAAGCACATGCTGCGCAAAGAACACGCTCAGGTTCACGATCACGCCCACCACCGCGGCCGTGACCGCCACCAGGGGTGCTGTGAACCCCAGCTGACCGTGCGTGGCCTCGACCAGCGGGCCGCCGGCCAAGATGAAAACGAAGGACGGCAAGAAGGTGAAGAACGTGGCCAAGCAGGCCGACACCACGGCGGCCAGGACGATGGCGTCGGTGCCGAACATCGGGTGGGTCCAGCCGCCGACAAACGCGACAAAGGCCACCACCATGATCAACGGGCCGGGTGTGGTTTCACCCAAGGCCAGGCCGTCGATCATCTGCGGCGCGCTCAGCCAGCCGTGCTGTGTCACCGCGGCCTGCGCCACATAGGGCAGCACGGCGTAAGCACCCCCGAAGGTCAGCAGCGCGGCCTTGGTGAAGAACCAGCCCATCTGCGTCAGGGTTCCCTCGAGCCCGCCGCTGAGCGCCAGCAAGGCCATGACCGTAGCCCACAGCCCCAAGCCAACGGCCAGCTGTCCCAGCAACCGCGATCGGCTGAATCGGGCGTGCGCGGGCGTGGGCGTGTCGTCGTCGACCACCGCACGCGCTCGCGTGATGTTTGTGCTCGCATGGCCGCCACCCGCGCGGAATGAGGCAGGCGAGACCTTTGAACCAATCCACCCAATCACAGCAGCGGCGATGATGATGGCTGGAAATGGTGTGTGTAGAAAGTAGATCGCCACAAACGCAGAAAAGGCGATGGCCCACAAAAGCGCGTTCTTCAAGCTGCGCTTGCCGATGCGCCAGGCCGCTGCCACCACGATGGCGGTCACCGCCGGCTTGATGCCCCACAGCACGCCGGCCACGGCGGGCGTTTGCCCCAGCGCCATGTAGATCCAGCTGAGCGCGATCAGCAGCACCAACGAGGGCAGCACAAACAACGCGCCCGCCGCGATCCCGCCGCGTGTGCCGTGCAGCAACCAGCCCAGATAGGTGGCGAGTTGCTGCGCCTCGGGCCCGGGCAGCAGCATGCAGTAGTTGAGCGCGTGCAGGTAGCGCCCCTCGGAAATCCAGCGCCGCCGCTCGACCAGCTCGGTGTGCATCAGCGAGATCTGCCCCGCCGGCCCGCCGAAGCTGATGCAGCCCAGCCGCAACCAAAAGCGCAGCGCTTGCGCCAGTGTGGGCGCGGGCGGCGCACACAGGTCATCGGGTGGGGCGGGTTGGCCAGCGCGGATCATGGGGAAGATCGATGCTCGGCAGCTTGGCTGCGCTTGCTGGCAGCTGCAGCGGCAGCTCGGTGAAAAAGCGCCCACCGTGATAGATCAGCGGCTGCGCGTCGCCGCGGTGCTGGCAGTGTTCGACCTCGCCCACGAAGATGATGTGGTCGCCTTCGGTGTACTGGCTGCGGTTGAAGCACTCGAACACCGCCAGCGCGCCGTCGATCACGGGCACGCCACGCTGGCCCCAGCGCAAGTTGACGCCTTCGAAGCGGTCGATGTCCTTGCGCGCGAACCGCTCGGCGATGTGCTGCTGGTCTGAGGCCAGCACATTGATCGCGTAGTGCTGCCCGCGGCTGAACGTGGGCATGGTCGAGGCATTGCGAGACAGGCTCCACAGCACCAGCGGCGGCGACAGCGACACCGAGTTGAAGGAGTTGGCCGTCAGCCCTACCCGCGCTCCGGACTCGTCACACGCGGTGATCACGGTCACGCCGGTGGCAAAGGTGCCCAGCGCGTTGCGAAATTCAGTGCTCGAAAAACTTGGCGCTAGCGCCACGGGGGTCGGATTCATGGCTCGATTCTCGGCGAAGTGAGGGGGCGCGACGGCAGCCGACGCGTCCCTAGAATTCGGCATGACCGTCCCCTATCGAGGCGCGCCCTCGGGCTCGACCCACGCGAGCCGATTCAGCGCCGCCGCCCTGCATCGACTGGCCGTCGTCACCTTTCTCGGCTTTGCGTCGGGCTTGCCGCTGGCGCTCACGGGTCAGGCCATGCAGGCCTGGCTGAGCCTCGAGGGGCTTGATCTGGCCACCATCGGCTTTCTCAGCCTGGTCGGGCTGCCCTACACCTTCAAGTTCCTGTGGGCGCCGCTCATGGATCGCTTCGAGTTGCCATGGCTCGGGCGCCGGCGCGGCTGGCTGGTGCTCACGCAACTGGCGCTGGCCGGCGCCTTGGTCTGGATGGCCGACACCTCGCCGACCATGTCGACCCGGGCCTTTGCGCTGCTCGCGCTGCTGGTTGCCTTCGTGGCGGCCTCGCAGGATGTGGTGATCGACGCTTACCGCACCGACTTGCTGGCCGCGCGCGAACGCGGGCTGGGCTCTTCGCTCAGCGTGCTGGGTTACCGGCTGGCGATGGTGCTGTCGGGTGGCATCGCGCTAATCTGGGTCGACCCCTCCAACGCCACCGGCCCCGGAGAAGGCTGGACCTGGCCGGAGATCTACCGCTTCATGGCGGGTCTGATGGCGGGTGCGGCGGTGCTGTCGGCACTGGTGCTGCCCCGTGTGAAGGCTGTGGGCGATCGCTCGAGCGTGGCGCGGCAGGATCTGCTGGGCTTTGCGGCCCTGGTGGCGGCGGTGGCGCTGGGCTTTGTCGTCAGCGATCGCTTCGGCCCGCCGATCGCCCGCGCGGTGCTCGCGCCCTGGTTCGATGGCAGCACCATGGCCGATGCGCTGAAGACCAAGTGGGCCGACCTGCTGGCGTTGATGCTGGGGCTGGCTTTCACCCTGCCGCTGGCGGCCTGGGCGGCGCGGGCGGCCCGATTCGAGACCCTGCTCGGCGGGCTGCGCAGCTACTTCTCGCAGCGCGGCGCTGCAGCGTTTCTCGCTTTCATCGTGCTCTACAAGCTGGGTGATGCCTTCGCCGGCTCGCTGATGACGCCGTTTCTGCTGAAGTCGATGATGTTCAGCCCGGCCGAGGTGGGTGTCGTCAACAAGCTGATCGGCCTGTGGCTGACCATAGGCGGCGCGTTGCTGGGCGGTGCGCTGATGCTGCGCCTGGGGCTGTGGCGCTCGCTGCTGCTGTTTGGCGTGTTGCAGATGCTCAGCAACCTGGGTTTCTGGTGGCTGGCGGTCAATGGCAAGGGCATGTGGCCGGGCATGGTGGTGCCGGCGTTCGACTGGGGCTTCGTGAAGCTGGCGCATCCCACCGAGATCGACAGCGGCTTGCTGATGGTGATCGCCATCGAGAACATCTCGAGCGGCATGGGCACGGCCGCCTTCGTCGCTTTCCTGATGAGCCTTTGCAACCAGCGCTTCACGGCCACGCAGTACGCCTTGCTGTCGGCCTTTGCATCGGTCGGCCGCGTCTGGGTGGGCCCGCTGGCCGGCGTGATGGTTGAGTCCATCGGCTGGCCGGCATTTTTTGTGGTGTCCACCGTGCTGGCCATGCCAGCGTTGTTGATGCTGTGGTGGCTGCGTGCGGCGGTGGTTGCACTTGAAGTCGATCCCGACACTCCCACAGCCGATGATTGAAGACCCGACCCGCGAGACCCCCATGAGCTTCGACCCGCACGCTCAGTTCGAGCCCGATCCCGATACCGCCGCCGCCCTGTGGCACCACGCGGGCTGCCAATGCACACTGCACTCGCGCCGGTTGTTTGCCCGAACCTTGACCGGTGTGGCCGCGGCGGTGGCGCTGCCGGTGTGGGCACAGGATGGCGTTCGGGTCGATGAGCAGTCCTCGCTGGCCCAATTGGTGCCAGCCGAACAGGTCGAGGCTGCTGCCGCCCAGCAATACAAACAAATGCTGCAACAAGCGGCCAAGCAAAAGGCGCTGGCGCCACCCGATCACCCCCAGGTCGTGCGCCTGCGCGCCATCGCGCAGCGGCTGATCCCCTTCAGCAACTCGCCCAACCTGCGCAGCACGCCTCGAGCCAGAAACTGGACGTGGGAAGTGAACCTCATCGGCAGCCGGCAAATCAACGCGTTTTGCATGCCGGGCGGCAAGATCGCCTTTTATTACGGCATCCTCGACCAGCTTCAGCTCAGCGACGACGAGGTCTCGCAGGTGATGGGCCACGAGATCGCGCACGCCTTGCGCGAACATGCCCGCGAGCGCATGGGCAAGACGGCGGCCACGCGTGGCGTGATCGAGATCGGCTCGGCGCTGCTCGGGCTCGGCGGTGGCGGGCGCTACCTGGCCGACATGGGCGGCGAGTTGCTCACGCTGAAATTCAGCCGCGGCGATGAATCCGAAGCCGACAAGATCGGCCTCGACCTGTCGGCCCGCGCGGGCTACCAGCCGCAAGCCGGCGTCACGCTGTGGCAAAAGATGGATTCCAACAACAAGGGCGCGCCGCCACAGTGGCTGTCCACCCACCCGGCGGGCGCCACCCGCATCAGGGACCTCGAAGACAACATCCCCTCGGTCGAGGGCCTTTACGCGAGTGCCGAAAAGCCCTCCAAGCGTTTTGCGCCGCCGCCCAAGCGGCCCAGCGCTCCCGCCTGAGCGGGGCTTCGCCGGGCTGGCGTCAGCCCCGCTTCGGCCCCAGCAAGCGCTGCAGCCAGTGCTTAAGGTCGACGACTTCTTCTTGCGACACCGAATGCTGCATGGGGTACTCGTGCCATTCCACGTCGTAGCCCATCAGGACCAGCGCATCACGCGAAGTGGTGGCGCGCGCCAGCGAGATCATCGGGTCGTAGCGGCCATGGGCCAGGAAGATCGGCAAGGCGGTGCTCGCCGCGCTGCGCTCTGTGGCGGTGGCCTTGGGCAGCGGCAGGTAGCCCGACAGTCCCACCAGGCCGCCCAGCCGCTCGGCGTGGCGCAGGCCGGTCAGCAAGGTCATCGCGCAGCCCTGCGAAAAGCCCATCAGCACGATGCGTGAGGCCGGCACGCCGCGTTCTCGCTCGCGGGCAATCAGCGCTTCGATCTGAGCTTGCGACTCGCGCAGGCCCACCTCGTCTTCCTCGCGCCCGAGATCGCTATGCCGGATGTCGTACCAGGCGCGCATGGCCATGCCGCCGTTGATGGTGACCGGGCGCACCGGTGCATGCGGAAACACACAGCGCACCGCGCCGATCTCATCGAGCGACAGCGACTCGGCGATTGGCACGAAGTCGTTGCCGTCGGCGCCCAGACCGTGCAGCACGATCAGGCTGGCGGTGGGGTTGGGCGCGTTCTCGAATTCGATGCCGTCTAGCAGCGCTGGGGTGTGGGTCATCGTGTCGCTCTGAAGTCCGTTTAGCCTTGGATTGCGGCCCGCGTAGTGGGTTGGGGGAGCGTTGGCGGCCCTCAGGCCTTGCCAGCCGAATAGTCCTCAAGAAGTTTATCCACCCAGTCTTCAACATCTTGGTCGGTCAGCATCAGACAGCCGATGGCCAGATCGCTGCCCTTGTCCCACTCGGAACTGTGGTTCAGCCCCGCAAAGCGCTGGATGGCGAGCTCGGCCAGCAAGCCCATGGCCACGAGCTGACACACCTCGGGCGGCATTTCCGGATTCTGAAAGATCGAGTAATCGTGATGCAGCCGGATCGCCAGGCACACGGTCTTCGACACGCCCCAGCTGCGCGCCATCATGCCGCCGATGAGCGCATGGTCGGCCTGATGGTGCTCGTGCTCGATGACCGTGAAGCTGCGTTCGGGCTCGTCGTTGCAAGCCTTGAGCGTTTTGCCGTAATCGGGGAAGCGCTGCATCATCAGCGGGATGCCGACATCGCAAAACAGCCCGAACGACTGGGCCATGTCGGGCGCCACCTGGCCCATGTTGCGCGACAGCCGAGCCAGCGAATAGGACCGCTTGCCCGAGACGTCCCAAAAGCGGGTGAGTTGCGGGCCGTCGGTGCGGATCACCCGGCGCACCAGCAAGTCGGTGATCAGCGCATTCAACGGCCGGATGCCCAGCATGCTGATCGCCTGCGCGAAGGTTTCGCACGGCCGGCTCAAGGCGAAAGCCGGCGAGTTGACGATGCGCAGCATCGATGCCGTGAGTGCCACATCGCCGGCCACCAGCCGCGCCACGGTACGCAGGTCGGGGTCGTCTTTTTCGAGTTCTTTTTGCAGCTCCATCAGCACGGCCGGTCGCGGTGGAATGCCAATGCTCTTGACCAGGGCATCAGACCCGGGGCCCGAAAGCTGCTGCTCAATGTCCTTCACGGACTGCGTGTTATTCAATGGGGGTGATCCTCGTTCAGACACGGCTGTGGGGGCGACCGCACAGCCGACCGCGTCTCGCTCGGCACGCAACGCCCAAACTCTAGTCGATCGGCCGTCGTGCACGGGCGAGGCTTGCGACTAGACTGGGTTCATCCTGAATCGCTCTCGGAGGGATCCCAGATCAATCCTTGCGCGTTTCGGGCGTTGTCCAGCGTCTCGTGCCGCGCCCATCCAAGGCGCACCCATGGCACGTTTCGAAACGCTCAATGCGATCCTAGGCGCCAACGCACGCGAGGATCGCCAGATCACCTTCGTTGACGGCGAACATGATCAGCGCGTGCTGAGCTTCAGGCAGCTTCGGCAGCGCGCCATCGCAGCGCTCGGTGCCTTGGAGCGTCGCGGCCTGGTGCCCGGCGACACGATGATCCTGTTTCTTGGCGACAACGAGCGCTTCGTCGAAATGTTCTGGGCCTGCGTGCTGGGCGGCATCGTGCCGGTGCCGCTGGCGGCCGGCGGCACCGAGCAGCACTGGCGAAAGTTCCTGCGCGTGTTCGAGCAGCTCGAGCGGGTCTCGGTGTGCATCGACGTGATCGCGCTAGAGCGTTTCGAGGCCTTTGTCGCCACCCACGGACTGACCGCCGAAGGCCAGCGTGTGCGCGCGCGTGCAGTCGTATCGGGCAGCCTCGACATCGATGGCGCGCCGGGCGAGCCGGTGCAGCCGCAGCCGCACGACCTCGCGTTCATCCAGTATTCGTCTGGCTCAACTGGTGAGCCCAAGGGCGTGGTGCTGACGCACCGCAACGTCACCACGAACATCGATTCGATCGCCACCGGCGCGGCTTACACCGAGCGCGACTTGGTGCTCAGCTGGATGCCGCTGTCGCACGACATGGGTCTGATCGGCTTTCACCTGACCTTGCTGGCCGCGCACGTCAGCCACACCATCATGCGCACCGAGCTGTTCGCGCGGCGCCCGCTGCTGTGGATGGAGTTGGCCAGTCAGCAGCGCTCGACGGTGCTGTGTTCGCCGAACTTCGGCTTCAGCCACTACCTCAGACAGCACGCGATCAAGTCGCCGCAAAACCTCGACCTCTCGCCGGTGCGGCTGATCTTCAACGGGGCCGAGCCGATCTGTGCTGACTTGTGCCGCCGCTTTACACACACCATGGCGGCGCACGGATTGCGGCCGAACAGTGTGTTCCCGGTGTACGGCCTGGCCGAGGCGACTCTTGCTGTCAGCTTCGCGCAGCGGCAAGCCGCCGTCGAGACCCTCCGGCTCGATCGCGCCAGCCTGTGTGTGGGGCAGCCGGTGCGCGAGGCCCAGGCGGACTCGGCAGGCCAGGCTGAGTTCGTCAAGGTCGGCCAGCCACTGCCCGGCATCGGCGTGCGCATCGCCGATGCCAGCGGCGCCGAGCTTGGTGCGCGCGTGCTCGGCCATGTGCTCATGCGTGGCGACAACGTGACCTCGGGCTACTACCGCCAGGATGAAAAGACCACCGCCTTGCAGCGCGGCGATGGTTGGGTCGACACCGGCGATCTGGGGTTTTTTGCAGATGGCCAACTGGTGATCACCGGCCGGGCCAAGGACCTCGTCATCGTCAACGGCCAGAACTACCACCCCCACGATCTCGAGCGCGTGGCCGAGCAGGTGATCGGCATCGATGCCAACCGTGTGGCCGCAGCCGGTGTGCGAGCCGCCGGTGGCCACACCGAGGAGCTGGCGCTGTTTGTTTTGCACCGTGGCGAGCTCGCCGATTTCGTGCCGAGGATGCTTGAATTGCGCCGCGCGATGCTGGCCCAGACCGGCCTGGAAGCCGCGCACATCGTGCCTGTGAAGCACATCCCCAAGACCACCAGCGGCAAGTTGCAGCGCTACGCGTTGGTCGAGGCCTTCGAGCGCGGCGAGTTCTGTGAAGACATCGCGGCGGTGGATGCGCTGATTGCTGCCATCGATGCGCCACACGCCGATGACTTCGCAGCATCACCCACGGTGCGCCGGCTGCAGGAAATCTGCGCGGGATTCGTCGCCGGCCGCGTGCTGAGCGCGCACACCAGCTTGCTGGAGATCGACCTCAGTTCGCTGAGCTTGGCACGCATCCACGAGGCGATCGACCGCGACTACCCCGACCGCATCGAAATCACCGACCTGATCGACAACCCCAGGCTGGAGCAGCTCGCTGCGTTGCTGGACACCGCCGACTGCTGAGAGGCGAAGCCTCACAGCTTCAGGTCGTAATCGATGGTCAGCGGTGCGTGGTCTGAAAACCGCGGCTCGAGGTGGATGTCGGCGCGGCGTGCTCGCGCGGCGACGCCGGGGGTGGCCAGGTGGTAGTCGATGCGCCAGCCCACGTTCTTGGCCCACGCCTGCCCGCGATTGCTCCACCAGGTGTAGCGATCGGGGCCGGGCTCGAGGGTGCGGAACACGTCGACCAGCCCGCAGCCTTCGTCGGCATCGAGCAGCCGTGTCATCCACTCGCGCTCTTCGGGCAGAAAGCCGCTGTTCTTCAAGTTGCCCTTCCAGTTCTTCAGGTCGATTTCCTTGTGGGCGATGTTGATGTCGCCCAGCAAGATGAATTCGCGCTCGGCGGCCAGGCGCTTCAAGTGCGGCTCCATCAGCGCCAGAAAGCGGAACTTGGCCAGCTGCCGCTCGTCGCTGCTGCTGCCGCTCGGAAAGTAGCAGCTGATGACGCTGAAGCGGGGAAATTCGACGCGATGCTCGTCGTCGAAGCGCAACTCGACCCAGCGGCCTTCGTCATCGAATTCGGTGTTGCCGATGCCGATGCGCACATCGCTTGGGGTGTGTCGCGCATACATGCCAACGCCCGAGTAGCCACTCTTGAGCGCGTAGTGAAACTGACCGCGCAGGCCGCCCAGTTGATCGAAGCGGCCGACCACCGTGTCGGCCTGAGCCTTGAGTTCTTGCACGCCCATAAACTCGGGCTGTGCCTTGGCGACCCAGTCGGCCAAGCCCTTGCTCATGGCCGAGCGAATGCCGTTCAAGTTCAACGTGACCACACGCAGCATAGGAATCCTCAGATGAGTTCGACCGGGACCGTTGAATCACACCCGAGTGATCTGGCCCGCCAGTTCGTGGCGTTTTCGCTCGAGGCCGGGGTGTTGCGGTTCGGGGAGTTCAAGACCAAGGCAGGCCGGCTCTCGCCGTACTTTTTCAATGCAGGTCTTTTCAACGACGGCGCCAAGTTGGGCCGCCTTGCAGAATTTTATGCACGCCGTCTCATGCAGGCCCGTCAGGACGGCGAGTTGCAGTTCGACATGCTGTTCGGCCCGGCCTACAAGGGCATCGTGCTGGCCGCCGCAGTGGCGGTCGAACTGGCTCGGCTCGGGCTCAACGTGCCGTATGCCTACAACCGCAAGGAAGCCAAGGACCACGGCGAGGGCGGAAACTTGGTGGGTGCGCCCATCGCAGGCCGGGTGCTGATCATCGACGACGTCATCTCGGCCGGCACCTCGGTGCGTGAATCGATCGAGCTCATCCGCGCTGCTGGTGGCGTGCCGAGCTCGGTCGCGATCGCTTTGGATCGCCAGGAAAAGGCCACCGACGAGGCCGCCGAATCCGCAGTGCAGTTCGTGCAAAAGACGCTGGGTTTGCCGGTTTGTGCGGTTGCCACGCTGGCCGATTTGCTCAGCCTGCTGGATTCGACCGACTCGCCGGCGCTCGCCGCGCACGTTGTGGCGGTGAGTCGTTATCGTGAGCGTTATGGAGTTTGAGCTGTTGATCAAAGCCCCCCTTCGAGCCTGCGCCTTGGTGTTGGGCCTCGGCTGCGGGTTTGCCTTTGCCGAAGTCAAGCCGATCTACGCCTGCACCGACGCCAACGGAAAGCGCCTCACCTCGGACCGCCCGATTGCCGAATGCATCGGCCGTGAGCAGCGACTGCTCAACGCCGATGGCTCCACGCGTGAAGTTCGCAGCGCTCCCTTGACGGCCGATGAGCAAGCCGAGCAGGAGGCCATCGAGCGCGCTCGGGCTCTGCGAGCGGCGGCCGATGCCGATGCCGTGCGCAGGGACCGCAACCTGCGTGCGCGCTATCCCAACGAGGCCGCTCACCAGCGAGCCCGTGCAGCGGCGCTCGATGACCTCAAGCGCACGCTGCAGTTGTCGCAGCTTCGACTGGATGACCTGGCCGTCGAGCGCAAGCCGCTGCAAGAAGAAGCCGAGTTCTACACGGGCCGCCAGATGCCCGCTGCGCTCAAGCAGCAGCTCGATGCCAACGACGCGGCGGCCGAGGCGCAGCGTGTCTTGATGGCCAATCAGCAGTCGGAATCGGCACGCATCAACGCCACCTTCGATGCCGAACTGGTGAGGCTGCGCGCCATGTGGGCCGGTGGCCGACCCGGCGCGCTGCCTATCGCCGCGCCGCCCGCCAAGGCCGCTGCGCCTGCAGCCGCCTTGGCAGCGAGCAAGCCCGCGAAGTGACAGCGTCCGCGTGGCGCTGCCGTGGCCGCTGGCCTCAGCCGAGTTTTTTCTTCAGCAGTTCGGTCACCTGAGCCGGATTGGCCTTGCCCTTGGTGGCCTTCATGGCCTGACCCACCAGCGCGTTGAAGGCCTTGTCCTTGCCGGCGCGGTATTCCTCGACCGACTTGGCATGGCCCGCCAGCACCTCGTCGAGCAGGCGATCGAGCTCGCCGGTGTCGCTCAACTGGCGCAGACCCTTGGTTTCAATCAGAGCGTCTATATCGGTCGAGCCGTCTGACCACAGTGCGTCGAACACCTGACGCGCTCCGTTGTTCGAGATGGTGCCGTCACCGATGCGCGCGATCAGCGCTGCCAAGGTGCTTGCGGCCACCGGGCTTTGGGCCAGCTCGATGTTGTCTGCGTTCAGGCGCCGCGCCAGCTCGCCCATCATCCAGTTGGCCACCAGCTTGGGGGCCTGACACAGCGCCGTGGCAGATTCGAAGAAGGCTGCGTGCGCCTTGCTTTGAGTGACCGCCAGCGCGTCGTATTCGGGCAGGCCGAGGTCGCGCTGAAAACGTGCGGCCATCGCCCGCGGCAGCTCGGGCATCGCCGCGCGCACCTGCTCGATCCATTCGGGCGCGATCACCAGCGGCGGCAGGTCGGGGTCAGGGAAGTAGCGGTAGTCGTGGGCGTCTTCCTTGGTGCGCATGGCGCGGGTTTCGCCGCGTCCGCCATTGCCGTTCGGGTTGAACAGCGCCGTGGCCTGCTGCACCGTGCCGCCGTCTTCGATCAGGTCGATTTGCCACTGGACTTCGCAGTCGATGGCCTGCTGCAAGAACTTGAAGCTGTTGAGGTTTTTGATCTCGCGCCGCGTGCCGTAAGGCGCGCCCGGCTTGCGCACCGACACATTGGCGTCGCAGCGGAAGCTGCCTTCTTGCATGTTGCCGTCGCAAATGCCCAGCCACACCACCAGCGCGTGCAGCGTCTTGGCGTATTCGGCCGCCTCGAGGCTCGAGCGCATGTCGGGCTCGGTGACGATCTCGAGCAGCGGCGTGCCGGCGCGGTTGAGGTCGATGCCGGTCTGGCCTGCGTAGTCCTCGTGCAGCGACTTGCCCGCGTCTTCCTCAAGGTGGGCGCGCGTGAGGTTGACGCGGTGCATCACCTCGCCCACATGGAACTCGACCACGCCGCCTTGCACCACCGGCGTCTCGTACTGGCTGATCTGGTAACCCTTGGGCAGGTCGGGATAAAAGTAGTTCTTGCGCGCGAAGATCGACTGGTGAGCCACCCGAGCACCCACCGCCACACCGAAGCGAATGGCGCGCTCGACCGCGCCGCGGTTCATCACCGGCAGCGTGCCAGGCAGCGCCAGATCAACGGGTGAGGCCTGCGTGTTGGGCGCCGCGCCGAACTGCGTCGACGAGCCGCTGAAGATCTTGCTGTGCGTGGACAGCTGGGCGTGGGTCTCGAGGCCGATCACGACCTCGTAGCCGCGGACCAGTTTGCCGGTGGCGGTGATCGTCATGCGGCTGCTCCTTGCGGCGCGCGGCGGTGCCAGTCGGTGGCCTGCTGAAATGCGTGGGCGGCGTGCAGCAAGCCACCCTCCTGGAAATAGTTGCCGATCAGTTGCAGGCCCACCGGCATGCCGGCGCCTTCGCCCAAGGCGGCAAAACCGGCCGGCACGCTCATGCCGGGCAGGCCGGCCAGGCTGGCTGGCAGCGTGAAGATGTCGGCCAGGTAGTTGGCCACCGGGTCGTCGTTCTTGCCGCCGAGCTTCCAGGCCACCGTGGGTGCGACCGGGCCGGCGATCACGTCGCACTCAGTGAAGCACTGCTGGAAGTCGTCGGCGATCATGCGGCGCAGCTTTTGCGCTTGCAGGTAATACGCGTCGTAGTAGCCGTGGCTGAGCACGTAGCTGCCGATCATGATGCGGCGCTTGACCTCGTTGCCGAAGCCTTCGGCGCGGGTCTTCTTGTACATGTCGAGCAGGTCGGTGTACTTCGCGGCCCGATGCCCGAAGCGCACGCCATCAAAGCGGCTCAGGTTGGAGCTGGCCTCGGCCGGCGCAATGATGTAGTACACCGGGATCGACAGCTCGGTGCGCGGCAGACTCACGTCGACCAGCGTGGCGCCGAGCTTTTCCATCTCGGCCAGCGCGTTGCGCACCGCATGGTCCACGTCGGCCGACAGCGCTGCCGGAAAGAACTCGCGCGGCAGCCCGATGCGCAGGCCCTTGAGTGGCTGCGCGGCGGTGGCTTGCTCGCGCGGCGTGCGCATCTGTGCAGCGAAGTCCTGCGGCGGCCGCTCGGCGCAGGTCGAGTCGCGCTCATCGAAGCCGCTCATCGCGCCCAGCAGCAGTGCGCAGTCTTCAGCGCTGCGCGCCATGGGGCCGGCCTGATCGAGACTGGAGGCGAAGGCGATCATGCCGAAGCGCGAGCACACGCCGTATGTTGGCTTGATGCCGGTGATGCCGCTGAAGCTGGCCGGCTGGCGGATTGAGCCGCCGGTGTCGGTGCCGGTGGCTGCTGGTACCAACCGGGCCGCCACCGCAGCGGCCGACCCACCCGAGGAGCCACCTGGCACGCGGGTCAGGTCCCACGGGTTCTTGACATGGCCCCAGGCCGAGTTCTCATTGCCCGAGCCCATGGCAAATTCATCGCAGCTGAGCTTGCCCAGCGTCACCATGCCGGCTGCGGCGAGCCGCGCCACCACGGTGGCGTCAAACGGGCTGCGGTAGTTGGCCAGCATCTTCGAGCCGGCGGTGGTGGGCAGATCACGGGTGACGAAGATGTCCTTGTGCGCCAGCGGCACGCCCAGCAGCGGCGAGGCGTCACCCTGAGCGCGCATCGCGTCGGCCTTTTGAGCTTGTGCCAGCGCCGCGTCGGCGTCCATGCAAAGCCAGGCACCGAGGTGCTGGTGCGCTGTCGCGCGCGACAAGAGATGTTTTGTGGCCTCGACGCTCGAGACCTGCTTAGAGTCGAACGCGCACAGCAGCTCGGCCACGCCCAGATCGTGCAGCTCGACGCTCATTCGACCACCCTCGGCACCAGAAACAAGCCGTCTTCGACGGCCGGTGCGCTGCGCTGGTTGAGTTCGCGCCGATCGGATTCGGTGACGACGTCATCGCGCAGCCGCAGTTGCACTTCGCTGATTGCGGAAAGCGGCGTGTGCAGCGGCTCGATGCCGCTGGTGTTGACGGCGCTCATCTGCTCGACGATCGAAAAGAATGCATTGAGCTGGCTCAGCATGGCCGCTTGCTGCTCGGGCTGAAACTCCAGCCGCGCCAGATGGGCGATCCGCGCGACGTCTTCGAGGGTCAAAACCATGGGGAAATTGGTCTGATGAGGGGGTGAAATGGGCCCGGATGCCGGGACCGTCGGGTATTATCCTCGTTGGTTGAAAGCCCTCCGGACGCATCGCAAAGGCCCGATTTATCGGTGTGTTGCCTGACCGGCCCCGGGGCTTGTTTGCCGCGGTTGAGCGGCGTTCAATCTGCCCCAAACGTTCCTTCCTCATTCCATGGAATCGTCGGGCTCGAGCGTGGTGCGCTGTTGTCAGGCGAAGCCGCTTCGGGCACTGCCAGCACATCATGTTCGAATCTTTTCGTCGCTACTTCTCGACGGACCTGGCCATCGACCTTGGCACCGCCAACACCCTGATCTACGTGCGCGGCAGGGGCATCGTGCTCGACGAGCCCTCGGTGGTTGCGATCCGCCACGAAGGCGGGCCCAACGGCAAGAAGACCATCCAGGCCGTTGGCACCGAAGCCAAGGCCATGCTCGGCAAGGTACCGGGCAACATCGAAGCCATCCGCCCGATGAAAGACGGCGTGATCGCCGACTTCACCGTCACCGAGCAGATGCTCAAGCAATTCATTCGCATGGTGCATCCGCGCTCGGTGCTGCGCCCGAGCCCGCGCATCATCATCTGCGTGCCTTGCGGCTCAACACAGGTCGAGCGCCGCGCGATCCGTGAATCGGCGCTTGGCGCCGGTGCCAGCGAGGTCTACCTGATCGAAGAGCCCATGGCCGCGGCCATCGGTGCTGGCTTGCCGGTGTCAGAGGCGTCGGGCTCGATGGTGGTCGACATCGGCGGCGGCACCACCGAGGTCGGCGTGATCTCGCTTGGCGGCATGGTCTACAAGGGCAGCATCCGTGTGGGCGGTGACAAGTTCGATGAATCCATCATCAACTACATCCGCCGCAACTACGGCATGTTGATCGGCGAGCCCACCGCCGAGATGATCAAGAAGAGCATCGGCAGTGCGTTTCCCGGCTCCGAGGTCAAGGAAATCGAGGTCAAGGGCCGCAACCTCAGCGAGGGCGTGCCGCGCAGCTTCACCATCAGCAGCAACGAGATCCTCGAAGCGCTCACCGACCCGCTCAACCAGATGGTCTCGGCGGTCAAGAACGCCCTTGAGCAAACACCGCCTGAACTGGGGGCTGACATCGCCGAGCGAGGCATGATGCTCACCGGCGGCGGTGCGCTGCTGCGCGACCTCGACCGCTTGCTGGCCGAGGAAACCGGCTTGCCGGTGCTGGTGGCCGAAGACCCGCTGACTTGCGTGGTGCGCGGTTGCGGCATGGCGCTCGAGCGCATGGAGCGTCTCGGCTCGATCTTCACTTCCGAGTGACGACCCGTTAGCAGCGCGGGCGTGATGGCCTCAGTGTCTGACCGGACCATGGCTTTGCGAGCATTCCCATGCCAGTAGGCGGCACCATCGACCGCACGCCGCCGCCCATCTTTCGCCAGGGCCTGTCGGCACTCACCAAGCTCGCGCTGTGTTCGGCGCTCGCGGTGTTTCTGATGGTGGCCGATGCCCGATTCGAGTTGACCCAACCGCTGCGCGCCTTGCTGGCCACCGCCTTGCATCCGGTGCAGCGCGCTTTGCTGGTGCCCGTCGCCTTGTGGGAACGCACCGACGACTACGCCGGCGGCCTGCAGACCGCGCTGGCTTCTGAGGCCGCTGCGCGCCGGGCGCTGGCCGTTCAGGCTGAGCGCGCCGGCCGGGTCGAGCAGTTGCGGTCTGAAAACGAGCGGCTGCGCGATTTGCTCGATCTGCGCTCATCGTTCACGGTGAAGTCACAGGCGGCCGAAGTGCTGTACGAGTCGACCGATCCCTATTCGCGCAAGGTCGTGATCGACCGCGGCCGGACTCAGGGTCTGGTGGCTGGCTCGCCCGTTATCACCGAGGCCGGTGTGATCGGGCAGCTGACGCGGCTGTATCCGCTGTCCTCCGAGGTGACGCTGCTCGTCGACAAGGATGCCGCCGTGCCGGTGCTCAATGTACGCACCGGTTCGCGCAGCGTGGCCCTCGGGTCGGCGTCTGGCGACGGGCTTGAGCTGCGCTTCATGGCGGGCAACGCCGATGTGCAGGTGGGCGACGAGTTGCGGACCTCGGGCATCGACGGCGTCTATCCGCCGGGCTTGCCGGTGGCGCGGGTGGTCGACGTTGATCGCAAGTCGCAAGCTGGCTTTGCGCGCATCCGGCTGCTGCCTGTGGCCTCGCCCGATGCGGTGCGCCATGTGCTGGTGCTCGAGCCCATCGGGCTGCAGCAGCCGCCGCCGATCCCGCCCGAAGCGGCGACTGATCCCGGCCATGCGGCCCCGCTCAAAAAGGGTGCGCGTCGATGATCAGGGGCCAGGCTTCCGACCAGTTGCTGCTGCCGGTCAATCCGCTGTTCCTGTGGCTCAGCTTGCTGGCCGCGCTCGCCGTGAACCTGTTGCCGCTGGGTCGTCATGCCGCTGCGCCCGATGTGCTCGCGGTGGTGCTGGTGTTCTGGAACGTGCATCAGGCGCGCCGCGTGGGTGTTGGCGCGGCTTTCGTGTTCGGCTTGCTGATGGACGTGCACGACGGCGCCATCCTTGGTCAGCACGCGCTGGCCTACACGCTGCTGGGCTACTTCGCCACCGCCATTCACCGACGCCTGGTCTGGTTCACGCTGCCACTGCAGGCGCTGCAGATCCTGCCGCTGTTCATCGTGGCGCACCTGGTGTCGTTTGCCGTGCGCATGATCGTCGGCGGCATGTTGCCCGGCTGGCCGGCACTGCTCGCGCCGGTGTTCGAGTCCCTGCTGTGGCCGCTGGTGACCATCTTGCTGCTCGCGCCACAGCGGCGCGCGCCCGACCGTGATCAGAACCGACCGCTTTGACGGGGCTCGAGCGTGGACTTGAACACCGAAGTCAGGAACGTCGAACAGGACCTGGGCCGCTTTCGCCTGCGCGTGTTCGCGGCGGCCGCCTTCGTGCTCGGCTGTTTTGGGCTGTTGGCCGCGCGGCTGGTGCACCTGCAGATCTACCAGCACGAAGAGCTCAGCGTGCGCGCCGAGAACAACCGCATCTCGGTGGTGCCCATCGCGCCCAACCGCGGGCTCATCGTGGACCGCAACGGCGTGGTGCTGGCCGACAACTACTCGGCCTACACGCTGGAGATCATGCCGGCGCGCGTGGTCAACCTCGAAGCCACCATCGACGCGCTGGCCGGGGTGATCGACATCGAGCCGCGCGACCGCAAGCGATTCAAGCGCCTGCGCGATGAAAGCCGCAACCTCGAGTCGCTGCCGATCCGCACCAAGCTCACCGACGAGGAGGTGGCTCGCTTCATCGCGCAGCGTTACCGTTTTCCAGGGGTCGAGGTCAAGGCGCGGCTGTTTCGCAGCTACCCGCTCGGTGATGTCGGCAGCCACCTGATCGGCTACATCGGCCGCATCAACCAGGCCGAAAAGGAAGCCATCGACGACACCGACGATGCGGCCAACTACCGAGGCACCGAGTACATCGGCAAGCTCGGTGTCGAGCAAAGCTACGAGTCGCAGCTGCACGGCACCACCGGCTTCGAGGAGGTCGAGACCAGCGCCAATGGCCGCGCGGTGCGGCGCTTGCGCAGCAACGGCGCGACGCCGGGCAACAAGCTGGTGATGAGCATTGACATCGGCCTGCAGGCGATGGTCGAGACGCTGTTCGGCGAGCGTCGCGGCGCGCTGGTGGCGATCGATCCGCGCAACGGCGAGTTGCTCGCTTTCGTCAGCAAGCCGACCTTCGATCCCAACCTGTTCGTCGACGGCATCGACGCCGAATCGTGGCGCGAGCTCAATGAGTCGATCGACAAGCCGCTGCTCAACCGGGCGCTGCGCGGAACCTACCCGCCGGGCTCCACCTTCAAACCCTTCATGGCCATGGCCGCGCTCGTCACCGGCAAGCGCAGCCCGAGCACCGTCATCAACGACGGCGGCACCTTCCAGTTCGGCAACCACACCTTTCGCAGCCACGGCGATGTCGGGCTGGGGCCGGTCGACATGGTGGCCAGCATCGTCAAGTCGAGCAACGTTTACTACTACTCGCTGGCCAACGAACTGGGCGTCGACACCATTCACGACCAGCTCGAGCCGTTCGGCCTGGGCCGCAAGACGGGCATCGACATCCAAGGCGAGGTGACCGGCTTGCTGCCATCGACCGAATGGAAGCGCCACGCCTACAAGCGCCCCGAGCAGCAGAAGTGGTATGCCGGCGAGACCATCTCGCTGGGCATCGGCCAGGGCTACAACAACTTCACCATGCTGCAGCTGGCCAGCGCCACCGCCACGCTGGCATCGGGCGGGCTGCGCTTTGAGCCGCGGTTGGTGCGCGAGATCGAAGACGTGGTCACGCGCGAACGTCGGCAAGTGGCCAGCGATGCCCTGCCGCCGCTGGCGCTCAAGCCCGAACATGTCGAGCTCATCCGCCGTGCGATGTACGGCGTCACCCAGCAGGGCACCTCGACCCGGGTGTTCGTCGGCGCACCGTATGCCACCGGCGGCAAGACCGGCACCGCGCAGGCGGTGGGCATCCGCCAAAACGAAAAGTACAACGCCGCCAAGCTCGACGAGCACCAGCGCGACCACTCGCTTTACATCGCGTTTGCACCCGTCGATGCACCGACCATCGCGGTGGCCGTGGTGGTCGAGAATTCAGGCTTTGGCGCGGTGGCTGCCGCGCCGATCGCCCGCCGGGTGTTCGACTACTGGCTGATGCAGCGCTACCCCAGCGCACAAGACGTCGAGCTCACCCAGCAGGGTCAGACCAGCGCACCGATCGGGGTGGCTCGGCAGCCCTCGGACATCCCGCTGTCGGCCAGCGACCGGGCCGCGTCAGCGGCTTCAGCAGCTTCAGCCGCATCCGAAGCCGCATCTCAGGCGCAGGCACCCCAGCCATGAGACCGACCTTCGACAAGCCTTCGTTGCTGCAGCGTGTGGTCCCTGCGTTTGTCGGCTTCGATGTCTGGTTGCTGCTGGCGCTGCTGATCCTGGCGGCCTTCGGGTTGCTCACGATGTACTCGGCCGGCTTTGACCACGGTAGCCGCTTCGCCGACCACGGACGCAACATGCTGCTGGCCGTGGTGATCCTGTTTCTGGTGGCGCAGGTGCCGCCGCAGCGCCTGATGGCGCTGGCCGTGCCGCTGTATGCGGTGGGTGTGGCGCTGCTGGTGGCCACCGCGCTGTTGGGCGTCACCAAGAAGGGCGCTACGCGCTGGCTCGATCTGGGCTTGGTCATTCAGCCCAGCGAGGTGCTGAAGATCGCCATGCCGCTGATGCTGGCGTGGTGGTTTCAGCGTCGCGAGGGACATTTGCGGGTACTTGATTTCGTGGTTGCGCTCGCTCTGCTGGCCGTGCCGGTGGGGCTCATCGTCAAGCAGCCTGACTTGGGCACCGCCATCTTGGTGCTGGCGTCGGGGCTGTTCGTGATCTTCTTTGCCGGGCTGTCGTGGAAGCTGATCATTCCGGTGGCGCTGCTGGCCGGTGGGGCCATCACCGCGCTGGCGCTGTCGGGCGACGCCATCTGCCAGCCCGATGTGGTGTGGCCGATGCTGCGCGAGTACCAGAAGAACCGTGTTTGCACCCTGCTCGACCCGACCACCGACCCACTGGGCAAGGGCTTTCACATCATTCAGGGAATGATCGCCATCGGCTCGGGCGGCGTGTTCGGCAAGGGCTTCATGATGGGCACGCAAACCCACCTTGAGTTCATTCCCGAGCGCACCACCGACTTCATCTTTGCGGCGTTTTCCGAAGAATTCGGCTTGGTCGGCTGCATCGGACTGATCCTGGGCTTCACCTTCTTGATCCTGCGCGGTTTGGTGATTGCCGCCGAAGCGCCCAACGTGTTCACCCGCTTGCTGGCCGGCGCGGTCACCATGAGCTTTTTCACCTATGCCTTCGTCAATATGGGCATGGTCAGCGGCATCTTGCCGGTGGTGGGCGTGCCGCTGCCTTTCATCAGCTACGGTGGCACCGCCATGGTCACGCTGGGGCTGGGACTGGGCATGCTGATGTCAATTTCCAGAAGCCGCCGGGTGCCAAGCTGAGCGCGACGGGGGTTGGCGCGGCGGCGCGGCATCAGGCAAGAACGCTGCAAAAAAGTACTGTACAAACATCCAGTATTTGTAATAATCACTTTCAAATTCCGGAGAAAGCCCATGGACGCACCCGTCAAAGCCCTGAACACCGAAAAAGCCAAAGCCCTGCAAGCCGCCCTGGCGCAAATCGAAAAGCAGTTCGGCAAGGGCACCATCATGCGGCTCGGTGAGGGCGAGGTCATCGACGACATCGAGGTCGTGTCCACCGGCTCGCTGGGCCTGGACATCGCCTTGGGCGTGGGCGGCCTGCCGCGCGGTCGGGTGGTTGAAATCTACGGCCCTGAGTCCAGCGGCAAGACCACGCTCACGCTGCAGGTCATCGCCGAGATGCAAAAGCTCGGCGGCACCTGCGCCTTCATCGACGCCGAACACGCGCTCGACACCGCCTACGCGCAAAAGCTCGGCGTCAACCTGCAAGAACTGCTCATCAGCCAGCCCGACACCGGCGAGCAGGCGCTCGAGATCGTCGACGCGCTGGTGCGCTCGGGCTCGGTTGATCTGGTGGTCATCGACTCGGTCGCCGCGCTCACCCCCAAGGCCGAGATCGAAGGCGAAATGGGCGACTCATTGCCCGGCTTGCAGGCCCGCCTGATGAGCCAGGCCCTGCGCAAGCTCACCGGCACCATCAAGAAGACCAACACCATGGTCATCTTCATCAACCAGATCCGCATGAAGATCGGCGTCATGTTCGGCAGCCCCGAAACCACCACCGGTGGCAACGCGCTCAAGTTCTACGCCTCGGTGCGGCTCGACATCCGCCGCGTGGGCAGCATCAAGAAGGGCGAAGAGGTTATCGGCAACGAGACCAAGGTCAAGGTCGTCAAGAACAAGGTGTCGCCACCGTTCAAGACCGCCGAGTTCGACATCCTCTACGGTGAAGGCATCAGCCGCGAAGGCGAGATCATCGACATGGGGGTCGAGGCCAAGGTGCTTGAAAAGAGTGGCTCCTGGTACGCCTACAAAGGCGAAAAGATCGGTCAGGGCAAAGACAACGCGCGCGAGTTCCTGCGCGAGAACCCCGCGCTTTCGTTTGAGATCGAAAACCTTGTTCGTGAGGCCGTGGGCATCCGCGTTCTGCCCTCGCCCGAGGGCGAGGTGGTCAAGCCAGCCAAGACGCGCGCTGCTGCCGCCGCCGCTGCTGCCGCTGCCGCTGCCGAGTGAGCGCCCGAGCCAACCCCACCAGGTAGGTATCGCTCCCCATGCGACCGCGCCTGTCGCTCAAGGGTCGGGCCTTGCAGTGGCTGGCGCAACGAGAGCACAGCCGCCTCGAATTGCGTCGCAAGTTGATGCGCCAAGCCCGGGCCGACGCGCTCGCACGGCTGGCGGCCCAGCCAGTGCGAGCCGGCGATGACCCTGACAGCGCCCACCAGCCCGAGCCTGACGCCAGCGCGGCTGGGCCGGCAGCAGCCGCTGTCGCAAACGAGGTCGATGCATTGCTCGACTGGTTGCAGTCGCACCGCCACCTCAGCGAAGAACGCTTCGTCGAAAGCCGTGTGCACGCCAGGCAGTCTCGCTTTGGCAACCTGCGCATCCGCCAAGAGCTGTCGCAGCACGCACTCGAGCTCACCGCAGACCTGTCGGCCGATCTGAGGCAAAGCGAACGCGAGCGCGCTCGCGCGGTGCGGCAGCGCAAATTCGGTGACGCGGCTGTCTCACTTTCCGACAAAGCGCGACAGGCCCGGTTTCTTGCCGGGCGTGGCTTTTCTGCCGAAGTGATCTGGCAGGTTCTGCGCGAGCTTGGCGACGGCGCCACACCCGACCCAGACGGCCAGACGTGATCGGCGGAACCCGTCGGCAGCACCCGGGCCACCTTTTGCAAACAAGCGCGCCCCGCCGCCCCAGGCTTCGAGACAGGTCAGGGTGCTACATTCGCAGCGCATTTTCCGAGCCACTGGCGCGATGCCAGCAGGCCTTCAAAGCCCGATTTCGGAATGCGCGGACCGCCAAGCCAGACGCAGTAACGGCACCTCCGTGGTCCAGCCCCTTCGAAAACTTCTCCAGCCAGAAAGTCTCCGCATGAAGATTCACGAATACCAAGGCAAAGAGCTGCTCGCCCGTTATGGCATCCCTGTTCCCCGGGGCTATGCAGCGTTCAGCGTCCATGAAGCGTCGGAAGCCGCCGAAAAGCTGGGCGGCCCGGTGTGGGTGGTGAAGGCTCAGATTCACGCGGGTGGTCGCGGCAAGGGCGGTGGCGTCAAGCTCGCCCGCTCGCTCGATGACGTCAAGAAGCTGGCCGGCGAGATCCTCGGCATGCAGCTCAAGACGCACCAGACCGGCCCCGAAGGCCAAAAAGTGCGTCGCCTGCTGGTCGAAGAAGGCGCCGATATCAAACACGAGTACTACGTCGCAGCCGTCACCGATCGCGGCACCCAAAAGGTCGCGCTGATGGCCTCGAGCGAAGGCGGCATGGACATCGAGCAGGTCGCCCACGACACGCCCGAAAAAATCATCAAGGTGTTCGTCGACCCGCTGATCGGCCTCACCGACGCACAAGGCGCCGAGCTCGCCAACGGCATCGGCATCCCGGCAGCCAGCCAGCCGCAGGCCATCGACATCTTCAGGAAGCTCTACACCTGCTACACGGAGACCGACTCCAGCCTGGCCGAGATCAACCCGCTGATCCTCGAAGGCTCGGGAAATATCAAGGCGCTTGACGCAAAGTTCAACTTCGACACCAACGCGCTGTATCGCCACCCCGAAATCGTGGCCTATCGCGACCTCGACGAGGAAGATCCCGCCGAGATCGAAGCCAGCAAGTTCGATCTGGCCTACATCCAGCTCGACGGCAACATCGGTTGTCTGGTCAACGGCGCCGGCTTGGCCATGGCCACCATGGACACCATCAAGCTGTTTGGCGCCGAGCCGGCCAACTTCCTTGATGTGGGCGGTGGCGCCACCGCCGAGAAGGTGACCGAAGCCTTCAAGATCATGCTGGGCAACCCCAAGGTCAAGGCGATCCTGGTCAACATCTTCGGCGGCATCATGCGTTGCGACACCATTGCCGAAGGCGTGATCGCCGCGTGCAAGGCGGTCAACCTCAATGTGCCGCTGGTCGTGCGCATGAAGGGCACCAACGAAGACATCGGCAAGAAGATGCTCGCTGACAGCGGCCTGCCCATCATCAGCGCCGACTCGATGGCCGACGCGGCCAAGGCCGTGATGGCCGCGCTGCAAAAGTAAGCGCCCTGCGACTAAGGACACACACCATGAGCATCCTGATCAACAAAGACACCAAGGTCATCACGCAAGGCATCACCGGCAAGACGGGCCAGTTCCACACCCGCATGTGCCGTGACTACGCCAACGGCAAGAACTGTTTCGTCGCCGGCGTCAACCCCAAGAAAGCCGGCGAAGACTTCGAAGGCATTCCCATTTACGCCGGCGTGCGCGAAGCTGCCAATGCCACGGGCGCCACCGTCAGCGTCATCTACGTGCCGCCACCCGGTGCCGCGGCCGCCATCTGGGAAGCCGTTGAGGCCGACCTTGATCTGGCCATTTGCATCACCGAAGGCATTCCCGTGCGCGACATGCTCGAATTGCGCAACAAGATGCACAAGAAGGAAGCCGCCGGTGGCAAGAAGACGCTGCTGCTCGGCCCCAACTGCCCAGGCCTGATCACGCCCGAGGAAATCAAGATCGGCATCATGCCGGGCCACATCCACCGCAAGGGCCGCATCGGCGTGGTCAGCCGCTCAGGCACGCTGACCTATGAAGCGGTGGCGCAACTCACCGAAATCGGTCTGGGCCAGTCGAGCGCGGTCGGCATCGGTGGTGACCCGATCAACGGTCTCAAGCACATCGACATCATGAGGTTGTTCAACGACGACCCGGACACCGACGCCGTGATCATGATTGGCGAGATCGGTGGCCCCGATGAGGCCGAGGCCGCGCGCTGGTGCCAGAAAAACATGAAAAAACCCATCGTCGGCTTCATCGCTGGCGTGACCGCACCAGCAGGCAAGCGCATGGGCCACGCCGGCGCGCTGATCTCGGGCGGTGCCGACACTGCGGATGCCAAGCTGGCCGTGATGGAAGAGTGCGGCTTCACCGTCACGCGCAACCCTTCCGAGATGGCCAAGCTCCTCAAGAAACAGCTTTGATGCAAGACCGGGGCCGGGCGCCGGCGAGCCTTGCGCCGCCGCCCGGCGCCCCGACAGCTGCGGCTTGCCTGGGCGGGCCGCTGCTCGACACCGGCTTTCTCGCCGACCCGTACCCGACCTATCGCCGCTTGCGCGAGTCCGCGCCGCTGGTGTGGAGCGACGAGTTCTTCGGCGGCGCATGGCTGGTGTCGCGCCACGCCGATGTCGACATGGTGCTGCGCGATGCGCGCTTTTCGGCGCAGCGCACCGGCGGCTGGGTGATGCGCGGCCACGAGCCGCGAAGCGAGTTGCGTGGTTTTCAGCGTCTGTTTGCACGGGCGATGATCTTTCTGGACGCGCCCGACCACCTGCGCATTCGCCAGGTGCTCGCCACCGCGTTTCGCGCATCCGACTTGCAGCAGCTGGCCCCACGGCTCGACCAAGCCATCACCGATCGGCTCGGCGCGCTCGATGCGCACGCCGGCTTTGACTTTGTGAGTTCGGTCGCGCGCCCACTGCCGGCGCAGGCCATCGCCATGCTCATGGGTGTCGAGTCGCACGCCGCAACCGGTGAATTCATGGCGGGCTCGGACGAACTCGCCGCCTTTCTGGGCGCCAGCGAGCCCACGCGCGATCAAGCCCTGCGCGCGCAAGCCGCCTTGCTTTCGATGGCAGCCGCCTTCGATGCGGCCTTGCAGCGCCGTCGCCGTGAGGGTGATGACCCGGCGCGTGACGATGTCCTCGACCGGCTGCTGCGCGCAGAGACTGCCGGGCAGATTCGTGGCTGCGCCGAGTTGCTGGCTCAATGCGTGATGCTGCTGTTTGCAGGCCACGAGACCACCCGCCACCTGCTGGCCAACGGGCTGCAAATATTGCTCGGGCAAGCCGGCGCCTGGCAGTCGCTGCACAACGACCGCAGCTTGCTGAGCGCCGCCGTGCGCGAGCTGCTGCGCTTTGACAGTCCGGTGCAGTACACCGGCCGACGTGTGGCCGCGCCGCTGCGCCTGCATGGCCAGGACCTGCGCCGGGGCGATCTGGTGGTGGCACTCATCGGTGCGGCCAATCGCGACCCCGAGCAGCACGAGCGGCCCGACGAACTCGACTTCACCCGCCGTGCCGCGCCGTCCATGGCCTTTGGTCAGGGTCCGCATGTGTGCCTGGGTGCAGCGCTCACCCTCATGGAAGCGCAGGCGGTGTGGGGCCAGATGCTCGATCGCTGGCCCGGCCTTGAGCTGGCGCGACCCGGGCAGTCCAGCCGCATGGGCAGCCCGCTGTACCGCGGCCCGCTCGAGTTGCCGGTGAGGCAGGCCCTTTCGAGCACAGGCCATGAGAGCGCCACCTACACTGCCGCCCACATCAACTGAACTGCGACAGCCACGCCATGGACGCTTTTCTCACCCCCGAGTTCTGGATCGCCGTCGGCCAGATCATCATGATCGACATCCTGCTCGGTGGCGACAACGCCGTGGTGATTGCACTGGCGTGCCGCAAGCTGCCGCCGCCTCAGCGAGCCAAGGGGATCTTGTGGGGCACGGCCGGCGCGATCGTGCTGCGCGTGATCCTCATCTTCTTTGCGCTGCAGCTGCTGGCCATCCCTTTCCTCAAGCTCGTGGGTGCGCTCTTGCTGTTGTGGATCGGCGTCAAGCTGCTGCTGCCCGAACATGACGACGCCCACGGCAACATCGAGGGCAGCGACCGGTTGTGGGGTGCCGTCAAGACGGTGATCGTGGCCGACCTGGTGATGAGCGTCGACAACGTGATCGCCATTGCCGGCGCAGCCGAAACCGCCGGCGGCGACCACACCATGCCGCTGGTCATCTTCGGTCTGATCGTCAGCATTCCCATCATCGTGTGGGGCAGCCAGCTGGTCATCGGCCTGATGGACCGCTACCCGGTGATCATCACGCTGGGCGCGATGCTGCTGGGCTGGATCGCGGGCACCATGGCGGTGTCTGATCCGGCGCTGGTCAGCACCGACATCGTGCCTCAGGTGCCCAAGCTGGTTGTCACCGACACCATCGAGTACGGCGCCGGCATCGCTGGTGCGCTGTTGGTACTTGCCATGGGCAAGTACCTGCAGGCGCGACGTGGCGCGTCAGGGTCGGCAGCCTGAATGCGGTAAGCCCGCCGGCGCCCGGCGAGCGCAGCACGCTGGGCCGCTACCGCATCGAGCGTCAGCTCGGGCGCGGCGCCATGGGCGCCGTGTATCTCGGGATCGACCCCGACAGCGGTCAGCCCGTGGCCATCAAGACCATGGCGCTGGCCGCTAAGTTCTCCGGCGCCGACCTTGAAGACGTGCGCGAGCGCTTTTTTCGCGAGGCGCGCACCGCTGGCCGGCTGCACCACCCTGACATCGTGGCCATTCACGAGGCCGCCGAAGACGCCGGCATCGCCTACATCGCGATGGAATACCTCAGCGGCTGCGACCTGCAGCGCCACACCCAGGCCGCGCATCTGTTGCCCGTGGCCGATGTCGTGCACATCGGTCGCAGGGTGGCCCAAGCGCTGGCCCATGCGCACAGCCAGGGCGTGATCCACCGCGATGTCAAACCCGCCAATGTGATGATCGACGCCGCCCAGGGCATGGTGAAGGTCACCGACTTCGGCATCGCCTGCATCACCGACGCCAGCAGCACGCGCACCGGAATGATGCTGGGCACGCTGTCGTACAGCTCGCCCGAGCAACTGTCGGGTCGCCGGGTCGATGGCCGTGCCGATCTGTACTCGCTGGGCGTCACCTTGTTCCAGCTGCTCACCGGGCGGCTGCCGCACGAGGACCAGGCCATGGGCAAGCTCTTGCATGCCATCGTCAACGAGCCGGCGGTCGATGTGCGATCCCTGCGGCCCGAGCTGCCTGAACCGCTGGCGCGGCTGTTGGCCAAGGTGCTGTCCAAGTCACCCGAAGCCCGCCACTGCGATGGCCGTCAGTTGGCCGCTGAGCTGCGCGATCTCGCGGCCCCAGGTGAGCATCGTGACTTCGCGTAGGCCGTGCGGTATGCCACGCCCTTCGACGCGGGTCTGGCGCATGGGGTCCTTTTGGCGCCGTCGGCCTGAGCAGAACGAAGCACAATCCCGGGCACCGGCGGGCCGGACGGTCCCTCCCCGGCTCACCCGATCGACATGCCCCGCCCTTCCATGACCCTAGAGTTCTTCAGCGCCACCGATCCTGGGCGCCTTCGCCGCAATAACGAGGACTCGGTGGCTGTCGATTTCGAGGCTTGTCTGGTCGTGCTGGCCGATGGCATGGGCGGCTACAACGCCGGTGAGGTCGCCAGCAACATCGCCACCTCGTTCATCCGCACCGAGCTCAGCCGCTGGTTGATCCAGGCTTCTACCCAGGCCAGCGACGCCGACGTGATGCGCGCGCTCGACATCTGCGTCCACAACGCCAATCGAACCATCTTCAACGCCGCGTGCAGCAATTCGCAGTACGCCGGCATGGGCACCACGTTGGTGGTGGGCGTGTTTCGCCAGGGGCGGCTGCTGCTGGGCCACGTGGGAGATTCACGCGGCTACCGATGGCGTGACGGTCAATTGACGCAGATCACGCGCGACCACTCGCTGCTGCAAGAACAAATCGACGCCGGGCTCATCACGCCGCAGCAGGCGGCCCTGTCAGCCAACAAGAATCTGGTCACGCGTGCGCTGGGCGTCGACGACACCGTGCAGCTCGAGGCCCATGTGCACGATCTGCAGCCGGGTGATTTGATCTTGCTGTGCTCAGACGGCTTGTGCGACATGCTCGATGATGAGCACATTGCCGAGCTGCTGCGCGCAGGCACCACGCTCGAATCGACCACCGCCGCGCTGATCGATGCCGCCAATCAGGCTGGCGGGAAAGATAATATCGCTGTGATTCTGGCGAGGGTTTCGGGCCACGTCGGCGCATCTCGCGCCTGGTGGCCCTTCAAACGCTGAGACTGCATTCGGCGCTTTTGCCGGTTCCCCATGGCGGCTGATGGCCGCCCCTGACAGCACGACACACGAGGCCAAGCATGGGCAAACTGGTGATTTCGATGGACGGTGTGGTGATCAAGGAAGTGCAGATCACCAAGGAAAAGACCACGCTCGGCCGCCGGCCCTACAACGACGTCGTGATCGACAACCTGGCGGTCAGCGGCGAGCACGCCGCGCTGCTGCTGGTGGGCGCCGACGTGTTCATCGAAGACCTCAACAGCACCAACGGCACCTACATCAACGGCAAGGCCGTCAAGAAGCAGATGCTGGTGCACAACGACACCGTCGAAGTCGGCAAGTACAAGATCAAGTACCACGCCGATCAGGGCGGCGACTACGAAGCCACCCAGATCCTGCGGCCCAACGCCGCTGCAAGTGTGCCTTCAGAGCCCAGCCTGAGTCGGCCGTCGGGCTTTGGCGGGCCCACCTCGCTGGACCCGCTGGTGCACCTGCCGGCATCGATCCGGGTGCTCAACGGCGCGGCGGCTGGGCGCGAGGTCTCGCTGGTCAAGGTGGTCACCACCATCGGCAAGCCCGGCGTTCAGGTCGCATCGATCACCAAGCGCCCTGCGGGCTATGTGTTTGCCCACGTCGAAGGCGCTGCGCGCCCCACCGTCAACGGCAAGCCGCTGGTCACCGAGACGCTGCAGCTCCACGACGGCGACGTGGTCGAGCTGGCTGGCACCCAAATGCAGTTCATCAACCGCTGAGCTGCCGTCGACGGCGCTGCCCGGGCTGACAAATTTTGTCGGCCTGCTCGCCGGGCCCGACACTTTGCGGCATCTTGCGTGACCGATCGCGTCACTTGCGGGCCTGAAAAACGCTGAATTCACCCTGGAAGCGCTGGCACGGCATGTGCACCCTGGTTGGGGGCGTAACCCCCCCCCCCAACCTTTCCAGAGGAACATTCCATGAAGCGCTCTATCCAACAGGGTTTTACCCTCATCGAACTGATGATCGTCGTGGCGATCATCGGCATCCTGGCAGCTGTGGCGCTGCCGGCTTACTCCGATTACGCCAAGAGGGCCAAGGTCTCTGAAGTGATTCTGGCTTCGTCGGCATGCCGCACCCTGATCACCGAGATCGCCCAGACTGCGACCGCATTGCCAGCAGCCGGCAAATGGGGTTGCGAGTCCACGGCTTCGACGTCCAAGTACGTCACGTCAGTGGCAACCGATGCCAACGGCGGAATCATCGTGACGGCCCAAGGTACGGGCGACACGACCATCGATACCAAGACGTTGTCGTTGGTGCCAACGACAGCGGCTGGCGCGAAGATTGTTGCCGGTACGGCGCCTGACCGCTGGGTCTGCGGCAACACCGCAGTCATCGGTGGCGGCACGGCCTTGACCTCGATCGCTACCAAGTTTCTGCCAGGTTCTTGCAAGGGTTGATGCGC
>JBBAPK010000001.1:33918-104021 GCA_040400875.1 Burkholderiaceae bacterium | reverse complement strand
CCTTGACCTCGATCGCTACCAAGTTTCTGCCAGGTTCTTGCAAGGGTTGATGCGCTGTCAGTGGCTCGAACAAAAGACCGCCCCTAGCGGTCTTTTTGCTTTGGGACTTGACTGTGTTGCACACCCGAAGCTAAAGCGATGAAATTGATGCAAGCTTTGGCCTGGCCGCGAGTGCGTGCGGCCGTGCTGCACCTCGGCGCGAGCGTGCTGATGGCCAGCCTGGCCGCGCTGCTGGTGTTCATGGTCTGGTACCCATCGCCCTTTGCGGCCCTCACTCAGGTGGGGCCTGTCTTTTTGATGCTGGTGGGCATCGACATCGTGGTCGGCCCGGCGCTCACGCTGGTCATCGCCAAGCCCACCAAGCCGCGCGCCAAACTGATCCGTGACCTGAGCGTCATTGCGCTGCTGCAACTGGCCGCGCTGGGCTATGGTTTGCATTCGGTGGCCGCCGCGCGGCCGGTGGCGCTGGTGTTCGAAGTGGACCTGCTGCGACTGGTCACAGCCAACGAGATCGACGACTCGACGCTGGCCGAGGCGCCCGCCAGCCTGCGCACGCTGTCATGGTCGGGCCCGCATCTGATGGCCGTGGTCAAGCCCACCGATCCCGATGAACAGTTGCGCACCATTGAGCTGGGGCTGTCGGGCATCCCGCTGGCCGCATTGCCCGGGTACTGGCGCGATTACGCGAGCTACGCCGACAAAGCCTGGCAAAAATCCCGTCCGGTGTCGGACTTGCTCGCGAAGCACCCGCAACTCCAGCCGCAGATGGCGGCCATGGCCGAAAGGGCCGGTCAGTCGCCCGAGGCGTTGCGCTTCTTGCCGCTGATGTCGCGGCAAAGCAGTTGGGTGAGTGTGCTGGCGCCGGGCGCGCAAGTCGTTGGGCACTTGCCGGTGGATGGGTTCTTTTGACCGGGGCGCTCACTAAACTTCACCCCATGCGATTCACTCCGGCCCAAGGGCTGCTCTGGCTGGCGGCGTGTCTGGCCGTGGTGCCTGCCACCTTGCTGGCCGTCAGCCTGTCGCCATCGGCGACATTCCTCAATCAGGCGGCAGCGTTGAGCGGCTGGGGGCTGTTCGGTGTGGCGCTGGCTTGCGGGTTGCATCGCCCGGATGGCACGGGCCTGGCGATGGGGCTGTCGCACAGGAGTGGCGGTCTGGCGAGCTTGCTGGCTGCGCTAGGCGTGCTGGTGGCCGCCAGCCTGGGCTCATGGGCCTGGAATGGGCTGCCGTCATCGCTCGCGCTGTCCAACATCGCGTTCATGGCCGCCGCCGGCCTGATGGTGATGCTGGGCGCCAGCGTCAGCCACGACGGCCATGCCGCATCGGCTTTTCGCGCGCTGTGTCTTGCTCTGTTGTTCGCGGGCCTGTTGAGCACCGTCGTGGGTGCGGTGCAGGTGCTGGCACCCGAGTGGGCCGACGGCCAGTGGGTGGCCATCACCTCGTTCGAAGGCCGCGCATCGGGCAACCTGCGCCAGCCCAATCACCTGAGCAGCTTGCTGCTGTGGTCGCTGGTGTCGGCGGTGTGGCTGGCGCAATCCGCCCCTGCCGCACCGGGCCACAGCCCGCAAGGCTGGCGCTGGCTGCTGGCGTGGCTGGGTGTGGCGCTGCTCATCTTCGGCCTGGTGCTCAGCGCCTCGCGCACCGGCATGGTGGGTGTGCTGGTGCTCGCGGTCTGGGGCGCGCTCGATAGCCGGCTGTCGCGCCGCGCGCGCGCGTTGCTGCTGGCCACGCCGCTGCTGTACGCCGTCTGCTGGCTGGGACTGAGCACCTGGGCCGAGGCCACGGGCCATGTGTTCGGTGGTGCCGAGCGGCTGCGCACCGAGGCCGACATCTCCAGCTCGCGCTTTGGCATCTGGTCCAACACGCTGGCACTGATCGCCCAGCACCCTTGGGCGGGCGTGGGTTGGGGCGAGTTCAACCTGGCCTGGTCGCTCACGCCGTTTCCGCACCGGCCGGTCGCGTTCTTCGACCACACCCACAACCTGCCGCTGCATCTGGTGGTGGAGCTGGGCATACCGCTGGGTCTGGGCGTGCTGGGCTTGCTGGTGTGGTCGCTGTGGCGCGGCTGGTGCGCCACGCGAACCGGCGCGACGGGCGATGACGATCGCGCCACCGTGCTGCGATCGGCCTGGGTGATGGTGCTGCTGGTCGGCTTGCACAGCCTGCTCGAGTACCCGCTGTGGTACGCCTACTTCTTGCTGCCCGCGGCGTTTGCATGGGGACTGTGTCTGGCGGGCGAGCCGCGCGCTGCAGCGCCTGTGCGCCGCTCAGGCGCGGCGGTGCTGCTGTGGGCGTCATCGTTGCTGGCGGTGGGTGGTGTCGCTGCGGTGATCGACTACCTGCCGCTGGTGTCCATCTTTGAGCCCGAGGCCAAGGCCGCGCCGCTGCCCGAGCGCATCGCCGCCGGCCAGCGACGGTGGTTTTCTGCACACCATGCCGACTACGCCGCTGCCACCACCGGCGCCACACCCGCAGAGGTGCTGCAAGGCGTGCAGCATGCCCGGCATTTTCTGCTCGACACCCGCTTGATGATTGCCTGGTCGCGTGCGCTGGCTGAGGCCGGTGATGTCGAGCGCGCCCGCCACATCGCCGAGCGCCTGCGCGAATTCCACAACCCCGGTGCCGCGTCGTTCTTCGAGCCGTGCGACGCTGAAGCTGCCGACGACACCAACGGCGAGCCTGCGGCGGCACCCGAGCCGCCCCCATTCCAATGCACGTCGCCCAGTCGGGTGTTCGGGTTCGAGGATTTCAGGTGAGCGGCAAGCGCGTGCGCTGCTCGGTCGAAAGCTCCTGAGCCCGCTCGCTGCGATTGGTTCGAGATGAAAAAAGCCCCTGGGATTGCCAGGGGCCTTGGCCGCAGTCACCGGCTGCGCGTGGGCCGGTGATGGAGCGATCTGCGTTGTGTCAGCCCGGGGCTGACTTGAACTCGACCTTGGTGGCCACGAAAACACCGCTGGCGTTTTGCGTCCCCTTGATCTCGACGTAGGCGCCATTGACCAGATTGGACGCTGTGCCGTCTTCGAATCGTGCCGAGGATGCATCCACGGGCACGCCGTCGACCTTGAAGCTGGAGGCTGACGAGAAATCCGAGATCACGCCGTAGTCCTCGAACTCGCGGCCGACCGCATCGTTGCCGGTCTTGAGTTCGACCTTGGTCGCGACGAGCACGTCGCCCACCACGTAGCCCTTGATTTCGACGTAGTTACCCAGAGCGAACGTACGGCTGCCAACAACAGCCGCAGGCACGCTCACTGGCACACCGTGAACCTCAAAGAGGGTGTCGGTGCCGACCAGCTGTGGTGCTGTGTTGATGGCGCCGTACAGCTCATTGCGATCAGGACCCTCATCTTCCGCTTCGACCTTGGTGGCCTGCAGGACGCTGCCGTCCCAGGTGCCCTTGACCTCAATCAACTGACCCACGGTGGTGATGATGGATTTGCCTGTTGCCGAGGACACATTCACCGGCGTGCCCGACACCGTCAAAAGGCCATTGCTGTCCGGCAGCGTCTCGACAACACCCTCGAGCTTCAGGTAAGTGTTGGCGGCCACGGTTTCGCCATAAGCGGCGCCCGAGTTGACCTTGACCGAAGACGCCGTCAGCACGCTACCGACCAAGACGTCGGAAGCGGCTTTGATCTTCACCCGCTTGCCATTGCCCAAGGTCCCGGTGACTGTGGTGGCCGTCGCGTAGTTCACGGTGAGGCCGCCGACCACGAAGGTCTTGGCGGTCGTATTGAGTGCGCTCATGCGCCCAACCAGGCGAATGCCGGTCGGCGCGCTCTTCTTCTCGATCAGCGTGGCCAGCACTGTGTTGTCGCTTTGCAGCACGCC
Source organism: Burkholderiaceae bacterium (assembly GCA_040400875.1). Classification (GTDB taxonomy): domain Bacteria; phylum Pseudomonadota; class Gammaproteobacteria; order Burkholderiales; family Burkholderiaceae_C; genus PBB1. Next base: position 100,190 of record JBBAPK010000001.1, on the reverse strand, counting down.
GTAGACCTCGATGACGACTCCCAACTCCAGCAAGTCGAAAGCGGTCACGCCTTCATAGCTCGTGGAGGCGTTGGTCGTGACGGTTTGGCCGAGCAGCACCAGCGTATCGGCCGCTTTGTCGATGGATGTGATCGCGCCCGTGGTGCCGTGCTACAACAACAACTGCGTGGCGGTGCCCCTGCCCGTGGAGTCGTCGGCAGTGCCGCTAACCGTCACCCGCATCCCGATGCGCAGGTCGTCAAGGCGAACTTCGGCGCCGTCGTCATCCACCGTGGTCGCACCCACGGTGCTAAAGCGCACTCGGTTGACGATCACCGAGCCGAAGCCGCTGATGGAGCCGTTGTACACGGAGCTCGTTGGCGTCACCGTTGCCGACGAACTGCTGCCGCTGCTACTGCCACCACCACCGCCGCCGCAGGCCACAACCGACAAGGCGACCGCGAGCGCGGCGAACGGGCCACTGGCCCAGGTTTTGAGTTTGAAATTCATGTTGATCCCTGAAAAACGTTACTGCCGCGAGGCCGGTTGTCGGCCCTCCGGCGGGCAGTCTAGGAGTCAGCGGCTGGCCGTTCCATGACATGTCGGCAGGCTTTTGTAACGGCGTGTTGCGCGCCTCACGGCGGGCTCACCAGCGAATGGCATGGGCCGCGGGGCTGCCAAAAGTTACCGGCAGAAACAGGTTTGTTACAGGCCCGACGCAGGCCAAAGCGGATCAAGCCTGAATCGCAGCTCGCCGCGCCACACCCGCCAACTCCCGCAACCGCTGGTGCGCTGCGTCATCCCACGCGACGGGCAGCTGGTTCTTGGCTTGCAGGTAGTGGTGGGTGAACACGTCCAGATAGGCCTCAAGCGTTTGCTCGGCCAGGCGCTCGCCGGCCAGGCTCATGCACAAGGCCGCGACCTCGCTGGTGCAGAAGTGGTCGTTGCGGCGCGAGCGGCGCAGCTGGTATTGCGAGATCTGGTCCGGGTTCAGACTGAGCACCGGCAGGTGGTCCAGCCAGGGGCTCTTGCGAAACATCTTGCGCGCTTCAGACCAGGTGCCGTCGAGCAGGATGAACAGCGGTCGCTTGGCCGTCGCGCCTTGGCCGGCGTCGGGCGGCGCCACGGCGTGCACCACCCGCTCGGGCGGCGCGTAGTCCTGCGGAAACACCACATACGGCTGCCACTGCGGGTCACCCAGCAGGGCCAGCAGCGCAGGGTCTGTTTCGGTGCGCGCCCAGCCAAAGGCAAAGGTGTCGGCCACCACATCGGCAATCAGCCAGCCCGTGTTGCTGGGCTTGAACGTCTCGATGTCGGCCATCAGCAAACACACCCCGGCGCGCGTGGGCACCGAAGGTCGCAAGGCACACATGCAGTGGCTGGGCAACAGCCGGCATCCCGCGCACCGCTCGTGCTTGAAGCCACCCCGGGCCATGAAGGGCTTGGCGCTGCGCGCCAGCCGGGCGGTGCGTAATAGGGAGACGGCGTGGGGTGTGCGACCCTGCGGCCCGCCGGGCAACAAACTCAGGCGCCCGCCAGTTCTGCCGGCGCCGGCTTGACGTTCAGCGGGGTCGCCTTGACGCGCTGCTCCTCGTGCCACAGGTCGTAGTCGGATTGCATCGCCAGCCACAAGCGTGCATCGCCGCCCCGGGCTTTGCCCAGCCACGCCTCGATGCGCAGGGCCATTTCGGGCGACACGCCGGCCTTCTCGTTCAGCAGGCGCGACAGGGTCACGCGGTTCACGCCCAACTGCTGCGCGGCCTCGGTGACGCTCAGCCCCAGACCCGGCAGGATGTCTTCTCGCAGGATGGCTGCGGGGTGCGGCGGGTTGTGCATGCGTGTCATGGCTTGGCCTCAGTGGTCGTCACGGTCATCAATCAGCTCGGCGTCCTCGCCCTTGAAGGCGAAGGTCATGCGCCAGTTGCCGGAAACCCAGACCGACCAGTGACTGGCCAATCCCCCGACTTGCCCCCGCGCTTTTCCAGCACACGCACGTTGCCCATGACCATGCCGCGGTCGGCGGCTTTGAGCATGTCGTAGATGGTGAGCAGGCCGATCTGCACAGCGGTGAGGGCTTCCATTTCGACGCCGGTGCGGCCGTGGGTTTCGACCTGGGCGGTACAGATGACGCGGCTGGTCTCGCGGTCGATGGCGAAGTCGACCGCCACGCGGGTGATGGGCAGCGGGTGGCACAGCGGGATCAGATCGGCGGTGCGCTTGGCGGCCTGGATGGCGGCGATGCGTGCCACACCCAGCACGTCGCCCTTGGCCGCGTGGCCGGCTTCGATCAGCGCGAGCGTGGCACCGAGCATGCAGATCTCGCCGCTGGCGCGCGCGATGCGGTGGGTTTCGGCCTTGGCCGACACGTCGACCATGTGCGCCTGACCGGCGCTGTCAAAGTGGCTCAAGGGCGATGGCGCGGCCGAGGTTGGCGTGGCGGGCAATTCGGCGCGGTGATCAGGTGCGGTCATGGCGTGGGCGACCCCGAGGGGCGCGGCTGGCATCGGGTTGGCTGGCATCATAGGCAGCCGGTATCTGAGGAAAAGCGGTGGCCTCGGACTTCGCCACTGAACCCAGGCGCCGCTGGGGGGTCACACCCCCTCGCTACCTTTGCGAAAGATCGCTTGATGCCCATTGCCCACGATACCTTCAGCTCAGTTTGTCGCAGGGCGCTCGTCTGGCTGATGAGCGCGGCGCTGAGCGTCGGTGCGCTGTCGCCCACGCAGGTGTTCGCGCAAAACAACCTGCCAGCGCTGGGCGACACCGCCTCGGAAGACTTCAACACCGGCACCGAGCGCCGACTGGGCGACGCGATCATGCGCGAGATCCGCCGTGATCCCGACTATCTGGACGACCCGGTTCTGCTCGAATATGTGCAGTCGCTGTGGCAGCCCCTGTTCGTTGCGGCGCAGGCGCTCGGTGACGTCGACGACGACCTGAAGGACCGCTTTGCCTACGAGCCTTTTCTGGTTCGCGACCGTTCGGTCAATGCCTTCGCCCTGCCCGGCGGTTTTGTGGGTGTTCACCTGGGCTTGATGGCGATCACCCAGACGCGTGACGAGCTGGCGTCGGTGCTGGCGCACGAGATGACGCACGTCAACCAGCGCCACATCGCGCAGGGTTTTGCCACCAGCAAGCGGCAGAGCATCATTGCTGCAGCGGCCATGATCCTTGGCCTGCTCGCGGCCAGCCGCTCGGGCGGCGGCGACGCCGGCAGCGCGATCATCATGGGCGGTCAGGCCGCTGCCATCCAGGGCCAGTTGAATTTCTCCCGCCAGTTCGAGCGCGAGGCCGACCGCATCGGCATGGCGATGATGAGCACCGGCGGCTTCGAGCCCTCGGGGATGGCCGCGATGTTCGAGCGGCTGCAAAACGCCTCACGGCTCAATGACTACGGCGGCTATCCCTATTTGCGCTCCCACCCGCTGACCACCGAGCGCATTGGCGAAGCGCGTGCGCGACTGGGTGTCGGTGGCGTGGGCTCGCCGCGCGCGACGGTGAGCCAGCCCGCTTCGGCGCTCGAGCACACCTCGTCGCTGGCGCGCGCCCGGGTCCTGATGGACACGCGCCCGGAAGCGTTGCGTCACTGGCAGACCGTGGTGGCCGATGGTTCGTCACCCAGCGCCACGCGCGCCGATTACTTCGCCGATGCCTACTCGGCTGCGCTGGCGTCGAGCCTGCTGCGCGACTGGAAGGTCGCGGATGTGGCGCTGCGCAATGCGATGTCGCTGGCCCGTGGCTCTGGAGCGCCACCGAGCAACTACGCCCTGACGGAGTCCGCCTCGACGGCGGTGGCTGCCGATGCGCGCGCCGAACGGGCGGTGCGTTTGTTGCAGACGCAGTCGCTGATCGACCGCGGCCAGCCCGTTCAGGCGCGCGAGGCGCTGGCACCGCTGCTGCAGTCGGGCAGCCCGGTGTTGCCGAGTGCGGCCAGCACCTCGCGCCCGGTGCTGCTGTTGTCTGCGCGGATCGCGCTGGCGTTGCCGGGCGACACCCAGGCCCTGCGGCTGAGCACCGATCAGCTGCAGACCTGGGTGGCGCAGTTCCCGCTGGACTCGCTGGCCTGGATGGCGCTCAGCCGCTTGCTCAAGCAGCAGGGGCACACGCTGAGTTCGCTGCGCGCTGAGGCCGAGTCGCATTACGCGCTGGGCGATCTTCCCGGTGCCATCGATCGCTTGCGAGCCGGCCGGCGCTTGGCCGGCCCCAACCCCAGCCAGAACGATTTCGTCGAGTTGTCGGTGATGGATTCGCGCTTGCGCACCATCGAAGGCCAGCGCCGGCAGCAGCTCAAGGACGCCCAGAGCTGACCACTTCGCGCCGCTAGACTGCCCGCAGACTCGCTACAGGGGCCGACATGGGTGTGACAACGCGCAATGCTGCTTGGGTGCTGCTGGCACTGTGGGCAGGCTGGGCTCAGGCGGCCGCCATCCGCAGCATGAGCCCGCAAGGCGAGGTCGCTCAGGTCGCGCAGGTGGCCATCAGCTTTGCGCAGGCCGTGGTGCCGTTCGGCGAGCCGAGCTTGCCCGACCCGGTGACGCTCAGCTGCGTGGGCGCGCCGCAGTCGGCCACGGCGCACAGCGGACGCTGGACCAGCGATCGCAGCTGGGTGTTCGACTTTGATCAGCCGCTGCCACCCGGCGTGAATTGCAGCGTGCAGGCGCGAGCCGACTGGAAGCCGCTGCCCGCAGCCGGTGCGCTTGCCGGCAACACCCGTTTTCAGTTCAGCACTGGCGGGCCCATGGTGCTGTATCCGCAGCCTTACGACGGCGCGCAGATCGAGGAAGACCAGCATTTCGTGTTCGCGCTCAACGGTGCGGCCACCGAGCGCAGCGTGTCCGAGCGCACCTGGTGCGAGGTCGACGGCATTGGCGAGCGCCTGCCCGTGCGCATCGTGGCCGGCTCGCTGCGCGAGCAGATCCTCAAGGCCACCGGACCGCGTGCGCTGAAAGACGCCAAGCTTGAAGCCGAGCGGCAGGCCAAGCTGCTGGTGCTGAGCTGCCCGCGCGCCCTGCCCGCCGACACCGAGGTGCGCGTGGTGTGGGGCCAAGGCATTGCGGCAGCCGCCAACCCGCGTGTCGTCACTCGCAGCGAGCAGCGTTTTGCCTTCAAGGTGCGGCCGAAATTCAGCGCCGAGTTTTCCTGCGAGCGCGAGCGCGCGGGTGCGCCTTGCCTGCCGATACGCCCGCTCACCTTGCGCTTTTCGGCGCCACTCGAGCGCCAGCTCGCCAAGCAGGTTCGCCTGGTGAGCGCCAACGGCCAGTCGATCGCGCCGCTGCACGATCCTGACGACAAGTCGACCGAGGTCCAGGCCGTCACGCTGGCGCTGCGCGTGGCTGAAAACGCCGTCTACACGCTGACGCTGCCTGCCGGACTGAAAGACACCACCGGGCGGCCGCTGGCCAATGCCGATGCCTTCCCTATGAAGGTGGCCACTGGCGACGCACCGCCGATGGCCAAGTTCTCGGCAGCGCCGTTTGGCATCGTCGAGCGCTACGTCGACGCGCCGGGTTCGACGACCACGCCGCCGCTGCTGCCGCTCACGCTGCGTCATGTGCAAGGCGATCTGCGCCCGGCCGCGAGCCAGGGGGCAGTGCGCGTGCGCCGCTTGCAAACCGATATCGACATCCTGGCTTGGTACGCCAAGGTGCGCCGGTTTCACGAAACCCAGATCAGCGCGCGCGACGCCGGCTTGCCCAAGGACCAGTGGACGACCACCGTGTCGAACATGGATGGCCGTGGCCGCACCTACCGCATCCAGGTGGATCGCTGGGTTCAAACGCGCACGCTGTCGCTGCTGAAGACCGATGCGGCTGCCCGGCGGCTCGATTTGCCGCAGTTGCAAGGCGGCGATCCGCGGCCGTTCGAGGTGGTGGGCATTCCACTGACCGAGCCGGGCTTCCATGTGATCGAGGTCGAATCGGGCCGGCTCGGACAGGCCCTGCTCGATCCGCAGGCGCCGATGTATGTGCGCACCGGCGCGCTGGTCACCAACCTGGGCGTGCACGCCAAGATCGGTCGCGAGAACAGCGCGGTGTGGGTGACCTCGCTGGACCGTGGTCGTCCTGTCGAAGCCGCCGATGTGGCGATCAGCGACTGCCGTGGCAAGCCGCTGTGGTCGGGGCGCACCGATGCGCGTGGTCTGGCCCTGGTGCCCCAGGCCCTCGGGCCGCAGCCCGCCGAGTGCATCGGCGATGACGCCTATTTCGTCAGCGCACGCAAGGCCGACGCGTCACGCCCCGGCAGCCCGGTCGACACCGCTTTCGTGTTCAGCAACTGGCATCAGGGCATCGAGCCGTGGCGCTTCAACCAGCCCACCAGCCGCAACCCGCAGCGCGATTCGGTGGCGCACACAGTGTTTGACCGTACGCTGCTGAGAGCGGGCGAAACGGTGTCGATGAAGCACTTTTTGCGCGCCGAAACCTTGAACGGTCTGGCGCCGTGGAAGCCAGCCGAGCTGCCCACGCGCATGAAGATCGTCCACCAGGGCAGCGGCCAGCAGGTGGTGCAGCCGCTGGTGTGGAACGGCGCGCGCAATGCGCTGGCCAGCTGGGCCATTCCGCCGGCGGCCAAGCTGGGCCAGTACGACGTGTGGCTGGAGCGCGAAGGCGTCGATGAGCGCAGCCAGGCCAATTGGTTCAGCGGCAGTTTCCGGGTCGAGGAGTTCAGCGTGCCGCTGGTCGATGCGCGCCTGAGTGCACCGGCCCAGGTGCCGATCGCACCCCGTGAGCTGCCGCTGGGCGTGCAGATGACGCACCTGTCGGGCGGCGCGATGGCCAACTCGCCGGCGCAGGTCTCGGCGCTGCTCAAGCCGCGCATCGTGGAATTTGCTGGCTACGAGGGCTACAACTTCACGCCGCCCAACGAGGTGCAGCCGTCCAACGGCCCCGACGACGATGCCCAGGCCGCGCCGGTCGATCGGCTGGTCGCCGACAAGCTCGCGGCGCTCACCGACGCCAACGGCGCGGCCACGGTGACGCTGAAGAACCTGCCGGCCATCACCCGCGCGTCCCAGCTGCACAGCGAGCTCAGCTACCTCGACCCCAACGGCCAGACGCAGACCATCACCAGCCGCATCGACCTGTGGCCGAGCGCCGTGGTGCTGGGCATCAAGTCGCGTTCGTGGGCCAGCGAGCAGGGCTCGGTCAGGTTCGACGTGGTCGCGCTCGACACGCGCGGTCGGCCGATCGGCCGTCAGAGCGTTGAGGTGCGCGGCCGGCTGTCGCAGACCCTGAGCAGCCGCACCCGCATCGTCGGCGGCTTCTACGCCTACGACAACCGCACCGAGCTGAAGGAGCTCGGCGTGCTGTGCAGCGGCATCACCGACGAGCGCGGCGCGCTGGCGTGCGATGCGCAGATCAACACGCTCGGGCAGATCGAGCTGATCGCGCAGGCGAAGGACGCCGCAGGTCATCCGGCGCAAGCAGCCACCGGCGTGTGGGTGACGCGGCAGGGCGAGCTGTGGTTCGCGCAGGACAACGACGACCGCATCGACGTGCTGCCCGAAAAGTCGCGCTACGAGCCCGGCGATACCGCGCGGCTGCAGGTGCGCATGCCCTACCGCGAGGCGACCGCGCTGGTCAGCGTCGAACGTGAAGGTCTCATCGACACCCGCGTGGTCACGCTGCGCGGCCGCGACCCGACCGTCGAGCTGAAGATCGACAAGTCGTGGGGGCCCAATGTGTACGTCAGCGTGCTGGTGCTGCGCGGGCGCATCAGCGAGGTGCCTTGGTATTCGCTGTTCACCTGGGGCTGGCGCGAGCCGCTGAGCTGGGCGCGCTCGTTCTGGTACGACGGCCGCGAGTACCACTCGCCCACCGCCATGGTCGATCTGTCCAAGCCCTCGTTCAAGTTCGGCGTGGCCGCGCTGCAGGTGGGCATCGCCGCGCATGAGCTCACGGTGAAGGTGAGCACCGACCGGGCTCAGTACGCGGTGCGGCAGAAGGTGCAGGCGCACATCCAGGTCACGCAGTCCGTGGCCGGCGGCAAGGCCACCGGCGCGCCTCTGGCCGGCACCGAAGTGACGTTCGCCGCAGTCGATGAAAGCCTGCTCGAACTGAAGCCCAATGAATCGTGGAACCTGCTCAACGCGATGATGCGCAAGCGCGCCTGGGGTGTTGAGACCAGCACCGCGCAAGGCGAAATCATTGGCCGGCGTCACTACGGCCGCAAGGCGGTGGCCGCTGGCGGCGGCGGCGGTCGCGGCGGCACGCGCGAGCTGTTCGACACGCTGCTGCTGTGGCAGGCCACGGTCAAGCTCGACGCCAAGGGCGAGGCCCGCATCGAAGTGCCGCTCAACGATTCGCTCACCCGCTTCAGACTGGTCGCGATCGCCGACGGGCCGCCGGGCGCGGGGATCGCCACCTTCGGCACCGGCAGCACTACGGTGCGTGTGACGCAGGACCTGCAGTTGCTGCCGGGGCTGCCGCCGCTGGTGCGTGGCGGTGACAGCTTCAATGCGACGCTGACGCTGCGCAACACCACGGCGCGCGAGATGAAGGTGCGCGCCACGCTGGCCGGTGCGGTCAATCGCGACGAGGCCGCTGCAGGCCCGCCGCTGGCCTTCGCCGCGCAGGATGTGGTGCTTGCCGCCGGTGCGGCCCGCGAGATCGGCTGGCCGGTGAGCGTGCCGGTGGACGCGTCAAGCATCGTGTGGGATGCGGCGGTCGAATCGCTGAGCGTTGCGGGTGATGCTGCGGCTGCGGCGAAGGACCGCGTCAAGCTCACGCAGCGGGTGACCGAGGCCGTGCCCACGCGCGTGATGCAGGCCACGCTGGCGCGGCTCGACGGCGCCTACTCGTTGCCGGTGGCCGCGCCGAGCGGTTCACTGCCTGAGACTGGCGTCAAGCGCGGTGGCGTGCGCGTGGGTCTGCAGCCCCGACTCGGCAGCGCGCTGCCGGGCCTGCGCCGCTACTTCGAGACCTACCCGTTTGGCTGTCTCGAACAAAAGGCGGCCAAGGCGATCGGCCTGCACGATGCGGCGCGCTGGGCCGAGGTGGTCGATGTGCTGCCCACCTACCTCGATGCCGACGGCCTGGCCAACTACTTTCCGGCGCGTGCCGGTGAAGCCCCGGCGGGCAACGACCGCCTCACCGCGCAACTGATCGCCGCTGCGCAAGAGGCCGGCTTCGCGCTGCCCGAGGCGACCCGCAATGCGATGCTCGATGGGCTCGCGGCTTTCGTCGAAGGGCGCATCGATCGCAGGCCGTGGGCCCCGGCTTCGGCGCAGTCCAGCAACCTTGCGGTGCGCAAGCTGGCCGCGCTTGATGCGCTCGCGCGATACGGCCGGGCGCAGCCGCGCATGCTGGGTTCGATCGCGCTCACGCCCAACGCCTGGCCCACCGCTGCCGTGATCGATTGGCTGAACCTGCTGCGTCGAATGCGCGCCCAGAACCTGGCCATGGGCGAGCTGCCGCAGCGCATCGAGCAGGCGCAGCAGATCTTGCGCAGCCGTCTGGTGCTAGGCGGCACCACGCTGAAGTTCAGCGACGAGGCGGGTGACAACTGGTGGTGGCTGATGGACAACGCCGATGCCAACGCGGCACGGCTGATCCTGGCCGTGATGGACGAACCCGCCTGGCGCGACGACCTGCCGCGCATGGTGGTGGGCACCCTGGGCCGGCAGCGCGAGGGCGCGTGGTCGACCACCACCGCCAACCTGTGGGGTGCCATCGCGCTCGATCGCTTTGCAGCGAAGCTCGAGTCGCAGCCTGTCACCGGCATCAGCGAGCTGCGGCTGGGTGTCTCGGGTTCGTCGACAGCGCAGCCGCCCGCCACGTTTGACTGGGCCAAGCAGCCTGACGGCGGCAGCCTCACGCTGCCCTGGCCCGAGGCTGCAGCGACCTTGTCGGCGCGCCAGCAAGGCAGCGGCGCGCCGTGGCTTTCGGTGCAAAGCCTGGCGGCCGTGGCGATCACGCAGCCGATCCGCGCGGGCTACGGCGTCAAGCGCAGCCTGATCGCGGTGTCGCGCAAGGAAGCGTCGCGCTGGTCGCGCGGCGACGTGCTGCGCGTGCGGCTGGAGATCGATGCGCAGGCCGACATGAGCTGGGTGGTGGTGAGCGATCCGGTGCCCGGTGGCGCGGCGCTGCTGGGCTCGGGGATGGGTCGTGACAGCGCCATCGCGGCCGGTGCTGTCGTGGCCGGGGGTGACGATGCCGCCGCCTCAAGTGCCAGCGTCGCCTACGACGAGCGCAGCGTCGAGGCCTTCCGCCGCTACTACGCCCACATGCCGCGCGGGCGCCACGTGCTCGAGTACACGCTGCGGCTGAACAGCGTGGGTCGCTTTGCCTTGCCGCCCACGCGCATCGAGGCGATGTACGCGCCCGAATCCTTTGGCGAGTTGCCCAACGCGGCGATCGACGTGGTGCCTTGATGCGAGCGCTGTGCGCGCGTCGCTGCTGGCCGCTGGGGCTGATGCTGGCGGTGTTGCTGGCGGCGGGCGCGGCTGGTACGGCTGGCGCGGCTTCGGCGGCCGTGCCGAGTTTCAAGTCGGTGCGTGCGGCCCACCGGCCGTCCGACACCACGCTGCTCGACCGCCACGGCACGCCCATCCAGACGCTGCGCACCGACATGACGGTGCGCCGGCTGGCGTGGCTGCCGCTGTCCGAGATGTCGCCGGCGCTGCTGCACGCCATCGTCCTCAGCGAAGACCGCGACTTCTACAGCCACAGCGGCGTCGACTGGGGCGCGCTCGCGCACAGCGCCTGGAGCAATGCCTGGAATACCCGCACCCGGGGCGCCTCGACGCTCACGATGCAGCTCGCCGGCCTGCTCGACGACGACTTGCAGCGGCCCGCCGGCGGGCGCAGCGTGGGGCAGAAGCTCGGCCAGATCGCCACCGCGCGCGAACTCGAGGCGAGCTGGAGCAAATCGCAGATCCTTGAGGCCTATGTCAATCGCGTGCCGTGGCGCGGCGAGCTGGTGGGCATCAATGCGCTGTCGCAAACGCTGTTCGGCAAGCACGCCAGCGGGCTTGACACGCTGGAGGCCGCCGTCGCCGCAGCGCTGCTGCGCGGACCGAACGCCAGTGCCACGGTGGTCACGCAACGCAGCTGCGGTGTGCTGCAAGCGCAAGGCGCGTCCTGCGTGGGCGTCGCATCGCTGGTGCAAGACGCGCTGACGCGGCGCGGCGCGCCGGCGCTGGGTGAACAGCTCGCACCGCATTTTTCCCGCCAGGTGCTGGCCGGCATGAAGCCCGCACCGGCAAGGCTCACGACCAGCATCGACGCGCCTTTGCAGCGCATCGCACGCGAAGCCCTGCGCCAGCAACTCGCCGAACTCAGCGGTCGCAACGTGGAAGACGGCGCGGTGCTGGTGCTCGACAACGCCAGCGGCGAGGTGCTGGCCTGGGTCGGCTCCAGCGGCGATCTGTCGGATGCGGCGCAGGTCGATGGCGTGCTGGCGCGCCGCCAACCCGGCTCCACGCTCAAGCCCTTTGTCTATGGCCTGGCCTTCGAGCAGCGGCTGATCACGCCGGCCAGCCTGATCGACGACTCGCCCGCGCAGCTGGCCACCGCGTCGGGGCTGTACCTGCCGCAGAACTACGACCGCGGCTTCAAGGGCTGGGTGAGCGCGCGCACCGCGCTGGGTGCCAGCCTGAATGTGCCGGCCGTGCGCGTGGGCGCGATGCTGGGTGCCGACGCGCTGTGGGCGCGGCTCAATGCGTTCGGCCTGGCGCTGCCCGAAAGTGGCGGCTACTACGGCGACTCGCTCGCGCTGGGCAGCGCCGATGTGACCTTGCTCGCCTTGACCAACTCCTATCGCGCGCTGGCCCATGGCGGCGTGCTCTCGCCGACCCGCTTGCGCCCTGCGGCCCGCGCCGACGCGAACGCGACTGCGGCCAGACCCTCGGCCGGCAGGCGTGTGGCCAGCGCGGCGGCGACCTATCTCGTCACCGACATCCTGTCAGACAACAACGCGCGGGTGCTCACCTTCGGGCTCGACAGTCCGCTCGCGCTGCGCGGCCCGGTGGCGGTGAAGACCGGCACCAGCAAGGACCTGCGTGACAACTGGTGCATTGGCTACAGCGACCGCTACACCGTGGGCGTGTGGGTCGGCAACGCCAGCGGCGAGCCCATGCACGACGTGAGCGGCGTCAGCGGCGCGGCGCCGGTGTGGCGTGTGGTGATGCAGCACTTGCATGAGGCCGTGCCGGCCAAGCGTGCCGCGCTGCCATCTGGCGTGGTGCGCTATCGCGCGCGCTTCGAGGCCGATCTGGAGCCGCCGCGTGACGAGCTGGCGCTGGCCGGCACCGAGCCGACGCCCGGCCGACCCACGGCGATCGCTGCCGGCGCCTTTGGCATCCGCTCGCCTCGCAGCGGCAGCATCTACGCGCTGGATCCCGACATGCCGCCGCAGGTGCAAAAGATCGTCTTTGAGGGCGAGGCGGGCACCTGGCTGCTCGACGGCAAGGTGGTGGGGCGGGGCAGCCGCATCAGCTGGGCGCCGTGGCCCGGGCGGCACGAATTGGTTTTGCGTGCAGGCCGCGGCAGCGTGGTGCACACGGTGCGCTTCGAAGTGCGCGGGGCCGGCCTGAAGACCGCTGCGCTGCGGCCTTGAGGGCGAGCTTCAATCGCCGCGTCTGAACAGCCGCTCCATCGCCGTGTCGATTACCACGCCGCACAGGCTGTAGAGCAGCGAGCCGACCAGCGCGGCCGTGAAGCTGTCGACTTGAAAGCCGTCGAGCAGGTGGGCTGCGAAATAGAACATCAGCGCGTTGATCACGAACAGAAACAAACCCAGCGTGAGCAGCGTGACCGGCAGCGTGAGCAGCACCAGGATAGGCCGCAGCAAGGAGTTGAGCAGGCCCAGCACCAGCGCGGCGATCATGGCCGCGCCAAAGCTCTTGACGGACACGCCCGAGTACAGGTAATCGACCAGCAGCAAGGCGGCCGCCAGCAGCAGCCAACGAACGATGATTTTCATCAGGCAAGAATAACCCGCGAGCCCTTTCGCGAGTGCTTTGCGCCCGGGCCATGCCGCCGCGCAGGCCTGGGAGCTAAAAAACTGCGGGCCGAGCCGCAAGAAAGAGGGTTTCTCCTATGAAACAGGCTTCTCAACGCCCGAGACAGCGGCTACGATTCCTCTCGCTTGTGCCCTGAGACGTCGGGGGCACATTCGAAGCCCCGCCAGCGCGGCTCATCAACCCCTCATGTGATGGAGAACACTCAAATGGCAACTGCTAAGAAAGCCCCGGCCAAGAAAGCGGCACCAGCGAAAAAGGCAGCACCTGCAAAGAAGGTTGCCGCAGCAAAGAAGGCTCCTGCCACCAAGACGGCGGCTCCCGCCAAGAAGCGCACCGCCAATGCGGCGTTCATGAAGCCCGTGACGCCGAGCCCTCAGCTCGCTGCCATCATTGGCGCCACGCCGATGCCCCGCACCGAAGTCACCAAGAAGCTGTGGGAGTACATCAAGGCCCACAAGCTGCAAGACGCAGCCAAGAAGACCAACATCAACGCCGACGCCAAACTGAAGGAAATCTTCAAGAAGCCGCAAGTCACGATGTTCGAGATGACCAAGCTGGTCAGCGCCCACCTCAGCTGATCGCCGAGGTCAAGCGTGCAGCGCGCGAGCGCTGTCTCAACGAAAAAGCCGGTGCCTCGCACCGGCTTTTTTCATGGGCGATCGGGCGGGCTCAGGGTTGCCGGAGCAGCGGCACCAGATAGCGTCCGGTGTGGCTGGCCGGGTTGGCTGCCACGTCTTCGGGTGTGCCCACGGCCACCACCTGGCCGCCGCCGGCGCCGCCTTCGGGGCCCATGTCGATCACCCAGTCGGCGGTCTTGATGACGTCGAGGTTGTGCTCGATCACCACGATGGTGTTGCCCGCATCGCGCAGCTGGTGCAGCACGCGCAGCAGCAAGTCGATGTCAGCAAAGTGCAAGCCGGTGGTGGGTTCGTCCAGGATGTACAGCGTGCGTCCGGTGTCGCGCTTGCTCAGTTCCAGCGCAAGCTTCACGCGCTGCGCCTCGCCGCCTGACAGCGTGGTCGCACTCTGGCCGAGGTGGATGTAGCCCAGCCCCACATCGAGCAGTGTTTGCAACCGTCTGGCGATGACGGGCACGGCGGCAAAGTGCGCGTGCGCGTCTTCCACGGTCAGCGCCAGCACCTCGGTGATGTTCTTGCCCTTGTAGAGCACCTCGAGCGTCTCGCGGTTGTAGCGCTTGCCGCCGCAGGCATCGCAGGCCACGTAGACGTCGGGCAGGAAGTGCATCTCGACCTTGATCACGCCGTCGCCTTCGCACGCTTCGCAGCGCCCACCGGCCACGTTGAAGCTGAAGCGCCCGGGGCCCCAGCCGCGTTCGCGCGCGGTATTCATTTCGGCGAACAGATCGCGGATGGCGGTGAACAGGCCCACGTAGGTGGCCGGGTTGCTGCGCGGCGTGCGGCCGATCGGGCTTTGGTCGACGTTGATGACCTTGTCGAAGGCGTCCAGCCCCTCGATGTTCTCGTGCGGCGCGGCCTCGGCGTGGCTGTGGTGCAGCTTGCGAGCGGCTGCCGCGTGCAGCGTGTCGTTGATGAGCGTGCTCTTGCCCGAACCCGACACCCCGCTCACGCAGGTGAACAGGCCCACCGGGATGTCCACGCTCACGCGCTTGAGGTTGTTGCCGCGCGCGTTGACGATGCGAAGCACGCTCGCCTTGTCGCTCGCGCCGTGCCACGCCCGGCGTGCCGGCACCGCGATGCGCAGCGCGCGCGCGAGGTAGCGCCCGGTCAGCGAGTCGGGGTTCGCGGCCACTTCGGCCGGCGTGCCCTGCGCCATCACCCGACCACCATGCACGCCGGCGCCCGGGCCCATGTCGATCACGTGGTCGGCGGCCAGGATGGCGTCTTCGTCATGCTCGACCACCAGCACGCTGTTGCCGATGTCGCGCAGGTGGCGCAGCGTGCCGATCAGCCGCTCGTTATCGCGCTGGTGCAAGCCGATGCTGGGCTCATCGAGCACGTACATCACGCCGGTCAGCCCTGAGCCAATCTGTGAGGCCAGCCGGATGCGCTGCGCTTCGCCACCGCTGAGCGTATCGGCGCCGCGGTCGAGGCTGAGGTAGTTCAGGCCCACGTCGTTGAGGAACTTCAGCCGCGAGCGGATCTCGCGGATCACCTTGTCGGCAATCGCCGCCTTGGCGCCTTGAAGCTGCAGGCCATCGAAGTAATCGCGCGCCTTGTCGAGCGTCATGTGCTCAACGCGGAAGATCGGCTCGCCGGGCGAGTCAGCCGCTGCGCCGGCGGGCTGCAAGAACACATGCCGTGCTTCGCGGCGCAGCCGGCTGCCGTGGCAATCGGGGCAGGCCTTTGCGTTTTGGTAGCGCGCCAGGTCTTCGCGCACCTGCGGTGAATCGGTTTCGCGGTAGCGCCGCTCGAACGCTGGAATGATGCCTTCAAAGGGGTGCTTGCGCTTGACGCTGCGCGGCTTGGCCTCGCCCTCGCGGCCCACGCTGTCGGCGCTGTAGGTGAAGGCGATGGGCTCCACACCCGAGCCGTACAGCAGCGTGTGTTGCACGGCCGCAGGCAGCGCCTCGAACGGGGTTTCGACGTCGAAACTGCAATGCCGCGCCACTGCTTCGATCAGCGAAAACGTGTAACTGTTGCGCCGGTCCCAGCCCTTGATGGCGCCGCTGGCCAGGCTCAGGCTGGGAAATCCCACCACCCGTTGCGCATCAAACGCCGTGACCTGACCCAGGCCATCGCAGGTGGTGCACGCGCCTTGCGGCGAGTTGAACGAGAACAGCCGCGGCTCGAGCTCGGCCAGCGAGTAGCGGCACACCGGGCAGGCGAAGCGGCTGGAGTAAAGGTGCTCGCGGCCGCTGTCCATTTCGCAGGCCATCGCGCGCCCGTCGGCAATGCGCAGCGCGGCCTCGAAGCTCTCGGCCAGACGCTGCGCCAGACCGCCGGCCGCGCCGTGGCTGACCTTGATGCGGTCGATCACCACGTCGATGTCGTGCTTGTCGTTCTTTTTGAGCGTCGGCAGGTCGATCGCCTCGACGGTGGCGCCATCGATGCGAAAGCGCACGAAACCTTGCGCCTGCATGGCGGCAAACAGCTCGGTGAATTCACCCTTGCGATCGCGAGCCACGGGCGCGAGCACCATCAGTCGGGTGGCTTCGGGCAATGCCAGCGTGGCGTCGACCATCTGGCTCACGCTTTGAGCCTGCAGCGCGATGTGGTGATCGGGGCAGAACGGCGTGCCGGCGCGGGCGTACAGCAGCCGCAGGTAATCGTGGATCTCGGTGACCGTGCCCACGGTGGAGCGCGGGTTGTGCGAAGTTGCCTTCTGCTCGATGCTGATGGCCGGGCTGAGCCCTTCGATCACATCGACGTCGGGCTTGTCCATGCGCTGCAGGAATTGCCGCGCGTAGGCGCTCAGGCTTTCGACATAGCGTCGCTGGCCCTCGGCATACAAGGTGTCAAACGCCAGACTCGACTTGCCCGAGCCGCTCAGCCCGGTGATGACCACCAGCTGGTTGCGCGGGATGTCGAGGTCGATGTTCTTCAGGTTGTGGGTGCGCGCTCCACGAACTCTGATCGAGTTCGTGACGGCCGCCGACCCAGCAAGCTCAGTACCCGTAGTTGAAGTAGACGCCACCGCTGCCGTAGTCTCTGGAGCCTGTGCCGTGCTTGATGTCTGCCGTTTGGTAGCGCATCAGGTAAGACAGCGTGCATGAGTTGGTGATGCCCCAGGTCACGGCGAACCAGCCCTCGCCAATCAGCGGCTCGACCTCGTCGCTGTTGAAGGTCACGTCGGAGTCCCGGAACTGCCCCTGAAGCAGCACGTTGTAGCCGCGCAGCTTGCCGTTGACGCCGTACGACAGGTACAGGTCGCCGGCGCTGCCGTGAGGCGCGAAGTAAGCGGTGTTCTCGGAGGACATCGACCACCAAGGTGTCGAGAACCGGCCGATGCGACCCGATGCCGACAGCGTGGCTTCGGTGATGTAGCCCAGGCTGCCGCCGACGCCCCACTTGAAGTCGGTGCTCATGCCGCCCACGCGGCTGGCGCCGAGCAGCGACTGGCGGCGCAGCGCGTACATCAGGGTCGGCTCGCCACCGTCAGAGATCTGGTGGTCGTAGCCCTGGGGCGTTGTGCCGTTGCCGAACAGCTTGTGCGCCCCCTTGTGTGCATCCTTGGCGAAGCTGGCACCGAGGAATCCGAGGGTCAGAGACGACGCGTACGCAGGCTGCGAGTCCGATCCCACGGTCATGCGCGTGCTGGTCCACGAGATCAGGCTGGCATAGGGGCGATCGTCGTAGATCGGCGCGCTGGTGTCGGTGTCGTTCGGCGTCCATGCCTGCAGCCCGAACTGCAGGCCGGCCTTGGACGAGGGGTCCGAGCCGCGATTGGGCAGCCACAGGCTGTCGATGGCGCCGAGCACGCGGTCGAGCGAGAGCCAAGCGCTTGAGGCCGTTGGCCCCGACAGCGTGAACAGGAAGCCGCCGCTGTAGTCGGCATCGCGGTGGCTGCCGGCGAACAGGTCGTTTTCGACGGCCATGGTCCATGAGTTGCCACTGCTGCTCGAGTCCTGGCTTGCTTGCGCCTGCACGCTGCCTGTCAGCCAGAGGCTGGCGAGTACCGCCAGACAAATGCGCAGGGGATGGGGGAGTCTGTGCCGCAGGGTTTGTCTGATCACCATGGTGCTTTCTTGAGAAGCCATCTTGTCGAATGAGTTTAGACCTCGCTGCGCCCGGCGCACGGCAGGGTTCAGCCCGACAAAACCCGCAGTATTTCCCTGCCGTAGGCCTCGAGTTTCTTGGCCCCGACACCGCTGATCTGCGCCAGATCGTCGAGCGAACCCGGCAGGCTGCGTGCCATCTCGGCCAGCGTGCGGTCCTGAAACACCACATACGCCGGCAGGTTGTGCTCGCGCGCCACCTCGGCGCGCCAGGCCTTGAGCGAAGCGAAGCGTTCGGTGGCCTCGTCGTCGAGTGGCACCGGCGGCGCCTTGGCCGTGGTCGAGCGCGAGCCCAAGCGAGCGCGTTTGGCGCCGGCCGCCGCCGCGCTGGCCTCGCGCAGCAGCAGTTGCACATCGCCGCGCAGCACGGCGCGCGAGCCCTTGGTCAGCTCCAGCGTGTGGTACTCGCCTTCGGTGCGCAGGTGGCCCAGCGCGATCAGTTGGCGCAGCACCGCGCGCCACTGGGCGTCGCTCACGTCGGCGCCGATGCCAAAGGTCGACAGCGACTGGTGGTTGTACTGACTCACCTTGTCGCTGACCTTGCCGCGCACCACGTCGATCAGATGGCCGGCGCCAAAGCGCTGGCCGCCGTTCTGGTGAAAGCGGTAGACGCAGCTGAGCGCCTTGCGTGCCGCGTCGGTGGCGTTCCAGGTCGCCGGCGGACTCAGGCAGTTGTCGCAGTTGCCGCAGCGGTAGCGCGCCTGGGCGCCGTCGGGGGTGTCTTGCACCTCGCCGAAGTAGGTCAGCAAGCGGATGCGCCGGCAGTCGTGCGCCTCGGCCAGCGCGAGCAGCGCCTCGAGCTTGCCGATCTGGCCGCGCTTGAAGTCCTCGCCGGCCGGGCTCTCGTCGATCATGCGGCGTTGGTTGACCACATCGGCCAGGCCGTAGGTCATCCACGCATTGGCGGGCAGGCCGTCGCGGCCGGCGCGACCGGTCTCCTGGTAGTAGCTCTCGATGTTCTTGGGCAGGTCCAGGTGCGCCACGAAGCGCACGTCGGGCTTGTCGATGCCCATGCCGAAGGCAATCGTGGCCACCATCACCAGCCCGTCTTCGCGCAGGAAGCGGTCCTGGTGGTGACGGCGCACGTTGGCGTCGAGCCCCGCGTGGTACGGCAGCGCGCTGATGCCTTCGCCGACCAGCCAGGCGGCGGTCTCGTCGACCTTCTTGCGCGACTGGCAGTAGACGATGCCGGCGTCGCCTTCGTGCTCGTCGTGGATGAAGCGCAGCAGCTGCGCGCGCGCGTTGTCTTTTTCGACGATGGCGTAGCGGATGTTGGGGCGGTCAAAGCTGCTGATGAAGATGCGCGCGTCTTGCAGTTGCAGCCGCTCGATGATGTCGGCGCGCGTGAGCTCGTCGGCGGTGGCGGTCAGCGCGATGCGCGGCACGCCGGGGTAGCGCTCGTGC
This sequence comes from Burkholderiaceae bacterium, assembly GCA_040400875.1. GTDB lineage: Bacteria > Pseudomonadota > Gammaproteobacteria > Burkholderiales > Burkholderiaceae_C > PBB1. The sequence continues at coordinate 81,150 of JBBAPK010000001.1, read as the reverse complement.
AGCACATTGAGCGAGAGGTAGTCTTCGCGAAAGTCGTGCCCCCACTGGCTCACGCAGTGAGCTTCATCGATGGCGAACAGGCTGAGCAGCCCGCGCTCGTCGAGCGAATCGAGCTGCGCCAGAAAGCGCGGCGTGGTGATGCGCTCGGGCGCGGCGTACAGCAGCACCAGTCGACCGCCCATCATTTCGCGCTCGATGCGCTGGGCGTCTTCTGCGCTCAGGCTGGAGTTGAGGCACGCCGCGTGCACGCCGGCTTCTTCGAGCGCACCCACCTGGTCGTGCATCAGCGCGATCAGCGGGCTGACCACGATGGCCACGCCGCGATCGCCGCGGTGCCGCACGATGGCCGGCACTTGGTAGCACAGGCTCTTGCCGCCGCCCGTGGGCATCAGCACCAGCGCATCGCCACCAGTGCACACCTGCTCGATCACGGCGGCTTGCGCGTCGCGAAAGGCGGGGTAGCCGAACACCGTTTGCAGCACCGACAGCGCGGTGCGCTCGGTGGGTGAGGGTGCGGGCGCTGTGGCGGGGGAGGCCGTCTTTTGAAAATCGCGGGGATCGGGGGTCATGGGCACTCTGACGGCATGGCCGACGATGGTAAAGGTCGCGCACGCCCGCATCGCCGAAGTGGGGCCCAACCCGCTGCTCCTCGGCAACGCCGACCCCGATAATCCCCGCCAACCCACCGTCACTCCGGAGCTTGCCCCATGGCCTCGATCAACAAAGTCATCCTCATCGGCAACCTGGGCCGCGACCCCGAGGTGCGCTACACGCCCAACGGCAGCGCCATTTGCAACGTCAGCGTGGCCACCACCCGCAACTGGAAAGACAAAACCAGCGGCGACAAGGTCGAAGAAACCGAATGGCACCGCGTCGTGTGCTACGACCGCCTGGCCGAAATCGCCGGCGAGTACCTGAAAAAAGGCCGCCCGGTGTACTTCGAAGGCCGCCTGAAGACGCGCAAGTGGCAAGACAAGGAAGGCAAGGACGTCTACACCACCGAGATCATTGCCGACAACATGCAATTGCTGGGCGGGCGTGAAGGCATGGGCGGTGGCGATTCAGGCGACGACCACGGCGATCGCGGCGAGGCGCGTGCTCCCGCCCCCGCCCGCAGCGCCGCCCCGGCTCCGCGCCCCGCTCCGCCCAAGCCGGCCGCCAAGCCAGCCACCGGTTTTGACGACATGGACGACGACATTCCGTTTTGAAACAGCGTACCCATGCGAACCAACATCGTGATCGACGACAAGCTCATGGCCGATGCGATCAAGGTGTCTGGCGCGCGCTCCAAGCGTGAGGTGGTGGAGCTCGGCTTGCGGACCCTGCTTCAGCTCGGACAACAAAGCGAAGTGCGCCGCCTCAGAGGCCAGGTCCAATGGACCGGCGATCTGGCGGCCATGAGGCGCGACAAGTGAGGCAGGTCGAGGTGCTGCAGGGCGTCTCGACCGCCCGCGGGTTCAACGAGGTCAAGCGCACCCTTGGCACGCTCGAGCTGATCACCCTCGGTGGCCTGGACGTCGCGGTGCAGGCGGCCAAGAACTTTCGCAAGCTGCGCGCCATGGGCTTCACTGTGCGCAAGGCGATCGACACCGTGATCGCTACGCGCTGCATCATGGACGGTCTGGAGCTGCTGCACTGCGACCGTGACTTCGACCCCTTCGCCGAGCACCTCGGGCTGCGTTGCGTACTCTGCGCAGCCTGACGACTCGCGCGGCTCAGCGCGTTCCCCGATAGCGGTTCACCTGCAACGCCGAGATCTCTGTTCCCTGATTGCCCCAGCTCGTGCGCACGTGGGTGAGCAGCGCGGCGATGTCTTCGTTGTCGAACGTCTGGCCGAAGGGCGGCATGCCGAAGGGGCGAGGGTTGCCCGGAGTGTCTGGCGCGAAGCCGCCTTCGAGCACGATGCGCACCAGATTGGCTGGCCGGCGCATCGTCACCGCGCGGTTGCCGGCCAGCGGCGCGTAGGCGCCCGGCACGCCTTCGCCGTTGTCACCATGGCAAGCGGCGCAGCGATCGGCATAGAGTTTTTTGCCCCGAGCATTGGACTTCGGCCGTTTGGCGTCGGGCACGGTGGCGGCTTGACTCGCATCGGCGAGTGCGCCCAGCGTTTGCAAGTAGGTGGCCATGGCGCCCAGATCGGCCTGGCTCAGGTGCTGTGTGCTGCGCAGCACCACCTCGCCCATCGGGCCCGAGGCGGTGACCAGACCGCTCGCGCGGTTGACCGCGCCCGTCTTTAGCAGCGCGACGATCTCGGCGCGGTCCCATTCAGCCACGCCGGCTTCACGGCTGTTGGCCAGCGAGGGGGCGTACCAGTTGTGCGTGGGGATCAGACCACCGCCCAGATCGAGCGGCCCATGCGTCGCACCCAGCGCGTTGCGCGAGGCGTGGCAGGCGTTGCAGTGCCCCAGCCCCTGCACCAGATAGGCCCCGCGGTTCCAGTCGGCTGACTGGCTGGCATCGGCCTGGAATTCGCGCGGCTCGAAATACAGCGCGCGCCACACCGCCAGTGCCACCTGGGTGTTGAACGGAAAGCGCAGCTCATGCGGCCGCGCCGCCTGTGACACCGGGGCCAGACTGCGCAGGTAGGCGTACAGCGCATCCGAATCGGCGCGACTGACCAGCGTGGTGTTGTCGTACGGAAAGGCCGGCGTGAGCAGCCGCCCGTCGGCCGATCGACCGTGATGCATCGCGCGCCAGAACTGCGGCGCCGACCAGCGGCCCAGACCGTGTTCGGCGTCGGGCGTCAGATTCGAGCTGAAGACGGTGCCAAAAGGCGTCTCGATCGCGCGCCCACCGGCATAGGGCGCGCCGCCGCGCGCGCTGTGGCAAGCCTGGCAGTTGCCCGCGCGGGCCAGATAAGACCCGCGGGCGATGACCTCGTCGGTGGCGCGCCAGCTGGGTGCTGGCGCTGCGGTGGCGGCAATCTCGTCGCTCAGATCGCCCTCTCCACGCACATTGAGCATGACCACGGCGGCAGCCAGCGCGCCCAGGATGAGCAGCGCGAGCGCCAGCAGCTTTTGGCGTGTGCTCATCGCGACGATCCGATCTGCGATCCAGCCACCGGCGTGGCCTCGACCGATACACCGCCGCAAGGCAGCGGCATCTTGCGAGCAGCGGGCCATTGCGGCAGCGGTTTGGCACCGGCAGCCACCGGCTGCGCGGCCAGCCATTGCGATAGCGCATTGATGTCTTGCGGGCTCAGCGAGCGAGCCACCTGCGCCATGCAGTCGGGAGCTTGCGCCTGGCGCTTGCCGCTGCGCCAGGCACCCAGCTGGGCGTTGAGGTAGTCGCGCGGCAGCCCGAGCAGGCCGGGAATGTCAGGCGCCACGCCCATCATCGCTTCGCCGTGGCATTGCTGGCATGCCGGCGTGCCTTGGGCTGCATCGCCATGGCGCATCAGTTGCTCGCCGCGCTGCAGTGTGGCCAGCCCCGCAGTGGCCGCCTGAGGTGGCGGGTAGGCGATTTCGAGAGAGGCAAAGTACTCGCCGATCTCTTGAAGATACGCATCGCCCAATGGATCGACCAGCGAGGTCATTGGCCCGTAGTCGCGGCGGCCTTCGCGAAAGTTGAGCAGCTGATGGAACAGATAGCCAGCCGGCTTGCCGGCCAGTCGCGGCTGGTAGCCATTGGGGGTGGCGCGACCCTGCGCGCCATGGCACACCTTGCACCCCTGCAGCCGCTGCGCGATCGTGTCTTCGAACTGCGGTGCGGCCTGCGCGACGCTGCCCGCCAGCACGGTGGCCAGCAGCGCGCCTCGCAAGACGGTGCTGTGCACTCGCATGGGCAGCCAGCAGCGCGCACGGCGCAACGCGTTCTTCAGGTGGGTGATCGACATGGGCGGGTTCGCTGACTCGACGGCAACTGCGGTGCGCGCAGCGAGAGGATGACTGCATTATCCGGCGGCCCCGCACCACGTGCGCCGCGGCGTCGCTCAGTGCAGCCGCAGCGAGGAGTTGCAGCTGGCCGGCAACCGACCGGCCTGCCAGCCGACGCTCCACTCACAGAAGGCGTCGGCGGGCATCGGCCGGCCCATGTGATAGCCCTGGGCCTGATCGCAGCCGAGCTCGCGCAGCAGCAGCCATACGGCCTCGTTCTCGACGCCCTCGGCGACCACGCTCAGGCCGAGGTTGTGGGCGAGCTCGACGGTCGAGCGCACGATCTTGGCGTCGTCGGCATCGGTCTCCATGTTCTTCACGAACGACTGATCGATCTTCAACTCGTCGACCGGCAGCTTTTTCAGATAGGCCAGCGAGGAGTAGCCGGTGCCGAAGTCATCGATGGACAGCGAGAACCCCATGGCGTGCAGCCGCTCGAGCGTGGCCTGGGCGCGCTGCGGGTCGTCCATGGTGGCGCTCTCGGTGATCTCGAGGCAGAAGGCTTCGGCCGGCACTGCGTGCTGAATCAGCAGAGCCTGAAATTTCTGTGGCAGCTCGGGGTCGAGCAGATCGCGGGCGGACAGGTTCACCGACAGCGTGATCAGCAAGCCCTCGCCCATCAGCATGTGCCAGTGGCGCGCGGCTTCTTCGAACACCCACAGCGTGAGCTGGCGGATGAAGCCGGTCTTTTCGGCGAAGGGGATGAACTGCAGCGGCGGCACCAGCCCGCGCTGCGGGTGCTGCCAGCGCACCAGCGCCTCGGCGCCGACCACCTTGGCCGTGTCGAGCGACAGCTTGGGCTGCAGGTACAAACGCAACTGCCCTTCGCTGATGGCCGCGCGCAGCTCGGTGAGCAGCGACAGCGTTTTCGCGCTGGATGCGTCGAGCGTGGGGTCGTACAGCAACACGCCACCGCCGAGCCGCTTGGTGGCGTACATCGCGATTTCGGCGCGGCTGAGCAGCACATCGGCGTCGGCGGCGTGCTGTGGCCAGCAGGCGATGCCGATGCTCGCGCCCATGTCGATGGTGTGTTCTTCCAGCGTGAGCGGCACATCGAAGGCCTTGCCGATGCGCTCGGCCACGGTGTGGGCCAGCTCGCCATCGCCGCTGTGCAGCAAGATGGCGAACTTATCGCCGCCCATGCGTGCGATCAGGTCCGCGCCGCGCACTGCGTGCTGTGACAGCCGCTCGCCCACGGCGGCCAGCACCAGATCGCCGAAGCGGTAGCCGAGCACGTCGTTGACCTGCTTGAAGCGATCAAGGTCGAGCATCAGCACTGCCACCGAGGCATGCACCGGCCCCGCATCCTGCGCGGCAGCCACGGCAGCGCGCAAGGCGTCGCGAAACTGCGCCCGGTTGGGCAGCCCGGTCAGCGAGTCCCAGTAGGCGAGCTTGAGGATCTCGTCCTTCTGGCCGGCCACGTTGACGCGCATGCGCTCGAAGGCCTGGGCCAGCTGGCCGACTTCGTCGCCTTGAGAGTCGATGTCCATCGGGGTGGTGTAGTCGCCCGATCCCAGACGGTCGGCGGCCGCGGCCAGCCGCTGCAGCGGCCGGGTGACCCGATTGGCGGTGAAGGCGCTGCCCACGGCAAACCCCGCGCAGCTCAGCAGCGTGATCGCCAGCAAAGCCCATTGCAGATCGTGCGGCAGCTCGCTTTGCGGATGGCTCGACAGGCTGGTGCGAATGGCGGTGAAGCCCACCAGCTGAACCACCAGCAAGAGACCCAGAAACACCGCCACGGTGCGCGCGCGCAGCGAAGTGGTGACGAGTTGTTGCAATGTGCTCATGGCTTGGATGTTGGCGGCGCGACCACCTGGCTGCGACTGCCCGTTTGGTTTCGGCCTGCTGGCGGTCAACTTGAATGCGTTGCCGTGCGCTCGCAGGCCGATCGGCCTGGCGGCGGGCGCGTCAAAGGGCTTCGGTTCGGGCGATCACGCCACCACCGAGGCAAACCTCGCCGTCGTAAAGCACGGCCGATTGGCCCGGGGTGGCCGCCCATTGCGGGCTGGCAAAGCGCAACTGGAAGCGGCCGGCCACAGCGTCATCCGCCGTGGCAGCCGACAGCTCGCAAGGCGCGTCGGCTTGGCGATAGCGCGTCTTGGCGCTCAGGGCACCGGCGGCCGGTGCCTGGCCGGCGACCCAGCTGGCGTCCTCTGCCACCAGCGCCGGTGATTGCAGCCAGGGGTGGTCGTGGCCCTGCACCACGTACAGCGTGTTGCTCGTCATGTCCTTGCGGGCGGTGAACCACGGCTCGTGATCGCTGCCGCCACGGGCCGCGCCACGCGGCTTGATGCCGCCGATGCCGATGCCCTTGCGCTGGCCCAGCGTGTAAAAGCTCAAGCCCACGTGCTCGCCGATGACGCGGCCGCGGTCGTCCTTGATCGGGCCCGGCGTGTGCGCGAGGTAGCGGTTGAGGAACTCGCGAAACGGCCGCTCGCCGATAAAGCAGATGCCAGTGCTGTCTTTCTTCTTGGCGTTGGGCAGGCCAATCTCGGCGGCGATGCGCCGCACCTCGGTCTTGGGCAGCTCGCCCACCGGAAACAGCGTCTTGGCCAACTGCGCCTGACTCAGCCGGTGCAAGAAGTAGCTCTGATCTTTCAGCGGATCAAGCCCCTTGAGCAACTCGAAGCGGCCTTCGCGCTCACGCACCCGGGCGTAGTGGCCGGTGGCGATGCACTCGGCGCCCAGCCGCATCGCGTGGTCGAGGAAGGCCTTGAACTTGATCTCGGCGTTGCACAGCACGTCGGGGTTGGGCGTGCGGCCGGCCTGGTACTCGCGCAGGAAATCGGCGAACACGCGGTCCTTGTAGTCGGCGGCGAAGTTCACGTGCTCGAGCTCGATGCCGATCACGTCGGCCACCGAGGCCGCATCGAGAAAATCCTGGCGCGACGAGCAGTAGCTGGTGCTGCCGTCGGCCGCATCGGCGCTGGTGTCGTCTTCTTCCCAGTTCTTCATGAACACGCCGATCACCTCGTGCCCCTGCTGCTTGAGCAGGTGCGCGCTGACCGCCGAATCGACCCCGCCGCTCAAGCCCACGACCACGCGACGGCGCGGGGTGCTCATGCCTTGATTTCCGGCTCGTAGACGCTCGGGTGGGTGTCGATGAGCTCGAGCGGATAACAGCGCCCGGCCGCGTGGTCTTCGATGCATTGCAGCACCATGCTGCTGCGATGGCGCTCGGGGCACGCGCGCAGCTCGGGCAGGCTCATCCACAGCGTGCGCACGATGCCGTGGTCGAGCCGGCGGCCGGGCAGCCGCTCGCCGACCGTGCCGGAAAACGCCATTCGCAAGTAGGTGACGTCTTCGTTGCGCGCCGGCCGCTGGAAGCGGCCGAGGTACACGCCGACCAGCGACTGCAGCGTGAACACGCAACCGGTTTCCTCGAGCACCTCGCGCACCACGCCTTCTTGCGGCGACTCGGCCGGATCGAGGTGGCCGGCCGGGTTGTTCAGCTTCAGGCCTTCGGGCGTGTGCTCTTCGACCAGCAGGAATCGGCCGTCTCGCTCGATCACCGCGGCCACAGTGACATGGGGTTTCCAGCGATTGCTCATGGCTTGGAATGGTAGCGGCGCCCGGTCGCCGAACCAGGCACCGAGACTGTTTGTGTAAGCTGCGGTATTTTCGCTTGATCGGGGGCTCGCGCAAACCTTGCGCGCGAACCCGACGGAGGACGCTTTCATGCTGATTGGGGTTCCACTTGAAACCGCGCTGGGCGAAACGCGGGTGGCCGTCACGCCCGAGACCGTCAAGAAGCTCAAGGCCTTGGGCCACACCGTTCGCATCCAGAGCGGCGCCGGTGTGGCGGCCAGTGTCACTGACGACGCCTATGCCGCCGTCGGCGCCGAGATCACCGATGCCGCTACAGCCTTCGGCTGCGAGCTGGTGCTCAAGGTGCGTGCGCCGCTCGACAACGAACTGCCCCTGTTCCAAGGCGGCGCGGCGCTGGTGGGCATGCTCAATCCCTTCGACGCTGTCGCTCTGCAGCGCATCGCCGCCGCGGGCCTGACCAGCTTTGCGCTGGAGGCCGCGCCGCGCACCACGCGGGCCCAGAGCATGGACGTGCTCAGCTCGCAGGCCAACATCGCCGGCTACAAGGCGGTGATGATCGCTGCCGACAAGTACCAGCGCTTCTTTCCGATGCTGATGACTGCCGCCGGCACGGTGAAGGCCGCGCGCGTGGTGATCCTGGGCGTGGGCGTGGCCGGCTTGCAGGCGATTGCCACCGCCAAGCGTCTCGGTGCGGTGATCGAAGCCAGCGACGTGCGCCCCGCCGTCAAGGAGCAGGTCGAATCACTCGGCGCCAAGTTCATCGACGTGCCCTTCGAGACCGACGAGGAACGCGAGGCCGCCGTGGGGGTGGGCGGCTACGCCCGGCCGATGCCGCCAGCCTGGCTCGAGCGGCAAAAACTCGAGGTCGCCAAGCGCGTGGCGGCGGCCGACGTGGTGATCTCTACTGCACTGATCCCCGGGCGCGCCGCGCCCACGCTCATCACCGAAGACATGGTCAAGGCCATGAAGCCCGGTTCGGTGATCGTCGACATCGCAGCCGGCCGCGGCCCCAACGGCATCGGTGGCAACTGCCCCTTGTCGCAGGCTGACCAGACGGTGGTGGTGCACGGCGTGACCATCGTCGGCGAAACCAACCTGCCCGCACGAGTGGCCGCCGATGCGTCGGCGCTGTATGCGCGCAACGTGCTCGACTTTCTCAAGCTGGTGATCAGCAAGGAAGGCACGCTGGTCGTGCCGATGGACGACGACATCGTGGTCGCCTGTTTGATGACTCAAGACGGCATCGTCAAGCGAACCTGAAGGACTCCGCCATGGACATCATCTCGCCCACGATCACCAACCTGATCATCTTTGTGCTGGCCATCTACGTGGGCTACCACGTGGTGTGGACCGTCACCCCCGCGCTGCACACACCGCTGATGGCCGTGACCAATGCGGTGTCGGCCATCGTGATCGTCGGTGCCATGCTCGCGGCCGCGCTCACCGAGACCGTGCTCGGTCAGACCATGGGCGTGCTGGCCGTCGCGCTGGCGGCGGTGAACGTGTTTGGTGGCTTCCTGGTCACGCGGCGCATGCTCCAGATGTTCCGCAAGAAAGAGAAAAAGGCGCCTGCCGCCGGGAGCACTGAATGAGCCTCAACCTCGTCACCCTGCTCTACCTGGTGGCCAGCGTGTGCTTCATCCAGGCGCTCAAGGGCCTGAGCCACCCCACCACCTCGATCCGCGGCAACCTGTTTGGCATGTGCGGCATGGCGATCGCCGTGCTGACCACCGCAGCGCTGATCGTCAAGTTGATCAACGCGCAGCCCGCGGGCACCACGGCCGGTGGCCTGCCCTATGTGTTGGCCGCGCTGGTGGTGGGCGGTGCCATCGGCTCGCTGATGGCCAAGCGCGTCGAGATGACCAAGATGCCCGAACTGGTGGCTTTCATGCACAGCATGATCGGCCTGGCCGCGGTGTTCATCGCCGTGGCGGCGGTGGCCGAGCCGCACGCATTTGGCATCGTCGCCAAGGGCGAGCCCATTCCCGCAGGCAACCGGCTTGAGCTGTGTCTGGGCGCGGCGATCGGCGCCATCACCTTCAGCGGCTCGGTCATCGCCTTTGGCAAGCTGAGCGGGCGCTACAAGTTCAGGCTGTTCCAGGGCAGGCCGGTGCAGTTTGCCGGCCAGCACCTGCTCAACGGGGCACTCGGGCTGCTCATGTTGGGCCTGGGCCTGACCTTCATGCTGACCGGCAACTGGCCCGCGTTTTTCGCGATGCTGGCGCTGGCCTTCGTGTTGGGCGTGCTCATCATCATCCCCATCGGCGGCGCCGACATGCCGGTGGTGGTGTCCATGCTCAACAGCTACTCGGGCTGGGCCGCCGCGGGCATCGGCTTCAGCCTCAACAACGCCATGCTGATCATTGCGGGCAGTCTGGTGGGGTCGTCGGGCGCCATCCTCAGCTACATCATGTGCAAGGCGATGAACCGCTCGTTCATCAGCGTGATTCTGGGCGGCTTCGGCGGTGAGTCTGCCGGGCCTGTGGGCGCCAATGCCGAGGCGCGTCCCGTCAAGAGCGGCAGCGCCGACGATGCCGCCTTCGTGCTCGGCAACGCCGAGACGGTGGTCATCGTACCGGGCTACGGCCTGGCCGTGGCGCGCGCGCAGCACGCGGTCAAGGAGCTGGCCGCCAAGCTCACCGAAAAAGGCATCACGGTGAAGTACGCCATCCACCCGGTGGCCGGACGCATGCCGGGCCACATGAACGTGCTGCTCGCCGAGGCCGAGGTGCCCTACGACCAGGTCTTCGAAATGGAAGACATCAACGGCGAATTCGGCCAGGCCGACGTGGCCATCATCCTGGGCGCCAACGACGTGGTGAACCCCGCCGCGCACGTCAAGGGCAGCCCGATCTACGGCATGCCCATCCTCGAGGCCTACAAGGCCAAGACCGTCATCGTCAACAAGCGTTCGATGGCCTCGGGCTATGCGGGCCTGGACAACGAACTGTTCTACATGGACAAGACGATGATGGTGTTTGGCGACGCGAAGAAGGTCGTTGAAGACATGATCAAGGCTGTCGAGTAGGGGTTGGCAGCAGGCATCCCGTCACACTGGGACGCGCGCTGCTCGCCTATGATCTGAGGCCGCTTCCAAGCACAGCGGCCCGCTCGCCCACCCCGATTCAGACGAGGATCACCATGCCCATCGAGTTCCAGGAAATCAGCGACGGCTTGCGCCGCGTCGTCATCACAGGCCGGCTCGACATCCCCGGAACTGCCGAAATCGAAACCCGGTTTGCCGCCTCCTCGGCCGCATCCAACCTTCGCGTGGTGCTGGATTTGACGGGGGTGAGCTTTCTCGGATCGATCGGCATTCGCGCGATCATCATCAACGCCAAGGCCGTCAAGCAGCGCGGCGGGCGCATGGTGCTCATGGTCGGCGACAACGCCGCCGCCGCCGAGACGCTGGAGTCCACCGGGCTGGGCGCATTGATCCCCATCCTCAAGGACAACGCTGCCGCCGAAGCGGCCGCCTTGGCCTGAAGCGCTAAGGTCAGCGCGGTGGCTGCCCCGTCTACTGCGGAGCTGGCCATCCGTGCGGTGGCTGACGACGTCAAGCCGGCTTCTGAGTGGCTGGCTCAAATCTGCGAGACGCACGGTGTTCCAGACACGCAGATCCTGCGGCTGGATCTGTGCCTCAACGAGGTTTTGGCCAATGTGATCGCCCACGGTGGCGAGCAGGCACTGGCCAATCCGGTGCGACTGCGTTTGGAGGTGACTCGCGATGCGCCCACCCAATTGGCCGTTGTCACCGTGTGCGACAGCGGCCCGCCCTTTGACACCACCTCGGCGCAGCCGGGCGCACTGCCGCTCACGCTGGACGACGCTGAACCCGGCGGCCTCGGGCTGCTGATGATCCGCAATCTCTCCGACACGCTTGCCTACAGGTTCGACAACGGCCACAACGAGCTGTCCTTCGGCGTGCGCTGGACCGAAGCCGCCTGACACGCGCCAAGCAGGTGTACCGCACGCCCCGCGCTCGGGACGCTCGTCGAATCCCCTGATGGTGCTTGGCCGAAGCCAACGCAGAATCGCGATACCCCTCTTCGCGGATTCGCATGGAAAAAATCTGGCTCAAGCAGTACCCCGCAGGCGTTGCGCACACTGTCGACATTCAGGCCCATGCGTCGCTGGTGGCCCTGATGGACGAAAGCTTCGTCAAGTACCGCGACCGCTGCGCCTACCGCTTCATGGGCCGCAATTTCACGTTTGGCGAGGTCGACGAGATGTCGCGCCAGTTCGCGGCCTTCCTGCAAGCTGCGGGTCTGGCCAAGGGCGATCGGGTCGCGCTGATGATGCCCAACGTGCCGCAGTACCCGGTGGCCGTCGCCGGTGTGTTGCGCGCGGGCTGCGTGGTGGTCAACGTCAACCCGCTGTACACGCCGCCCGAGCTCGAGCACCAGATCAAGGACTCGGGCGCGCGCGCCATCGTGGTGATCGAGAACTTCGCCATCACGCTGCAGCACGCGCTGCCCGCGCTCGACCTCAAGCTGATCGTCACCACCGGCCTGGGCGACCTGCTCGGCTTTCCCAAGGCCGAGATCGTCAACTTCGCGGTTCGCCACATCAAGAAGCTGGTGCCCTCATACGACTTGCCGCGCGCCGTGGGTTTTCGTGCCGCGCTCTCGGCGGGTCGCCACCTCACGCTCAAGCCGGTGGATCTGGGCCACGACGACCTCGCCGTGCTGCAGTACACCGGCGGCACCACCGGCGTGAGCAAGGGCGCCATGCTGCTGCACCGCAATTTGCTGTCCAACATCCTGCAGTCCGAGGCCTGGTTCGGCCCGGCCCTAAGCAAGCTGCCCGCCGGCGAGTCGCTGGTCACGGTGAGCGCGCTGCCGCTGTATCACGTGTTCGGCTTCACCACCAACCTGATGCTCAACCTGCGCCTGGGCGGCTGCAACATCCTGATCGCCAACCCCCGCGACATCAAGGGGCTGCTCAAGGACCTCATCGGCCAGCGCTTTCACAGCTTTCCCGCGGTCAACACGCTGTTTCGTGCGGTGGCGGCCCACCCTGACAGCCAGAAGGTCGACTGGAGCCATCTGATCATTTCGGTGGGTGGCGGTGCGGCGGTCCAGTCGGCGACCGCCGCGCTGTGGCTCAAGCAAACGGGCTGCCCCATCGTCGAAGGCTACGGGCTGTCCGAGACCTCGCCCCTCGCGAGCTGCAACCCCGTCGACAGCGACCGCTTCAGCGGCACCATCGGCCTGCCGGTGCCCAGCACCGAGATGAAGCTGCTCGACGATGACGGCCGGGAGATGCCCACGGGCGAAGCCGGCGAGATCGCCATTCGCGGCCCGCAGGTGATGGCCGGCTACTGGCAGCGCCCGGATGAAACCGCCAAGGCCATGACCGCCGACGGTTTCTTTCGCACCGGCGACATCGGCGTGGTCGACGAGCGTGGCTACTTCAGGATCATCGATCGCAAGAAGGACATGATCGACGTCAATGGCTTCAAGGTCTATCCGAACGAGGTCGAGGAGGTCGTGTCGCGCTTGCCCGGCGTGGCCGAATGCGCGGTGGTCGGCGTGCCCAACTCGAAGAGCGGCGAGACCGTGAAGCTGGTCATCGTGCGCGCTGCCGGAGACCCGATCGACGAGGCCCAGGTGCGCGCCCATTGCGAGGCCAACCTGGCTTCCTACAAGCAGCCGAGGCTGATCGAGTTTCGAAGCGAGCTGCCCAAGAGCAACGTCGGCAAGGTGCTGCGCCGCGAGTTGCGCGAACGCGCCTCGGCCTGATGGCGCCGCGCTTTTTCGTGCCGCAGCCCTTGGCTGCCGGGTCGGAGCTTGAATTGCCGCCAGGGCCCGCACGGCATGTTCAGGTGCTGCGCTTGCAGCCGGGCGACGAGATCACCTTGTTCGATGGCCTGGGCGGTGAGTGGCGCGGCTGCATCGAGCACATGGGCCGCGCCGACGTGCGGGTGAACCTGATCGAGCACCTGGCGGCAAGCCGCGAACTCGACTTTGAGGTGACGCTGGCGGTGGGCATGCCGGCCAATGACCGCATGGACGGCCTGGTTGAAAAGGCCACCGAGCTGGGCGTGGCGGCCATCCAGCCGCTGGTGTGCGAGCGCTCGGTGCTGCGTCTGGCCGGCGAGCGTGCCGACAAGAAGGTGGCGCACTGGCAGGCGGTGGCCACCTCGGCCAGCGAGCAGTGCGGCCGCACCTGCGTGCCCACGGTCCAGCCGGTGCGCCACCTGGCCGATTGGCTGCGCGGGCTGACGGCCGAGGTGGATTCGGGCACGGCTGGCGCGTGCCAGCGCCGCGTGCTCAGCCTGCGCGAAGGCCGCAGCTGGCAGGCTTCGGCGATACCGGCGGGCCAGCGATTCGTCTTCCTGAGCGGCCCCGAGGGCGGCTTGTCCGAGGCTGAGGAAAGCACCGCGCTGCAATGCGGCTTTGAGCCGCTGTCGTTGGGGGCTCGCGTGCTGCGCGCCGACACCGCGCCGCTGGCGGTGCTGGCGGCCCTCGGACTGCAAGCTGGCTCGCGCTGAACCGCTTCAGCGCGGCGCGCTGTCTGCGCGCATCGAGCCGGCCACCAGATCAAAGCGAAACAGCCGGCATTCGATCGGGCCGTTCCACATCGGCGTGCGGCGCGCTTCCTTCAGGCGCATGGCGCTGGGCAGCTTCATGTCGGGGCTGAGCACGTAGGCCGTCCAGCCGGCCGGGTGATGCGTGTAGGCGCGCTTCCAGTGCGCGCTCAGGCGGGCAAAGAAGTCTTCAGGCAGTTCGCGGTTGCCGCCGTCGCCATGCGGTCGTGCGGCACCGGGGGCGGCCTTGCCAGCCACCTCGATGCGCTCGCCGTAGGGCGGGTTGAGCATCAGCGTGCCGCTCAGATCGTCGGGGAGCGCGGGGGCCTGCCGCTCGAGTGCGTCACCGCCATTGAAGACGATGGCCGCTTCAACGCCGGCGCGCTGTGCATTGCGGCGCGCGAAGTCGACCATGCGAAACGACACGTCGCTGGCAAAGATCGGCACCGCCGAGGCGTGGATGCGGGCTTGCGCGTGGCTGCGCAGGCGCTGCAGGGCGCCGCGCATTTCGGTGCTCGAAAACGGCAGCAGCCGCTCGAAGGCAAAGCGGCGCTTGAGGCCCGGCGCGATGCCGCAGGCGATCTGCGCGGCCTCGATGGCGATGGTGCCCGAGCCGCAGCACGGGTCGTGCAAGGCGCCGCCGGCATCGGCGCGACCCTGCCAGCCGGCAGCGGCCAGCATCGCGGCGGCCAGCGTTTCCTTCAGCGGCGCGTCGCCCTTGTCTTCGCGCCAGCCGCGCTTGAACAGCGGCTCACCCGAGGTGTCGACATACAGCGCCGCGCGCTCGGGGCCCAGGTGCAGCACCAGCGCGAGATCGGGCTCGCGGATGTCGACGTTCGGGCGCTCGCCGGTGGCTTCACGCAGCTGATCGCACACCGCGTCCTTGATGCGCAGCGCGGCGAAGTTCAGGCTGCGCAGCGGGCAGCGTGTGGCGGTGGTGTCCACGCGCAAGGTGTGCTGCGGCGTGATCCATTGCGTCCAGTCGACGCTGCTGGCCAGTTCATACAGCGACTGCTCGTCGCGGTACTCGCCTTCGGCCACTTCCACCAGCACGCGCTGCGCCAGGCGCAACTCGAGGTTGAGCACCATCACGTCGGTGGGCTTGCCATCGAGCGCCACGCCGCCGCTCATGGTGTGCACCCGCACGTCGGGTAGCAAGCGCTGCACTTCGGCGCCGAGCAGGGTTTCGACGCCAGCGGCGCAGGGCAGGAACAAGGGAGCAGTCATGGGTTCGGGTTCACATGTCCTTGCGCAGCGTCGCCGGGGCGATCTTCAAGGCGTCGCGGTACTTGGCCACGGTGCGGCGCGCGACCTGAATGCCTTGTTCTTCGAGCATCTTGCTGAGCTGGTTGTCCGACAGCGGCTTGAGCGGGTTTTCCGCGGCGACCAGCTGCTTAAGGAGCGCGCGCACCGCGGTGCTCGACGCATTGCCGCCGGCTTCGGTGTTGAGCGACGAGCCGAAGAAGTACTTCAGCTCGAAAGTGCCAAACACCGTGGCCATGTACTTGGCGGTGGTCACGCGCGAGATGGTCGACTCGTGCAGACCGAGTTCGTCGGCGATCTCGCGCAGCACCAGCGGCTTCATGGCGATCTCGCCGTGGGTAAAAAAGTTTTTCTGCCGCTCGACGATGGCCTGCGACACGCGCTTGATGGTGTCAAAGCGCTGCTGAATATTCTTCATGAACCAGCGCGCTTCCTGCAGCCGCTGGCTGAGCCCGGCCTGCGAGCCGTCGCCTGCCGAGCCGCGCCCCTGACGGATGGCGCGGGCATACAGGTCGTTGATGCGCAGCTTGGGCATCACGTCGGGGTTGAGCACCACCTTCCAGTTGCGACCGGACTTCAGCACCATCACGTCGGGCACGATGATGTTGGCCTCGGCCGGGTAGAACGGGCGGCCTGGCTTGGGCTCGAGTGCCACGATCAGCGTCTGTGCGCGCTTGACCAGCGCGTCATCGGCGCCTGTCACCGCCATCAGCTTTTTGAGGTCGCGCTTGGCGAGCAGCTCAAGGTGCTGCTTGCAGATCATGATGCCGATGACTTGCGCCTCGCTGCGTGGCAGCCGGCGCAATTGCAGCACCAGGCACTCGGGCAGGTCGCGCGCGCCGACGCCGACGGGCTCAAGGTTTTGCAGCCATTTCAGCGCGCAGCTCAGGCGCGCCATCACTTCTTCCAGCCTGGCCTCGTCGTCACCGGCGAGCGACGTGGCGATGTCGTCCAGGCTGTCGGCCAGGTAGCCGTCTTCGTTCAATGACTCGATCAGCACATCGACCGCTGCGGCATCCTCGGGCGACAGCCGCATGCCCAGCAGTTGCGCCCTGAGGTGATCTTGCAAGCTGATGCCGTGGTGGTTGCGCTCTTGGGCTTCGAAGTCGTCGCCTTCGGCATTGCCGCTGCTCTTGGTCGGGGTCTCGCCGATGCCGTCGAAGTCGTCGCGCTCGGTGCCGTTTTCCCAGTCATCGCGCTCTGTGGTGCCGAAGTCGGCGCCATCCACGCCGGGCGCGTCATCGCCGCCTTCGGCGTTCGACTCGCTGGGGGTGTCGGCGCGCTCGGTGTCGCGCTCGGCCAGCCGCTCGGACGCGGTCGATCGCTCGGCCATCGGCTCGAAAGCCGCGGCGTTTTCGTTCTCGGGCTCGAGAAACGGGTTCTGGTCGAGCATTTGCTCGACTTCTTGCTGCAGCTCCAGGGTGGACAGCTGCAGCAGCCGGATCGACTGCTGCAACTGTGGCGTGAGCGCCAGGTGCTGCGAAAGGCGTACTTGCAGCGAAGGCTTCATGAGCGAGGCCTACATGCGGAAGTGTTCGCCGAGATAGACCTTGCGCACATCGGCGTTGAGAACGATCTCTGACGGGGTGCCTTCGGCCAGCACGCGGCCTTCGCTGATGATGTAGGCGCGGTCACAGATGCCCAGCGTCTCGCGCACGTTGTGATCGGTGATCAGCACGCCGATGCCACGCGACTTCAGGAAACTGATGATGCGCTGGATCTCGATCACCGCGATTGGGTCGACGCCCGCGAACGGCTCATCGAGCAAGATGAAACGCGGCTGCGTGGCCAGCGCCCGCGCGATCTCGACGCGACGCCGTTCGCCACCCGACAGCGCCGGGGCGGGAGAGTCGCGCAACTTTTCGATGCCCAGCTCGCGCAGCAGGCTGTCGAGTTGCTCGTCGATGCTGGCGGTTTGCAAAGGCTTGCCCTTGGCGTCGAGTTGCAGCTCGAGCACGGCGCGGATGTTTTCCTCGACGTTGAGCTTGCGAAAGATCGAGGCTTCTTGCGGCAGGTAGGACAGCCCAAGGCGCGAGCGCTGATGGATGGGCAGGCGTTCCACGCGCTGACCTTCGATCGTGATCTCGCCCGCATCGGCGCGCACCAGGCCCACGATCATGTAGAAGCTGGTGGTCTTGCCGGCGCCGTTGGGCCCGAGCAGACCGACCACCTCGCCGGCATCCACCGACAGGTGGACGTCATGCACGACGGTGCGCGAGCCGTAGCGCTTTTTCAAACCGCTCGCGCTCAGCCTGTGAACAGGCTCATCCGTCTCGACAGTGCTCAACGGCTGCCACCCAGCTCGTTGATCGGTTTGAGGCTGATGCCGCTTTGCGAGGCACTGGCACCCGGCGCCGAGGCCTGCTCGCGAGGCGCCAGCACCGCGCGAACCCGACCGCTTGGGTTGTTCGGCGTGGCGGCGGTGGCGCCGCCCACGACGTTGATGACCTCGGTCATGTTGTCGTAGATGATGAGGCTGCCGGCGGTCTCGTCGGCGAGCACCGATGCGCGATAGCGCCGCACCACGGCCCGGTCGATGAAGCGGACCAGGTCGGCCCGGCCGTCGTATTCGATGCGCTCGGCTTCACCTTCGATGTATTCATCGAGGCCATCGCGCTTTTGCCTGAAGATGGCCCGCTTGCCCCCTTCGGAGGTGGCCACACCGAACTGCGATCCGTCGGGGGCCTGTCGAACTTCGATCTTGGCCGCGCGCATGGACATCGTGCCCTTGGTCACCACCACGTTGCCGGTGAAGGTGCCCAGCTGCTGCGCGTCATCGAAGCGGCCGTTATCGGATTCGATGTTAAGCGGCTTGTTGCGGTCGGCCTTTTCGGCCCAGGCGGGCGACAGCCCCAGACACACGCAAAGCGCCAGCATGGCTGAGCGTGCAAGGCCTCGCGCGCGGCGGTTGGAAAGGGTGGAAATCAGGGTCTTCATAAGGCACGAATCTTGCCGAAATTTTAGCCGACAAGTTCATGCCGGGCCCCCTTTTGGCGGGCTTGAATTTGCCGGCTTGTGCTGTGCTGGCTCAGCCGGGTTTGCGTGAGCGCTGGATCAGGTAGTCGGCCACGCTGAGTGCCTTTTCGGGCGTGCCCGCCAGCGCCGGCGAGGTGTAGTAACGCCCGTTGATGCCGAGTGTGGGCACGCCGTCGATGCGGTAGGCCTCGGCAAGCTGCTTGGCCTGACGGGCCTTGGTCTGCACCGAGAACGAATTGAACACCTCGGTGAACTTGGCCGTGTCCACGCCGTTCTTCGCCATGAAAGTCAAGATATCGGGCAGCTTGTCGAGCTTGGCCTGGTCGATCTGAATGGCGTTGAAGACCTTGCGCTGCATGGTTTCGACCAGATCCATCGCCTCTAGCGAGTAGTACAGCTTTTGGTGGGTGGTGAAGGGCTCTTCGCGAAAGACCACCGGCGCGCGGCGGAAGGACACGTCGGCCGGCAGCTTTTTCTGCCACGCGGCGAGCGTGGGCTCGAAGGCGCTGCAGTGAGGACAGCCGTACCAGAAGAACTCCACCACCTCGATCTTGCCGCCGGCGGCCATCGGTATGGGCTGGCTCAGCTTGACGTAGCTGGTGCCTTCGACGGGCTCGCCCTGAGCGAGCGCACACGTGGCAGACACCAGCGCGCTGGCGCCTGCGGTCAGTGAAATCAGTCGACTGGAAAACTCGCGTCGTTTCATGGTGCTCGGTTCCTTCGTGTGGGCGGGTTGCCGGCGTGTCAATAGCGCACGCCAGCGGGTTGAGTTTTACTTCGGCGCGCGCACGAGCGCGGCTTCGAAGCCTGCTGCAAAGACTTTTTCCTTGATGTTGTCGGCTTCGGCCTTTTCCTCAAACGGCCCGAGTCGCACGCGGTGGACCGTGCGCCCGGATTGTTCTCGCTCGATGATGCGCGCCGCGTAGCCCAGCAGCGCCAGCTTGCCACGCTGCGCCTCGGCGTCTTCCACGCTGGAGTAGGCACCGGTCTGTACGAAGTAGGTGAAGCCGATGTCGCCAGGCTTGCCAGCTTGTGCGGTGAATGCCGCAGCAGCTGTCGGCGCCGTCGCCGCACGGTCCGCCAGGATGCTGGCCGGATCGCGCGCCGCCGGGGCTGCCGCGCTGGCTGACCCGTCGGCCTGACTCGCCGGCGCTGCGGGCACGGCCACCGGGCGCGCTGGGTTCTTGCCGGCCAAGGGTGCGTTGGGCTGCCAGTTCTTGTTCTTTTCCTGTTCGGCCAGATCCTGCTCGGCGGTGCGCTGCGGCACCTTGTCGAGAAAGGGCACCGGCACCTTGGCCACATACAGCGCCACGCCGAGTGCGATCGCCAGGCCGATCAGCAAGCCGATGATCAGGCCGGTCATGAAGCCGCCGCCTTGGCGAGAGCGGCGCGATGCGGGGGGTGCAGACAGACGCATGGTGGACCTCACATTTTCTCGGGCGCGCTCACGCCGAGCACGGCCAACGCATTGCGGATCACCTGCCGTGTGGCAGCCAGCAGCGCCAGCCGTGCGCGGGCGACGGCGTCGTCATCGACCAGAAAGCGCTCGGCCGCGTAGTAGCTGTGGAAGGCGCTGGCCACATCGCGCAGGTAGAAAGTCAGGTCGTGGGGCGCCAGTGTCTCGGCCGCGCTCGACAGCATCACCGGGTAGTCGGCCAGCCGCAGCATGAGTGAGGTTTCCGTCGGTGCCGTCAGCACCGACAGATCGGCGGTGGCGATCGCATCCACATCGCCGCCCTTGTCGGCGTACTGCTGGATCACCGAGCAGATGCGGGCATGGGCGTACTGCACATAGAACACCGGGTTCTCGTCGTTTTGCTTGAGCGCCAGATCGACATCGAAGGTGAACTCGGTGTCGGCCTTGCGGCTGATCAGGAAGAAGCGCACCGCGTCGCGGCTGGTCCAGTCGATCAAGTCGCGCAGCGTCACGTAAGAGCCGGCGCGCTTGGAGATCTTGACCTCTTCGCCGCCCTTCATCACCGTGACCATCTTGTGCAGCACGTAGTCGGGGTAGCCTGACGTGATGCCCACGCCCGAGCCCTGCAATCCGGCGCGCACCCGGGCGATGGTGCCGTGGTGGTCGCCGCCCTGGATGTTGATGGCCTTGGTGTAGCCGCGCGAGAATTTGTTGATGTGATAAGCCACATCGGGCACGAAGTAGGTGTACTGCGACTCGCCGCCGGTGGTGCCCGACTTGCGCATCACGCGGTCCTTGTCGTCGCCGTAGTCGGTGCTGCGCAGCCACAGCGCGCCGTCTTGCTCATAGGTCTTGCCGGCGGCCATCAGGCGCGCCACGGTGGCTTCGACCTGACCGCTGGCGTACAGGCTGGATTCGAGAAAGTAATGGTCGAAGCGCACACCGAAGGCCTGCAGATCGAGATCCTGCTCGTGCCTGAGGTAGGCCACCGCGAACTGGCGGATGCCCTCCACATCTTCGATGTCGCCCGAGGCGGTGAACTCGCGGTCATCGGCCTTGACCGTGTGCCGTGCGGCGAAGCCCGCGGCAATGTCGGCGATGTAGTCGCCGTTGTAGGCCGACTCGGGCCACTGCGCGTCGTCGGGCTTGAGGCCCAGCAGCCGCGCCCGCGTCGAGGCGGTCAGCGTGGCGATCTGCACGCCGGCGTCGTTGTAATAGAACTCGCGCCACACCGACCAGCCCTGGGTCTCGAACAGGTTGCAAATCGCGTCGCCAAGGGCGGCCTGCCGGCCGTGGCCCACGTGCAGCGGCCCGGTCGGGTTGGCCGAGACGAATTCGACGAGCACCTGCTGGCCATGGGGTGCCTGACGGCCGAAGCACGCGCCGGCGGCGAGCACCTCGCGCACGATGGCCTGGCGGGTTGCGTGACGCAGTCGCACATTGACGAAGCCGGGCCCGGCGATCTCAAAGGATTCAACGTGGGTCTGCACCGCGCTTTGACGCTCAAGGGCCTCGATCAGGGCTTGCGCCACTTCGCGCGGATTTTTCTTCAGCGGCTTGGCCAGCTGCATGGCCGAGGTGCACGCCAAGTCTCCGTGGGCGGCGAGTTTGGGCGATTCGAAGGCGGCAGGCAGCGTGCTGCCAGGGCTGAGTTCATGGATCGCTGAGGCGAGGGCCTTCAACAGGTCTTGCTTCGCTTCAATCATGGGCAGATTCTACGTTTCGCCCTGGGCCAGCCGACCCTACGGGCCGCTGAAGCTGCGGTGTGGCTCGAGGTTTGGCGCGTCTTTGCTGGCTTGTTCTGCGTTACCAATCGGCGCGTCCTGAGCCAACATCGAAGTGGTGCGCGCGGCGTTTGGCTGCATCGCCATGCCCAAACCTCGAGCTCGACTTGAACGAGAACCCCACCGAAGTCATCACACCGGCTGTCGACATACCGCTCGACGTGGCGACCCAGGCCGTGCCTGCTGGTGAGTTGCCCGCGCGAATCGGCAAGTACCCGGTGATACGCAAGCTCGGCGAAGGCGCCACCAGCGACGTCTTTTTGTGCCGCGACGAGTTCCACGACCGCGATGTGGCGGTCAAGCGGGTGCGTCTGCCGGCCAGCGACGACGCCGATGCAACCCGCTACAGCGAACGATTCTTCGCGGCCGAGGCCACGCTGGTCGGCCGCCTTCAGCACCCTAATGTGGTGAAGATCTATGACGCGGTGATCGAGCCGTCATGCCAGTACCTGGTGATGGAGCACGTCGCCGGCGGCACCTTGCGGCCCTATTGCCGCGCCGATCAGCTGCTGCCGCTCGAGCAGATCGTCGAAATCGGCTTCAAGTGCGCCATGGCGCTGAGCTACGTCTTTCGCCAGGGACTGATCCACCGCGACGTGAAGCCTGCCAATTTGCTCACGGTGATGAGCCCCGGGGGCATCACCGATGTCAAGGTGTCCGACTTCGGCAGCGTGCTGAACATGGGCTCCGATGTGACCCAGGTCTATCGCGTCGGCTCGCTGGCCTACATGTCGCCCGAGCAGCTCGATGGCAGCACGCTCGACAGCCGCGCCGACATGTATTCGCTGGGCGCGGTGCTCTATCACCTGATCGCCGGGCGCCCGCCGTTCGACGCGCAGATCCAGTCGGCCCTGATGCACCAGATTTATCACGTGAAGCCGGCGCCGCTGCTGGGACTGCGTGAGGGGGTGAGTGCTGCGCTCGACGAGGTGATCCAGCGTGCACTGGCCAAGGACGCGCAGCAGCGCTATGCCGGCTGGGACGAATTTGCCAACGCGCTCGCCGGTCTGATCTCTAGGCAGGAGGTGCCGCGCGGCCAGCTGCAGGCGGTGATGGATTCGGAGCGCTTCAACTTGCTGCGCCAGCTGGAGTTCTTCTCGAGTTTTGGCGATGTCGAGCTGTGGGAGGTGGTCCACCGCGCCAAGTGGCGGCGCTTTCCCGTGAGCCATGGCCTGTACCGCAAGGGCGATAGGGGCCGCGCTTTTCACATCATTGCGCAGGGCTGCGTCGAGGTCTTTCGCGATGGCGAGAAGGTTGCCACGCTGGGCACCGGCACGTCGGTTGGCGAAATGGCCTACCTCGCGCCCAGCCCCGATCTGCGCACCCACGCGGCAGACGTGATCGTCAGCGAGGTCGCCACCACCGTGTCCTTCGTGCCCGAGACGCTCGCGCAGCTCAGCGAAGGCTGCCAGCACCGGTTTGATGCCTCGTTCATCCGCGTGCTGGTGCGTCGGTTGCACGCCGCGCACGAGAAGATGGCGCACCCGCGGCGCATTCTTTGACCGTGCGAGCGGGCCCGCGCCTTGCTGGCGTGTGGGCCGCCGTGATCCAATCCCCGGTGGCGCGTCACGCGCCTGCTCTCACCACCTGCAAGGAGTCACCATGAAATCATTCCTGATCGCGATTGCCCTGGGCCTGGGCGTTATGGCTGCACCCGCATTCGCCGCCGATGCCGCCAGCGCTCCATTGACGAAGCAGCAAAACAAGATGAGCACCTGCAATGCCGAAGCCGGCGACAAGAAGGGCGATGACCGCAAGGCCTTCATGAAGACCTGCCTTTCTGCCGGCGGCAAGCCCACTCAGCAAGACAAGATGAAGACCTGCAACGCCGAAGCCGCCGGCAAGAAGGGCGACGACCGCAAGGCCTTCATGAAGACCTGCCTGAGCGCCTGAGTCGCCCCAAGCCCGGCAGGGCCACCCCCACGACATTGAAGCCACGCGCATCGGCCGCAGCCTGCGCGGTGAGACGAGTTTTTCTTGAACCCTTGAAGGAGTTTTTCTGATGAGCCTTTCCACGCTGACCTTGCCTGCGGGCATGGAGATCAACGCGCCGATGCGTCCCGGCTTCGAGGCCGTCCTCAGTCTGCCCGCGCTTGAGTTGGTGGCCAAGCTGCACCGCGCGTTCGAGCCGCGGCGCCAGCAACTGCTCGCAGCGCGCGTCGAGCGCAGCAAGCGGCTCGACGCCGGCGAGCGCCCCGACTTTCTGGCCGAGACGAAAGCCATCCGCGAAGGTGACTGGAAGGTCGCGCCGGTTCCGCCCGCGCTGCAGTGCCGTCGGGTGGAGATCACCGGCCCCGTCGAGGCCAAGATGGTCATCAACGCCTTCAATTCGGGCGCTGACAGCTACATGACCGACTTCGAAGACAGCAACTCACCGCTGTGGACGAACCAGATTCAAGGCCAGATCAACCTCAGCCAGGCCATCCGCCGCACGCTCACGCTCGAGTCCAACGGCAAGACTTACAAGCTCAACGACAAGATCGCCACGCTGCAGGTGCGCCCGCGCGGCTGGCACCTCGATGAAAAGCATGTGCTGGTCGACGGCCAGCGCGTGAGCGGCGGCATCTTCGACTTCGCGCTGTTCATGTTCCACAACGCAAAGGAGCAGATCGCGCGCGGTGCCGGCCCGTTTTTCTACCTGCCCAAGATGGAAAGCCACCTCGAGGCGCGGCTGTGGAACGACGGGTTCGTGATGACGCAAAACGAGCTGGGTCTGCCGCAAGGCACGATCAAGGCCACGGTGCTGATCGAGACCATCCTGGCTGCGTTCGAGATGGAAGAAATCCTCTATGAGCTGCGCGAGCACAGCGCCGGCCTGAACGCCGGCCGCTGGGACTACATCTTCAGCTGCATCAAGAAGTTCAAGCTCGACCACGAGTTCTGTCTGGCCGACCGCGCCAAGGTCACGATGACCGCGCCCTTCATGCGTGCTTATGCGCTGCTGCTGCTCAAGACTTGCCACAAGCGCGGCGCGCCGGCGATTGGCGGCATGAGCGCGCTGATTCCGATCAAGAACGATCCGGCCAGAAACGAGATCGCCATGGCCGGCATCATTGCCGACAAGCGCCGCGATGCCACCGATGGCTACGACGGCGGCTGGGTCGCGCACCCCGGGTTGGTCGAAGCTTCGATGAAGGAGTTCGTCGAGGTGCTCGGCGATCGACCCAACCAGTTCGACAAGCAAAAGCCCGAGGTCAACGCGACCGGTGCCGACTTGCTGAACTTCCAGCCCGAGGCGCCGATCACCGAAGCCGGCCTGCGCATGAACATCAACGTGGGCATCCATTACCTGGGCGCCTGGCTGGCCGGCAACGGCTGCGTGCCCATCCACAACCTGATGGAAGACGCGGCCACCGCCGAAATCAGCCGCTCGCAGGTGTGGCAGTGGATCCGCACACCCAAGGGCGTGCTTGAAGACGGCCGCAAGGTCACCGCCGACATGGTGCGCTCGTTCGTGCCTGAAGAGCTCGCCAAGATCAGGGCTGGTGGCTTCGAGGGCAAGTTCGATCGTGCCGCCGAGATCTTCACCCAGATGAGCACGCAGGATGCGTTCGAAGAGTTCCTGACGCTGCCGCTGTACGAAGAAATCTGAGCGTGAGCCTCCACCTGTGCACGCTTTGTGCATGGGTGGAGGCTGCTGCTTCGCCCGCACGGCTGCGGCCCCGATGAACTCGGTGGCTGCGCCCCGAGACTTTCTGCCTTTCCACCGCGCGCATCGCGCCTGCTTGCCGTGAACTTTGCTGCTGTGACCCGAGTCGTTGTCGTCGGCGCTGGCTTTGCCGGCACGAACATGGTGCGCGCGCTGAGCGCCCAGATGCCGCGGGGCTGCTCGCTCACACTGGTCTCAGAAAACAGCTACACCACCTTCAACCCGATGCTGCCCGAGGCGGTGGGCGCTTCGGTATTTCCGGAGCACGTGGTGGTTCCGGTGCGCGAGATGCTGCCGCAAAGCCCCACCCAGCAGTTCATCATGGGCTCGGTCACCTCGGTCGACACGCACTCGCGGCGGCTGACCATGCAAGCCCTCAACGGCGAAATGACGCTGCCGTACGACCACCTGGTGTTCGCGCTGGGCAATCGCGCGCGGCTTGACCTGATGCCTGGCATGGTCGATCACGCGCTGCCGCTGAAGACGGTGGGCGACGCCATGCACATCCGCAACACGGTGCTGCGCCGGCTGGCGTGCATCGAGCTCGAGACCCACCCCGAGCGACGTCGTCAGCTGGGCCACTTCATCATCGTGGGCGGGGGCTTTTCGGGCGTCGAGGTGGCCGGCGAGCTGATCGACTGCCTGAGGGGCATCCGTCACTACTACCCGCGTGTGGCGACCGATGAACTCAAGGTCACGGTGCTGCACGGCATGCCCAGGCTGCTGCCCGAGCTGCCAGCGCGCCTGGGGGCTGCGGCGCTCGAGTCGCTGCGCCAGCGCGGCGTGACGGTGCGGCTCGACACCTTTGCCAGCTCGGTGTCGGCGGCCGGCGTGCACCTCAAGGACGGTGAACTGGTCGCCGGCGATACCGTGCTGGGCACCATCGGCACCTCGTCCAACCCCTTGCTCGAGCGCATCGGCGTGCGCTGCCTGCAAGGGCGCATCGTGGTGAACGGCGACATGTCGCTGCCTGACTTTCCCGGCGTGTGGGCTGTGGGCGACTGCGCGGCCGTACCCAATGCGCTCGATGGCAGCATCTCGCCGCCCACGGCGCAGTTCGCCGTGCGGCAGGCCAAGCATCTGGCGGCCAATCTCGCTCGCGAGATGCGCGGCTGTGCCACCGAGCCGTTTTGCTACCGCTCGCGCGGCGCGATGGCCTCCATCGGCCACCTCAAGGGGGTGGCCGAGGTGTTCGGCGTGCCCCTCACCGGCTGGCTCGCCTGGCTGGTGTGGCGCGCTTACTACCTGTCGCAAATGCCGTCATCGGGGCGGCGCTTGCGCATCTTCTTCGAGTGGAGCTGGGGCATGTTCTTCCCGTCGGACATCACGCACCTGCGCTTCACGCGCAGCGCCGAAGTGCACTCAGAGGATGAACGCCGGCACTCGGAGCAAGATGCCGCCCGGCACGCGTCAGCCGGGTCGCCCTGATCGCCCACCGCCACCCGGGCGGCGTCAGATCAGTTCGCGCCCCATCAGGCGCTCGAGCACGCGCAGCGGTGATTTGGCCGGCTCCCGCATGCCGGCCACCGGCAAGTAGAACGTCTGCTCAAAGGCGAGCCGCCCGCCCATCGCGGCGTGTGAGACCTGATCGGTGTAGACCAGCCAACTGCCGCCAGGCTCAAACACAACGGTCTGCTGTTGGGCACTGGCCTGGTAGGCGCTGTCGGCCTTCATGCGGTCGTGCAACTGCAGCATGTAGTGGTCGTAGGCGCTGCGCTGCGCCTTGGTGATGCCCAGCATCTCGAGGATCTGGCTGCTGCCCCATGGCTGGCCTTGCAGCGATGGCTGGTAGCGCCGCGCCACCTGTTCGAATGGTTCTCCCAGGCGCCAGGTTCGTCCCTCTCCAACCGGGTTCACGTTGCTGAAGAGGCGAAGGATGCGCTTGCCGCGGGTCGGCGACGACGGGAAACTGTCGACGTGCAGTCGCGAGTCGTCCTGGCGCAAGGAGCTGGGCCGGCCGGCGACTTCCAGCGGGCGAAAGCTGGTGCGTCCCCTCTCGAGCGTCGCCGTGTAACTGGGCAGCAAGTGCTGCACCAGCGCCTGACTCATGTTGGAAAAACGAACCATCATGCCGCGCAGCACGCCGAGCTCGGCCACATCGGCGCTGCTGCCGCGCACCTTGTCGTCGCCAGGGCTGAGGCTGATGTTCTTGCCCTTGACCTCGGCGCCGGTGGACAGGAAATAGAATTCGCGCTCGTTGTCGCGCAGCGGGAAGTCGAGTCGGGGCAGCAGCACCACGTTGCCGGACTCCAGCGCGGTGATCGCGGCTTCCTGGTCCCGAGCGGAGCACGGCCAGTCCCAGTTTTCAACGGGAAGTCGGACGATTTCAGTCATGGCGGGTACCTTTGGACGGGTGGCGGTTTATGGCGTGAAGCTTCTGTAAGTTCGCAGTGGCGTGATCATCGCCCAAGCAGCCGTCGGTAGACCGCTCGGTTGCCCGCGGCCATGATCTGGGGCGTGAAGTCAGACTCGACATAGGCCAGCCCGGCTGCACCCAGCCGCTGGCGCAAGGGTGCGTCGCCGAGCAGCCGACCAATCGCCGTGGCCAGCGCCGCGGCGTCGCCCACCGGCACCAGCAAGCCGGTGATCCCGTCGGCGATGGCCTCGGGGATGCCGCCCACCCGCGAGCCGATGCACGGCACGCCGGCCGCTGCGGCCTGCAGGCACACATTGCCCAGGCCTTCGGTGTAGGCCGGGTGCACCAGCACATCGAGTGCGCCCAGCCACTGTTCCAGATCGGCACGAAAGCCCGCGAAATGCACCCGCGATGCAAGACCGCGAACTGCGGCGATTTGCGGCAGGCTGTCTGACAGCGGCCCGCGCCCGAAGACGATCAGCTGCACCGTCGGGTGCTTGTGCGCCAGCATCTGCAACGACTCGAACAGCAGCGCGTGGCCTTTGCGTTCGATCAGCTGCGCGGCGATGCCCAAGATCGGCTGCGCTGCGTCGAGCGAGAACGTGGCCGCCAGCTCGGCGCGCGAGCGAGGCTGCTGACACGGCTTTGGGTCGATGGCGCTGTGCACCACGGTGATGTCTTCACTGGGCACGCCCTGGCTCAGCAGCACGTCCTTGACGCCTTCGGCAATGGCCACGATGTGGCGAAACAGAGGGTACTTGAGCCACAAGGCCAGCCGCGCTTCGCGCGTGTCGTTGCGTCGTGTCATCACCGCCGGCAATCCAGCCAGCCGGGCGCCCAGCGCGCCCCACACATCGGCGCCGCGCCGGCTGTGGATGTGCACCAGATCAGGCTGCAGCCGCCGCAGCAGCGCCGCAAAGCGCCAGGTGAGCGACACATCCGCGTCGCCGATGGTGGCCAGCTCAATCACCTCGGTGCCGGCTGCGCGCGCCCGCGCCGCCATCTCGCCGCCTTTCGCGCACACCAGCGTGCTGCGGATGCCCAGCGACGGCAGATGCTCGGTCAGGTACAGCACCTGCCGCGCACCGCCATAGACAAAACGGCCGAGTTCGAGGTGAACCACATGAGGCTGCCCGGCTGCACTGCGCTGGCTTGGGGAGACGAGTGACTTGTCGGACATCACCGCGGCTCAGGCGTTGGGCGCGCTCGCCGGTTCTGCCACCGGCATGGGCAGCCAGGCGAGGACCGATTGCGCCAGCGCGTAGATGCCAAATGCCGCCGCGGCGGCCACGGCCAGCGGCGGTGCAATGCCGAACGCAGACCAGGCCGTCACCGTGGCCACTTCGCGCGTGCCCCAGCCGCCAAAGCTCACCGGCAGCGCCGCAAAAAGAAAGATCGGCCCGGCCGTGAAGGCGACCACCCACCACGGCAGCACCACGCCGAAGGCGCAGCCGGCGCAGTACAGCGCGCCCACCGCGAAGGTCTGCACCACCAGCGAGGCAGCGGCCTGTCGGCGGTATTGCTGGAAGCTGTTGGGCCGGCGCAGCAACTCGACCGCCGTTGCGCGCCGCCCGCCGGGTTTCGCGCCATAGCCCGCCGCGCTGGCCATCGTGCTCAGCACCAGCAAGGGCAGCAGCAACACCGTGCCCAGCAACGCGGCCGCGATCACCGCCGTGGACCAGGCTTCGGGAATGTGCAGCCGTGCGCGCAGGATCTCCATCTCGGCCGCGCCCATGCCTGCGAACAGCGCCAGCGCGCCCAGCGCGAACAAGATCCACAGCCCGCTCAGGCGGTCGAGCACCACCGACAGGCTCGCCGCTCCCATCGGGCAGCCATCGCGGTGCAGCTGCCAGGCACGGAACATGTCCCCACCCAGCACCGCACCCGGCAAAAGCGCGTTGATGGCCACGCCGCGAAAGTACACGGCGATCGCCCAGCGCGCGCGCACCCGGTGGCCGAGCCAGCGCGCCAGCTCGGACCAGCGCAGCGACGATGAGGTGTTACCCGCGGTGGCGCTCAGCAGGCCCAGCAGCAGCCAGCCGACGTCGGCGCCACGCACTGCCGCCAGCACGGCTTGCGGCCCGGCCAGCCACACCACGGCGGCCAGCAGCAGCGGCGCGCCCACCAGACGCAGCAACTGCATGACGTGCTGACGCTCGAGGGCCATGAGCAGATCAGCCCAGACACCACCAACCACACGGCGCGGCGGGCCGTATCGGGCTGGGTGGGGGCAGGCAAGGGGGTGTCAAGGCGGGTCGGAGAACGCAGCGGCGATTCTAGGAGGCCGACCGCGACGCACCCACAATCTGCAGCGCAGCCGGCGGCCAAGCGGTGTTCAGGCCCCCAGGCGAGCTCACCGCAATCCTAGGGAGTTCGCAGGATCTGGAAGTCTGGAAATACAAGATCACCCATGAAAAATGAAATCCAGAAAGTTGTCGATCTGATCAACAGGATTGATCTGCGAGTACTGATGTTCGCGGTTATTTTTCTGGCGACCTTTTCGATCAAATTGAGTGATAACGAAGAGGAGTATTTCGTTTTCGCGAAGGCTTTTGCGGACCCGCACTGGATTGCCGGTGCGCTCAGCATCAAGGACGTGCCCGGCACGCGCATCATTTTTGACACTGTGGTGGGTTGGGCCTTGGGGTTTGCCAGCTTTGAGCAGGTCGCTGCTGGCGGACGAACGCTGTGTGCCATTCTTTTCGCATTCCCGCTTTCCCTGTTCTTCAAGAAATTGCGGCTCAGCCACATGGAGGCAGTTTTTCTTCTGACCGCATTTGTGGTGTCGCACCAAAGCTTTTTTGGAAACGAATGGATCTTCCGGTCTTTTGAGACCAAAGTAGTTTCTTATATATTTGTTTTTTACAGTATTTATTACTTGATCGAGCAGAGGATTCGGCTGTGCGTGATATTCGCCGCCGCCGCCATTTATTTCCATGTTTTGGTCGGTGGCTGGTATGTTCTGGCGCTGTTTGCCTGTCTGTTTTTTCGTCGAACGCCGCTCAAGGAAGTTCTCACTTCGGCATTGATGCTGGCCGTGCTGCTGACGCCTTTGGCCTTCTATCTGGCGGGCGCCTATCTCGTTCACAACCCGAATGTCATCGATGGCGTGACGGTGAGCTGGGTCTATGCCTACGTGCGAAACCCGCACCATCTCGACGTGCTGGGCAGGCTGGTGCAGGGCAAGACCTCGGTGCAAATCGAGGTGGCGCTGAGCGCGGTCATGGGTTGGCTGTGCATCAAGACCTGCCTGAACGGCAAGGACCCCGCCATTCGAGCGCTCTGCTTGTTGAGCCTCGCCCTGTTTGCTCAACAGTTTCTCAGCCTCCTGGTCGCCTTTTTTGACACCCAGGGGTTGTTCTTGAAGTTCTATCCCTACAGAACCAGCGCGCTGTCGCTTTTTCTGAGCTTGACCTTGCTGCTGCTGCTGTTCAAGCAATCAGGCTGGCTGCCATCGCAGGAATCCACATCACCCGTTGCAGATTCGAATGGGCGAGCCGGTTGGCTGGCCGTGGTCACGGTGATGCTGGCATTCATGGTGCTGGGTCTGGGCAGCAGGCTGTACATCAACGCAGTGGATTCGTATCGGGTGGCATACCCCTCGGCCAAACAGTTGGCGATGAATTCGACATCCGACTGGATCAGGCGCAATACGGATTCTGCGGCGGTCGTCCTGGATCTCGAGGACCGCTCGCCCGGGCATCTCGATTTCATCCGCCAGACGCAGCGAGACAGTTTTTCGGTCTACAAATTTGTGCCCACCACCAACTTGCTGATCTATGAGTGGTACCTGCGGGTGCTGGCGCGCGATCGGGTGGTGAAGGACATTTCGGTGTTGCCGGCCATCAAGGGCAAGTATCGAATCGACTACATCTTGAGCGAGCGACCGCTGCCGGGCGACACCCTCAGGCCGGTGTATCAAAACGAGTTCTTTCATCTCTACGCGGTCTGACCGTCTGATCGCACGAGCACCGATTTGTCTGTGGACCCCACCTTGACCTTGACCCCGAGCGGCGACCTCAACCAGTCGCCCTCCGGTCTGCCCGCGCAATGCGATGTGATCGTCGTGGGCGCCGGCCCCGCCGGCAGCGCGGCGGCGCTTGAGCTCGCGCGCGCCGGGTTCGATGTGGTGCTCGTCGATCAGCACGCGTTTCCGCGCGACAAAATCTGCGGCGACGGCTTGATCCCCGATGCGCACAACGCCTTGCGCCGACTCGGGTTGCTCGATGAAGTGCTGGCGCAAGCGCAATCGGCCGGCCATGTGGGCGTGATCGGCCCGCGCGGTGGTCGTGTGGATGTGCCGGGCACCTTGTCGGTGCTGCCGCGCCGCGAACTCGATCTCATCTTGTGCCGTGGCGCAGCCGCTGCCGGCGCGCGCATGTTCGCGCCGCTGCGCTTCGTGGGCCCGCTCGAATCCACCGTGAACGGCGTGACGCAGGTGGTCGGTGCGCGGCTGCGCTCGGGCGACGCCACGCACGAGTTGCGCGCGAGCTGGCTGCTGATCGCCAGCGGCGCGCTGCCGCAGGCCTTGCTGGCGGCGGGCATGTGCGAGCGTCGCACGCCCAGCGGTGTGGCGCTGCGCGGTTATGTGCGCAACCCCGCGCTGATCGGTCGGCTCACCGAACTCGAGGTGGTGTGGCATCCGCACATGAAGCGCGGTTACGGCTGGATCTTTCCTTGCCCGAACGGCGTGTTCAACATCGGCGTGGGGGTGGCGCACAGCCATGCGAAGCGCCGTGATGGCCAAGACAGCGGCGGCGCCACCATGCGCGACGTCAATCTGCGCTCGATGTTCGATGCCTTCACCCGGGTGCATCCCCACGCGCGCGAGTTGATGGCGGGCGGCCAGTGGGTGGGTGAGCTCAAGGGCGCACCGCTGCGCTGCTCGCTCGAGGGTGCAGCCTTGTCGCGCCCGGGGCTGCTGGTCACCGGCGAGGCTGCCGG
This sequence comes from Burkholderiaceae bacterium, assembly GCA_040400875.1. Lineage (GTDB taxonomy): Bacteria > Pseudomonadota > Gammaproteobacteria > Burkholderiales > Burkholderiaceae_C > PBB1. The sequence continues at coordinate 48,805 of JBBAPK010000001.1, read as the reverse complement.
CAGCACCTATGCCTTCACCGGCGAGGGCATCGGCAAGGCCATGGAAACCGGCATCCTCGCGGCCGAGGCGGTGATCGACAGCTTCAGAGGCACGAACGAAGCGCAGGCGCGCACGACCTACGAGCAGCGGGTGCGGACGCTGGCGCCGCGCTACCGGCTGTACGAAAAGGCCAATGCGGTCAACGATCACCCGTGGCTGGTCGACTTGCTGGTGTGGAGCGCTCGCCGCAGCCCGAGCCGTCTGCGGCGCATGAGCGGCGTGCTCGAGGAAACCCACATCCCGAGCAGCCTGATGAGCCCCGGTGCGTGGTGGCGGCTGCTGTTCGAGCGAGGCTGAGCGCGCCCCTCAGCCCGAGGCGAGTCAGCGCGCTGCGTTAAGTTGCAGCCGGGTGGCTTGGGCCACCTGCCGTGCGGCCACGGCAAAGTCATCACCTGCACTGGCGTACAGGATCGCGCGCGATGAATTGACCGCGATGGCGCCGGTGGTGTGTCCGCCTTGCGATCGCCAGCCCGCGCGCACCGTGGCCGCGGCATCACCGCCTTGCGCGCCCACGCCGGGAATCAGCAGCGGCAGCGTCGGCGCGATCTCGCGCACCCGCTCGATCTCGGCCGGGAAGGTCGCCCCGACCACCAGCGCGAGCTGGCCGGTGCGGTTCCAGCCTCCCTGCGCCAGCCGCGCCACGCGCTCGTAGAGCAGTTCACCGGGGCGGCCATCGGCGTCTTGCAGCCGCTGCGCCTGCAGGTCCGAGCCGCCCGCGTTCGACGTGCGGCACAGCAGGATCAGGCCCTTGTCGGGGTAATCGAAATACGGCTCGATCGAGTCGTGGCCCATGAAGGGCGACAGCGTCAGCGCATCGGCGCGGTAGCGCTCGAAGGCCTCGCGCGCGTACTGCTGCGCGGTGCTGCCGATGTCGCCACGCTTGGCATCGAGGATCACCGGCACCTGAGGTGCGATCGCGTGGATGTGTGCGATCAACGCTTCGAGCTGGTCTTCGGCGCGGTGCGCCGCGAAGTAGGCGATCTGCGGCTTGAAGGCGATCGCCAGGTCTTTGGTGGCATCAACGATCGAAGCGCAGAAATCGAAGATGCGGCCGGCATCGCCCTTCCAGGCGCCGGGAAACTTCGCCGGTTCGGGGTCGAGCCCGACGCACAGCAAGGAGTCGTTGACGCGCTCGGCGGCGGCGAGCTGGTCGGTGAACTTCATGGGGCCGTGGATCAACCGATGCGCCGTGCCAGCAGCGCCGCCAGCCCGGTGTACGAGCCCGGCGTCATCGCGAGCAGCCGCTCTTTTTCGGCCGCCGGGATTTCCAGCGTGGCGATGAACTGGTGGATCGATTCGCGGGTGATGGCCTTGCCGCGTGTGAGCTCCTTCAGCCGCTCGTACGGGTTGTGCAGGCTGTAGCGCCGCATCACCGTTTGTATCGGCTCGGCGAGCACCTCCCAGGCGTCGTCGAGGTCGGCGGCGAGCTTGGCCTCGTTGACCTCGAGCTTGCCCAGACCGCGCAGCAGGCTGTCAGCGCCCAGCAGCGCGTAGCCCAGCGCCACGCCCATGTTGCGCAGCACGGTGCTGTCGGTGAGGTCGCGCTGCATGCGGCTGATCGGCAGCTTTTGGCTCAGGTGCGTGAGCAGCGCGTTGGCCAGACCGAAGTTGCCCTCGGCGTTTTCGAAGTCGATCGGGTTGACCTTGTGCGGCATGGTGCTGCTGCCGATCTCGCCGTCTTTCAACCGCTGCTTGAAAAATCCCAGGCTGATGTAGCTCCACACGTCGCGCGACCAATCGATGAGGATGGTGTTGCTGCGCGTGATGGCATCGAACAGCTCGGCCATGCAGTCGTGCGGCTCGATCTGGATCGTGTACGGGTTGAAGCTCAAACCCAGCTGCTGCTCGACGACGCTGCGGCTGAAAGCCTCCCAGTCGACATCGGGGTAGGCCGCCACGTGCGCGTTGTAGTTGCCCACCGCGCCGTTCATCTTGGCCAGCAACTGCACGCCGGCGATGCGCGCGCGGGCTGTAAGCAGCCGCGCCACCACGTTGGCGACTTCCTTGCCCAGCGTGGTCGGGCTGGCGGTCTGGCCGTGGGTGCGGCTGAGCATGGGTAGGTCGGCCAGGCCGTGGGCGAGCGCCGTCATCGACGCGATGATGCGGTCGAGCGCCGGCAGCATGACCTCAGCGCGTGCGGCTTGCAGCATCAGCGCGTGGCTGGTGTTGTTGATGTCTTCGCTGGTGCAGGCGAAGTGCACGAACTCGCTGGCCGCAAGCAACTCGGGTGTGCCGGCGAACTGCGCCTTGAGCCAGTACTCGACCGCCTTCACGTCGTGGTTGGTGGTGCGCTCGATGTCCTTGATGGCTTGCGCGTCGGCTTCTGAAAAGCCGCTCACCCGCTCGCGCAGCAGCGAACGGCTGGCCGCTGACAGCGGCGCGAACTCGGGCAGACCGGCATCGGACAGCGCGATGAACCATTCGACCTCGACCTGCACGCGGCGGTGCATCAGCCCGTATTCGCTGAGCAGCGCGCGCAGTGGCACGACCTTGGAGGCATAGCGGCCGTCGAGTGGCGACAGCGCGGTGAGGGGCGACAGGTTCATGGATGGGGCGCCGACTCGGGGCGACGGCAGGGGCAGGGTGAGCGAAGTTTAGGACCAGCCCGTGCGGCGCCTGGGCCGGCGACGCGCGCTGAGGCGTCGATGCGAATGACGCACCCGTGCCCGGCGCGAGCGGCTCGACCCTAAAAACCCGTGACTAGAATGGTTTTCACGGCCTGAAGCATCGCAGCAGGCTGGCGTGTTCACATTCGCTCCAAGCGACCCCACATGAAACTCATCGGTTCGCTCACCAGTCCTTACGTGCGCAAGGTTCGCGTCGTACTGGCTGAAAAAAAGCTCGACTACCAGCTCGAGCTCGAAGACGTCTGGTCGTCTGACCGCGTCACGGCTTCCAACCCGCTGGGCAAGGTGCCTTGCCTGGTGATGGAAGGCGGCGAGGCGGTGTTCGACTCGCGCGTGATCGTCGAGTACGTTGACACCCTGTCGCCGGTGGGGCGGCTGATTCCCGAGCGCGGCCGCGAGCGCGCCGAGGTGCGCACCTGGGAGGCGCTGGCCGATGGCGTGCTCGATGCTGCGGTCGCCGTGCGGCTGGAGCAGACCTGGAGCGGTCGTGCCGATGGCCAGCGTAGCCAGGCCTGGGTCGAGCGTCAGATGAGCAAGGTGCACGCCTCGCTGGCGGCGATGAACACCGGTCTGGCCGACAAGCCCTGGTGCTGCAACGGCAACCACCTCACGCTGGCCGATGTGTCCGTGGGCTGCGCGCTGTCTTACCTCGACTTTCGGTTTCCGCACGTCGGCTGGCGAGACAGCCATGCCAACCTGCTGCGTTTGACCGACAAGCTGTTCACGCGAGCGAGCTTCATCGAGAGTCAGCCGCCGCGGGGCTGAGCGGCGTTTGGCTCATGAACTCGGGCTGGGGCACGGCCTTGAAGCTGTCCGCCTGCGCCAGCGGCCAGTAAAGCTCATACACGCCAGCCGGCAACTCGCCCTGGAGCAGCTCTCCTGGCGTCATGAAGTGCAGCATCTGGCTCAGCAACCGGACCTTCTTGTCGTTGCCACGGCGCACGATGTGGCTGGCAGTGATCTCGCCCGGGTGGCCCAGTCCGGCGGCTTGCACCAGCTCTTGCAGCGCCTTGAGGGTGGCGCGATGAAAGTTGAACACCCGTTCGGCCTTGGTGGGTACCACCAGCGCTTGCTGCCGTTGCGGATCCTGCGTGGTCACACCGGTCGGGCATTTGCCGGTGTGGCAGGTCTGCGCCTGGATGCACCCGACGGCGAACATGAAGCCCCGGGCTGAATTGCACCAGTCGGCGCCCAGCGCCACGGCGCGTGCGATGTCAAAGGCGCTGATGATCTTGCCGGCGCAGCCGATCTTGATTCGGTGGCGCAGGTTCAACCCGACCAGCGTGTTGTGCACCAGCAGCAGACCTTCTTGCAGCGGCGCGCCCACGTGATCGACGAACTCCACCGGCGCCGCGCCGGTGCCGCCCTCACCGCCATCGACCACGATGAAGTCGGGCGTGATGCCGGTGGCCAGCATGGCCTTGGTGAGGGCGAACCATTCCCAGGGGTGGCCGATGCACAGCTTGAAGCCCACCGGTTTGCCGCCCGACAGCCCACGCAGGCGGTCGATGAAATGCATCATCTCGACCGGCGTGGCAAAGGCACTGTGGCTGGCCGGGCTCACGCAGTCGACCCAGGGCTGCACGCCGCGCGCCTCGGCGATCTCGAGGGTCACCTTGGGGCCGGGCAGCACGCCGCCATGGCCGGGCTTGGCGCCCTGGCTCAGCTTGAGCTCGATCATCTTGACCTGGGGGCTGGCCGCGTTGGTGGCGAACAGCTCGGCGTCGAAGCTGCCATCGTCATGGCGGCAGCCAAAGTAGCCCGAGCCGATTTCCCAGATCAGGTCGCCGCCCGCGCCGTCGGCGCTCTGGCTGCGGTGGTAGCGGCTGATCGAGCCCTCGCCGGTGTCGTGGGCAAAGCCGCCGCGCCGCGCGCCTTCGTTGAGCGCCATGATCGCGTTGGCCGACAGCGCGCCGAAACTCATGGCGGAGATGTTGAACACGCTGGCGCTGTAGGGCTGCGCGCATGAATTCGCCGAAGCGGCCTGCTGCGGTGTGCCGCCAATGACGACACGGAAATCGTGGCTTGGCAGCTCGGTGGGATGCAGCGAGTGGTTGATCCACTCGTAGCCGGCGGCGTGCACGTCTTTTTGCGTGCCGAACGGGCGTTTGTCGGACTCGTTCTTGGCGCGCTGATAGACAAGGGATCGCTGCTGCCTTGAAAACGGCATGCGTTCGTCGTCCGCTTCAATGAAGTACTGCCGGATCTCGGGCCGAATGAACTCCAGCATGAAGCGCAGATGCCCGATCACCGGGTAGTTGCGCAAGATCGCGTGGCTTTGTTGCCGTATGTCGTACAGGCCGGTCAGCACCAGCGCTCCAAAGATCAGCGGCAGCAGCCACAGCCATTCCTGTCGCGGCAGCAGCGTCAACTCCAGCCACACGCTGCCGACCAGACCGACAGCACAGGCGAACCACACGCAGTAACGCATCGGCAAGGTGCCATCGAGTTTTGAGAACCAGGCAAACATGGCGGGTGTCCTCTGAGCGGGGCATGGCGATCTGAGGCAACGATCCTAGCGTTTGCAGGCGGTGGCTCGCCGAGGCTGCTGGATATACTGACTTCAGCGCTGATTTGCTCCGGCTTGCGGGCGCTCTACAAATCCCGCTAAAAACAGGATCCACGAGACACCCGCCTCTTGCTCGTCAGCCGACACGAGTCGCCGCTTACTTGAAACCGGATTGCGCCGCCTTGCGGCCAGCCACCGAGAGCTTGCTTGCCTGATGAATTCTCTGGGACACGTCCGACCACAAACGATGTCGTTTGCGCAGCCCCTGCCGCTGCGCAGCGCAGCGGTGCTGCGCGACTACCAGTTGATGTACGAAACCTACGGCACGCTCAACGCAGCACGCTCGAATGCGGTGCTCGTGTGCCACGCGCTCAACGCCAGCCACCATGTGGCCGGCACCTACGAAGACGACCCGAAAAGCACCGGCTGGTGGGACAACCTGGTGGGCCCCGGCAAGCCGCTGGACACCGACCGCTTCTTCGTGATCGGCGTGAACAACCCGGGCTCGTGTTTTGGCTCGACGGGCCCGACGCACATCAACCCCGCCACCGGGCAACCCTACGGCGCCGACTTTCCGGTGGTCACCGTCGAAGACTGGGTCGATGCGCAGGCCCGGCTGTGCGACGCGCTGGGCATCACCCAACTCGCCGCGGTGATCGGTGGCAGCCTGGGCGGGATGCAGGCGCTGTGCTGGTCGATGCGCTATCCCGATCGCTTGCGCCACTGCATCGCGATCGCGACCGCACCTTGCCTGTCGGCGCAGAACATCGCCTTCAATGAGGTGGCTCGGCGCGCCATCGTGACCGATCCCGACTTTCACGGCGGCCACTACCAGACCCAAGGCGTGCTGCCGCGGCGCGGCTTGCGAGTGGCTCGCATGATCGGCCACATCACCTACCTGAGCGACGACACCATGGACGCCAAGTTCGGTCGCAACCTGCGCGCGCTGGTGGGTGAGACCGAGCCTTGCGACACGCCGCGCTACACCACGCAGGACATCGAGTTCGAGGTCGAGAGCTACCTGCGCCATCAGGGCGACAAGTTCAGCGAGTATTTCGATGCCAACACCTACTTGCTGATCACGCGGGTGCTCGATTACTTCGACCCGGCCCGTGAACACGGCGGTGATCTGCCGGCCGCGTTCGCTGCCGCGACGGCGAAGTTTCATGTGGTGAGCTTCACCACCGACTGGCGCTTTGCGCCGGCGCGCTCGCGCGAGATCGTCAAGGCGCTGCTCGACAACCGGCTCGATGTCAGCTACGCCGAGATCGCCGCGCCTCACGGCCACGATGCCTTCTTGCTCGACGATGCCCGCTACCACGGCGTGCTGCGCGCGCGCTTCGATCGCATCGCCCGCGAGATCGCCGAGGGCGCGCCATGAGCGACCGCGACGCGCTCGAACTCATCGCTGGTCTGGTGCCGCCCGGCTCGCACGTGCTCGATCTGGGATGTGGTTCGGGCGAGGTGCTGGCCTACCTGCGTGATCAGCGCCAGTGCACCGGCTACGGCATCGAGATCGACGATGCCAACGTGCTCGCCTGCGAGCAGCGCGGCGTCAACGTGATCCAGCTCAACCTTGAAGAGGGCCTGGCCATCTTCGACGACCAGAGCTTCGATGTGGTGCTGCAGCTCAACACCCTGCAGCACCTGCGCAACACCGAGCGCATGCTGATGGAAACCGCCCGCGTCGGGCGCATCGGCATCGTGAGCTTTCCCAACTTCGCGCACTGGCCCCATCGGCTGAGCGTGGCCGTCGGACGCATGCCGGTGACGCGTTCGCTGCCTTACCAGTGGTACGACACGCCCAACATCCGCGTGACCACCTATGCCGATTTCGAAGGCCTGGCCCAGCGGTGCGGGCTGCGCATCCTCGATGCGTTCGGCATTCAAAACGGTGCTGGCGTGCGCCGCTGGCCCAACCTGATGGCCAGCGTGGCGGTGTTCAAGTTCGAGCGCCGCTGAGGCCATTGTTCGTGCCCCTGCCAGATTCTTGTTTGCACTGGAGCCCCATCACATGACCGCCCCTGACCTGCACGCCCTGATCGCCGACATGGGCCGGGCCGCCCGCGCTGCCAGTGCCCGCATGGCAGCCGCGCCGAGCGCCGCGCGCAATCTGGCGCTGGTGGCGCTGGCGCGGCGGCTGCGTGCCGAGACCGCATCGCTTTGCGAGGCCAATGCGCTCGATCTGAGTGCCGCTGCCGCCGCCGGCACCGCCGCTGCGATGCTGGACCGGCTGAAGCTGAACGCCGCCATCCTCGCCACCGTGGCCGAGGGCTGCGAGCAGATTGCCGCCATGCCCGATCCCATCGGCGAGATCACCCAACTGCGCCAGCGCCCGAGCGGCATCTCGGTGGGCCAGATGCGCGTGCCGCTGGGGGTGTTCGGCATGATCTACGAGAGTCGGCCCAACGTGACGATCGAGGCGGCATCGCTGTCCATCAAGAGCGGCAACGCGTGCATCCTGCGCGGTGGCTCCGAGGCCATCCACTCCAACCTGGCGCTGTGGAAATGCGTGCAGGCCGCGCTGCTCGAAGCCGGGCTGCCGGCCGACGCGGTGCAGCTGGTGCCCACCACCGACCGCGCCGCCGTGGGCCACCTCATCGCCTCGCCCGAGGCGGTCGATGTGATCATCCCGCGCGGCGGCAAGGGCCTGATCGAGCGCATCTCGCGCGAAGCCAAGGTGCCGGTGATCAAGCACCTAGATGGCAACTGCCACGTCTATGTCGATGCCAGCGCCGACATGGCTTTGGCCTTGCGCGTCACCGACAACGCCAAGACGCAGAAGTACAGCCCGTGCAACGCGGCCGAGTCGCTGCTGGTGCACAAGGCCATCGCCGCCGACTTTCTGCCGCGCATCGGCGCCATCTTCGCGGCCAAGGGCGTCGAGATGCGCGGCGACGCGGCCAGCGTGGCGTTGCTGTCGGGCATTGCGGGTGCGCACGTGGTGGCGGCCACCGAGCAGGACTGGTTCGAGGAATACCTCGCACCCATCATCAGCGTCAAGGTGGTGGCCGATCTGGACGAGGCCATCGCCCACATCAACCGCTGCGGCTCGCACCACACCGAGGCCATCCTCACCGAGCATCATCCCAGCGCGATGCGCTTCCTTCGCGAGGTCGATTCATCGAGCGTGATGGTCAATGCCAGCACCCGCTTTGCCGACGGCTTCGAGTACGGCCTGGGCGCCGAGATCGGCATCAGCACGGACAAGCTGCACGCGCGCGGCCCGGTCGGGCTTGAGGGCCTGACCTCGCTGAAATGGGTGGTGCTGGGGCAAGGAGAGGTGCGCACATGAGACGCCCCACGGCGGCCGGCGGCGGCTGATGAGCACCGACGTGATCGTCGCCCTGGCGGTCTGCGCGGTGGTGGTTTTCTGGACGGTGGGTGCGCGCGGTCGGCTTGGCGTGTTGCGCGATGAGGTGGCCAGGACACTCGGCCCGCTCAAGTCCCAGGTGACGCATCGGCAAGCCTTGCTGTTGCAGTGGGCTGATGCCTCGAGTGCGGTGATCGGTGCCACCGAGCAGTGTGCTGCGCCCTTGCGTGCGGCGTGCGAGCAGTTCGATGCGGCCTTCGGCAGTCTGTGCGCTGCACCTGCGTCTGATGAGGCGGCCAGCAACCTGCGGCTGGCCGAATCCGTGCTCGCCACCGCACGCCAGCGGCTGCTCAGCGAGGCGCCCGCGCGTCAGCCTCACCTGAGCCGTCTGGAGATCGAGGAACTCGCCCGGCAACTGGCCGCCACCGACAACACCCTGGCATTTGCCTGCGGCCAGTTCAATGAGGCCAGCTTGGCTTACAGCCGCGCGATCCGGCAGTTTCCGACCTGCCTGATAGCGCGCTCGCTGGGCTTCAGGCCGGCTGGTTGGCTGTGAGTCCTCAGCACTGGCCCATCACCGCCGCCGTGGCCACCAGTTCGTTGAACAGCGCCAGCGACACCCGGCCCGACACGGCGTAAGGGTCCAGCTCGGGGCGCTCGGAATACTTCAGCAGCAGCGCCGGGTTCAAGCGGCTGAGGTTCACCTGGCCCATCGACCAGCCGGCAAAGCTGCGCTCGCTGACCTCTTCGTAGCTGAGCAGCACCACGTCGTGGTGCCTGGGGTCGCAGGCGATCTTGTTGTACAGCCCGCTCACCGGGGAGCGGCCGCCTTCGAGCACCTGCAAAAAGATGCCATCCGAAAAGCACAGCACCCCGGTCACGCCGATGGGCGGGTTGTTGGTCTTCGACTTCTTGAGGATCGCGGCCAGATCATCCGAGTTGACGGAGTCGGCAGCGCGGCTGGCATACATCAGTCGCACGAGCATGGTGTTCTCCTGGCGGTGGTCTGGCGGTTGGAAAAGTCGTTCAGTTGTGCCCGATCAGCGACAGGAACTCGCGTCGCAGGTCGGCGTTCTTGAGAAACGCGCCGCGCATCACGCTGTTGATCATCTTGGCCGAGGTGTCCTTTACGCCGCGCCAGTGCATGCAAAAGTGATCGGCCTCCATCACGATGCCCAGACCGTCGGGCTTGACGCGGTCTTGCAGTTCATTGGCCAGCATGGTCACCGCCTCTTCCTGAATCTGCGGGCGGCTCATGATCCAGTCGCAAATGCGCGCGTACTTTGACAGGCCGATCAGGTTCGAGTGCTCGTTGGGCAGGATGCCGATCCACACCCGGCCCATGATGGGGCACAGGTGGTGCGAGCAGGCGCTGCGCACGGTCACCGGCCCGACGATCATCAACTCGTTGAGCCGCGAGATGTTCGGAAACTCGGTGACCGACGGCATTGGCGTGTAGCGCCCGGCAAACACCTCGGTGAGGAACATCTTGGCCACGCGCTGCGCGGTTTCCTGCGTGTTGTGGTCGCTGTCGGTGTCGATCACCAGCGACTCGAGCACCTGCTGCAACTTGTCCTGCACCTCAGCGCGCAGCTCCTCGAGTTCGCCTTCTTGCATGAAGGCCGAGATGTTGTCGTTGGCGTGATAGCGGCAGTCGGCGGCGATGAGCCGATAGCGAATGCGCTGCGAGGCGCTCATCTTCGCCAGTTGCTCTTCGGTCCTGAAGACGGGGTTGTCTGGCTCCATGTGCATTTGGGCGGATCCTCGGTGTACAGCCACGGGGAGACGAGGGTAACCCAGCTTCGAGCGCCCGTAGACTCGACCGGGTGAAAGCCTTGCCCCCTACTTTTTTGCCGGCCCGTGGTGCTGCCCAGAGCCCGCCCGGCGGGGCTGCGGCGCTGGCCAGTCTGCTGACCCTGACCGCCGACGCGGTGGCCGCGGTGCGCTCGGGCCGCTCGCTGACCGACGCCCTTGCCCGCTGCCCCGCTGAGTTGCGCCCCGGTGTGCAGTCGCTCAGCTTTCACGTGCTGCGCCGGCTCGGCCAGGCGATCGCCGCACGCGAAATGCTGGTGCCCAAGGCCCCGTCCAAGCCAGTCGATGCCTTGCTGCTGAGCGCGCTGGTCTTGCTGTGGCCCGACGAGTACGCGCCGTATACCGACCACACGCTGGTTGACCAGGCGGTCACCGCAGCGCGCCAGCGGCAGGCCTCGAGCGCGTCGTTCGTCAATGCGGTGCTAAGGCGCTTCCTGCGCGAGCGCGCGGCCGTGCTCGAGACCGTGCAGCGCATCCCGAGCGCGCGCTGCAACCACCCCGACTGGTGGATAGAGCGTCTGCAATCCGACTGGCCCGAGCAATGGCAGGCGCTGCTCGATGCCAACGACCAGCACCCGCCAATGACCCTGCGCGTGAATGCCCGCCGCAGCACCGTGGCCGACTACCTGCAGCGGCTGGCCGACGCCGGGCTGGGTGGCCGTGCGGTGGGTGAGTCGGGCGTGGTGCTCGACGCACCGTGCTCGGTGCAGCGGCTACCCGGCTTTGCCGATGGCGATGTGTCGGTGCAGGATGCCTCGGCGCAGCGCGCCGCACCGCTGCTGCTGCGCGGTGGTACGCCGCTGGCCGCCGGCGCCCGGGTGCTCGATGCCTGCGCCGCGCCGGGCGGCAAGACCGCGCACCTGCTGGAACGAGCTGACCTCGATGTGCTGGCGCTGGACCACGATGCGCAACGCCTGTCGCGGGTGCGCGAGTCGCTCGATCGTCTGCACCTGTCGGCCACCTTGCGCGTGGGCGATGCCGCAGCACCCGAGGGCTGGTGGGACGGCCAAGCGTTCGACGCCATCTTGCTGGATGCGCCGTGTTCGGCTTCGGGCATCGTGCGTCGGCACCCGGACATCCGCTGGCTGCGCCGTGACAGCGACATCGCTGCGCTGGCCGTGCTGCAGTGCCGAATGCTCGAGGCGCTGTGGCCGCTGCTGAAGTCAGGCGGGCGGCTGCTCTACTGCACCTGTTCGGTCTTCAAGGCCGAAGGGCAGGACCAGATCGACGTATTTTTGCAACGCAACATCGACGCTCGACTCGCTGAGCCCGCACTCTCACCCGGTCACCTGCTACCGCTGATCGACAATCAAGACGGCTTGGGCCTGGCTGAAAACGCCGCCCCTGCAGACGGCTTTTTCTATTCCTTATTGATCAAGAAATGACCCCCCCGGGCACTGCTGTGCATCACCATGCAACGGACCGCTGTCATCCCAAGCCTGGTGCCTTGCGCAGCAGATGGGGCCGCGCTTTGCGTGGTTTTTGGCTGGCTTGCGTCATGGCCCTTGTCTCCAGCCTCGCGCTGGCCGAACCGCAACTGACCAGTTTTGAGGTCGTGCGTGGCGAAGACGGTCTGACGCTCAGCTTTGCGACACGCTTTGATTTGCCCGCTGGCGTGGAAGACGCCTTGTTGAAGGGCGTTCCGCTGTATTTCGTGGCCGATGCCACCCTTTTTCGTGATCGCTGGTACTGGCGTGATCAGTTGGTCAGCCGCGTCAGCCGCACCTGGCGGGTGATCTACCAGCCGCTCACCCGAACCTATCGCGTGAGCTTCGGGGGCTTGAACCAGAGCTACCAGAGCGCTGCCGAGGCCGTTTCTGCCGTGCGCCGGGTGGCGGGCTGGAAACTCGCCGAGCCCGGACAGGTCGATGCGGGCGACGGCTACTACGTGGAGTTCAGCTACAAGCTCGACACCACCTTGCTGCCTCGGCCGATGCAAATCAGCATCGATGGCCAGCCTGACTGGTCATTGCAGCTCGAGAGGGTCCAGCGCCTGGCCGCGCCCAAGGAACCCTGATGACCAAAGCCAGCCGCTGGGCGTGGGTCATTTCTCTGGTGGTGGTCACCGGGGCCGCGCTGGTGCTCTCGTTCTTGCTGGCCATCGCCACCAACAACCGCTCTTTCTACGAAGAGCACTACTCGTGGCTGTTCTGGCTGAACCTGACGGTGGCCGCCTTGCTGATGCTGGTGATCGGCACTGCGGCGGTGCGCATGGTGCTGCGCGTGCAGCGCGGCAAGTTCGGCAGTCGGCTGCTGCTCAAGCTCGCCGCCATCTTTGCGCTGGTGGGCGTGTTGCCCGGCGTGTTGATTTACACGGTGAGTTACCAGTTCGTCTCGCGTGGCATCGAGAGCTGGTTCGATGTCAGGGTCGAGGGTGCGCTGGACGCTGGTCTGGCCCTCGGCCGTGGCACCCTGGACGCCCAGATCAACGAGGTGTCTCAACAGACGCTGCTGGCTGCCGAGCGCCTGGGTGACATGGGCGGTGACGTTCAGCCGCTGGCGCTCGAGCGCTTGCGCGAGCAAATGGCGGCAAGCGACCTGGCCATCGTTGGCGCATCGGGCCAAGTGCTGTTGTCCGTGTCCCGCACGACCGAGCTGAGCAAGCCCGAGCGCCCACCCCTGTCCTTGTTGAGCAGCGCGAGGTCCGCTCGTGTGGCCGCCCAACTCGAGGGGCTGGATGACGACGGCTCGGGCGTGCCCGTGGCCGGCAGCCCGTCGGCGCGCATCCGCGCGTTGGCAATCGTGCCCAGCACCGATGTCGCGCTGGCCAGGCAGGAGCGTTTCTTGATGGCCACCGCGCTGCTGCCAGCGACTCTGGCCACGAATGCGCTGGCCGTGCAGTCGGCCTACCGCGAGTACCAGCAGCGCTCGCTGGCCCGCGAGGGCTTGCGCAAGATGTACATCGGCACGCTCACGCTCACGCTGATCCTGGCGGTGTTTGGCGCCTTGCTGCTGGCCGTCACGCTGTCCAATCAGCTGGTCAAGCCGCTGCTGCTGCTGGCCGAAGGCGTGCGCCAGGTGGCCAAGGGCGATCTGGGCGTCAAGCAGGTGTTCGGCTCGCGCGATGAACTCGGCGGCCTGACCCGTTCGTTTGCCGACATGACCGGACAACTCTCGGAAGCGCGCTCTCTCGTGCAGCGCAGCGTGGCGCAAGTCGAAGCGGCGCGCACCAACTTGCAGACCATCCTCGACAACCTGACCTCGGGCGTCATCGTCTTCAACCGCGAGGGGCTCATCGACACCGTCAACCCCGGCGCCACGCGCATCGTGCGGCAGCCCTTGTCGGCCTATCGCGGGCAGCGGCTCGAGGAGGTCGAGGGCATGGGGGCCTTTGCCGCCATGGTGTGGCGGCGTTTCGAGTCGCATGCCGATGCGGCCGAGTCGGGTGACCGTGGGCATTGGCAAGAGGCCTTCGACATGCAGACCGGCGCCAACCGCGACACCTTGAGCTTGCTGGTGCGCGGGGCGCTCATGCCGCAAGGCGCGCGGCTGGTGGTGTTTGACGACATCACCGAGCTGGTGTCGGCGCAGCGCATCGAGGCCTGGAGCGAGGTGGCTCGGCGTCTCGCCCACGAGATCAAGAATCCCCTGACCCCCATCCAGCTGTCGGCTGAGCGGCTCGAGCACAAGCTCGCGGCCAAGCTCGAAGGCGCCGATCAGGCCATGCTCACGCGCGCGGTGGCCACCATCGTCACCCAGGTGCAGGCCATGAAAACGCTGGTCAACGAGTTTCGCGATTACGCGCGTCTGCCCGCCGCGCAGTTGCTGCCGCTTGATCTGAACGTGCTGGTCGCTGAGGTGCTCTCGTTGTATGCCACCGCTCAGGAAGCTGGCACGCTGGTGTTTTCCGCGGCCACCGATTTGCCCCTGATCGTGGGTGACGCGACCCAGCTGCGGCAGGTCATTCACAACCTGGTGCAAAACGGCCTCGACGCCGTGGCCGAGCGGCCGGCGGGCCTGGCACTGGTGCGTGTGAAGACCGAGGTGGCCCACACCGAACAGGGGGCCGTGAGAGCGGTCAGGCTGCATGTCATCGACAACGGCCCGGGCTTCAGCGACAAGGTCCTCAAGCGCGCATTCGAGCCGTATGTCACCACCAAGTCCAAGGGAACCGGGCTGGGTCTGGCCGTGGTCAAGAAGATCGCAGACGAGCACGGAGCCCACGCGCGGCTGATGAACGTGGTCGTCACCGACAGCGCCGGTGCTCAGGGAATTCCGGTGGTCTGCGGAGCCCAAGTTTCGCTATCATTTTCTAAGTTCGCGCTGGCCCCAGCGCTCACTGTGGCAGCGTCCACCGACACCGCGCCCGCGCACTGAGGGCCCATGGCTTGCATTCTTGTTGTTGACGATGAGCTCGGCATTCGAGCGCTCTTGTCCGAAATACTGACCGACGAAGGTCACACCGTTGATGTGGCCGAAAACGCGGCCCAGGCGCGAGCCGCTCGAGACCGGGCTCGTCCCGATCTGGTGCTGCTCGACATCTGGATGCCCGACGTCGATGGCGTCACCCTCCTCAAGGAGTGGGGCACCGCCGGAATGCTCACCATGCCGGTGATCATGATGAGCGGCCACGGCACCATAGACAC
>JBBAPK010000001.1:0-33818 GCA_040400875.1 Burkholderiaceae bacterium | reverse complement strand
AACGGGCCGCAGCCCGAACAAAGCTTCGACCTCAATCGCCCTTTGCGCGTGGCACGCGATGCGTTCGAGAAGAGCTACTTCGAATTTCACCTTGCGCAAGAAGGCGGCAGCATGACCCGCGTGGCCGAAAAAACCGGCCTGGAGCGCACCCACCTCTATCGCAAGCTCAAGCAGCTTGGCGTCGACCTGTCGCGCGGCAAGCGCGGTGGCTACTGACCGGCGAGTGCTCTGCCCAGACACACGCCACCCATGAAAAACGCGCCCGACATCCTCAACGGACACGTTTCTTTTGGCATTGCCGGATTCGGCACCTATGCCCCCGAAAAAGTGGTTTCAGCCGAAACCCTGGCGCAAGAGGCCAACATCCCCGTAGAAAAACTCACCATCGGCATCGGCATCAAGCACATTAATGTGGCCAATGACGACGAGCACCCGTTCACGATGGGTTTGAGCGCGGCCAAAGATGCCCTGGCGGATGCCGGCATCAAGGGCGAAGACCTGGATCTGGTGATCTTTGTTTCAGGCGGCGACTACGACTACAGAAACTGGTGCCCCTCGAGCGCCGTGGCTCATGCCTTGGGCTGCAGCCATGCCTATGCCTTTGAAGTCAGGAACGGCTGCGCCGGCGGCAACCTGGCTTGCAACATCGCAGGCGGGTTGATGGACCGCGATGCGTCTATCAACAACGCCCTGGTGATCTGCGCTGACACCCTCAGCCGTATCGTGTCCACCAAGCTGAAAGAGTGCCACCCGCTGCTTTATTTCGGCGACGGCGCTGCAGCCGTGGTGCTCAAGCGCGACCACCCTCGCTATCAGTTTCTGAGCTTTGCCGAGCACACCGATGGCGCGCTGGGTGATCTGCTGAAAATCGAGGCTGGTGGCACGCGGTTGCCGATCACGCCTGATTTCAACCAATGGGACAAGTGCTACGCCAAGGTCGACCCCGAGAAATTTGCGGACCTGATCAACCGGGTCTACCTCAAGGAATACGTCGACGTCATCAAGCTGGCGGTCAGCCGCTCAGGGCATGAGATGAAGGACATGGACTACATCTTGATGAACCAGGTCAAGAATTCATTGCGCGCTCACATCCTTGAAGGCATCGAGATGCCCCAGGACCACACCTACGTGTCCTTGATCGAATTCGGCCACATCGGCCCGGCAGACTCCCTGTTCACCATGGCGATGGCCCACCGCCAAGGGCTGCTGCCCGAAGGCAACCTGGCCATCCTGGCCACCAGCGGCATGGGTTTTTCGTGGGCGGCCAGCATCATTCGTTGTTGAGTGGGTGACACGCTGGAGCCTGTTTTCCCCAACGGCATTGCACGCATCACGCCGTCGCGGAGCTGCCCTGTTTCGCAGCAAATCCGGCCGTCTGCGGGCCACACGCTGCTATAGTCCCGCCTCTTGCGGCCTGGTAGCTCAGTTGGTAGAGCAGCGGATTGAAAATCCGCGTGTCGGTGGTTCGATTCCGCCCCAGGCCACCAGCCGCATGAATCAGCCAAGCCCAGCCCACAAGGCTGGGCTTTGTTGTGTCTTGCAGTCAAAAAAACAACCCTGAGAGAACTCAAATGATCGTCACCTACAAAGTTGAACTGAAGAACGACCCAGCTTGCACCAAGAGCGACCCACTGGCGGCTGCCGTCGGTGGTTGCGTGCGCACCAGCATCCCTCGCTACAACGGCGAGTGCGACATGGCCCTGATCGAGGCTCCTGATGAAGCTGCTGCCCAGCAGCTCGAAAAGCTGATGGCCGCAGACTCGAACATCCTGAGCTTCAACGTTCGCTGATTCAGCGAACGCAGCGTCGAAGGCGCCGCCTTCGATCCAGCGTTTTTCGTTTTGAGCTGGCCTGTGTTGGCGCGGCGTGAGGCGAAAACCGCTGGCTGCGATTCATTTGCGAGTCCGACGCCTCGGCTCGCACTTGCAGGTCCAAGTTTTATCGGGCCTGGTCTACACCCCTGAATTGACGAGCACCCCCTCGAACGCGCTGTCGAGATCGGGGTCGCGACAGCCATTCACATTGGTGCTGCGCTGAGCCAGTCGGGGATCAAATACCCCCGACGCGGGTGTGTTTGCCGGCGCGGCCCGGCCCGATCGTTGCATCATCGGATGTCGTCGTTGAAAGTCTGCGGTGTTGCAGGCTTCAACGATGGGCCACTCATCCGGAGTTTTCATGCCAAGACACGTTCTGCGCGCCGCGGTGGTGTTAGCGGCACTCGGTTCGCTGAGTGCAGCGGCCGAGCCACTGTCGCTCGAGCAGGCGCTGGTCTTGGCTGTTGATCGATCCGAGGCCGCGCGCGCTGCGCGTGCCGGCGTGGCCAGCGCGGGGCAGTCTGCGGTGGCTTCCGCGCAGTTGCCGGACCCGATGCTGCGCACCGGCATCGAGAACATGCCAGTCACCGGCGGCGACCGCTTCAGCACCAGCAGCGACTCGCAGACCATGAAGCGCATCGGCATCAGTCAGGAATGGCTGTCGCAGGAAAAGCGCTCGGCGCGTCAGGCGGCTGCCGAGGCCGCCGTCAACCGTGAGACCGTGCAATCGCGTGCGGTGGCGGCCGATGCGCGGTTGCAGACCGCGCTGGCCTATCTCGACGCCTGGTACGCCGGCGAAGCACTCAAGCTCGCCACGCTGACCGAGCACCACGTTCATCAGGAACTCGAGGGCTCTCTAGCTCGACTTTCCGCATCGACAGGCGGCAGCCCGGAAGTGCTGGCGCTGACCACCGCGCGGGGCGTGGCCGAAGACGAGGCGGCTGAAGTCCGCCAGCAGCAAAGCGCGGCGCGGCTTGCGCTGCAGCGCTGGGTCGGGGTGCCGGGCGATGAGCTGGTGCCGGTGGCGCCCTTGCCCGTGCCGACGGAGCAGGCCTTTGTCGACGCATCGCCTGCGGTGCTCGCCTTGCGCAGCGAGATCGCGGCGGCGCGGCAGTCGGCGGCGCTTGCCGCCACCGAGCGCAAGCCCAACGTGACCTGGGAGGTTTCCTATGGCCAGCGCTCGGGTTACTCGGACATGGTTTCGTTGGGTGTGAGCATTCCGTTGCCGGTGGCACCGGCCGATCGGCAAGACCGCGAGACGGCCGCCAAACTCGCCTTGGTCGACAAGGCCGAAGCCGAACTCGGCGAAGCCACGCGAGAGGCCACCACCGAGTACCGCGTGCTCGCCAGCGACGCGCAGCGTCTGCACGAACGCATCGATCGCTATCAGGCCAGCGTGTTGACGCCGGCGCAGCAACGCACTGCTGCGACGACAGCTGCCTACCGCTCCAATCAGGCCACCTTCGCCAGCCTGTTCGAGGCACTTCATGCCGAGGTCGATTTGCGGCGCAAGCAGCTGAACCTGCAGCGCGAACTTGCCAAGACCCAGGCCCGACTCGCCTTCAAGCCGTTGACTTCTGAAGCCGCACCATGAAACGCAACTTGCTCGTCACCGTTCTCGTGGTTGCCGGCAGCTTGCTGGCCGCTGGTGGTTTCTATCTGGGGCGGCACGTGCCGGTCGCCGACGCGACTTCGGTGTCGGGGCCCGCGTCGGCTGAGCCAAGAAAGGTCTTGTATTGGCACGATCCGATGGTGCCGGGCCAGCGCTTTGACAAGCCCGGCAAGTCGCCCTTCATGGACATGCAACTGGTGCCCGTCTATGCCGACGAAGCCGCGGGCGACTCGGGCGTCACGGTCAATGCCGCCGTGCAGCAAAGCCTGGGCATCCGCACGGCGCCGGTCAGGCGCGCCGATGTTTCGAGCTCGTTCGATGCCGTGGGCACGGTGCAGTTCGACGAGCGACTGAGCGTGGCGGTGCAGACCCGGGTCGCCGGCTTTGTCGAGCGTCTGACAGTGCGCGCGCCGATGGAGCAGGTGCGCAAGGGCCAAGCGCTGGCCACCGTCTTCGCACCCGAATGGCTGGGGCCGCAAAACGAGCTGCTGGCGCTGCAGCGCACGGGTGCGTCGAGCGAGCTCATCGCGGCAGCCCGCGACCGCATGCGCGCGATGTCGATTCCCGACTCGCTCATCCGCCAGTCCGAGCAGGCGGGCACCGCGCAGGCGCGCTACACGCTGGTCTCGCCGGTGACTGGGGTGGTGAGCGAGCTCGGCGTGCGCGAGGGCGCGGCAGTGTCGGCGGGCACGACGCTTTTTCGCAGCTCGGGTCTGGATCGGGTGTGGGCCGTGGCCGAGATTCCCGAAGCCCAGGCTGCGCGCTTGTCGCGCGGCCAGCGCGTGAAGGCGGTGCTGCAGGCCGATGCGGCACAAACCTTCAGTGGCGAGCTCACAGAAATCCTGCTGCAGATCAACGCCAGCAGCCGCACGCTGCAGGCTCGCTTCGAGGTCGACAACACCGGCGCGCGGCTGGTCCCCGGCATGCTGCTGCGCTTGCAGATCGCCGGGCCCAGCGCATCGCGCCTGCTGGTGCCGTCTGAGGCGGTCATCCGCACCGGCCAGCGCGCCGTGGCGCTGGTGCGCAGGGACGGCGGCGCCTTTGACAGCCGAGACGTCAGCCTGGGTCTCGAGATCGGCGATGACTTCGAGGTGACCCAGGGCCTGCGCGAAGGCGAGCAGGTGGTCGTCAGTGGGCAGTTCCTCATCGACTCCGAAGCCAGGCTGCGCTCGGTGACCGGCCGCATGACCGAGCCGGCGCCGGCCGAGTCGCAGCCCGCGCTCTATGGGGGCGAAGGCCAGGTCGAAAGCGTCGACGCCGAAGGCATCACCATCTCCCACGGTCCCGTCGCCGCGCTGAAGTGGCCGCCGATGACGATGGGCTTTGGCAAACCCGATCCGGCGGCCTTTGGTGATGTCAAGCCCGGCGATAGGGTGCGCTTCGAGTTCAAGAAGGGCGGCGCCATGGACTACGAGCTGGTCACGGTGCAGCGGCTGGGCGGCGCCCAGTGATAGGCGCGTTGATACGCTGGTCGGTGGGCAACCGCCTGCTGGTGCTGATGGCCACGGTGGCGGTGGTGGTGGCCGGGCTCTTGGCGGTGGCACGCACGCCGCTTGATGCGCTGCCCGACCTGTCAGACACCCAGGTCATCATCCGCACGCCCTATCCGGGCAAGGCGCCGCAGATCGTCGAAGACCTCGTCACCTACCCGCTGACCACGACGATGCTCAGCGTTCCCGGCGCCAAAACGGTGCGCGGCTATTCGTTTTTCGGCGACTCCTTCGTCTACGTGCTGTTCGACGACAAGACCGACCCGTACTGGGCGCGCTCGCGCGTGGTCGAGTACCTCAACCAGGTTCAAGGGCGGCTGCCGGCCGGCGCCAAGGCGTCGCTCGGCCCCGACGCCACCGGCGTGGGCTGGATCTACGAGTACGCGCTGGTCGACCGCACCGGCCAGCACGACATCGGTCAGCTGCGCGCGCTCAACGACTGGTTCTTGAAGTACGAGCTGAAGACGGTCCAGGACGTGGCCGAGGTGGCGAGCATCGGCGGCATGGTGCGGCAGTACCAGGTGGTGCTCGAGCCGCACAAGATGCGCGCGCTCGGTGTGACCCAGGCCATGGTCATTGACGCGATCAACAACGCCAATCAGTCGGCCGGCGGCTCGGTGGTCGAGCTGGCCGAGACGCAGTACATGGTTCGCTCGCGCGGCTTTTTGCAGTCGCTCGATGACTTCCGCGCGATCGCGGTGTCGGTTTCCGGCGCCACGCCGGTGATGCTCAAGGACGTGGCCTTCGTGCAGATCGGCCCCGAGATGCGCCAGGGGATCGCCGAGCTCGATGGCGAGGGCGAGGTCGCCGGTGGTGTCGTGGTGATGCGATCGGGCAAGAACGCACGCACCACCATCGAGGCGGTCAAGGCCAAGCTCGATGCGCTCAAGCCCAGCCTGCCGCCGGGCGTCGAGGTTGTCACCACCTACGACCGCTCTCTGCTCATCGACCGCGCCGTCGACAACCTGCGCGACAAGCTCGTTGAGGAGTTCATCGTCGTCGCGCTGGTGTGCGTGATCTTTTTGTTCCACCTGCGTTCGGCCCTGGTCGCGGTGATCACGCTGCCGGTGGGGCTGCTCGCCGCGTTCATCGTGATGCACTGGCAGGGCGTGAGCGCCAACATCCTGAGCCTGGGCGGCATCGCCATCGCGCTGGGCGCCATGGTGGATGCGGCCATCGTGTTCATCGAGAACGCGCATAAGCACCTCGAAGCGTTCGAGACACAGCACCAGCGCCCGCCCACGCTGCGCGAACGCTGGGGCGTGATCACCGACGCGTCGGTCGAGGTCGGGCCGGCGCTCTTCTTTTCGCTGCTGGTGATCACGCTGTCGTTCATCCCGGTGTTCACGCTCGAGGCGCAGGAAGGCCGGCTGTTCGCGCCGCTCGCGTTCACCAAGACCTACTCGATGGCCGCCGCGGCGGTGCTGTCGGTCACGCTGGTGCCGGTGCTGATGGGCTTCCTCATTCGCGGCAGGATTCCGCACGAAACCCGCAACCCGCTCAACCGTTGGCTGATCGCCGCATACCGCCCGCTGCTCGAGGCGGTGTTGCGCTTTCCCAAGGCGACGCTGCTGCTCGCGGCCATGCTGCTGGCGCTCACGGTGATCCCGCTGTCGCGCTTGGGCGGTGAGTTCCTGCCAGCGCTCGACGAAGGCGATCTGCTGTACATGCCCTCTGCGCTGCCGGGCTTGTCGGCGTCCAAGGCGGCTGAGCTGCTGCAGCAGACCGACCGGCTCATCAAGACGGTGCCCGAAGTCGCGCGCGTCTTTGGCAAGGCCGGCCGTGCCGACACGGCCACCGACCCCGCGCCGCTGGAGATGTTCGAGACCACCATCCAGTTCAAGCCGCGCGACCAGTGGCGCGCCGGCATGACGCCTGACAAGCTGATCGAAGAACTCGACCGCACCGTCAAGGTCACCGGGCTTTCCAACATCTGGGTGCCGCCGATCCGCAACCGCATCGACATGCTGGCCACCGGCATCAAGAGCCCGGTGGGTGTCAAGGTCTCTGGCGCGGACCTGCCCACCCTAGATCGCCTCACAGGCCAGATCGAAGCGGCGGTGAAAGACGTGCCCGGTGTGTCGTCGGCCCTGGCCGAGCGCTTGAGCGGCGGGCGCTACATCGATGTCGATGTCGACCGCCTGGCCGCCGCACGAGTCGGCCTGTCGGTGGCGGCCGTGCAGGCCGTCGTGTCGACGGCCATCGGCGGCGACAACGTCGGCGAGGTCATCCAGGGCCGCGAGCGGTTTCCCATCAACGTGCGCTACCCGCGCGAGATCCGCGATTCGCTCGACAAGCTGCGCGAACTGCCCTTCGTGACGCCCACCGGTGCCACCGTGCTGCTGCGCGACGTGGCGCGGCTGAGCCTCGACGACGGCCCGCCGATGCTGCGCAGCGAGAACGCGCGGCTGTCGGGCTGGGTGTACGTCGATGTGCGCGGGCGTGACCTGCGCTCGGTGGTGAGCGACATGCAGGCCGCCGTGGCGAAGCAGGTGGCCTTGCCGGCGGGCTACGCCGTCTCGTGGTCGGGGCAGTTCGAGTATCTCGAGCGCGCGACGCAGCGGCTCAAGCTGGTCGTGCCGGCCACGCTGGCGGTCATCTTCGTGCTGCTGTACCTGCTGTTTCACTCGTTCAGGGATGCGGCGCTGGTCATGGTCACCGTGCCGTTCTCGCTCATCGGGGGCTTCTGGCTGGTCTGGGCCTTGGGACATGACGTCTCGGTGGCCACGGCGGTGGGCTTCATCGCGCTGGCGGGGCTGGCCGCCGAGTTCGGCGTGGTCATGCAGCTCTACCTGAACAACGCGCTGCAGCACCGGCTTGATGCCGGCGAGCCCGACAACGAGCACACGCTGCTGGCGGCCATACGCGAAGGCGCGGTGCTGCGCGTGCGGCCCAAGGCGATGACCGTGGCGGTGGTGATGGCCGGCTTGCTGCCCATCATGTGGAGCGGCGGCACCGGCTCCGAGCTGATGACACGCATTGCCGCGCCCATGGTGGGCGGTATGGTGTCAGCGCCGCTGCTGAGCATGCTGGTGATGCCGGCGGCCTGGTACCTGCTGCATCGCCGGCGGGGCCGCAGGGCCATCGACGCAGAGCCGCCGGTACAAGCGCCGCTCGGGTAGCCTTTCGTACTGCACCTTGCAACCCTGCCTTTTGACCCTTGCCCTTGAGGACGCCATGAACACGATCAAGAAGACGCTTGCCATTTCTGCGGTGGCCCTGGCTGCGGCCATGTCCATGCCCAGCTTCGCCCAGTCCATGATGGACCACAGCAAGATGGACATGGTGCAAACGCCCACCATGACCGACGGCGAGGTGCGCAAGGTCGATCTCGATGCCGGCAAGATCACCATCAAGCACGCTGACATCAAGCACATGGACATGCCGGGCATGACCATGGTGTTTTCCGTCAAGGACAAGGGCCTGCTGACCAACCTCAAGCCCGGCGACAAGATCAGGTTCATGGTCGTGGCTGACGGCGGAAAAATGGTGATCACCGACATCCAGCCGGTGCGCTGACCGGGCGGCGCACCTCGAAGCCGGCTGCGCGATACGCGCGCCGCGCTCAAGTGGTGCGATCTGCTGCCGAAAACGGGAATACGCGGCGACACCTTTGCCGCGCGGTTCCCCATGAATCCAGCCAACACCCAAGAAACCATCGAGGTCTCCGCGCTCAACGTGGGCATGCTCATCCACCTGGACGGTGGATGGATGTCACACCCGTTTCCGCGCTCGAGCTTCAAGATCTCCAGCCCTGACCAGATCGCCACGCTGCGCTCGCTGGGGATCGAAAAGGTGCGCTGGACGCCAGCCGACACCCCGGACGAAACGCCGGACAAACCCCTGCCGCCAGACGTCACCGCAGATCGCCGGGGCTCGGCTGCCGATCGCCGTCAACGTCGCGAAGTGTCGGCCACGACGACCCGGGCATTGAACGGCGGCGAGCGCCAGTTCAGCGAGGCAGCCAAGGCGTCGCGTCGCGTGTTTGATCAGGTGGCGGCTCAACCCGCCGAAGCGCGACTCATCGCCGAGGGACTGACCCGCGGCTTGGTCGGCAAGATGATGGGCGCCGAGGACATGTGCATCCAGTTGCTCGGCCAGACCGCGGGCGACCGCGTCAGCAACCATGCTGTCAACGTGAGCGTGCTGTCGCTTTTGATGGGCCGCTATTTCGCGCTGTGCGAGTCCGACATGCTCGACTTGGGGCTGGGCGCATTGCTACACGACGTAGGCAAGTCTGAATTGCCGGATCGCTATCGCCACCGTGAAGACCACTTCAACATGGCTGAGATCAGCCTGTATGAAAGCCACGTGGCCAGCGGCAGCGTTCATGCCCAGCGCCTGGGCTTGAGCGATGGAGCCGCGACCATCATCGCCCAGCACCATGAGTGCAGCGACGGCCATGGCTTCCCGCTCGGTCTGAGCACCGAGCGTACGCACATGCTTTCGCGCATCGTGGCGCTGGTCAATGTCTACGACAACCTGTGCAACCCAACCAACCCGGCCAAGTCGATCACGCCGCACGAGGCGGTGGCGCACCTGTTCACCCAGAACCACAAGCAGTTCGATACCGCCATCCTGGGCGCCTTCATCAAGATGATGGGCGTCTATCCGGCAGGTTCGGTGGTGCAACTCACCGACGACCGCTACGCGCTGGTGGTGGGCGTCAACTCCTCGCGCACCTTGCGTCCGCGGGTGGTCGTGCATGACCCGAAAGTGCCGCGCGAAGAGGCTCGCGTGCTCGACCTCGAGACAGTGCCGGGTCTTGGCATCCGGCGCAGCTTCAAGCCGTCGGCCTTGCCCGAGGCCGTACTGGCCTATCTGGAGCCGCAGCCGCGGATGAACTACTTCTTCGAGCCGACGGCCGATCTGAGGAACGTCAAGTGAGGGTGCTTCGCGTGCCGCCTGCGGCGTCGCTCGCATCGGCCTCGATGGCTTCGCAAAGGGTCGGCCTGGCCGCACCGCTGGAGCCCACCGCGCGCGAGCGGGCACAAGACACTGCGCTGGCGCCGCTGCGCTCGCTGATCGAGGGGCTGCTCAATGCGGTGGTGCTGGTCGATGGCGCCAGCCTGAGCGTGATGGCCGTGAACGCGCCGGCGGCCGCCTTGCTGGGCGTTGACGTGCTGACGCTGCGCGGTCAACCGGTGGTCGATCTGGCGGCAACGCCCGAGGATGTCGCGTTTTGGCAGCAGGCCGCGCTGGGCGTGCGCGAGGGTCTTGACTCGCAAACCTGGCTGCGCCGCGCCGACGGTGCGCTGGTGGCCGTGCGCCGGCGCATCACCTACCTTAGGCTGACGGGCGAAAAATCGGTGTTCATGATCGTGATGCACGACCGCAGTCAGGAGCTGCAGGCCGAGAGCGCACTGGCCGATCAGGTGTCGCAGCTCACCGCCACGCTCGAGTCCACCCACGACGGGATTTTGGTGACCGATCTGACGGGCCGCGTGCGCAATTTCAACCGCCGCTTTGCCGCGCTGTGGGATGTGCCCGAAAGCCTGCTGGCCCAACCCGATGGCAGCTTGGTGCAGAAGTGGATGCAGCAGCGCGTGAGCGAGCCCGTGGTGTATTCGCGCCGGTTGAGCGCCATCGAGGCGTCTGCGCAGGCCTCTTCGACCGATGTGATCAGCATCACCGGTGGCCGCGTGCTCGAGCGGGTCAGTCGGCCGCAACTCAGCCGCGGGCAAACCATCGGCCGCGTCTATTCGTTTCGCGACATCAGCGAGCGCATCGAGGCCGATCGGCGCATCGATCTGCTGTCTCACACCGACGCGCTGACCGGCCTGCCCAATCGCCGCGCCATGCTCGGCCGCATCGAGCATGCGCTGGCACTGTCGCAGCGCGACGGCATGCCTTTCGCGCTGCTGTTTCTCAACCTCGACCGCTTCAAGCACATCAACGACACGCTGGGCCGCGGCCTGGGCGATCGTGTGCTGAGCGACGTGGCCGAGCGTTTGCTGAGCACACTGCGTCAGGTCGACACCGTGTGCCGGCTGGGCGCTGATGAGTTCGTGATGCTGGTGCACCACGCCGATGTGGCCGGTGCCGAGCGCAGCGTGCAAAGGCTGTTCGAGGTGATGCAACGCTCGTTCATGCTCGAAGAGCTCAGCTTCACCGTGACCTGCAGCGTGGGCATGGCCCTGTATCCGGGCGACGGCAACTCGGCCGACGAACTTCTGCAAGCGTGCGACGACGCCATGCACGAAGCCAAGGAGCAAGGTGGCAACGCGTTCCGTTTCCATCAGGCACGCGATGCGTCGACCTCGAAGTTGCGCAATCGCATGAGGCTCGACCACGCCATGCGCCAGGCGTTGGTGGCGGGTCGGTTCAGGCTGCATTACCAGCCGCAGGTCGATGTCTACAGCGGCGAGATCGTGGGTGCCGAGGCGCTGGTGCGCTGGCGGGACCCCGAACTCGGCGAGGTGACGCCAGCCGAGCTCATCCCGGTGGCTGAGCGCAGCGGATTCATCGTGGCGCTGGGCGCCTGGGTGCTGCGCCAGGCGGTGCAGCAAGCCGCGCTGTGGCGCGACAAGGGCTACCGGCTGCTGATCTCGGTCAATGTGTCTGCGCTGCAGTTCCAGCAGCCCGACTTCGTGCAAAGCGTGGCGACGGCGCTGGCCGAGTTCGCGCTTGAGCCGCAGTGCATCGAGCTCGAGCTCACCGAATCCATCCTGATCCAGGACGCGCAAGAAGCCATGCAGCGCCTGCAGGGCCTGTCCGAACTGGGCGTCAAGCTGGCGATCGATGACTTCGGCACCGGCTACTCGAGCCTGGCCTATCTGAAACGCTTCCCGATCGGTCGGCTCAAGATCGACCGCAGCTTCGTCAAAGGCCTGCCTGGCGACGAGAGCGATGCCGGCATCGTGCGCGCCATCGCCAACATGGCGCGTGCCTTGCGACTGGAGCTGATCGCCGAAGGCGTGGAAACCGAAGCGCAATTGCAGTTCATGAAGCAGCTGGGCTGCCAGCAGTTCCAGGGCTTCATCAAGTCGCCGGCAATCGACGTGGTGTCGTTCGAATCGATGATGGACGCCGCGCGACCGGCGGCTAAGCCGACCGCCAGCGCGCCCGCCCGCGCCAAGGCCAAGCCCGAGGCCTGATCGCGCCTGCGCCGCCGTGCTGCGACGCACAATCCAGCTCACATTCAAGGACTGGTTCGAAGGGTGGGGCCCATGTACAAGTTCAAGTCGAAAGTCACCGGCGATCTCATCATGCTCGCCGCCACGGGTGATCACCTGCTGCGCGTGATCGGCAAGGAGCCCGCTGCCGCGGGCATCGTCGAAGTCGCCGACATGCCTGCGGCGATCGCCGCGCTCGAACACGCGGTTGCCGCACAAGAGGCCGCGCGCCAGCAGGCCGAACAGCAAGCCAAGGCCGAAGGCCGCGCGCTGGCGGCTGCCACCGGCATCAGCCTGCGCCAGCGTGCCTGGCCCATGATCGAGATGTTCAGGCGCTGCCATGCCGCCGGCGAGGCGGTGGTCTGGGGTGTCTGATGGGGTGAGCGAGGCGACCCGCATCGTTGCCGTGCGCCACGGCGAGACGGCGTGGAACGCGGTCTCGCGCATGCAGGGCCACCAGGACATTGCGCTCAACGACGTCGGCCGGGCCCAGGCGCAATGCGTGGCCGCCGCGCTGCGCGACGAGGGCATTGATGCGATCTATGCGAGCGACCTGCAGCGCGCCTTCGAGACCGCACAAGCCATCTCTCAGGTGATTGGCGCGCCCATCGTGGCCGACCCCGGTTTGCGCGAGCGGGCGTTTGGCGACTTCGAGACCCTGACCCATGCCGACATTGAGGCCCACTGGCCCGAGGCGGCGCGCCGCTGGCGTGAACGCGACCCTGATTTCGCGCCCGCGGGCGGCGAGTCGCTGCGCGAGTTCCATGCGCGCTGCATCGGCGCGGTGGCACGATGGGCCGCTGCCCACGCCGGCCAGACGATTGCCATCGTCGCCCACGGCGGGGTGATGGACTGCCTGTACCGCGCGGCCACCCGCGTCGATCTGCATGCACCGCGTTCCTGGGCGCTGGGCAATGCCAGCATCAACCGGTTGCTCTACAGCCCCGAGGGTTTCACGCTGGTGGGTTGGAGCGACACGCGGCACCTCGATGAGGCTGCGCGCGACGAATCGTCGGACGGCAAGATCTCACCGGGCATCTGAGGCCGCTGCCGGCCGCCGGCTCACTCGCCGAACAGGTCGGCGCCCAGCGCGCCTTTCGGTGGCGTCACACCCAGATGCCGGTACGCCGCCAGCGTGGCGATGCGACCGCGCGGCGTGCGCTGCAGGTAGCCCTGCTGAATGAGGTAGGGCTCGATCACGTCTTCGATGGTGTCGCGCTCTTCGCCGATGGCCGCCGCCACGTTGTCGAGGCCGACCGGCCCGCCATCGAAGCGGTGGATCACCGCTTCGAGCAGCTTGCGGTCCATCACGTCGAGGCCGTGCGGGTCGACGTCGAGCATGGCCAGTGCCAAATCGGCCAGCGGCTTGGTGATGCAACCGTCGCCCTTGACGTCGGCGTAGTCGCGCACCCGGCGCAGCAGCCGGTTGGCAATGCGCGGCGTGCCGCGCGAGCGGCGAGCGATCTCGAAAGCGCCTTCGGCATCGGTGGGCACCTTGAGCAAGCCAGCCGAGCGGTTGACGATGCGCGCGAGCTCGTCAGGCGTGTAGAACTCGAGCCTGGCCACGATGCCGAAGCGGTCGCGCAAGGGGTTGGTCAACATGCCCGCGCGGGTGGTCGCGCCCACCAGCGTGAACGGCTGCAAATCGAGCTTGATCGAGCGCGCGGCCGGGCCCTCGCCGATCATGATGTCGATCTGGTAGTCCTCGAGCGCGGGGTACAAGATCTCTTCGACGACCGGGCTCAGGCGGTGGATCTCGTCGATGAACAGCACATCGTTGCGCTCGAGATTGGTCAGGATGGCCGCCAGGTCTTTCGGCTTTTCGAGCACCGGGCCCGAGGTCTGACGCAGGTTGACGCCGAGCTCGTTGGCGATGATGTGTGACAGTGTGGTCTTGCCCAGACCCGGCGGGCCGAACAGCAGCACGTGGTCCATGGCCTCGCTGCGCATGCGCGCCGCGCCGATGAAGATCTGAAGCTGCTCGCGCGCCTTGACCTGGCCGACGTATTCGTCCAGCCCCTTGGGGCGCAGTGCGCGTTCGATGGCGTCCTCGTTGGGCGACGCGCTGGCCGCGCTGACCACGCGACGAGGCTCGAAATCATCGGTCTGGATGCTCATGACGCATTATCGACATCGCCTCGCGGCTGGCCTCATGAGGTAGGCTGCGATCGCGCAACCCAGCGCCCATTCGTTCGGAGTCTTTTTCCCATGCCCACCGATGTCATTCGCCGCCTGATGTGCGCAGCCACCCTCATGCTGGCGAGCCTCGCCGCCTCAGCCCACAGCTACAAGATCGGCTCGATCGGCATCGATGATCCAAGGGCGCGGCCCACGGTGGCCGGGCAACAGGTGGGCGGTGCTTACATGAAAATCGTCAACAAAGGTGCGGCCGACCGGCTGCTGTCGGCGACCACCGCCGTGGCCGCAGCGGTGCAGATGCACACCATGGCCATGGACGGCGACGTGATGACCATGCGCGAGGTCGATGCCGTCGATCTGAGCGCCGGCCAGACGGTGGAGTTCAAGCCCGGCGGTTTTCACCTGATGCTCATGGGCCTGAAGGCGCCACTGAAGCTCGGCGACAAGTTCGCCATGACGCTCAAATTCGAGAAGGCCGGCACTGTCGAAGTGATGGTGCACGTCGAGCCCGTCTCCGCACCGAGCGGTGCGGCCGCGCCTGGCACACAGCACTCGCACTGACGGTTCGCGGCCGACCGCGTCGGTCAGCGTGGGCTCAGGCCAGCGATTTCAGCGCGAGCTTGATGCCTTCGCTGACGCTGGCATCGGATGGCAGGCTCTTGAGTGCGGCGGCGGCCTCGCGGTCGCTGTAGCCCAGGGCGATGAGCGCTTGCAGGATGTCGGCCTGCGCATCGCTGGCCACGGTGGCGGGCGCTGCGAGTGCATCTGCGAGCTTGCCCTTGAGCTCAAGCAGCAGCCGCTCGGCGGTCTTTTTGCCGATGCCCGGCACCTTGACCAATCGCGCGGTTTCCTGGCGGGCCACGGCCTGCGCCAACTCGCCCACGCTCAGTCCCGACAGCAGCGACAGCGCCATGCGCGGACCCACGCCGGTGATTTTGATGAGCTGCCGGAAGGTCTGGCGCTCATCGTGGGTGAGAAAGCCAAACAGGATCTGCGCGTCTTCGCGCACGATGAAGTGGGTGAGCAGCGTGACGCGTTCACCCAAGCCAGGCAGGTTGTAAAAGCTGCTCATGGGAACGTCGACTTCGTAGCCAACGCCGTTGACGTCTATGAGCAACTGCGGCGGCGATTTTTCAGCCAGGGTGCCGGTGAGACGTCCAATCATTGGCCGATTATCCGGCCGCGGTTGTGCTCACTCGCCCACCAGGCCCAGGCGATGCGCCTCGACGGCGGCTTCAGCGCGCGAAGTCACGTTGAGCTTGCGGTAGATCTGTTTGACGTAGTCGGCAATCGTGTGGCGCGACAGGTTCAACTGGTCGCCGATCTCGGGCAGCGTGTAACCCTTGGACACCCGCACCAGCACCTCGGTTTCGCGTTCGGTCAGCACCACGGCTGCTGCTTTGCTGGACGAAGAGGGCTTGCGCACGGCTTGAGCGGCGAAGTGCGAGATCACCCGTCGGGCGATCGATGGCGACAGCGGCGGCTCGCCCGCGCTCATGCGCCGCAACTGATCGGCGATCAACTCGCGAGGCTGATCCTTGAGCAGGTAGCCAAAGGCACCAGCCTGCAGCGCAGGAAACAGGTGGTCGTCGTCATCGTGGATCGTCACCACCACCGACTGCACTTCGGGCTGCCGATCACGCAGGGCTTCGACCACCTCGACGCCCGAGCCGTCGGGCAGCCCGAGGTCGAGCAGCGCCAGGTCGAACTTGATGGACGCGGTCAGGCCCAGCGCGTCTTGCACCAGCGCCGCTTCGTGGATGCAAGATTTCGGAAACACCCGCGTCACGAGAGCTTTCATCCAGGCCCGAATTTCGGGCAGGTCTTCAAGCAGCAGGATGTTGTGGGCCATGAGAAACCTCCGTTCCACGGGTATATCGGCCATCTGTCTGCGCGCCTGAGCGCCGCAGGCGAATCAGCCTGCAATCAAAAGGGGATCGTGAGCCGGATCGCCGTGCCGTAGCCTGGCGCGGACTCGATCAGGCACTGCCCTTGCAACTGCTTGGCGCGGTGTTTCATGCTCGCGATGCCGTGGCCCCTGTCCAGCTTGCTGCCAAGTTCCAGGGAAATGCCCTTGCCGTTGTCTTGCACCACCAGCAAGAAGTTCTCGGCATCCGTCGTCACCCGCACCTTGCATTGCGAAGCGCCGCTGTGCTTGATGATGTTGCTGAGCGACTCGCGCAGGATGCGCGTGGTCTGCACGAAAGCCCGCGCTGACAGCGTCTGGACCAATTCATCGGAGGGGAGTTTCCAGTCGGCCTCGATGTTGGCCTGGCCGAGTCTGGCGACGGCTTCGGCTCGCCAGTCGGCCAGCGCATCAGCCAGCTGCATCGGCTTGCCAGTCAGCCCGCGCACCGACAAACGCATTTCTTCCAGCGCTTCGCGCGCCAGGGTCGAGATGCGCTCGTTGTCGCTGGTGTGCACGATGGTCAGCAACTTGGCGCCGAGGTCATCGTGCAGGTCGGCGGCAATGCGCTTGCGCTCTTTGTCGGTGCTTTGCTCGACACGCAGAGCCGACAGCTGGGCAAAGCTGCGCTCGATCTCGGCGCTTGCTTCGGCCACGCGCGCTTCAAGCTGTGCCCGGTTAATTTCGGCGGCTTGCAGCGCCCGCCCGAACAGCAGCAACAGCCGCGAGCCGACGACCAGCAGCAGCAGCGGCGAGAAAACGCTCCACGGGTGGATGGCCAGCGGCCTCAGCATGCCTGATTGGAGCGCCAGCTCCAGCAAGAACAGCACGCCCATGGCGCCGAACGTCAGCGCCATGGGCCAGAAGTCCTCGCTTCGGGCCTGATGGAGTTTTTTCAGATACCAGGCAACGGCTGCCGACACTTCGAGCGCCATCACCACGAACCAGGTGCTGGCGACCATGAAAAGTCGCTCAGGCGATGTGAACAGCAAACTGGCGGCCACGACAGCGCATTGCAGCAGCAACGCGCCCGAGACCTTTTTCGACGCGGTACGGGCATGGCTCAGCAGGAAATTCACCGCCAGGGCCGCCATCGCCGACCAGACCATGACCGCTGCAAATTCGACCGTGCGCCCGTTGAGCGGCAGGTCGCTCCACCACACCCGCATCGACATCAAGGCAAAGCCGACGATGAGCAAGCCGAAGTGCAGCAAGAAGGTCTCCTCGCGGTTCATCCAGCTGAGCACCAGCAAGAAGCCGCCGAGCGCCAGCAGGCCGATGCCGGTGACCTGAACGGTGATGATGTTCCAGAAGTTGCGTCGTGCGTAAGCCTCCATGAGCTCGGATTGCGGACCGATCTGCAGCGCCGAGAGACCGCCCGCGCGGGCCCTCGAAGCCACATGGCCGAGCGCGTACCCACGCACCTCGATGTCCAGCAGGTTGACTTGCGACGACACCAGCGCCAAAGGCAATGCGATGAGCAGCGGCCGATAGCAGTGGTTCGACACGGGCTCGGTCATGCGCCCACCGCTGAAGATGAGACGCCCATTGAGGCGCACGTCGAGGTTGCTGCAGGCGTGCTCGATGTACAGCGAGAGCAGCTCGTTGTCTGCCGCGACCGATGGCGCGTTGAAGCGCACGCGGTACCACACGCTGCCTTCATGACCGGGGCGGGTGACTGACCAGTCGTCAGGCAGGCTGACTTCCTGCGGCAAGGCGCTGGCAGCGGGCAAGCGGCCTGCACCGCCGTCCACCGACAAGGCCGAGGTGATCGACACGGTGGTCGCCTGCGCGGCCCCGGTGGCAAGCAACAGCCACAGGGCCAGCAGCTTGAAGAGGTGGCGCATCGGCATAGCGAATCATTGTGCAGGATGCCTGGCGGCCGCCTGGCCGGTGTCACGAGGGTGGCCGGCGACCTTGCAGACACAATCGACGCTCCGTCTCATTCCCCCATTGCCTTGATCCTCAGACACGCTTTCATCCCGCTCGACAACGCCCGCCTGGCCAATCTGTGCGGCAGCATGGACCAGCAGCTTCGAGACATCGAATCAGCGCTCGAGGTGACCATCACCCGGCGCAATGAGTCGTTCAGTGTCGACGGCGGCAAGGCACAGGCCGAGCGCGCGGTGGCGCTGTTGCAGTCCTTGTACGACCGGGCGCAGCAGCCCTTCGAACCCGAGACCTTTCAGCTGTTGCTGATCGAGGCGGCCGCCGACAGTGCAGGCCGCGCAATGCCGCAGCGCAAGCGCCTGGCCGAGATCGCCTCTGAAGACGATCCCGCTGCGGCGCCGGCCACACCGGCCTTGGTGCTGCGCACCCGCCGTGCCGATCTGGCGGCGCGCACGCCCACTCAGCAGGTCTATCTGAGCAACATCCTGGCGCACGACATCACCTTTGGCATCGGCCCGGCCGGCACCGGCAAGACCTATCTGGCGGTGGCCTGCGCGGTCGATGCGCTCGAGCGCAGCAGCGTGCAGCGCATTGTGCTGACACGACCTGCGGTCGAGGCCGGCGAGCGACTGGGCTTTTTGCCCGGCGACCTGGCGCAAAAGGTCGACCCGTACCTGCGCCCGCTGTACGACGCGCTGTACGACCTGATGGGCATCGACAAGGTCATGCGTGCGTTCGAGAAGGCGACCATCGAGATCGCGCCGCTGGCCTTCATGCGCGGGCGCACGCTCAACAACGCCTTCGTGATCCTCGACGAGGCGCAAAACACCACGCCCGAGCAGATGAAGATGTTCCTCACACGCGTGGGCTTCGGCAGCAAGTGCGTGGTCACCGGTGACGTCAG
Organism: Burkholderiaceae bacterium; assembly: GCA_040400875.1. Taxonomy (GTDB): domain Bacteria; phylum Pseudomonadota; class Gammaproteobacteria; order Burkholderiales; family Burkholderiaceae_C; genus PBB1. The sequence continues at coordinate 14,948 of JBBAPK010000001.1, read as the reverse complement.
CCAGATCGACTTGCCCAGCGGACAGATGAGCGGGCTGATAGACGCCGAGCGGGTGCTCAGGCGGGTGCGCGGCATCGCGACCACACGCTTCACGTCGGCCGACGTGGTGCGCCATCCGCTGGTCGCGCGCATCGTCGACGCCTACGAGAACGCACGCCCGGAGCCGGTGTGAGCGCATCCCGGGCTACACGACCTGCGCTGTCGCTGTCGCTGCAGTTCGCTCGCGACGCCGCAGCGCGTGCGCACCGCGATCACTTGCCGCGGCACAGGGTGGCACGCTGGATTCGTGCCGCGCTGCAGCGCGAGGGTGAAATCACCGTACGGGTCGTTGGCGCCAACGAAGGATTCGAGCTCAACCGCAATTACCGCGATGGCGACCATGCCACCAACGTGCTGACCTTCGACTACGCCCACGAGCCTGTCGTGACCGCAGATCTGGTGCTGTGCGCCCCAGTCATCGAGGCCGAGGCACTGGAGCTGGGCATCTCGCTCGAGGCGCACTATGCCCATCTGCTCGTCCACGGCACGCTTCATGCGCAAGGCTACGACCATGAGCGTGACGAAGACGCCGTGGTGATGGAGGCACAGGAAACCCGGGTGCTGAAAGAACTGGGCTTTACCGACCCCTACGCACGCTGAGACAAATCTGGCGCGCGGTTCAACCCTTGCCCCCAGACCCGCCCACGTAACGTTTGCGCAGGAAGAGGCCGATCAGTCCTGCGGCGATCATCACCATCATACCGATGCTGATCCAAAAGCCGGCATCGAGCTTGAGCAGGGGCATCACCTCGAAGTTCATGCCGAAGATGCCGGTGACCAGGTTCAGCGGCAAAAAGATGGCGGTCAACACGGTCAGCGTGCGCATGATGTCGTTGGTGCGGTTGCTCTGGGCCGAAAAATGCATCTGCACCGCGCTCTCGGCTGAGGACTCCAGGCGCCGCACATGGCCAAGCACACGCCCGATGTGCTCGAGCAGGTCGCGCGATCGCACCCGAAGCAAGTCGCGCTCTCGCTGTCCGGCAGCATCTGCCGCAGGGGGCCACTCGTCGAGAGCGTCTATCCATTCGGTGATGGCGCTGCGCTGGTCCTCGCAGGTGTCTTCGAGCAGATGAAGTGCGTTGCGCGAGTCGAGCAGCATCTGCCAGTTGTCAAACGGGCTGCGTGGGTTGAACAGCTCTTGTTGCAGGTAATCCAGCTGTCGGCTGAGCAGCCGTCGAAGGCCGAGGTAGTTGTCGACCATGTGATTGACCATGCGCAGCATCAGGTCGGCCGGGCTGGTTGGCAGCCGCGCTGCGACGCGGACATCGGCGCTGCCCGCGTCGCTCGACCCCGACTGCAACTGATGCTGGAACCGGTTGGCGAAGTACTCGCGCACCTGACAGTCGGCAGGGTGAATGCTCACCAGCACGCGGTCAAAGATGGCAAAGCCCACCGGGCTGGTGTCGATGGCCGCCAAAGCCTCTTTCGCCGAGCTCATGGTGCCCTTGCTGTCATCGAGAAACAGCGCCGCGCTGCCTTCGCCGGCGGCCAGCCGGCGAAACACCAGCACGTCGTAGCACGAGGTGTAGTCAAAGTTCGACGGCAGCTGGTTGTTGAGCAGGTCGGCCACGTGCAGATCGACCACCTGAGCGCCAGTCCAGCGCTGCAACGCGGCCTGAATGCTGCTAAGGTTGACCTCGAATTCACGGCGGCCCGTGTTGAGCCAGAAGTAGCCGGTGGCGGGCAGCTCTACCGGCAACTCCTGAAGCTCGGTGAACTGGTCGCCCTGAATGTGGAAGACCTGCATGGCGTGTGGGTGCGGCCGCTCAGCCGGCCTTCATCAAGCGGGCAGCTTCGAGCGCAAAGTAGGTCAGCACGCCATCGGCGCCGGCGCGCTTGAAGGCCAGCAGGCTTTCCATCATCACCGCGTCGTGGTCGAGCCAGCCGTTGGCCGCAGCCGCCTTGAGCATCGCGTACTCGCCGCTGACCTGATAGGCGAAGGTCGGCACGCCGAACTCGTCTTTCACCCGGCGCACGATATCAAGGTAAGGCATGCCGGGCTTGACCATCACCATGTCAGCGCCCTCGGCGATGTCGAGTGCGACTTCGCGCAGCGCCTCGTTGGTGTTGGCGGGGTCCATCTGATAGACCTTCTTGTTGCTCTTGCCCAGATTGGCCGCCGAGCCCACGGCATCGCGGAACGGCCCGTAAAAGGCGCTCGCGTACTTGGCGCTGTAGGCCATGATCCTGGTGTTGACGTGGCCGTGAGACTCCAGGGACTGGCGGATCGCGCCAATGCGCCCGTCCATCATGTCGCTGGGCGCCACGATGTCCACACCGGCGGCGGCCTGGACCAGTGCCTGCTGCCGAAGTACCTCGACCGTGGTGTCGTTGACGATGTAGCCGGTGGCATCGAGCAGCCCATCCTGGCCGTGGCTGGTGTAGGGGTCGAGCGCCACGTCGGTCATCACGCCCAGTTCAGGAAACTGGCGCTTGAGCTCGCGCACGACCTTAGGCACCAGCCCTTTGTCGTTGAGGGCCTCACGGCCGTCCTCGGTCTTGAGCGATGCGTCGATCACTGGAAACAGCGCGAGCACCGAGATGCCCAGCGACACGCACTCCTCGGCCACCGGCAGCAAGCGGTCCAGCGTCATGCGGCTCACGCCCGGCATTGATGCGACGGCCTGCGTCTGGCCGTGGCCTTCCATTACGAACACCGGAAGGATCAGGTCGCTCGGATGCAGGCGGTGCTCGCGCACCATGGCACGGCTGAATTCATCCCTGCGCAGGCGGCGCGGGCGGCTGACTGGATAGGCGGGTGGTGTGTGCACGGCGGTAACGGTGATGGGGGGGTGAAAGCCCCTTGCGAGGCGACGAGGTGTCGCTCGTACTGGCAGCAAAACCGCGTCGCTACCGAGCGCGAACCTATGATAGTCGGAAGATTTTTCGGACGACTCTCGCGCCCTCAGCGGGTTGACACGCTGTGACGCCGGCGCTGGCGCCGCGATAATTTGCGGATGCTCTGGATCAAAGCCTTTCACATCGTCTTCGTGGCCAGCTGGTTCGCGGGCTTGTTCTATCTGCCGCGCATCTTCGTCAACCTAGCGATGGTTCCCGCTGACAGCCATGCCGAGCGTGAGCGCTTGCTGCTGATGGCGCGCAAGCTCTACCGCTTCACCAGCTTGCTGATGCTGCCCGCTCTGGGTCTGGGCTTGTGGTTGTGGATCGGTTACTGGGGCGTTGACTCAGGTGGCTGGATGCACGCCAAGTTGTTGCTGGTGCTGCTCGCCGTGGGCTATCACCACATGTGTCGTTCGCTGCTGCGCAAGTTCGAGCAGTTCAGCAACCAGCGCACTCATCTTTGGTACCGCGTGTTCAACGAAGTGCCGGTGATCCTGATGATCGTCATCGTGGTGCTGGTGGTCGTCAAGCCCTTCTGAGCGAACAGCCCGGCGACTCGATGGTTCGCCACAAAAGCTCGGCCATTCCCCTTGCATGGCTTTATGTCGGCCTGATCGCCTACGCCTCTTTGTACCCCTTCGAGGGCTGGCGCTGGCCGCCGCTGTCTGCGTTCGCGTTTTTGACCCTGCCCTGGCCGCGGTACTGGACGGCCTTTGACCTGTTGGCCAATCTGCTGGGCTATGTGCCGCTGGGCTTGCTGCTTTTTGCCGCGCAGATTCGGCTGGGCCGTTCGACCTCGGGTGCTTTCGCCTTCGCGGTGCTGATATCGGCGGGGTTGTCGTTCTCGCTGGAACTCACGCAAAACGCGTTGCCTTCGCGAGTGGCATCGAATGTCGACATCGCCATCAACACGGCCGGCGCGCTCGTGGGCGCGGTGACGGGTTTGCTGCTGCATGCGACGGGGCTGCTTGAGCGATGGCACCGCTGGCGTGAGCGCTGGTTTGTCGATCGCAGCGCGGGTGCCGTGGCCTTGCTGCTGCTGTGGCCGGCCGGTCTGCTGTTTCCGACGCCGCTGCCGCTGGGCATGGGTCGGGTGCTGTCACAACTGCGCGAGACCATCGAGCAGATGCTGGCCGACACGCCCGCCGCCGACTGGGTGCCCGGCGTGTTCGGGGGCCAGATGTTTTCCTCAGGGCTGCCACCGGCAGGCGAGCTGCTGGTCGTGGCCCTTGGTTTGCTGGCGCCGTGCTTGCTGGCGCTGTCGGTGTGTCAGCGCGGCTGGCGGCGTGGCGTGATGGTGCTGGTCATCGGCATGACCGGCATCGCCACGACGACCTTGTCCACCGCGCTCAATTTCAGCCCCCAGCATGCGATGGCGTGGCTCACGCCGACGGCTTCGGTGGGCTTGGCGCTGGGCGGATTGGCTGCGCTGCTGCTGGCGTGGCTGCCTCGTCGCGCGGCAGCCGCTTTGGGCCTGATGGCCTTGACCGCGCTCGTCTCGCTGGTGGCGCAGACGCCGGCGGATGCCTACTTCGCCGAAAGCCTGCAGGCTTGGGAGCAGGGCCGTTTCATTCGCTTCAATGGCGCAGCGCAGTGGGTCGGGTGGCTGTGGCCCTATGCGGCAATGGCCTATTTGCTCAGCCACGTGGCGGCCCGTGACGATCACAGGTGACTTCAGCCCATGGGGCGGCCCGCCGATTTGGCATCTCTAAAATGAAGCCATGACCTATTACTCCCGCCACATCTTCTTTTGCTTGAACCAGCGCGACAACGGCGCCGATGCCTGCAGCCTGCACAACGCCCAGGCGGGTTTCGAGCACTGCAAAAAGCGCATCAAGGAAGAAGGCCTGTCGGGTGCGGGCATGGTGCGTGTCAACAAGGCGGGATGCCTTGATCGTTGCGCGGGCGGCCCGGTGGCTGTGGTGTATCCCGAGGCGGTCTGGTACAGCTTCGTCGACGAGTCCGACATTGACGAGATCATCGAGTCGCACCTCAAGAACGGCCTGCCGGTGGAGCGCTTGATGCTGCCGGATTCGGTGGGTCGGTGAGCCACTGCAGCGGCCCGGCGGGCCCACTCGAGTGCGTGGTGGACGGGCCCGCCGATGCGCCCAAGGGGCTTGCGGTGGTGTGCCATCCGCATCCGCTTTTCGGCGGCACCATGGACAACAAGGTGGTGCAAACGCTGTCACGCGCCTTGGTTCAGTTGGGCTGGAAAACGGTGAGGTTCAACTTCCGCGGCATTGGTGCGTCTGCAGGCGTGTGGGACGACGGCGTCGGCGAGGTCGACGATGCGCTGGCGGTCATTGCCCACCACCGCGCGCCGTCTCAAGCGCTGCTTCTAGCGGGCTTCTCATTCGGCGCCTTCGTGGCTGCGGCAGCTGCATCCCGATTGCCTGAGGCGCAGCGCGCCGAGCGCCTGGTGCTGGTCGGCCCTTCAACTCAGAAACAGCGGGTGCCTGTCGTGCCGGCCAACACCGTGGTCATCCATGGTGAGGCTGACGATGTAGTCCCGCTGGCATCCACGCTCGACTGGGCCAGGCCGCAGGCCTTGCCGGTGATCGTCTTTCCCGGCGTGGGCCACTTTTTCCATGGCCAGTTGCCGCTGCTCAAGCGGGTGGTCATGGAACAACTCGGCGCGTCTTGCGTCTGATCAGTTTTTGCGCGATCGCTGATGCGCCTTAGCGCGCAGTGGCTCGACACTCCCAATCACCCCGAATCTTCTGCGGCTCATCGATGACCTTTTTGCAAGCTGTTGCCCGTCCCCTTCGCATCGTCTGTGGCGGGTTGCTTTCGCTGGCCATGCTCGGTGTGTGTGCCTCAACGGCCCAGGCGCAAGCGCCGCAGCCGCCCGAGATCGCCGCGGGCAGCTACCTGCTGATCGATCTGACCAGCAACCAGGTGCTGGCCGAGCGAGATGCCGACACGCCATTCGACCCCGCATCGCTGACCAAGCTGATGACGGCCTATGTGGTGTTCAGTGCACTGAACGAAAAGAAGCTCTCGCTTGAGCAGCGCTTGCTGATCTCATCGCGCGCCTGGCAAGAGCGCAAGGGCGGGGGCTCGTTGATGTTCATCGACACCACCATGACGCCCACCGTAGATGAGTTGCTGCGCGGGATGATCGTGCAGTCAGGCAACGACGCTGCTGTGGCGCTGGCCGAGGGCGTGGCCGGTGTGCTGGACCCTTTCGTGGCGATGATGAACCGTCAGGCGCAGGCCTGGGGCCTGAAGAACACCGTCTTCAAGAATGTGACGGGCTTGAGCGAGCCGGGTCACAAGAGCAGCGCGAGAGACCTCGCGGTGATTGCCAGCCACATCATTCGCGACTTTCCCAAGGAGTACGCGTATTACTCGATGAAGGAGTTCAAGTACAACGGCATCTCGCAACCCAACCGCAATTTGCTGTTGCGCAGGGATGCCAGCGTGGACGGCATGAAGACCGGGTTCACCGAGGCGGCCGGCTACTGCCTGATCGCCAGCGCTCAGCGCGAATATCCCAACCTCGGTGAGGGCGGCAAGCTCGGCGGGCCGCGCCGCTTGCTGAGCGTGGTGCTCAAGACCGCTTCGATGGAAGCGCGTGCCAATGAAAGCCAGAAGTTGTTGAACTGGGGCTATCTCGCTTTCGATACGGTGCGGCTGTTCGATGCGGGAAAGACGGTGACCACGGCGCCGGTGTGGCAAGGCAAGGCGGCTCAGGCCGCGCTGGGCACCGCCGGTGCGGTCTTCGTGACAGTGCCCAAGGGCGAGGCGGGCAAGCTGCAAACGCGCATCGAGCGCGCCGACCCCTTGCTGGCACCGCTTTCTCGCGGCCAGACCGTGGGCACCATCAAGGTGGTGAGCGCCGCGGGCGCGCCGGTGATCGAGGCTCCGCTGGTGGCGCTCGATGCGGTGGAGCAGGCCGGAGTCTTGGGCCGGTTCTGGGACACCCTGCGGCTGTGGATCAAGTAATCGAAAGGCAACACATGCAGACCCTTCCTGACACGCTGTGCTACCTCAACGGTGAGTACACCCCACTCAACCAGGCCAAGGTCTCGGTGCTGGATCGGGGCTTCATCTTCGGCGACGGCATTTACGAGGTGGTGCCCGTCTATGGCCGGCGCCTGTTCCGCTTCGACGAGCACATGGCTCGCCTTGAGCGCAGCCTGACCAAACTGCGCATCCCCAACCCGCACTCAAGTCCAGATTGGCTCATGCGCTGCCGGCGCTTGATTGAGGCCCAGGCCAGCGAAGACCAGCTCATCTACATCCAGGTGAGCCGCGGCGTGGCCTTGCGTGATCATGTGATGCCCGCCGGCATCGAGCCCACGGTGTTCATGATGGTGAGCGCCATGAAGCAGCCCAGCCCCGAGCAGCGTCTCCAGGGCGTCGCCTGCGTGAGCGCGCGCGACTTTCGCTGGGAGCGCGGCGACATCAAGAGCATCTCGCTGCTGGGCAACGTGCTGGCTCGCCAGATCTCGGCCGATCAGGGCGCGGTCGAGACCATCATGTTCCGCGAGGGCTTTCTCACCGAGGCGGCATCGTGCAATGTGTGGGTGGTGCGTGAAGGCGCGGTGCTCGGCCCGCCGAAGAGCGCGCACGTGCTCGAGGGCATCCGTTACGAGCTGATCCGTGAACTGTGCGAGCAAGAGGGCTTGGCCTTCAACCTGAGGCCGATCTCCGAGGGCGAGGTGACTTCTGCCGATGAGCTGATGCTCAGTTCTGCGACCAAGGAAGTGCTGCCGATCACGACGCTCGATGGCGAGCCGGTGGGCCACGGTGCCGCCCGCGGCAAGCCCGGCCCCGCCTATGCGCGGATTTACGAGGCATACCAGCGTGCCAAGCACGCCCAGCTGATCTAGCCTGTCAGGCACCCCAGCGTTTTTCAGGCCATGCAGAACATCCCACCCGAGTCTTCGCTGATCGAATACCCGTCGGCCTTTCCCATCAAGGTGATGGGCGCAAATGTCGATGGCTTCGCCGAGGCTGTCTTGTACATCGCGCGTCAGTTCGACCCGGGCGTCGACCCGGTGAGTCTTGAGACACGACTGAGCAAGGGCGGCAAGTACCTGGGCCTCACGGTCACCGTCACCGCGACCAGCCGCGAGCAGCTCGATGACCTCTACCGCGCCATGAGCACGCACCCGATGGTCAAGGTGGTTTTGTAGCGCAGGCGTGACGACATGAGTTCGCCTGCGCTGGTCTACCGAGGCCTTGTCGACATCGAGCCCACCATCGAGGCGATGCAGGCTTTCACGGCAGCTCGCGCGGTGCCGGGCGATGAAGTGCCCGACGAGATCTGGCTGTGCGAACACCGGTCCGTCTACACGCAAGGGCTGGCTGGCAAGCCCGAGCATTTGCGCGATGCGGCGGGCATCCCGGTGGTTCAGACCAACCGCGGTGGGCAGGTGACATATCACGGGCCGGGACAGTTGCTGGCCTATCCGCTGATTGATCTTCGGCGGCTGGGCATCTACGTCAAGGAATACGTCTACCGCTTGGAGCATTGCGTGATCAGCACGCTGGAGCACTACGGCGTCACGGGGCACCGCGTGCCGGGTGCGCCAGGTATCTATGTGCGGCTTGACGACCCGTTCGGTCATGCTGTGCTGGAGCCTGTGCCGCCGCGCGATCGCCTGGGCATCGCGGCGCCAGATCCGTTCAAGGGACTGGGCAAGATCGCAGCGCTGGGCATCAAGGTCAGCCGCCATTTCACCTGCCACGGCGTGGCCCTGAACGTGGCCATGGATCTGGAGCCTTTCAGCCGCATCAACCCTTGCGGTTATGCAAGTTTGGCAACAGTTGATCTGGCTACACTCGGCGTGAACGTGGACGTTTCCGACGTTGCGTGGCATCTTGGTCACCGCCTCGCGGGACACCTGAAGCCCTGAACCCAGCCCCTTGCCTCGAAAGCCGCCGATGTCGTCTGACTCCGTGACCCCCGTCGAGCAGCAGCCGTCTGCCTATGACGCCAGCGCCAAGCAGAAGTCGCAGGCCAAGACCTCGCGCATCCCGATCAAGATCGTTCCGGCCGAGACGCTGAAAAAGCCAGACTGGATTCGCGTCAAGGCCGGCTCGCCCAGCACACGCTTTTACGAGATCAAGAAGATCCTGCGCGAGCACCAGCTTCACACGGTGTGCGAGGAAGCATCCTGCCCGAACATCGGTGAGTGCTTCGGCAAGGGCACGGCCACCTTCATGATCATGGGCGACAAGTGCACCCGGCGCTGCCCGTTTTGCGACGTGGGCCATGGCCGGCCAGATCCGCTCGATGTCAACGAGCCGCTCAATCTGGCCAAGACGATTGCAGCACTCAAGTTGCGATACGTGGTGATTACCAGCGTGGACCGTGACGACCTGCGCGACGGCGGCGCAGGGCACTTCGTCGAGTGCATCCGCGAAGTGCGCGCGCTGAGCCCGGGAACCCGCATCGAGATCCTGACGCCTGATTTCCGAGGCCGCCTCGATCGAGCGCTCGACATCCTGAAGGCTGCACCGCCGGATGTGATGAATCACAACCTCGAGACCGTGCCACGCCTGTACAAGGAAGCGCGTCCCGGATCCGACTACGCGTTCAGCCTGAACCTGCTCAAGCAGTTCAAGGCATTTGCGCCCGATGTGCCGACCAAGAGCGGCTTGATGTTGGGCCTGGGAGAGACCGACGAGGAAATTCTTCAGGTCATGCGCGACATGCGAGCGCACAACATCGAGATGCTGACGATCGGCCAGTACCTGGCGCCCAGCGGCCATCACCTGCCGGTGCGTCGATACGTGCATCCAGACACGTTTCGCATGTTCGAGGCCGAGGCCGCGAAGATGGGTTTCACCCACGCGGCGGTGGGCCCCATGGTGCGAAGCAGTTACCACGCCGATCAGCAGGCGTACGCCGCTGGTGTGGCCGATGCCGTCTAGCGCGCGGGCGCGGGGCTTGCGGGCATCAGGCGCGCTGACCGGTTCACCCTGATTTCTGGAGTGACAAATGAATCGCAGAGACTTTTCGGTACTGGTTTTGGCGGGCACAGGCGGGCCAACCGTCGGCTTTTCCGATGCCTTGGCGGCTTCGGGCTTGAGCAATCGCGATGCTGCGTCCGCCATCCGCGAGGCGCTCACGCGCGGCGTGGATTCGGCGGTCTCGGTGCTCGGCAAGAAGGACGGATTTCTGGGCGACCCCAAGGTTCGAATCCCGCTTCCCGGATTCCTCAAGAGGTCGGCCAGCTTGTTGCAACTCGCCGGTCAGGGCAAGTCGGTGGATGAACTGGTGACAGCAATGAACCGGGCTGCTGAGTTGGCGGTGCCGGAGGCGAAGACATTGATGCTGAGCGCCGTCAAGAACATGAGCGTTGAAGACGGCCGGCAGATACTGTCCGGGGGCGATCAGTCGGTCACCGACTTCTTTGCGGCCAAGACGCGCGAACCGATCAGCGTCAAGTTCCTTCCCATCGTCACCCAAGCCACGCAAAAAGTGTCGCTGGCGGACAAGTACAACGCCGTGGCTGGCAGGGCGGCTGGCTTCGGGTTGGTCGACAAGCAAGACGCCAATGTTCAGCAGTACGTCACCGGCAAGGCGCTCGATGGCCTTTACCTGATGGTGGCAGAAGAAGAAAAGAAGATCCGCAAGGATCCACTGGCAGCGGGCAGCGACGTTCTGAAGAGCGTTTTCGGGTCGCTGAATTAGGTGTGATGCCGATGACCTTGCTAGAAACCACACCCGCTCCAACGCCTCGACGCGCCCATGCCGTGCAGTCAATGCGGCGGGGCCGTCTGCTGTGCGCCAGCGTGGTTGGCGCCACGATGCTTGCATCGTGTTCCCCAAGCCTGGACTGGCGGGAGGTCCGTGTGGCGGACGGCCAAGTCAAGGCGCTGTTTCCCTGTCGACCTGAAAACCGAGTCAGGCAGGTGCTGCTCGCAGGTGTCAAGTTGGAGATGCACCTTGAGTCGTGCACCGCGGGGGAGGCGAATTTCGCGCTGAGCCACGTGAGTGTTGGCGATCCGTCGCGTGTGGAGCCCGTCTTGCGCCAACTGCAGGCGGTTTTCGCGAGCAATGTTGGTGGGACCCGTGCCGAGGTGGGTCCCGCCAAAGTCCCCGGCATGACGCCCAACCTCATCGCAAGCCGCGTGAGGGCCACGGGTGCGCGCGAAGACGGCTCGGCGATCACCGCTGAGGCAGTCTTTTTTGTCTGCGGCACGGTGATTTATCAGGCCTCGATGCTGGGCGGGCGTATCGACGCCGAGGCCGCTGAGACATTCTTCGCAGCCCTGAGCGCGTCGTGACAGCCACGCCGTGGGGTGGTGGCGATCCGCACTGTTTTTGGCCTCAGATTCGGCTTTTTGGCAACGTCGAGCTCGTCTTCATCGAAGCAGACCTCGCGGCCAGCGCAACTGCAGATAATGATCGCCCATGCCCGGATTCCTGATCATTGCCCACGCGCCGTTGGCTTCAGCATTGAAGGCGGTTGCCGACCACGTATTTCCAGACTGCGCCACACCGCTGATTGCGTTTGACGTCTCAAACGAATTGACCCTCGAGCAGGCAGAGGTGGCGGGAAGTGCGCTTCTGGCTGCAATGTCTGTTCAGGAGGTGCTGATACTGACAGACGTGTTCGGAGCCACACCGTGCAACGTGGCGCAAAAACTGGCATCTGCTTGCGACAGCAAAACGGTCAAGGTCGTAGCCGGCCTCAATGTGCCGATGCTTTGGCGGTCGCTGTGTTACGCCCACGAAGGGCTGGACTCGGTTGTGGAGCGCGCAGCCTCTGGTGCGGTGCAGGGGGTCATACAGGTCAGTGTGTCGCGACCACAAAACCAAACGTCTCTTTTAGGCACCCATGATTCGAGCCAACGTCACCATCAGCAATAAGCTGGGCTTGCACGCCAGAGCATCGGCTAAATTCACCAAGCTAGCAGGCACGTTTCGCAGCGACGTTTCCATGTCCCGCGGCGGTCGCTCGGTCAATGCGAAAAGCATCATGGGGGTCATGATGCTAGCGGCTGGCTTGGGCAGCGAAGTGCAAATTGAGGTCAGCGGCGACGACGAGCAGTCAACAATGGACGCTCTGCTCGCGCTGATCAATGACAAGTTCGGTGAGGCTGAGTGACCCCGGCCTTGGCCTTACTCAGCGAAGAAGCGTTGGCGCTTGCAAATAAGCCGCCAGCTCAGGATCCCAGAAAGTGCTTGCGGTAGCGAGTGGGCATTTCATCGAAACGCATCATCATCGGGAAATCAGCCGTGTTGAAGTCTGGATCCCACGCTGGGGGCCCGAGTACTTTTGCACCACAGCGCAAATAGCCTTTGATAAGAGGCGGCGCTTCAACGGGAAGGTCCTGTCTCAAATCTCCAACAGGCAGGGGAAGGCGGGGGGGCACTTGGCACTTTATGGATGCCAAGTGGGTCGAGCTGAGTTGGCGCCACAGGCTTGCCGCGAAATGACCGCCATCTTGCATGCTGACGCTGGCGCAACCGACCATCACGTCAAGGCGGTTTCTTTCCATGAAACCTGCTAGAGCTCCCCACAGCGCCAAGATCACCCCACCAGATCGCCACTCTGGGTGCACGCAAGTGCGGCCCAGTTCAACCATCCTCGGGCGCAGCGCTCGAAGCCGCGTCATATCAAACTCGGTTTCGAAGTAAAGGCCCCCGATTCGCTTCGATGCCGTTGGGGTCAAAACGCGATAGGTGCCGACAACCGGGCCCGGTTCACCATCGTCGCTGCGGCGGCAACGCACCAGAAGGTGTTCGCAGTAAGCGTCGAATATGTCTACGTCATGTTTTTCAGGAGAGCCCAGGGGAGCACTCAGGCGAGCCCCGAACTCCTCAACGAACACTTGGTACCTGAGGCGTTGCGCCTCGCGCACTTCGCTCTCGTCGCGAGCCCACAAAACCTCAAGGCCGTGGGTCTTGACAGACTCGGCCAAGCCAGCATCACCACGATTGGCGGACAGCAAAGCCGACCGGTTCGTATCTAACTTCGCCCCAGATCCGAGCGCACTTGCGCGAGTTTCATAAATCATGTCCGCACTTTGACTGCCGTTGATGACTGCAAGGTGAATCGATGGTTACTGGCTGATGACGCCCGTCCTTGGGGTGTCAACCCCTTGACGCCTCATCAAGGTGCGCTGATAGCATGCCCGGATGAGCTTTCAGGTCTTCGGTCTGCCCGTGTCGCGGGGTGTTGCTATCGGGCGAGCCGTGCTTGTCTCTTCAAGCCGCATCGATGTCGACCATTACTTTGTCAATGGGTCTGAAATCGAACGAGAGATTACTCGCTTGCGTGACGCGCGAGATGAGGTTGCTGCAGAGCTTGCCAGCCTCCAAGAGGACCTACCGACAGACGCCCCATCCGAGCTGTCCGCCCTACTCGACGTTCACCTGATGCTCTTGCACGACGAGGCCCTGATTTCGGCGACGAAGCAGTGGATCGTCGAGCGGCACTACAACGCAGAGTGGGCGCTTGCCGCTCAGCTGGAGGTCTTGGCCAGACAGTTTGATGAGATGGAAGATGACTACCTGCGCGAAAGAAAAGCGGACGTCGAGCAGGTCGTCGAAAGGATGTTGCGTTCAATGTCAAGGGTGTCGACTTTGAGTGTGGTGGGCGGCGGTGCCGCCATTCGGATTCCAGTTTCGAGCGCTGAGCCTCTCGTACTGGTCGCAAATGACATTGCGCCCGCCGACATGCTGCACTTCAAGCGCAGCGTCTTTACGGGATTCGTGACGGATGTCGGCGGCAAGACTTCTCACACGGCGATCGTCGCCCGCAGCTTAGACATTCCGGCCGTTGTCGGAGCTCGAGAGGCGAGTCGCGTGATCAGGCAGGATGACCTGCTCGTCATTGATGGCGACGAGGGCTTGGTGATCGTGAATCCCTCAGACATCGTTCTGGAGGAGTACCGGTTCCGCCAGCGGAAAAGCGAACTCGAGCGCGAAAAACTAACTCGACTTCGGCATACCCCTGCGGTAACCATGGACGGCGAACGCGTACAGCTCATGGCGAACATCGAACTGCCCACGGACGCGCAAGGGGTGATTGCCTCTGGTGCCGTCGGCATTGGGCTGTTTCGCACCGAGTTCCTATTCATGAACCGGGCTGGCGAATTGCCGACCGAGGAAGAGCAGTTTGAAGCCTATAAGTCAGTTGTGTTGGCAATGCGGGGCTTGCCCGTCACCATTCGTACCGTTGACATTGGTGCCGACAAGCCGCTTGACAGGATGTCTATTGGCGAATTGCGCCATGAACACAGCCTGAACCCTGCGCTAGGTTTGCGAGCGATACGTTGGAGCCTGTCGGAGCCAGCGATGTTTCGGCAACAAATCCGGGCGATCTTGCGAGCAAGTGCATTCGGACCCATCCGCCTTTTGGTTCCGATGCTGGCCCATGTTCGTGAGGCGACGCAAGTGGTGGAAGTCATAGATCGGGCTAAGCAGCAACTCGTCGAAGCTGGGAAGCCGTTTGCTGATCTCGAAATTGGTGCGATGGTCGAGGTACCAGCGGCCGCCTTGGTGTTGCCCAGTTTCCTCAGGATCTTCGACTTCGTCTCAATCGGCACCAATGACCTCATCCAGTACACGTTGGCAATTGACCGCGGAGATGAGTCTGTAGCCCACCTCTACGACCCCTGGCACCCCGCCGTCCTGAGGCTTGTAGAGGGGGTTATCAGGCAGTGCGGGGCCGCCGGCAAAGACGTTAGCGTGTGCGGGGAAATGGCTGGCGACCCCGCGTTCACAGAGGTTCTACTCGCAATGGGGCTGCGAAACTTTTCGATGCACCCGGCGCAGGTCTCGGCCATCAAACAAATGGTCTTGCGTACGGACAGCCGTCGACTTAGCGGCTTGGTCAGGGAGTCGTTTAAGTCGGAAGACGTCTGGGACGGGTGCGAAAAGTTGCGCGGGATGGTGGCAGACCGAACCACACGCGAGACGTAGAGGCTCTCAAGCAGGAAGAAGCGACCAGTCGAACCATTGTCCTGCTACAGTCGAGGGCTTCGCCGAAATCAACCGGTGTTTAGCTTTAGGCGGCGCAGGCCTCCTAAAACATAGCGTTAATTGACATCTCTTCCGATTCCGATGTATATTCGCACTCCGCTGTTCGTAGCGGAAG